>NZ_CP036269.1:1664939-2322379 GCF_007744675.1 Gimesia alba
TTTCTACTACCGCTTTCGGGTAAGGACCTTTTGCTGCGATCTTGGGACGGTCGTCATCTGGGTCTGCTGCAGGTCGGGCAGGTGTTGTCGGCTCGAGATCGCCATTTCCTCGCCCTAGCCAGACAGTACCGACCAGCGCGACGATGAGAACAACCACTGTTGTAAGAATGGTACGAAGATTCATAATTCCACCAGCAAAGAAGTCGTATAAGTGAGATAAAATAATCTGTATTGGAACTGAGGTACTGATTTCGGTACCTGTTGTTATTATGAGGTGCAGGACGCCTGAGTTCAATTCTGATTCGTTTGTGTTACGTTAATTATTTCTTTCATTCGACTTAATGTCTCGTCATTCAAATATTTGTCGACATGTTGGGCACGACGATTGGCTTCATCCAGCTCAACTGCCCGCTCTGCCTGTTCATGGCTCTTTCTGGTTTGGCGAGCAGCGAATAACGCTTCCGCATAAGCCGCCCGATAGCGGGCATTGTGGGGGTATCCACTAACTGCCTGTTTCAGGTTTTCGAGGGCGCCGTCCAGATCCTCCTGTTTTTGTGATGTTTGATATTGCTGATAAAAGTGTTGTCCTAACTGAAAGTAGTTGAGCGGGTTTTTAGGATCACGCTGAATCGCGGCCTGACTCAGTTTGACCCCTTGTTCAAATGCATCCCGATTCTCAGCTCCTTGACGAAACTCTAGTTCAGCCAATGCCTGCCAGGGGGCTGGAGAGAGCGGGTCTGCCTGGCTGGCCTGCTGGAAATACCGTTGCGCAATTCGAGCGGAATTCCCGCGCAAGAGAACCTGCTCTCCTTCCCTTACGAGGTTTTTTCGCTCGATTGTTGGCGCAAATGACGATCTGATAAAGAAAAACGTAATCAGGAGACAGAAGATGAAACTGGCGGTTTTCAAATGTATAGTTTTGAATGGCAATGCTGGAACAGAATGGTTGCTGGTTGTCTCGTTTTTCTCACTGACTTTGAGTGGTGTTGTCACTGGAAATGCGAATGCCAGAAGCAGAAGCCAGGTTTGGGTCACCGCTGGCATGGCAATTCCTCCAGCGCCCAGCAGATGAATACACAGCGCAACAAAAGCAGACGCTAAGGCCAGAGGCACAAAGGACGCTGCTGAGTTCTTCCAATCTGATTCATGCAAGGCTTGCCAACCGACATTGAGGGTAAAAAAAATCACCAGCCAGCCCAGGCAGAACAGCCAGAGTCGAATTTCATCAATGGATTGCAAGAATAATTGCTCCCCCCACAGCAGAGGAAATGAGAGCACAAAACCCAGCAATAACAGGATTTGATCCGGAGAGAAGTGAAGATGGGGGGCGCTGGTGTTCAATTCCGTGTTCTCAGAGACCGGTAGAGGCTTGATCAGCCAGCGATAGGCGGCCAAAGCGAGAATGGCCAGCAGCCCTGCAAATGCGATCAGGCCGGCATTCGCCCAGACATCGAGAAACATGTTATGGGGATCAGAAATTTCTTCGCTGGAACCGGGTAGTTTGTGTTTGAGATAGTGATTACGGAAATTTCCCGGCCCTGTGCCCCACAAGGGGTTTTCCTGAATGACATCCCAGGTCCCCGTCCAGTATTCCAGACGATACTGGAGTGATTTGGGAGCTTCAGTCAAAACGGCCCGGTCAAAGCCGCCACTGAATGTTGCCAGCAGGAAGAAGCCGAGAACGACAATCATGCCGCCGATGCCCCATTTGAGGGCTTGCTTCTTCCAGAGCGCTCGTTGTTCCTTTGTGCCTTGTCGTTTTTGAATCAGCTTTAAGAGTGCGAGACTGACCAGACCTCCCATGACGCCAACCCAGGCAGTACGACTCTTGGTCAGGATCAGGCAATAGCCGATCAGAATCGTGGGGAGTACCAGGATCCAGGATTTGAAGCGATCCGATTTCGAAGCGGCGTTTGCGGTTTTGGAAAACAAAACAGGAATCGTTTGTGCAAATGTAATCAGGAAGCCAACCGCCAGCAGGCCTGCAAAAGTATTTGCCAGAGCAAACATGCCCAGGGGTTCCGAGCTGTCGAGCAGCCGTTGTTCAAACAACTTTTGCCCACTGCCTGTAAGCGAATCTGCAGGAACGCCCATTGAGTTCAATTGTTGCTGGAACCGGGCACGTTCTGCAGGAGAATCAGCCGCATCATATTGTTGTCGTACAGACAGGTATTCTTGAGCCAGTTGGTCGTACATCCAGTGATGTTGCCAGATCCCGTAGATTGAGAGCAGCACAATGGTGGTCAAGAATCCCTGTAATAATGTGGTGCGCAGCGATGTCGTCGCAATCAGGCGACGGGTCAGAGAAAAAGTCAGTCCTAAACCGACCCATTCCCACATCATATTCAAGGCGGCTCGTTGTTGACCTTCTGCAGTATAGATCATGACCAGTGTTGAGATAACTTGTCCCAGGACCAGTAGCCAGACACCCAGATCGTAGCGGTCTGCCCGAAAGACGCGGGTACGCTCTGTGAGCAACGTGCCGCAAAACAGTATCGCCAGGATGAACCATCCGAATGTGATGGCCAGGGTCTCTCCTTGAGGCGCTGATTCGGCAGGGAGGAAATAGCGGGCCGTAATCAGAGTGCCAATCAGAAACAGCTGAATGCCGTTCAGCAGCCCGGATAGTCTACCGAATGCGGGCGCAGCTGACGTAGAGGTGGCTTGAGTCGACTGCGATCGGTTCTGTTTTCGGCGTTTACTCATTCCGATTTTTCCGACCAACGTTCTCCAGAATCGTCACGATACACAGCACGCATAAAATCATCAATATGACGAGCAGGGCGGCATTCCAGGTAGAGACTTCGTATAAAATCAGTCCCCCCACGCCGGTCGTCAGTGTCGCCAGATGGATGGTCAGCACAGTATCACGTTTACTCAGTCCCAGTTCTACCAGCCGATGCGAAAAATGACTTTTGTCAGCATGAAAAGGACTGCGTCCTTCTTTCAGACGAATAATCATGACTGTGCAGAAATCATAGAGGGGAATCGCCAGAATGCAAAGTGGAGCCAGAATAACATGACGACTGGCAACCGATGCTCCCGCAGGGGCATCTCCAGGATAAAAGGTTCCCAGAATGGTCATTGTCGAAAGGATCAAACCGATAAAGTAGCTGCCGGAATCTCCCATGAAAATCTTTGCCGGAGGCCAGTTGTGACATAAAAAACCGGCAATCGAACCGGCGAGCACCAGCAACACACCAGCCACCAGCCAGCGAGGTTCACCCGTGAATCGCAGCATGATCAACGCGAACAAAATCGCTGCGATCAATCCGATGCCCGATGTCAGTCCATCCATGTTATCCAGAAAGTTCAAGGAATTGACCAGGACGATAATCCAGGCCATTGTCAATACGATGCCGACCCAGGGTTGCTGAATAAAGAGCGTTCCTCGTATGCCGGCCATAACGAGTCCCAGTGCGACCAGTAATTGAATGGCCAGGCGGGGTTTCCAGGAGATGTTGTGTTTGTCATCCAGCAGCCCCATCACCGCCAGCACGGTGCCTCCCCCGAGCACGGTCCATAATTGACCAGAGCGATAGAGGACTCCCTCTAAATGGGGGACCAGTTCCTGGGGAATCCAGCTGGTCGAGAGGCCTGTTTTTAAAATCACCAGTACGGTCAATTGAGCGACGGCGATGGGAACCACCACTCCCAGCCAGATGCCCACGCCACCTCCCAGGGGGGTCGGCGTGGTGTGTACTTTTCTGTGCGCAGGCTGGTCTATGAGGCCCCATTTCGGAGCCAGTTTGCGCATGGCAGCAGTGGAGAGGAACGAAATCAGAAACGCAGGGACCAGGCAAGCAATGACAAAGAATAACATTACAGATGACATTCAGGATAAAAAATGGAGAGTCTTGCGATATATGTCCTAGTTTGGCTGACAAAACGATTTAGTGGTAGCGAAAAATGGTTTTCTCCTTCGTTTTCGATTGATATATCTGGTGCATGACTTAAAGTTGATTCTATCTGTATAACCTGTGAAACCGCTATGTCTTATGGAGCCATCAAACCGCGGCAATGAACAAATTATTTGAGGGTGAGTTTCAATTTAATCTGGCCAGCCGTCCCAACTGGGAAACGGGCGCCAGGCACCGTGAAACACTGATGAAGTATCTGACTGGTCTCGTGGGAGACCGACAGGGGCGGCTCTGTGTGCTGGGAGCGGGAAACTGCAATGATCTTGATCTGAAGCGACTGTTGCAGGTGTATAGTGAGGTTCATCTGGTTGACCTGGATGAGAGCGCTTTGGAGTACGGCGTTCAATCTCAAGAGGTAGCCGATGATCCCCGGGTCTTTCGCTATGTGCGGGATCTCACCGGGGCAGGTGAGGAGCTGGCTGGCTTTGAGGCAGCCAGTACTTTGCCGGAGACTGATTTGAGTGAAATCATCCAGCGGTTCTCTCAACCTGCTGCATTGGATCTGCCCGGCCCGTTTGATGTGGTCTGTTCGACGTGTGTGCTGAGCCAACTGATTCTGCAGGCCGTGAATGCCGTCGGGGATACGCATCCTCAGTTTGAGCAACTGATGGTTGCGATTCGTTCACAGCATTTTCAAACCATTGTGGATCTCATCAAGGAGGGGGGAGCGGGTTTAGTTGTGAGTGATTTTGTATCTTCCGAATCAGCAACAGACTTGAAAGACGTGCCCGATTTTCAATTCACTCAATATCTCTCGCAGTTGCTTTCGTCGCGCAATTTCTTCCATGGCGTCCATCCGGGCGTGCTTTTTTCCCAACTGAAAGGGAATGCTCCGCTGGCTGGTCTGGTTCAGAATGTGGAAATGCTGCCGCCGTGGCGCTGGGATCTCGGATCACGACAATACGCGGTTGCCGCAATCCGATTTCATCGCCTGCCTCGTTCCTGATTCCGCAAGAAGGAGCGGACGCCCGGTTTAGTTTTTCCGGGCAGGTTTCTTTTTCTTTTGAGCCGCGCCGCTGTTGCGAGGCTTGAGATGGAGCGAAGGAGGATCTTTCTCTACCGAGCCCGTGTCATCAGGAACCTTGTACTGTGTTTGCAGGCGTTTTAATTCTGCTTTCAGATCGGTCACGACCTGAGCATACTCCGGATCGGCATAGACGTTTTTCATTTCGCGGGGATCTTTTTTCAGATCATAAAGTTCCCATTCGCCGAGATTATAGAAGTCGATCAGTTTATACCGCTTGGTGCGGACTCCATTATGCCGACGAACCATGTGGGCGGATCGGCGGTTGTTATAAAATTCGTAATAGTGATAGTAAAGGCTTTCACGCCATTTCTCGTTGTTACCTTTAAACAAGGGGACCAGGCTGACCCCTTGCATGTCGTCTGGAATGGGGGCGCCTGCCAGATCCAGAAATGTTTCTGCGAAGTCGAGGTTGGAGACCAGATCGTTATTGATGCTGCCGGCTTTGATGACACCTGGCCAGCGCACCAGAAACGGCATACGATAGGATTCTTCGTACATGAAACGTTTATCAAACCAGCCATGATCACCGAGATAAAAGCCCTGGTCTGAGGAATACATTACAATCGTATTCTTTGCGAGGCCCGATTTT
The DNA here is from genome assembly GCF_007744675.1 of Gimesia alba. NCBI lineage: Bacteria > Pseudomonadati > Planctomycetota > Planctomycetia > Planctomycetales > Planctomycetaceae > Gimesia > Gimesia alba. The sequence goes on from NZ_CP036269.1 coordinate 1,670,476, forward strand.
TCGAGGTAGTCCAGCATCCGACCGACATTATCATCGACCGAGGCGACACAGCGCAGGTAGTCTTTCATGTATCGCTGATATTTCCAGCGGACCAGATCTTTCCCGGTGAGATTGGCTTTCCGGAAGGCTTCGTTTTTGGGTTCGTAAGCGGCATTCCAGACCTTTAACTGCTCGGGAGTCAGGTTTCTGGGTGGCGTTAATTTCAGGTCGAAGGGAGTCATGGTTTTGGCGATGGTCATATCCTGCTGTTTGGCAGCTGTGCCGCGTCCCTCATAATTGTCGAACAGGTTGTCGGGTTCGGCTATGGTTACGTCATCGTACATGTGTAGATGTTTGGGACCGGGTTGCCAGTTACGATGTGGCGCCTTGTGCTGGAACATCAGCATAAAAGGCTTATTGGGATCGCGGCTGTTTTTGAGGTAGTCGAGGGCCAGGTCGGTAATGATGTCGGTTGTGTAGCCGACGTGCTTGACGCGCTCGCCGTTGCGGATCATCGGGGGATTATAATAGGGGCCTTGACCGATCAGGATTTCCGAGTAATCAAAACCCGTTGGTTGAGTTGCCAGGTGCCATTTCCCCACGATCGCGGTCTGGTAGCCATTTTTTCGGAGGATCTTGGGAAAGGTCTGTTGTGAGCCGTCAAATTTATTGCCGTTCTGTTTGAAGCCGTTCAGGTGGCTGTGCTTGCCTGTCAGAATCACGGCGCGGCTGGGGCCACAAATACTGTTCGTGCAGAAGCAGTTATTAAACCGCATTCCTTCTCGGGCAATCCGGTCAAGATTTGGTGTCTGATTGACTTTAGAGCCGTAGCAGCTCATCGCGTGGGAGGCATGGTCATCTGTAAAAATGAAAAGGATGTTCGGTCGTTGTTGTTCAGCCGCATGGGCTTTTGAATTTCCCAGGCCCATCAGGGGAAAAGAGCAGCAGAAGACCAGACTCAAAATGAGTGAAAGGGAAAAACGGGGTGATGGCTTCAAGCGCGGCAGCATAAGGTTCATCCTCAGTCTTAAAAAGAAGATCTGTTTTCAAGCAGTTCAAATGATGAATGTGTTTGAGCTCTATCATGCAGGTTTCGAGGGGGAAGTGCAAGTTTTGTGATGTGCTGTGAACAGGATTGCATGCAGAGACATCAACCAGGAGTGATGTAGAAATTACAGATGAATTCAGGGTAGAAAGTGCATTCTTCCCCGTTTCTTCGGATACGAAGTAATTTTTCTTGTTGCTAAAAAGTGTTTGAGTGTAGCGAGATAGGAGAATTTAATTGTGGTGATCTGTTGATTGGTACGAGGGTTGCTTTTGAGAACCTGTATGAGTTTTTGTGTCTCAGAGGATTGAGACCTGTCATGGAAACAGAAATGCAGCCGGGCAATGGATTGCTTGCCCCACCGGTAAAAAAAGGAATTGAATAATGTTAGAAAATGTTTCTCCCAAAGTGATTCACAAGATTATGGCCGCCGAAGGATATCTGGAACTGGGCATGCCCATACAGGCACTCGATGCATTGCACTCGATGGAAGACGCTGGCGTGCTCGAAGCGATGCGGCTCTATCTGATTGGAGAAGCCTACCGTCGTCAGGAAAAGTATCATGAAGCAATTGAACCATTACATCAGGCAGCGCGTCTGTTTCCTGTGATGGAAAGCCGCAAGGCCTGGAGTTCGTTGAGCGAATGTTTTCGCCTGGGAGGCTATCACGAACTGGCTGAAGTCGCTTCCTTGACCGCCGAAGCGGTCGAAGAGATCGAAGTGACCTGTGCGGTTTTGAGCCTGACTGAAACGCAAAAAAAGGCGTTTGAGTGGAATGATCTTTCTTCCCGGATGTCCAGTTTCACTGAGTTCAACCGGTTTAGTGCCCCCCGGATTCCCCGCTGAAACATCGGAAATTATCAGAATTCTTGTTATAGTGAGTTTTGTGAAATAGATATAAGGTGTTTTATTGTATTGTTTTATGTCGATTTACTTGTGTTGAAAATCATATTTGAGTTTCGCGATGCGTTCGTTATACTCCGCCCCTGAGCTGATTTCTTAAATCCTCTCACTTAAGGATTCACTCAGATTCACCTGTGTCTTTGATCGTATCCCATACGCATCAGGGCAGAGTCACAACCTCCTGGTCCAAGTTCCTTTCTGGTTCTGGCCACCTTTCCTACACAATAAAACAGAAATACGGATTCAATCATCAATGTTAGCATTGATGAAAAATGATGACGTATGGACGTTCCCTTTCACACTGTGTTTCCGGGCTACTGTCTGTTGGGATTTCTCAAACGGTCAGTGGAAATCGTGTTGACAAATTTGTGCTGAAAAGACGATCGCCACAACTCATGTTTGATTTCAATCGATTCTTAAACAATCGCGTTCATACTTGTTTATGTATGTTATTGCTGACTCTGTTATCAGGGTGCGGCAAGATGATCAGTAATAGTGCGACCGAGCAGTTATTGACTTCTGATGCGGTGGATCAAACCATTTCTCACCTCGATTTCAGTACACTGGCGAATCAGAAAGTGTACTTTGATACGACGTATATCAGAACTGTAAAAGGGATTGGCTTTGTGAATGCTGATTATATTATCAGTTCACTGCGACAACAGATTGTGGCGGCCAATTGCCTGATTCAAGAGAAAAAAGAAGACGCCGATTATGTCATCGAGGCGCGTGTGGGTACACTGGCCACCAACGGACATGAAGTGAATTATGGAATTCCTGCCAGTAATATGCTGAATTCTGCTGCCTCACTGGTTCCCACGGCTCCCGCAATTCCTACGATCCCAGAGATCTCTCTGGCGAAAAAGAATAATCAAACCGCAGCCGCAAAAATCAGTGTCTTTGCTTACAACCAGAAAACACGCGAGCGTGTCTGGCAATCGGGAGTGCTTCAGGCAAAGAGTTCCGCCCGCGATACCTGGATTCTGGGAGCGGGACCATTTCAGCGGGGATCGATTTATAAAGAAGGAACCCAGTTTGCCGGTTCCAAGATTGGGAATCCTTTAGCTAGTGGTGAAGAGTTTGCGAATGCGAGCACCGTTGATTATCGGGAACCTGCCCGCTTTGTTGAAACATCCAAAATGAAGACTGCCAAGACCGGGAAAGAGGCACCTAAACGAGAGGTGAAAACTCTGGAAGAGTGGATCGAAGCAGAAACGGCGGCAAAGGAAAAACAGAAAGCCGAAGCGGCTGCAAAAGCTCTGAAAGCAGGAGCCAAGCCAGATGCCACCAAAAAAGAAGAAGCAGCAAAAGTGGCAAAAACCGAAGCGGATGCTGAACCCAAGGTTGAAATTGATCCTTCTAAAATCAAGACCGTCCTCTTCTTGAAACCGGAGAAGGCAACCAGCCACCAGGACTGGTTACAAAGCGATCCTTCCCGGATCTCAACGGTCTGGCCTAAAGATCCCAAGCCGAACGAACAGAAGCCTCCCGCGACGATGCTCGAAAACTTTGAATTTGACGGCAAGTTTCGCAAAATTCTTGCTGAATAATTCCTGTTCGCCACGTATTGAAAGCAGAGGCTTTGGCAATCTGCTGTGGGAATCGAACATCAGTTCAGATTCGAGAGGCGAACCGGCTCCTGCTGCCGATTGTCTAAAGAAAAGCCCCTGCGAGGTGCAACCTGTGCAGTTTCGATGCACGTTGCAACCACTATGATATCAGGTTGGCTGTCAAAATGGCACTGTCTATGTTTGAGTGGAGACTGCCACTGTTGTTTAAGTTGTTATTCAGTAATGATTTACGTTTGTTAATAATGGTAAGGGAGGAGATTTGGCACATTCTATGCGGTAAAATTGATCCAGAGGACTCTCAACTACGTTTTTCCAGAATGGGAAAAAACAAATCTGGTCCAGAGGCGTTGATTTCCCGAAAAAATTCAACCAACTAAGTTCGCCAGATCAGGTGAAACTGGAGGTTATTATGATGATCCCTCGAATTCCTAAAAAAACAGTGCGAAGATTGATTGCTGCAGAAGGCTATCTGGAATTGGGGATGCCCCGTCAAGCACTCAGGGAGCTTGATAAAGTGAGTGATCCCGGTTCTCTCACCGCTTCCTATTCTTTTTTACGCGGGGAATCATTGAAACGAGTCGGACGTTATTCAGAAGCGATTCAACCTTTGCAATATGCGGCTGATTTATTACCGATACCCCATAGCCAGCTCCCTTGGAAGTCGTTGGGAGCCTGTTACCGAGAAAGTGGCCAGAATGATTTAGCGGAAACGGCAGAAAAAACGGCCGATGAAATTGCTTCTGAAGCAAATATCCATCTCCGTTTTGAACCACTGGGCGAACAGTTTAATCCGATCGTTCATCATGAAGTCCATCTCACCATTTCATTTGAACCGGTTCAAGAAGCCGAAGAATCAGATGTCGACGAGAACTCGTTTCTGGAAAATGAAACCGAGGAAACGGAAGATTTTGGAATTGATCCCGAAGGGGATTATGACGTTTGATTACTAATGATTGTTTATGAAACGGGTTTTGGAGAATCTTCAAAACCGATTTGCTACCTCAAGATTGAGATGTCTCTCCTGTTATAGTACCGTAGAGGGTGCTGTTTTTGACAGGTTCTCATTTCTCTCTGCTCTTTTAAATTGAGGTAGCGTGCATGTTGCATGTTCAAATGCGTTTGTGGAACTCTCTGCTTTGTCTTGTCTGCGTTGTTCTGCTGGCTTCCGCGAGTGAGGCTGCAAACAAACCAGCGCCATCCCGTCCCAATATCATCATGATCTTTGCTGATGATGTTTCCTGGAATGATCTGGGATGTTATGGGCACCCCTCGATTCGAACACCCAACCTGGATCGATTGGCGAAAGAAGGATTGCGTTTTGATAACGCGTATCTCACCACCAGCAGTTGCAGCCCCAGTCGATGCAGTGTGATCACCGGTCGCTATCCGCATAATACCGGCGCTCCCGAATTGCACACGCCGCTCCCTGAAGGGCAGGTTTTATTTCCCCAATTATTACAAGATGCCGGCTATTACACGGTCATTTCCGGTAAGCAGCATATGGGACCTTATGCGTTGACTGCCTTTGATCATGTTTCGAAAGGCAAGGGGCCGGGCCGGGAAGCCGACTGGGTTCCGATTCTTAAGAAACGCCCGAAAGACAAACCATTTTTTTGCTGGTTTGCTTCAGTGGATGCCCATCGGAAGTGGCAAGCGTCTAACGAATATCAACCTCACAAACCCGATGAGGTTGTCGTACCTCCTTATCTGATTGATGCACCAGAAACACGTAAGGATCTCGCGCAATACTATGATGAAATCAGCCGCATTGATTTCTTTACTGGCAAAATACTGGATGAACTCGATGCGCAGGGAATCGCTGACAACACACTCGTTCTGTTTTTCGCCGACAATGGTCGTCCTTTCCCCCGGTGTAAAACCAGACTGTATGATAGTGGCATCAAAACACCGTTGATTGTGCGCTGGCCTGCCGCCGTCAAGCCGGGAACCGTGAGCAAGAGTCTCGTCAGCACGATTGATCTTGGCCCGACGTTTCTTGAAGTGGCGGGAGTCTCACCTGACCCGCGCATTCAGGGAGTCAGCTTTCAAAAAGTGCTTAAGCAACCCGATGACAAAGTGCGCGATTATGCGTTTGCCGAACATAACTGGCACGTTTTTAAGGCCCATGAAAGAATGGTCCGCTCGGGAGATATGCTTTACATTCGCAATGCCTGGCCGGAACAGAGGAACCTGTGTGTCGAATCGATTGAATTCCCTTCGGGCGAAGTGCTCTGGGAACGATTCAAGGCTGGCAAGCTGAACGAATTTCAGCAGGATGTCTTTTTGAAGCCTCGACCAGCTGAAGAACTCTATCTGGTCACAGAAGACCCGCATCAGTTTCAGAATCTGGCTTCGAAACCGGAGTATGCTGCCGACTTGACCCGACTCAGGAAGGTGCTGGATGAATGGACTGCGGAAACGGGGGATACCGTTCCCGAGAATCCGACGCTGGACCGGAATCAACGACCGGGGAAGCCAGCGCCGCCCGAGTTTGAACATCGTGAAATGCCCGGTGACGCCAGGCAGGCGACGACGATCAATACACCGGGACCGATTCTGGCTCCGTAGTGGAATTGATAGTACGGCGGCCGCTCGATTTGTAACGCCTGCTTTGTTAAGATGGCGAATCTGCTTTAGATCTACTAACAACACTGAGACTTTTTTTGGAGAGAAAACATGACACGAACTCGCGTATTAGGAATCAGTATGGCTGTCCTGGCGGCTGTTTGTCTGACAGGCAGCGTTCAGGCGGGTGACAAGTCCGGCTGGGTGAATCTGTTCAATGGTAAAAACCTCAATGGTTGGGTGCAGCACAATGGAACCGCCACCTACAAAGTCGTCGATGGTACGATTGAAGGGACAACTTCCGAAGGCAGCCCTAACTCATTCTTGTGCACTAAGAAAAAGTATGGAAACTTTGAGCTGGAGTTTGAAGTTAAAGTTCACAATCAATTGAACTCAGGTGTGCAGATTCGTAGCCAGCAGAAGGACGGAAACGGTCGCGTCAATGGCCCTCAGGTGGAAATCGAAGCCAGTGGCGCAAATGGTGCCGAAGCCGGTTATGTCTATGGTGAAGCGACTGGACGTGGCTGGTTGACGCCTGAGAAACGGCTTAAGCCCCACAAGAATTTGAAAGATGGCGAGTGGAACAAATTCCGGATCGTTGCCAATGGTCCACGCATCCAGACCTGGATTAACGGCGAGAAGATCGAAGACCTGACCGACGAAGCGATTTATAAAACGCATCCCAAAGGATTCATCGGCCTGCAGGTGCACGGTATCAAAAAGGGAACCGGCCCTTATTCCGTAGCCTGGAAAGACATTCGGATCAAAGAACTGAAGTAGTCTCTTTGAACTGATCGACGACGAAATCAAAAAACAGCCGGCAGAGGTTTATTCTCTGCCGGCTGTTTTGATTCCGGTTTCGTCTTCAGGAAGGCTCTCTTACTCAGGGACGTTGGCTGCCTGATATTCTTCCTGCTTCTTCGCTTCTAATGCTTCCAGGATCGGAGCAATACCTGCATCGACGGCTATCATTTCCGCGTTTTCCGCCGTGCGCCATTTGGTTTCGATCTCACCATTCTTCAGTCCTTTGCCGCCGATGACGACGCGATAGGGAATTCCAATCAGGTCGGCGTCATTGAATTTGACTCCCGCGCGGGCATTGCGATCATCAAACAGTACGTCCACGCCAGCCGCTTTGAGCTCGCTGTAATAGCGCTCCGCGGTTTGCATGACTTCCTCATCCTTCGTGTTCAGAGGAATCACAAGGACTTCATAAGGGGCGATGGAAAGGGGCCAGATCAAGCCTTTCTCATCGTGGCGTGTTTCTGCCAGGCCGGCAACAATCCGGTTCACGCCGATTCCATAGCAGCCCATGATAATCGGATGCCGCTTTTCTTTTTCATCCAGGAATTGTGCATCGAGTGCTTCGGTGTACTTGGTTCCCAGTTTGAAGACGTGGCCGACTTCGATGCCGTGTACGATGGTCAGCGGCGCGCCACTTTTCGGGCAGGGATCGCCGGCTTCCGCGTTACGCAGGTCGTATGTCGTTTCCAGTTGATAGTCTCGGCCGACATTCACATTCAAGAGATGCGAGTCGGCTTCGTTGGCACCGGTGATCGCGTTTTCAATGACGGGGATGTCATGATCGGCGATGATTTTACACTTGATCCCCACAGGCCCGGCGAATCCGGTGGGAGCCCCGGTGACCTCTTGAACGGTTTTGTCGTCGGCCATTTCGACGGATGCCGCATCCAGGGCGCGGCGGATCTTGCCTTCATTGGCTTCGTGATCGCCGCGAATGAGCACGGCAACCGGTTCTTCATCGGCAACGTAGATCAACGTTTTGATCATCTGGGAGGGCTCACAGCCCAGAAGTTTGCTGACCTGTTCGATGCTGGTGGCTTCGGGAGTCGCTTGTTTTTCCAGCGTACCTGCATTCGCCGACGTCTTGATTTCGGGAGCTGTGCGACCTGTGTCAGCGCGTTCCATGTTGGCGGCATAGCCGGATGTTTCACAGTACACGATCGAATCTTCCCCGTTGTCGGCGGGAATCATGAATTCGTGAGACGCGTCGCCCCCAATCGGACCACTTTCGGCTTCGACAGGGAGGTATTTCAAACCGCAGCGTGCAAAAATCCGGCAGTACGCCCGATACATGCGGTCGTAGATTTCATCCAGTTGTTCAACCGAGGAGCTGAAGCTGTAAGCGTCTTTCATCAGGAATTCGCTCGTGCGTAAAACGCCGAAGCGGGGTCGCTCTTCATTTCGGAACTTGGTTTGAATCTGATACACGGTCAAAGGGAGTTGCTTGTAGCTACTGATGCAGTGACTCATTAAGTCGGTGACGACTTCTTCGTGAGTTGGCCCCAATGCCATGGGAATCTGGCGGTTGCCACGAGGGACGTCAAATTGAATCAAGACCGAACCGAAGGCTTCTTTACGATTCGTTCGTTCAAACAGTCCCAACGGTTGCAGGGCGGGCATGTGCAGTTCGGCGGCGTCAGCAGCGTTCATTTCTTCCCGGACAATCTGCGCTGCTTTCTGAATGGCTTTCCAGCCCAGTGGCAGATATGTATAAGCGCCGGCCATCAACTGGCGAATGAGCCCTGCGCGGAGCATTAACTGATGGCTGGGAATTTCCGCATCGGCGGGAACTTCTTTGATAGTCGGGATCAGGGTGTTTGACCAGCGCACGTTATTTCCTTAAGTATTTAATTTGAAAATGTTTACGTAGTTGGATGGGTCTCAGGTGAAGTCGGCGTCTCTCAACCTAAAGTACTCGGTCCAAATGGCCTGGGAGACGCTACAGTAAAACTGGACACAGTCTAGCAGAACAGATTCGTATTCAAAAGGTTCGGCCTGGACTGTCGGAAAAATATTCTCATTGCCCTAAGTATGGGCGAGAGAAAGTGTTGTTGTATTTTAATTGAGCTGGCAGAATCTCCGGTCAGTATGAAATTAGAAGCGGACAGAATCAAATGGGAGAGACTTTCAGAACGGACTGGTGTCGGACTTGTTGAGCAGAATCGAACGGCGTAAGATCGCTCTATTGTGTTTCTTAGCGAAACTTTAGATCGACAATAGCGTTTTAAAAGTGTTTCTGAAAGCCGACTCGAGATGTCTCGTCAATATATAAATCAGTTGAAAGATGGTGATACGGTCAATGAGGTTTTTCTGTTGGTTGATAAGCAGTTACGTGCCAACCGGAATGCCAGCCTGTTTTTATCAGCCGATTTGCGAGATTGTACCGGTGTCGTGAATGCCCGGATGTGGAATGTCGTTGAAGAACGGATGCAGCATTTTCAATCGGGAAATTACGTCCAGGCCAAAGGCAAGGTGCATCTGTTTCAGGGAACCTTGCAAATTATTCTGACTTATATCGAGCCCGTTTCCGCGGAAAATCTTGATCCCGCCGAGTTTCAACCACAGGCACCACAGGATGTGCAGCAGCTGCTGAGCAAACTCCGCGAGATGCTGTTGAGCATCGAAAACAATGAGATTCGCACGTTAATGGAGTGCTTTCTGGTTGATGAAGGGCTGATGGATGAATTCTGCAGAGCACCGGCGGGCGTCAAAACTCATCATGCCTATCATGGCGGGCTGATCGAGCATGTCGTCAATTTAATGGAGACAGCCCAGCGTGTGGCGGATTTGTATCCCAAAGCCGACATGAGTCTCTTGCTGGCGGGTGTCTTTTTGCATGATCTTGGCAAAGTGCGGGAGCTCGGTTACGAGAACGAATTCGTCTACACGGATGAAGGTCAATTATTAGGACACCTGATTATCGGTGTGGAGATGCTGACCGAGAAAATCAACGCTTATCAGGAAATGACGGGCGAATCGTTTCCGAAAGAGGCAGAACTGCGGCTGAAACATATGATTGTCAGTCATCATGGGACGTATGAATTTGGTAGTGCCCGCTTACCCATGACTCCCGAAGCGGTTGCCTTGCATCATCTCGATAACCTGGATGCCAAGGTCAATGAGTTTGCGCGATTCATTGACGACGACTTGAACTCCACATCGAACTGGACCCCCTATTCGCCCCGCTTGCAGCGAAAACTATTTAAGGGAATAACCGAGGACTGAGTTGATGCCCGATTTTGAGAAGAAAATTCTCGATTATGTAACCCGGCCCGGTTATACGCCCGTGCGTGAAAAAGCGCTGCTGAAAAAGGTGGGAGGTTCGAAGTCCACATCTGCGGAATTTGAGCAGGCAATCGAAACGCTGCGTTCCAGAAAGGATATTCTGGTTTCGGACTCGGGGCTGATTCGTCCGGTCAAAAAAGAGGGCTGGATTGCGGGAACCATTAAAAAGACCAGTTCTGGCGCGGGTTATCTGATTCCCCATCATAAACCGGATGATATCGCACACGACCAGCGTCACGCGGGCGATCTTTATATTTCTGAACGCGATCTGGGAGATGCCCATACGGGTGACGAAGTCTATGCCACGGTGATCAACCGCCGACGTAGCGGAGGCCAGATCTGCGGCCGGGTGGTGGAGATTATCGAACGGGCTTCGACGACTTTTGTTGGCACCTATTTTGAATCGCACGGCGAAGGTTATGTCCACGTGGACGGCAAAATTTTCAATTCTCCAATTCATGTAGGAGACCCGGGAGCCAAAGGAGTCAGTTCGGAAGACAAAGTGGTTATCGACATCCTGCATTTTCCTTCCAAGGATTATCTGGGGCAGGGCGTCATTTCCAAGGTGCTGGGTCCACACGGGAAGCCGGGCGTCGATCTGCTTTCGATCGTTTATGAATTCGGAATCCCGATGGAGTTTCCGGAAGAGGTGCTGAAAGAAGCCCGCGAGCAGGCCAGTCTGTTTGATGAAACAAAATTGGGAAACCGTCGCGATCTGACCAAAGAGACGATTGTGACGATCGACCCTGCCGATGCCCGCGATTTCGATGATGCGATTTCATTAACGCGAAACGAAAAAGGGCACTGGCTGTTAGGCGTGCATATTGCCGATGTGGCGCACTTCGTCAAAGAAGGTTCGATTCTGGATCGCGAAGCGAAGCGGCGGGGAACCAGCGTGTATCTGCCGGGCCAGGTGATTCCCATGTTGCCGGAAATCATCTCGAATGGATTGGCCAGCCTGCAGGAAGGTCAGATACGTTTCACGAAATCTGCCTTTATTGAGTTCACGGCTGAGGGGGTTCCCGTCCATACGGAGTTTGCCAATTCCGCGGTACAGGTAACACAGCGTTTTGCTTATGAACAGGTTCTGCCAATCATTCAGGGACGCGATGACGAAGGGAAAAATGTTTCTCCCCAAGTGCGAGAGTTGCTGAAAAACATGCATCATCTGGCGATGATTCTGCGGGGACGCCGATTCTCAGCCGGTGCGTTGGAGTTACATCTTTCGGAAGTCCGGCTCACCTTTGATGACAAGCACCGTGTGAGTGGCGCGGTCGAACGCGAGCATGATGAAAGTCATCAGATCATCGAAGAGTTTATGCTGGCCGCGAATATCTCTGTGGCGGAAGCGTTTAACGATCGGAATCTGCGATTTTTGAGACGCGTGCATCCCTCTCCGGAATTGCCGCGACAGGTCGCGTTTGCAGAATTCGTCAATGCGATGGGCTATACGCTTAAAAAAGCCCAGAGCCGTAAAGATCTCCAGCGATTGATCGAGCAGGTTCATGGAACACCTGTAGAACAGGCGATCAATTATGCGTTGCTGCGTAGTTTGAAACAGGCAGAATACACCGATGAGGAGTTAGGTCACTATGCTTTGGCCGTTGATCACTACTGCCACTTTACGAGCCCGATCCGCCGTTATCCTGATTTAACGATACATCGCATGATTGATGAAATACTGGAACGGCCGGACAAGGGGAAGGGGCAAAGCCCACAAGGGCTCAGGCAGTTGGGGCATGAGCTTTCCCTGCGAGAGCGTCGGGCAGAGTCGGCTGAGCGTGAGTTGACCAAAGTGAAACTGCTTTCATGGATGATTGAGAATAACATCAAGACCCTGAAAACCATGATCACAGGCGTCGAGACCTTTGGCCTGTTTTGTAGAGGGACGGATGTTCCAGTGGAAGGGCTGTTGCACATCAGCCGTCTAGGAAAGCATGATTACTTTCATCAGGACGCCGCCAAATTCAGTATTGTGGGTGAACGGACCGGGCAGGAATACCGGATCGGCGATTTCTTAACTGTGGAAGTCGAGAAGATCGATCTGGATCGCCGTGAGTTGGATTTCCGACTGCCCAGTTCTAAAAAGGTGGGAAAGACCTCAAACGCAGGCCCCTCTCGTCAGAAAAATAAAAAGTCGGCCAAGAAGTCTTCGTCAAAAGCGAAGCCGAACACGAAGAAGAAAAGCCGGAAGGTAAAATCACAACGCAGCAAGAAGAAAAAGAGAAAATAATCGTAAAGGTCAAAGGAGGAGCGGAGATCAATCGGCGTCTATCCGATGTAAAGAGAACAGAGGCGAGTAAAACATTAATTTGCCTCCAGATGAGGCGGAATGAATGGATATTCGGATGTTTCGATTGAAATCAGTCCGTCTTGCTCTAGAACTCAATGAAGAATGCCTGATATTTGGAAAAGCATCCAAGTTTATAATTAGGTAAAGATTGATGTTCCAAGGCAAAGAAATATAATAACTTAAGTAGTATCAGAAATCTGACTGCCCTTCCGTTGAGTCAGAACAGATTCAGAGCGAAAGGCTGTGAGCAGGGCGCTCAGATAAGATTTTCATATCACAAAATAGTTCACAGGATCGCCTCAGGGTAACCGGGCGAGAGCTTGATTATGGTGACGAAATTGAGTGAGAAACAACAGGCATCTCCGTCAACAGGCGGAAAATCAGCTACGAAATGGTTGATGACTTTACTCTCCTCTTCCATTGGTCAGAAGTTCGTGATGGGGATCACCGGGCTTTTACTGTGTAGCTTTCTGGTCGTGCATTTAGCGGGCAATCTGCTCGTGTATGTCGGGGCGGATTCTTACAATAACTACGCCCACGAATTGCATAGCATGATGCTGTTACCAGTTGCCGAAACCGGGCTGTTTCTGTTGTTGTTCGTGCATATTGCCCTGGCATTCAAATTGACTCGTGACAATCGCGAAGCACGTCATATCAGTTATCAGCAGACACAGAGCAAGATTGAGGAACCACCATCCATTTTCGGTCGCACTCCGATGGGACGGACCAGTTCCTGGATGTTTATTTCCGGTTCGATCATTCTGGCATTTCTGGTCATGCATATGATTGATATGAAATTGCAGGCGAATCCCACAGTCGATTACAAGGATGCAACACCTTACGGTATTATCATTCAGGTACTGGGTAGCAGTCTGAGTGCCCCCATTTATATTGTGGGAACGATTGTTCTTGGATTCCATTTATCGCACGGTTTCTGGAGTGCATTCCAGTCACTGGGTTTGAATCATCCCAAATATATGCCGCTGATCAAAAAACTGGCCATCCTGTTTGCGATTGTGATTGCCGTTGGTTTTGTCAGCTTGCCGATCTGGGGATATTTCATTCATTGATTCCAATCACTCAAGTATGTTTGTTGTCACAGCTCATTCTTTAGTTTAACAGTTTCCGTTTTGAAGGTTGATATCATGGCCGAGGCGGCTACGACGGTTTTAAATTCTCGCGTTCCTGAAGGTCCGATGGCCCAGAAATGGGACCGCTGCAAACAGGAAATGAAGCTGGTTAACCCGGCGAATAAACGGAAGAAGAAAATCATCGTTGTCGGGACTGGATTGGCGGGTGCTTCTGCGGCCGCTTCTTTGGCGGAGCTGGGCTATCAGGTGCAGTCGTTCTGCTTCCAGGATTCTCCGAGGCGTGCTCACAGTATCGCCGCTCAGGGGGGAATCAACGCCGCCAAGAATTACCCGAATGACGGCGACAGCGTCTGGCGGTTATTTTACGATACCGTCAAAGGGGGCGACTATCGCAGCCGTGAGGCCAACGTACATCGACTGGCACAAGTCAGTAATAACATTATCGATCAGTGTGCAGCCCAGGGAGTTCCTTTTGCCCGCGATTATGGCGGATCTCTGGCAAACCGCTCTTTCGGCGGAGCTCAGGTTTCGCGAACGTTTTATGCACGCGGTCAAACGGGCCAGCAGTTGCTGCTGGGAGCCTACAGTGCGTTAATGCGACAGGTCGGTGCCGGGCGGATTGAATTATTACCCAGGCGAGAAATGCTGGATCTGGTTGTGATTGACGGCGTCGCACGCGGCATTATTGTGCGGAACCTGATCACGGGCGAATTTGAAAAATATTCGGCAGACTGTGTCTTGCTTTGTACGGGCGGTTATGGAAACGCCTTCTATCTTTCGACGAATGCCAAAGGTTCTAATGTAACCGCTGCCTGGCGGTGCCACAAGCGGGGCGCTTTCTTTGCCAATCCCTGTTACACACAGATCCATCCGACCTGTATTCCCGTCAGTGGCGATTATCAGTCTAAACTGACGCTGATGAGTGAAAGTCTGCGAAACGACGGTCGGGTCTGGGTGCCTCAAGAACAAGGGGATAAGCGTCGCGGGAATGAGATTCCTGATGCAGAGCGGGATTACTATCTCGAGCGTCGTTATCCTGCGTTTGGAAACCTGGTGCCGCGTGATGTGGCTTCTCGGGCTGCAAAAGAACGCTGTGATGCTGGCTATGGCGTCGGTGCGACGGGCCAGGCGGTCTTCCTCGATTTCCGGGACGCCATTGCCCGTGACGGAAGACATGTGATCGAAGCGAAGTACGGCAACCTGTTCCACATGTATGCCAAGATTACCGGCGAAGACCCGTATCAGGTTCCGATGCGAATCTATCCCGCTGTCCATTATACGATGGGAGGCTTGTGGGTCGATTATCATCTGCAAAGTACGATCCCGGGCTTGTTTGTTCTGGGAGAAGCCAACTTTTCTGATCATGGTGCCAATCGTCTGGGAGCTTCGGCTTTGATGCAGGGACTGGCAGACGGTTATTTTGTGGCTCCCTATACGACAGGTCACTTCCTCGCTTCACACAGCTTGCCTTCTGTTTCAACGGACGATGAAGCTTTCACGGCTGCAATGGCAAATGCACAGGATCGGAATGCGAAAATTCTGGGAATCCAGGGCACGCGTTCGTCTGATAGTATTCATCGAGAACTGGGGCATATCCTCTGGGAATATTGTGGTATGTCGCGCGAACGCCAGGGGCTGGAAACGGCCATGGGTAAGATTCGTGATCTGCGAGATGAGTTCTGGTCCAGTATCAAAGTTATTGGCGAGGGGCAGCAGTTGAATCAGAATCTGGAACACGCCGGTCGTCTGGCCGACTTCCTGGAGTTTGGTGAGCTGATGGTGCGAGATGCACTGGTGCGTGAAGAGTCCTGCGGTGGTCATTTCCGTGAAGAACATCAGACTGCCGATAATGAAGCAAAACGTGACGATGAGAATTTCTGTCATGTCTCGGCTTGGGAGTTTACTGAGGTCGGAAAAGAACCAGTGGAACATCGTGAGCATTTAGAATTTGTCGAAGTACCTCTGACTACGAGGAGTTATAAATAATGAGCGAGACTTTGAATCTGACGCTCAAAGTTTGGCGACAGCCAGGACCTGATGCTGCAGGGCGTTATGTCGAATACAAACTGACCGACATTTCCACGCATATGTCGTTTCTGGAGATGCTGGATGTGCTGAACGAGCAGTTGCATGAAAAAGGCGAAGAGATGATTGCCTTTGACCATGACTGTCGTGAAGGCATCTGCGGCATGTGCAGCCTGATGATTAACGGTCAGGCGCACGGCCCTGATTCAGGCACGACCACCTGCCAGTTGCATATGCGACGTTTCAAAAATGGCGATACCATTGTGATAGAACCTTGGCGTGCCAAGGCATTTCCTGTCGTACGCGACCTGGTCGTAGATCGCAGTGCCTTTGATCGCATTATCGAAAAAGGGGGCTTCATTTCGGTCAGTACCGGGAATGCCCCTGAAGCCAATGCAATTCCGGTACCCGCGCATATTCAGGAAACAGCCATGGATGCGGCTGCCTGCATTGGCTGTGGTGCCTGTGCAGCAGCCTGTAAGAATGCTTCTGCGATGTTATTTGTGTCTGCGAAAGTGTCGCATCTCTCCACGCTGCCTCAAGGTGAGCCGGAACGTGCTTCCCGAGTGGAAAACATGGTGGCACAGATGGATCTGGAAGGCTTTGGAAATTGTACGAATACGGAAGAGTGCCAGGCTGCTTGTCCTGCGGAAATTTCCGTGTCGAACATTGCCCGTCTGAATCGGGAATATCTGCGTGCCAAGCTCTGCTCCAAAGAGTAGCGTTAGCAGGATTGAAACTCAAATTTTCAAAGCGAGGTTTTCATCCAGAAGGTCTCGCTTTTTTTCTGCGCCGAGTTTTAGAAAATTTAGATTCTGTCTGCCTGATGATTGCGTGATCGCAGACAAGCTTCCACAATAGAACAGCCTCGTTAAGACTGTGTCCAGTTTTACTGTAGCGTCTCCAGGGCCATTTGGACCGAGTATATTTGATTGAGAGACGCTATGATAAAATGCGATGCGCTCTAGAAATAGACCCCGTTTTATTTCCAGCAAAAATTCTGTTCAGAGCAGAAATAAAAAGAGAGAAATCCCGTGTCTGATTCATTGTTATCTACTGCCTGTCATCAATGGCATGTTGACCATGGTGGTCGCATGGTCGATTTTGCTGGCTGGGAAATGCCCCTGCTGTATTCCAATATTACCGCAGAACATCATGCTGTTCGAAAAACGGCCGGGTTGTTTGATATTGCCCATATGGGGCGTCTGTTTTTTTCCGGTCCGGATGCCTGCCGATTTCTGGATCGGCTGCTGACGAACAATGTGGAATCCCTCAAGCCGGGGCAGATTCGGTATTCGCTGGTGACGAACGAAGCAGGCGGAATTCTGGATGATGTGTTGGTTTACCGGTTTTCCGATTTTTATCTGCTGGTCGTCAACGCATCCAATCGTCTGAAAATTGTGGAGTGGATCGAGAAACAGCGAGCGGGCTTTGATGTTCAGATTGATGACCGGACCTGCGACAAATTCATGCTGGCTCTACAGGGACCTGAATCACTGGGCGTGTTGAACCCCCTGGCTGAAGCCGATCTGAGCGAGATCAAATATTATTATGGCGTGGAAACTCAGGTTTTAGGCGTTGATGCACTTGTCAGCCGAACCGGATATACGGGCGAAGACGGCTTTGAAGTCGTGCTGGATCAAGGACAGGCAGTCACGCTGTGGGAGCGTTTGATTGCGGACGGAGAGTCCGTCGGACTTGTTCCTGCAGGCTTAGGCTGTCGGGATACTTTGAGATTAGAAGCTGCTATGCCCTTGTATGGTCACGAGCTGGATGAGCAAACGGATCCGTTTACGGCTGGTCTGAATTTCGCCGTGAAATTACAGGCAGCCGACTTCATCGGCAAAGAGGCTTTGATTGCCGCCAAAGCCCGCGAAGATCGGAAAGTTCGTGTGGGCTTTACATTGGAAGGAAAACGGGCGGCTCGAGAAGGATGCCCGCTGTTTGAGGGAGATCAGCAGGTCGGGATTGTGACTTCCGGATCTTTTTCTCCAACACTCGATATGCCGATCGGGATGGCTTACGTTGAAGCGAAATTTGCAGAACCAGGACGGACCTTGGAAGCAGACATTCGAGGAAAACGATTTCCTGTCAAGCTGACAGAATTGCCGTTTTATAAACGCGACACTTAAGAAGCCACACTTGCCAGTCGACTGCAGGCTCTGAGATGGCTGCAGCCGAGTATGGTTTTGGGAACTCAGATGAGAAACTTCAGGTCAGTAAGAGCTCACACTAAGTCGGCTTGCTGACGTGGTCTTGATCAGCGAGGACTTCCTTCGCAACATCCTGCACGAAGTTATCGATCTGTTTTTTCTCTTTGGCGGGAGCGGGAGCTCCTGCATTCATGCCGACACCCGGTTTGAAAATGAATGACGGAGCCATGTCGATAATGGCGCCCCAGTAGCTGGTGAAGACCGGGTACTTGACATCCGGGTTCTGCTCCTTGTAGTCGTCCATTTTTTGCAGAAGTAAGTTATGGGCAATCCGAGGATGGCGGTGGTGTGGACCATGTACAAAGATATCAAAATTGAAGTAAGTACATAACCTGGTGATGATATTTGAGCCAACGACAGTACGCGTCCCCAACATCGGATCGTAGCTGCTCATGCCGAGATGCTCGGTAAATTTACGGGTGTTTTGATAGATTCCAGCGAGGTAGTGTGGCAGGAACCAGACCCGCAACAGGCCCCAGATAGCATCATAGTAGGCACAGAGGCCGATGACGGAGCCCCAGAACAAAACCATCGCCATGTACTCATAGCGGATGGCTTTTCGAAGCTTGGGGTCTTTCAGCGGCGAGTCCTTATGCCAGAAAATTCGACCATAAATGTAGGGAGCCATAAACAGACCCAGCAGCAGGTCAAACCAAATGAAAACTCTGCGAAAACCAAGTGAGGTATTCGGATCCGAATAAGGCCAGAGCTCCCAGTCACTCGGCTTATTTAAGTAGGCGTGATGACGAATGTGGCTTTCTCGATAGATCGTGTAAGGTACGAACATCGCTGTTCCCAGCACGCGTCCCAGCCAGATACTGGCATTTTTAGATCCGGACAGAGTGTGGTGAGAACATTCATGAAAGCAGCTGGTCCAGCAGAACAGGCAATAGGACGTAAATAAAGTCCAAAACGCTTGCCAGCCAATCGCATTGCTAGGCCAGTAAACGGCAAGGCACCAAAGTCCAACCAATCCCAGGGGTAAGAATAAAAAACGAGGTATGGTCGTTTTTTCTTCCAGGTCCTTCAGTTCTTGTTCAGTGAATTGTGTGACGGACACGTTTCGCTCCGGGTTTAATAAACTACCAGCACTTTTCTAATATTTTATTTAACCAGTTTGAGTAACACTTACGCGTTACAATAGATACAACTTAAACTAGATAAAATGGTACTCACTGAAAAACGGTGAGTCAACTAATCAGAAATTTCGGCCATTTGGGTTGATTACTGCATCATGTCTTATAATCTCGCGCTCATGATGGCTTTATTTTTGGGATTTTGACGATTCAGGATCAATGCGTGCAATGGGTATTTTACGAAATTTACATTGATCTGGGAGTATACAACCAGCACAAAATCGCACAATAATCTTTCTTATCGGTGAATCATCATTTTCCACTTTTAAAATTCATATATATTGCTAGAAGCCGAACGTCAAATTTTCTCTAATAGTCAGGTGAGAGTCTAAATTCTAGTCAAACCTTTGGCCTTTCAAACCGATAAAAACCTGCATTATCCCAGTTCAACAGGGATGCACCCCATTGTACAGATATTTTTTTGAATCGAGCTCAGGAGTGAAGCCTTTCCGATGGCAGAATTTTCAAATTACCAGAAAGACGTGATCAAACGCTACTATGATAACCGGGATTCGATTGATCAGCAAAAGCTTTCCGAGCTCTGTACCAATCTGTTTTTGGCAGAAGGCAAGAAGAAAGAGAAGCTCTGGGAGCGGGCACGAGAACTGATGGAACGGCTGAATGTGCCACCAACGCGCATTGATCATGTCCTCAAATTAGCGGATCCAGCGATCCTGGCAGAAGTAGTTCAGGATCTGGAATCAGGTGCGATTCAGTAACTCGTAGTCGAGTGATCCTGGTCAGTCGACGGCTTCTTCGAGAGTGGCACAAAGCTCTTCCGGCGCGGCTGCGACATCTTTACTGAGGCTGTGGTTTGCCGTGATTGTATAGACGGTCGCGGTTAAGGTCATGATACACGCTGATGTGTAGAACATTGCTACGATTCCCCAGCGATCAATAATGCTTCCCATGATCGGAGCAAAAATGATGGCTCCCGCATCAAAGAAACCGAGCACGATTGTGGTCCCGGTGCCGCGAAAATGTTTGGGGAATGATTCCGTTCCCAGCGAAACGACGGCAGGAAAGAGCAAGGCGTGCCCAAAGCCGCACAAAATAGAAGGGCCAATCAATTGCCATTCGCGTGTGATGGAAGGCAGAATGAGATGACCGATGGCGTGTCCCATCAAACCCATGGTAATCATTTTATTTCGGCCGACAGTCTCTCCCCAGCGACGCGTCAGAATACGGATGGCAAAGGCAGACGTGGCATATCCGGCAAAGAATGTTCCAATGCCTCCCAGTTCCCGTTGAGTGACGAAGCGGGTTAAGAATACGCTGACCACGGTAAAGCTGAGGCCCATCATGATGGCGATGACCACGACCTGACCTGGCCAGTAGCGGAACAGTAACTGGTGTGCGGCCGGTGTGACTTTGGGCCTGCGATGAACATCATTGCGTGTCACAGCCAGTACGATCAGAAAGTAACAAACGCCCAGGATGGCCGGAATCCCGAACAAGGCATAGAACTGATCATTTCCCGGCGGGAACCATTTCAGCATCCAGTCACTAACCTGCGTACCCAGGATCATTCCCACAAAGCCGCTGCTGCCCAGGCAGCCGATAACTTCTGTTCGACGATGCTGGGGGACTTTTTGTTGAATATGCACGACCGAGCAGGTAAACATACCGGCGATACCTGTCGCAAAAAACGTTCTTAATGCAAAGATTTGCCAGCCCAATGAGCGGCAGAGCGCCATTCCACCGGCCCCGAACACAAAAATGATCGCGGAAATGGCCCAGAGTCGTCGGACTCCATAGCGGTCAATGCCCTGTCCGAGAAAGAAACGGGCAATCAAAGCGACAAAGACGCCACAGCTGACAATATCACCGACGAGTTCTTCGGTTCCCCCCAGGTAAGTAATTAAATCGGCAAAGCGAAATGTCAGGGCGTTTGCGGTAACTAAAATGACATTTGCCAGATAGCAAAGCCAAAACAGCCGATTGTAAATGGGTTCCTCTTCATTCGTGGGAACGACGGGGGTAATAGACATTTGATTTTTTTAATTCAAACTGTAATTGATTGCCGGATTTAAGAGCACTGTATTTTGGAACTCAAACTCTTTTCCGCTCACATCTTAGGTTCAGGTATTCTGATCGCGAGAGAAAAACAGCATGTCCCTCATTTCGATTCAGGAGGCTGAAAAAGGGGGGACAATTGGTAGACACCAGCAGTGGCATCTAAGTTCGTGACCTCAGTGGAGCAGCGACTTTCATCCTGCGGCGGGTCATTCTTGACGAAAGTTCACTCAGCCCTTGTGGATCCATTTTAGCAGATCGGCATGCATCCGTCTAAGGCAGAAATATGAAACTTTGTGGTAGAAGGGGGTGAGAAATGCACTAATGACACGAAAATCGTACCAATTGAGTGCGTCCAGGGAGCCATCGAGTCTTGAATGACTGAGTTAACCCCCAAAAGCGCTGTAGCGTCTGATTCCCCGTTGAAAGGCGATCCGGTTGAGTGAAAAGAGCACAATAATCCAGACCACTTCAATGGACAATTCGAAAATCAGTTCCTGATGTGAATATTTTCCGAGGATCACGGTACCCGGGAAATAGGCGAGATATTTGAAAGGTAGCATTTGCATCCACTGACTTAAGGGCTCTGGAAAGAGGTCGAGTGGGATCATGTGCCCTGAGAGAAAATAATTCAACATCATGTAGATGAAGATCAGGGAACTGACTTCGAGAAACCAGAACGCGATCAGGCCGATCAGCGATTCGATTAAGAAGCCGACGAGGAATGCCATCATCAGTGACAGGATCCAGGCCGAAATCGTAAAAGCATCTGGCCAGCCGGCAAAATAGTCACGGCAGAGATAAAACACGAGAATAAAAGGGCAGATTGCAACCATGTAATAGACCAGCTTGTGAGCCATGCGCGCCCAGAAGAGATAACCCAGCATATCGATCGGCTGTATCAGATACTTTTTGATGGTTCCGTCACGGACATCGTTAGCGATTCCATTTGCCAGTCCAGGCATACTCGAAAAAGCACGCCCCACCATCACCAGCAGGTAATAGGCGACCATCTGGTGGTATGTGTAACCTTTAATGGAACCGACGGGGTCCTTGGAATGAACTCCGTAAATGGCGCCCCATAGAAAAATTTGAGTGACAATCGGCAGGAAGCGAACCAGAGTCGCAAACACAAAATCTCCACGGTAGACGAGACGTTCTTCTACGGAGGTTTTGAGAATGATCCAGTTTGTTCGCAGGCTGGCAATCATGATTTACTGAAATTGAAAAGAGGTGTTCAAAACAAAGTGACAAACGGAATTAAGGTGTTTCAATGCTTTGATCAATCTGTCGTTGATTGCAGCAGGTTGCTTTCATCTTTGGCACGATCAGCATCATTTTTATGTTCGGTAAATACTTCCGCGATGACTTCTTCCAGAGGGCGTTCCTGCACGCCCACATCTAAAATGCGATACTTGGCCAGCAGGTTCGAAAGGATCTCGGGGATTTTATTGCGCGGGACTTTCAGTTTGACATGCGGTGCTTCAAATTCAATGACTTCCCCCCATTGTGAAAAGTCGCGGGGGTGGTCATCACCGTCAAACTGGACGTCCATGATTTTATAATTACTGAACCGATCCAGAATATCGCTTAACGGGCCATCGTGTTTGATACTGCCCTGGTTGATGATGATCGCGCGTTTGCAGAGCGCTTCGACATCCTTCATATAGTGGCTGGTTAACACGACGGTGGTTTTCTGTTCGACCTGGTAGTATTTCAGGAATTCCTGTACGCGGCGTTGGGAAACCACATCCAGACCGATGGTTGGTTCATCCAGTAGCAGGACATCCGGCTTGTGGAGTAATGCCGCGATCAGTTCCATCCGCATGCGTTCCCCCAGGGATAGTTCACGAACGGGTTGGCCGATCAGGTGCCGCACTTCGAGCAGGCTGGTGAGCTCATCGATGCGTCGTGTGTATTGCTGTGGGTCGATCCGGTAGATTTCTTTATGCAGGCGAAATGATTCCTGGGCGGGCAGGTCCCACCAGAGCTGATTCTTCTGTCCCATTACCAGCGAAAACCGGCGGCGGTATTCATTTTCACGTTTCCAGGGGATATGACCTAACACGGTGGCATCGCCGGCGGAAGGGAAAATCAGTCCTGCCAGAAGCTTCAGGGTCGTGGTTTTGCCGGCGCCATTGGGGCCGAGAAAGGCCACCATTTCCCCTTTCTCAATTGAAAAACTAACATCGGAAACAGCATGTACGGTTTTATGATCACGTCGCCAAAGTCCTTTGAGGGAAGCAAGTACGCCCTCTTTTTTCTGGTAGACTTTATAGTTTTTCTCTAGATTTTTTACGACGATGGCATTCATGTCGTCATCTTACGGTACCCGTCGTTTCGGGTCGAGCGACAAAGTAGCGGATTCAGAAAAAACAGAAGCGCAAATGGCGTTTGATATGACAGATGTCATTTCAGATATAGACATCTTTTGATTCTGCCAGGGTTTGACGGATTTGACAGGCGATCAGTGGGTCGCACATGGCGGCGGTTGCCAGATGCGTTGCCTGAGCGCCGGCGGACAGAAACTGTTTGACATCGTCGGCAGAGCTGATGCCTCCACAGGAGATCAGATGCGGCCTATCTACTTCATCGGGCAACTCCGCAATGAGATCTGCGAAGATTCTGAGCTGATTGAGCGAGGCTTGTTTTGTAGCTGCACCACAAATGCCCCGTTGTTCCCCATCAAACAGCAGATTCTGCTCCTGATCAACGACTGTTGTGGCGACGCTATTCGTCATGACGATGCCGGACGCGAAGGGCAGCACGGCTTGTAAGAATTCGTGTGCTTGTGTTTTCTCTGGCAGATGTCCAATTTTAATGAGATAGGGAACGGAACCGGTGACCTGCTTCACGCGACTGGCAACCAGTGCGGCTGCCTCAGGTTGCTGATAAAGCTGTCCGTCTTGCGTGCAGACATTCGGGCAGGAGAAGTTGGTTTCAATACAATCGGCGCCGCTTTCAATGGCCCACTTTGCACACACTGCATAATCGTCTGCCAGTTCATCCAGTGACCAGTCCGGTTGCAGAGAGCCGACAACGGACACCGACAGGATTTTCTCTGCAGGCAGAAGTGATCGGGTTTGTTCGATGTCTTTGCGCCAGACGTCCGGTGAGGCTGAGGGCATGCCGAAAGAGACGGCCCAGCTGCCCCGCATGGTTTCCGCGATGGAGACTCGTTGTTCTCCTCCCGCGAGGGAAGTTGTCTGAACCGGTTGTAAATTCGGGAGCGGGTAACAGGCACGCGCGGAGGAGCGGACGGTTTTATAAGTCAGGACATCAAATCCGAGACTGGCATAATACCGTACCCATTTTCCATTCAGTAGCGGTCCTGCCGGAATTCCCAGTGGAGAAGGGACGGGCAGGCCGCAAAATGACCATGAGCCAGGAATCGTCGGTGGTTCCACTTCTACTGGCGCAGGTGCGTTTTCATAATTCCATTGATAGGTTTGCCGAATATCATAGCGTGGAAAGTGCTGAGCATGCTGCATACGGGAACCTGCACAATAAGTGTATGGCGGGGAGCTCTGTTATCTCTTCATCAGTGTAACAGCCTTGGATTAAAGAGAACAGGTTCAAACATTTGAATTGATGCTGTGGTTGTTGCAGCAGAAGCGAGATCGCAAATAAAAAAACTCCGGCCTCAATAAAGGGACCGGAGTTCAGGGGACTAGTTTCGAATCAGTTTAGCGTTGAACTGTATTCATGTTTTTAAGAACATTCAGGTAGTCGACGGTGATATTCAAGATTTCATCGTTGTAGTAATCTTTCTTGAAAATCTCTTTGTCGGTCTCACTTTTTTTCTTTTCTTCTTCTTCCTTTTTCTTATCTTCTTTTTCTTTATCGTTCGAAAGTTCTTTTCGACGAGTGGCCTCAACAAGTGAGATGGTTTTCTGGTTTTTCTTTTTCAGATACTTGTTGATCTCTTCTTGTGTTTCTTTGAACTCTTTATCTGCGACCACACGTTGTGTGCTGGATTGTTGCAGACGTTTCAGGATTTGCTGGCTGACCATGTCAACGGGAGCAAATTGAGCGACTTCGGTTTTATCAAACTCCATCGCATCATCCAGGAATGATTCTCCCAGGTCCATGTTGTCGATCAGTGAAGGCAACACGATGTCGGAACGAACGCCCCTGTTTTGAGTACTGTCACCATTGACGCGATAGAACTGGTTAATCGTCAGTTTCAAAGCACCCAGATCCTGGCCTCGCAGGAAGCTAAACATCTGGTTGCTGACAGGCATCACGTTTTGCACGGTGCCTTTTCCGTGTGTGGTGGTGTCACCAATGATAATTCCCCGTTTGTAGTCTTTGATGACGCCTGCAAAAATTTCTGATGCCGAAGCGGACAGACGGTTACAGACAACAACCAGCGGACCAGTATAGACCGCACCGGGTTCTACGTCGCTGTGAATTTTTCGTTCGCCGTCCGGTTGTTTGACCTGAACGACAGGGCCTTCATCAACGAACAGGCCGGAAACTTCGATGGCTTCGCTGAGGGCACCACCACCATTGAACCGCAGGTCGATCACGATTCCATCAACGCCTCCCTGATCGCGGAAGTCGTACAGAACTTTACGGACGTCGCGAGCTGTACTTTTGAAGTTTTCATCGCCTCGTTGAGCCCCGCGGAAATCACGATAGAAGGAAGGGATACTGATGACACCGATGCGTCCGGTCTTGCCGGGGAGACGTTCACCAGTTTCAATGATCTTGCCTTTGACTTCCGAGGTACTTAATTCAATTTTTTTGCGTGTTAATTTATAAACTTCAACCGCACTGTTTTTCTCTTTCTTAACGCGTAATTGAACGATGGTTCCTCGTTTTCCACGAATGTATCGCACAACCTTACTGAGTTTCATTTCGACGACGTCGACGAATTCACCGTCTTCCTGGGCCACTGCGACGATTTTGTCACCTGCTTTGAGGCGACCATCGGCATCTGCGGCTCCACCGGGAACGATTTCAGCTACGACCGTATAACCGTCTTCAGAACGCAGAGCGGCACCGATGCCGTCCAGGCTGAGTTCCATGCTGATGCGGAAGTCTTCCAGGGTTTGAGGCGACATATAGCTGGAGTGAGGGTCGAAGCAGTGTGTTAACGCACTCAAGTACATTTCCAGCTTCTCGGGATTATCAGTCTGCGACATGGTTCGCAGGTTATTGCGGTAACGTTTATGTAACTGCTCACGTGCTTTAGCAAGTTCAGTATCTTCCAGAATCAGGTTCAATAAATCGAACTTAACGCGTTTTCTCCAACGCTCATTCATTTCCGATTGATCTTTGGGGAAATCCAGTTCTTTGGCATCGACAACAATCGATTCATCAACCGTGAAGTCATGGTCCACGTCAACCAGTTGCTGTGCGTAATCCATTCGTTCTTGAAGTCGCTTCAAGTACAAGTCGAATGCGTTATAGGCGAACTTGACATCTCCCATAGCCAGCTTGTCATCCAGTTGGTTCTTTTCTGCTTCGAAACTCGCAATATCAGATTTGTAAAAATAGAGTTTTTGCGGATCGAGCTGTTTGATGAAGCGTTTCATCAGTTTTTGAGAAATTTCATCATTGATCGGTTTGCCACTAATGTGAAAACGGCTGACCATCGCACAAACTCGTTTTGCTGTGACGGAATCGCTGGATGAATCAGAAACATTCGCCTGTTGCGCGAAGATGGCTGTTCCCAAGAGGAGAAACATGCAAAGGCTAAGAGCAGCGGCTGCTTTAGAGGGAGGATTTAACTTCATAAGTTTCGTCCGTTTATTGAATTGTAAGTGATGTAGAGAAACCGTTTGTAGAACCGGTTGTGAGCCGGGAATTCACTCATGTTGGAAGTCTGATATTATAGGATCAGAGAAAACAGAACAAGACGACATTTCCAGGACTCTCCAACCCCATCTACTTGTCAGTTGCCGATTTACCGGCGAAACACAGAAAACTACGTGAATTTCCTTATATCATCATGCCAGTGAAGTTTAGTACGTCTATCCGGCGTTCTCCGTTGGCCATTATTACCTGTATTTTGTCCGGATCCGGTTCAAAATAAGAAAAAGTCCAGGGCGCTTATGAACGTTCAAGTTTGATGGCAAGAATTATGATTGGAGTATTTGTCTTAAGTGCATTTTTTAAAATGGCTTACGTGAATTTGCGCGTCGGTTTCCGATCATTCACCGGATTGGAGCAGTTTTGTGATCGCTGTCAGACAATCCTTCCAAATCGCTTTGAACTCTTCAGAATCGACACTGTGTCCCGAAATCAATTGTGCCAGTTGAGGCAGTGTCGCGGGGAAAAAGACGAGAGCCGTAAAGATCAGCATCAAGGAGACCGGATCAAACTCGTCGGAAATCGTGCCTTCTGCCTGTGACTGTTTGAGGCGATTGATATGTTTCTGGTAGTAGTCCCGTCGCCAGGGTTCATCGATGAGCGGCGCACCTTCATTCTGCTGAGCTTCGTTCAAGAGAACGCGTACGTAATTCTGGTCGCGTAAGTTTTCTTCGAAGTAGAATTGCAGGACTTCTTCAATTTTGACGGGAATCTTTTCGACATTCTCATTCCGTTCTTCAAGCTTACTTTGCAGGGCTGCCTCAAATAGCCCGTGTTTATCAGTGAAGTAACGATAAATGAGTGACTTGTTAAATTTCGCCTTTCGCGCGACGGATTCAATTCGAGCACCCTCGACGCCACGTTCAGCAAATTCCTCGATGGCTGCTTTCAGGATCGCTGCCTGGGAATTGACTTCCTTTTTGGGAGGTACCATTTCTGCATCGGTTGATGTCATTCAAACTCCATTTGGTGTGAGGAAAGTCGAGTATAACTAGCGCGTTTCAGGTTGTGAAGAAACCCTGGCTGAACCAGATACCTTGTCGATCCGATTTACATTTTGAAGCACCATTTTGATCCGAATTATGTTGAATTCGGAAACAGAGCAGGTTAGTATTAATATTAATGTAACGGTAACGTTACCGGTTATTCAATGTTTTTAGACGAAAAACCAGTAATTCTGACTCATATTTATGAATCGATAAGAGGTTATTCTCTTACAGCTACCATGAGGGTCGGCGGTTCCGATTCACATCTTTTTGAACTGCCGGAAACTTTCAAGAGTGAGTTTCGTTGATCAGAGAACGACATGTCAGAGCGTGTATGTTCGAATTGTGGTTCTGGCAGAAAGAGTGCCTGGACTCAATCTGATTGACCGAGTTTTGAAATTCGTGCTGCAAGCACATACGAATAGTCAATTCCTAACACTTCTGAATATGCGAGGAGTAGCGTCATGGCACATCGTAAACCTCTAAAAAGAGGATTCACACTCATTGAGTTGTTAGTGGTTATCGCAATTATTGCGATTCTGATTGCATTGCTACTACCTGCAGTTCAACAGGCACGAGAAGCGGCACGCAGATCACAGTGCAAAAATAATCTGAAGCAGTTCGGTCTGGGAATGCACAATTATCACGAAGCGTTTAGCACCTTTCCGCTGGGGGCGAGTTTCAAGCCGGGTTCTTCAGGCGGTGGTGATTTTTTTGCCAACGGGATTGTGATGATGCTGCCTTATTTTGATCAGGCGAATCTGTCGAATCTCTATGATTCTTCAGAGCCTTGGGAACAGCAGTCTCCCGCGGTGGCCCGAACTGTGATTCCGATGTTTGTCTGTCCCTCTAATGTTGGGGCAAATCCGCTTCATGAGCCTGCTTTGGATGCTGTGATACCGGCGATGGGAACATTGGGGATTACGACTTATCTGATGTGTCGTGGATCGAATGTAGCTTGGTGCAATACCAGTAACCACCCCAGCAATGTTAAAGGGATGTTTGACCTCAATAAGGGGGCCAAGATGCGGGACATCGTTGATGGTTCGAGTAATACAATCGCGATGGGGGAAGGAGCGACCGGCTCTCAATTTATGCTTTGTGAGGGGCAGGGCTGCAATACCGCACCAGCGACACCAGTGGAAGCAACACAAGGCTGGATGGTAGCACAACCTCCTCCATCTGATTTCAAAGCAGGATTATTTATGGGGCCTCGGGCCAGCGTCTTTGGAAGTACCGCTGACCGGATCAATAAACCGCTGACGACTGAAACACTGATCGACCTCGGAAGCTTTTCCAGTTGCTCATTTGGCACAAGCGCGGATGCCACTAGTAATTTCCGCAGCCAGCATGTTGGCGGAGCTCATTTCCTGTATGGAGATGGTTCGGTGCACTTCATCAGTGAGAATATCGATCTGGGCGTCTATCAGGCCCTTTCAACAATTCACGGCGGAGAAGTGGTCGAGACACCTTAGAATCAAAAAACAGTGTCTTTACCTCGCCGTAACTTGAAGTGGAATGTGATTTTCTACGATGGAGAAAACGATCCTGCATCAGCAAGGTGTTTCGATTCCGAATCAGTCTGACCTTGTTCGGGCGTTAACCGAACTGGCTGAAGCCAACCGGGCGTCGGTTGGCTTTTCAATCGGGCAGCGGATTGAATTGATCGAGCAGTGTCTGCTCAGTCTTTCCACTGCCACGCAGGAATGGGTCGATCTTTCCTGTCAGGCGAAACGAATTCCGGAAGCGAGCCCGGTCCGTGCAGAGGAACTTTTGGCCGGGCCGGTTTCCGTGGCTCGATTTTTGCAAGTGTTATTAATCAGCTTGAAAGCGATCGCGCGTTCCGATCAACCTCGTCTCCCGAGGTCTCCAAAGTTGTCAACAGGGCAGCAGTGGCGCGTACCTGTTTTTCCGACCAGCGGAATTTATGACGCGCTGGTCTTCGCCGGGCTGAAGGCAGAGGCCTGGTTAAAGCCGGGTGTGGAATCGACGTCGCTATTTGATCTCGCTCATTTGAAAACAGACAGCAGTGCATCAATGCCGCTGACACTGGTACTGGGAGCAGGAAACGTGTCGGCGATTCCTGCCACTGATGTGTTGACGAAAATTCTGCAGGATGGGGAACGGGTTTTGCTGAAAATGAATCCGGTCAACGCATATCTGAAACCGGTATTCGAGCAAGCGTTTCAGCCGTTGATAGTAGCCGGGTTATTACGGATTGTAGAAGGAACTGCCGCCGCCGGTGCATATCTGGTCTCGCATCCCGATATTGATCGCATTCATATTACCGGATCGACGCAGACACACGATGCGATTGTCTGGGGCAGTGATCCTGCAGAACGGGAGTCGCGGAAAGCGAAAAATCAGCCTCTGATCGATGTGCCGATTACAAGTGAGCTGGGAAATGTCTCTCCCTGGATCGTGGTGCCTGGCGCATACTCGGAAAAACAGTTGCAGTTTCAAGCGGAAAATATTGCTGCTTCGATTGTGAATAACGCTTCGTTTAATTGCCTGGCGACGAAAGTCATCATTACCTCTGCGGATTGGCCGCAACGCGACCGGTTTTTAGCGCTGATTGAGCGTCAGCTAGAACAGATTCCCAGACGGTATGCCTACTATCCCGGTGCGGCGGAACGCTGGGAGCGGTTTACCGGGGATGTGCCTGAGAACAAAGAGTTCCTGCCTTGGAAGTTGATCCGCAATGCTGACCCAAGTCAGTCGCCGCATTTATTTCAGGAAGAATCATTTGTCTGTGTTTGTGCGGAAACTGCGCTTGAGGCTGATTCCGATACCGAGTTTCTCGAACGGGCCGTTGATTTTGTGAACCAGGAAGTGTGGGGGACGCTGTGTGCCACCATTACGGTTCCGAATGCATTTCAAAAAACAAATCGCGATGTTCTGGACCGTTGTATCTCCCGCATGAATTATGGCGCCGTGGGAATCAATCACTGGCCTGCTTTGAATTATGCATTCATGTCAACCCCCTGGGGAGGCGCACCGGGGACCAATTTAACTAATGTAGCCAGTGGAATTGGAAACGTGCATAACACCTTCTTTCTTTCGGATGTGGAAAAAACGGTGTTGTATGGTCCGTTGACCTTATTTCCGAAACCGGTCTGGTTCCCCTCACACCCCAATCCGGAAGCGGTTGGCTGGGGGCTGATGAATTTGTACCGCCAGCCTTCACTGATGAATCTATTACGTGTAGGGCTTTCCGTTGTCTTTAAATAAATCTTTTCAATGAGCAAACTCAGCGCAGGTTG
Source organism: Gimesia alba (assembly GCF_007744675.1). Classification (NCBI taxonomy): domain Bacteria; kingdom Pseudomonadati; phylum Planctomycetota; class Planctomycetia; order Planctomycetales; family Planctomycetaceae; genus Gimesia; species Gimesia alba. The sequence goes on from NZ_CP036269.1 coordinate 1,701,471, forward strand.
ATCCGATATGCCACAGACCATTCCGTTCGCATTTCACAAAACATTCCGTTTCGCAGGCCCCATTCTGATTGCCGTGTTTTTCTGCATAGGGGATCGCCTTGAGGCGGCGGAGTCAAACGTGCCGAAACTGGAGTCAGCGACTTATACGTTTTCACCTGGTCCTGATTTTCAGTTTGAATTTCAGTCTCGTTTGATTCAAGCCATTCCGGGCGACGTGCTTGTATTGGAAGCGGGCAAATATGAGCTGCGGTCCGGATTAAACCTGGTAACGGATAATGTCACGATTCGTGGGCAAGGCCATGAGAAAACGGTTCTTTCATTTAAAAATCAGACGGACGGCAGCTTTGGTTTACTGGCGAGTGGAGATAATCTTGTTCTGGAAGACTTTGCGGTGGAAGACACCAGCCATAATGCGATTAAAGTTTTAGGGGCTGAGAATGTGACCTTTCGGGGGATCCGCACTGAATGGACGGGGGGGCCAAAAACAACCAATGGGGCCTATGGGCTTTATCCGGTTCAGTGTAAAAACGTGTTGATTGAAAATTGTATTGCGATTGGAGCAGCTGACGCGGGGATTTATGTCGGCCAGTCCACTGATGTGGTTGTCAGAAACTGCCGCGCGGAATCAAATGTTGCCGGCATTGAGATCGAAAACACCATCAATGCCGACGTCTACGGAAATATTGTCACGAAGAATACCGGCGGACTCCTGGTGTTCGACCTGCCAGGACTTCCTCAGAAGAATGGACGCCACGTACGTCTGTTCCGGAATCGGATCTTCAAAAACAATACTCCCAATTTTGCACCCAAAGGGAACATGGTCGCTTCTGTTCCCTCTGGTTCGGGAGTGCTGGTGATGGCGACCGATGATGTGGAAGTCTTTGAAAATCAAATCGAGGAGAATCATTCCTTCAGCATCTCGGTGGTCAGTTTTCTGATTTATGGAAAGAAATTGAAGGATCAAAACTACGATCCCTATCCGGAAGGCGTTTCGATTCATGACAATCAAATTAAGGGAGGCGGCACGGTACCCGATGGCGAACTCGGTTTAGTACTGAAGTCCATCGTCGGCACACCGCTGCCTGCGATTGTGTATGACGGTGTGGTCGATCCGCAAAAGCAGGTTGATGGGAAACTTCCGTCGGAGCAAAGTCTCCGGTTGTCAAATAATGGGGAGGCGAAGTTCCTGAATATCGATTTCAGTAATCTAAGTCCCGTCAATATTGCGGCGGGCAAATATCGGCCCAGCCCAGACATGGCACCATTTGAAGGGACGTTGCCGCCACTCAAACCGGTGAAGCTCAAACCGCATGGCGCTCCACAACCAACGAAAAACACGACCTTACTCGTTTATTATGCTGCCCCCAACAAGCTGTCGGAGTTGGGTTTGTTTCAGGGAAACGGGGCATCACAGAAACCCGTCGATGGTGTGATTCCCTATGATTTGATAACGACTCTGTTTACCGATTACACATCCAAGTATCGGTTTGTGCGATTACCTGAAGGGAGGCAAATCAAATTCAAGTCAGCCGGTGTGTTGGAGTTTCCGGTGGGGACGATGTTGATTAAAACATTTTCCTATCTGAATGATCTGCGAGATCCCTCACAGGGAGAACGTTTATTAGAAACACGTGTGGAATTTCTCAAAGAGACCGGCTGGTACGGATATTCTTATATCTGGAATGAAGAGCAAACGGAGGCGGAGTTGAGTCTGGGAGGAGGCGAAGTGGAGGTCTCCTGGATTCACTCCGACGGGAAACCACGGTCGACGCGGCATTTAATACCGAATGCCAATCAATGCATCAGTTGTCATAGCCATCACGATAAATACGTACCCATTGGACCGACGGCCTCTAATCTGAATCGGCTTTATCATTATGCACAGGGGGCAGAGAATCAACTGGCTTACCTGACTCGCAACCGATTACTGGAAGCCGCTCCCAAACCAGACTCGATCGAAGTTCTCGCTGATTTTGATGAACCGGATTCAGGAACACTGGACCAGCGCGTGCGTGCTTATCTGTCGGTGAATTGTGCGCACTGTCATAGTCCTGGTGGGAACGCCCGAACGACGGGCCTGGATTTACGTTTGACTCAATCTGACCCTGCGAAAATCGGTATCTGGAAAACTCCGGTCGCCGCCGGACGGGGATCAGGGGGCCGTGATTACGACATTGTTCCCGGTGAACCTGACAAATCGATTTTGATGCATCGCTTGCAGTCCAATGATCTGGCGGCGCGGATGCCGAATATCGGCAACCGCATTGTGCATCAGGAAGCCGTCGATTTGATTCGACAGTGGATTGGTGAAATGCAGCCGGACCCTGCGAAGAAGCCCTCGCCTTAGATTGTGGTTGTCGTCACCTTGCTGTTGATCTAAACGGCGGCTTTGTGCTCGTAGGAGTGGCTGTCTTGAATGATCAGCTGATTGCGGCCTTTTTTCTGAGACTTTGCTAAAGCATGAGAACCGCGTTCCAGTACCAGTTCGGCAGAGTCGCCGGGAACGCAATTGATATAAGCCAGGCTGGCGGTCACCACGACTTCCGGGCTGGTGGCTTCCAGGCGAAAGTGGTGATGGCGAATCGCTTCGCGAATGGTTTCTGCGTTGGACTGGCCTTCTTCGAGTGAATAGCCGGGGAATAGGATTGCCAGTGTGTCGGATTTCCAGAGACAGATGACGTCCTCGTCTCTTATCTTATGTAACACCAGCCGCGAGATCGTTTTCATGAACTTGACTGGAGCCATGATGCCGAACCGTTCTTTGAGCTGGTCATACTGATTCATCTGGACGAGTAGTAAGCCGCAGGTCTGTTCACTCGAAGTACTTCCCAGCAGCATCATCTCCAGGTTGGCTTCAAATGCGGATGTGTCAGGTAGTTTTAAATGGACGTGTTCCGGCTCGAGAGCCCATTGCATTGCCGGGAAGTTCTGTTTTTTCTTTTTGTCTTTTTTTGTTTCCGCCACGGCCTGCTCCGGATCGGAACTTTTTCGCTCTACCAGCCGCGTGATGAGTTCCAGCAAGTTGGAACGTTTTTTATTCAGTTCGTTGGATTGCTCATTGGTCAGTACCATACCAGGAAACTTTTCGAGCATGCTGCAGGCAGCCTGTGCCGTATCCAATGCTTCTTTGACATGTTGATAACAACCTTGGATATGTTTTTTGGCTTGGCGGAGATGCCGTGCGGGAGCAGTTTTGCCGAAAAAATAGCCGGCGGTAAAACCCAGGCTGACGGCGATTAAAAGTCCCGCTCCAAATAAAATCAGAACATCATTTGTGAGGGAAATCATAGATACTAAGAGGATTGTCATCATGATTCTCTTCCTGACTGGGAAGGAAAGCTTTCTCGCCCGAAGGAGATGAAGTTTTAGTTATTGGATCAGTGTGTTGTCTGAAATGACATTGATGTAGCGCTTTGAACAGCTTCTACATAATGAAGCTTAGTGCGCAGATGGGAGGAATGTGTCCTACAATTCGACTTCAGTGCGAAATCTCAGTCGAGGAATGTATGGATTATACTGGTTGTTCCGCGCAGGGAATTGCAGAAGTCTTACAGACGAGGGCTGATGGCCAGATGAAAAAGCGGTGAATTATTTCCGCTTGCTGGCTTCGGTGGGGCCTGCCTGAACAGGGGCTGGCTTTGGTTCCAGAAATTTGAGGCTGAGAACGACGTCGGTGTCTCGATTCCCCAGTTGTTCGACCAGTTTTTCGTCGACGGTGAAGACGAAAGAGATCTGTTTGCCTGTGGGTGCTGTGCAAAGGTAATAAATCCAGTGTACGGGGATTTCATTCGCTTTGCCGGCGACGGTAACGCGATGAATGTATCGACCATCTTCGGGAGAGAGGTTTTCGGCTTTGAGAATCTTGATTAATTTGTCACCCAGCGAAGTGCGAATATCTTGCTGGAATTGTTCCTCCGGCGTGTGTTCGCCTGCTTTCACAGCCGGAATTTTCGAGATGTTGGCCTGGGCGATCAGGCTGCCTTTATCTAGTAATCTCAGCACGGCGACTTGGCCGGTCTGATGAAAAACATACCAGTCCCGTGGCAACAAGAGGCGGACATCCCAGGGGGGCTCAAAACTAAGATATTTTGATTCCGGTTTTGTCTCGAGAGGAATTGAAGCGAGTACTTCGTCGGTGAGAGGACCGGGGGCCGCTGCCAGTTTGCGGTCCCAGTTGACCTGCGCGGTCACTTTCATGCCCGGACTGACAGAACCGACAGACCGCTTTTCTTCCTGTTTCAGTTCCAGGTGGCTGATGAAGTTTTTATCTAAACGAAACTGAAGTTTGCCGGTCACTGAAATTTCTGTTTGCGCGCCCACGGTGGCACCCTCAATACTCCCTTGAAAGCTGATGACCGCCAGTTCATCTTCGACGGATTCCAGTTTACAAGTCAGCTCCGATTTGAGGACGGCTTCGAGGCCGGTCAGAGACTGGATGACCCAGCGATCGGGAGTCCAGGCTTCGCCAACTTCGACATCCGATTGGGGCAGTAGTGCGATCACGGGCAGGCTGTCTCCCGGTGAGTTCAGCAATTCCAGTTCGGACGGCATCAGGGGACTCGTGGGAGAATGCAGCGAGAGACCTTCCGTTTTGCCTTCCGCTACAATCAAGCGGTGCTTGTCTCTTCCGCGGGCAAACGTTTTTTGTCCCTGCACATCGATGTTGGCTGTTGCCGATTCATAGTAACGTAGAGACCGAAGTGCTTCGGCGTCGCGTCCGGTGCCCGGAAGTCTGCGTTCCAGATATTGAAGTTTGCCTTCCACGTTCAGCGTCAGTGATCTGGCTTTGCCCGATTTGATTGCTGTTTCGAGTTGGCCTTCCACATTGATCGTGGAGTCTACATTAAAGGTGCGAGAGTCTTGAATGGGTTCTCTGAATTCATAAGTTTCCGCATCTGCTGACTTCAGATCTGAAATCAGATTGATCGCCAATAGCGAAATGATGATACAAAAAATCCGTGAGGGAATCGCAGCACTCAGTGAAAACATTCGAAAGGCTCCGTAAATCAAGCGTCCATACTGATTGGAGAATGTAAGAAGAAAATTTACTCGTTTACCACAACTTTAGTCTGCTGAGCCATTTCGCGTGATGTTGCCAGGATACCAGCCACATCCAGTCCCAGGTCAACCAGTAATTCGCTGCGGTTGCCATGTTCAATATATCGGTCCGGAATGCCCAGTCGTTTGAGGTGACTGGTATTCAGGCCTGCCTCATTGGCTGATTCCAGAACGGCTGAACCAAAACCGCCACAGAGTGTACCTTCTTCAACGGTAATCACAAAGCCCGATTCCTGAATCGCCCGATGAATGACCTCGGCGTCAATCGGTTTGGCAAAACGGGCGTTGATCACGCCGACGTCGAGGCCCTCTTCCCGGAGTTGTTCGGCGGCTTGGATGCAATTTGTGAACAGGGAGCCAAAAGCGATGAGCATGCCGTCTTTGCCCCAGACGTAGACTTCCGATTTGCCCAGTTCCACGGGAGCGACCTTGCGTTCGACCGAATCAGCGGCCGCTTTGGGGTAGCGCAAGGCTGTGGGGCCGTCATGGTTCAGGGAAAATTCGAGCATCGGCTCGACATCCCGGGCATCCCCGGGGGACATCATTACGATATTCGGAAAGCAGCGCATATAGGTGTTATCAAACGCGCCGTGGTGCGTGGGGCCATCTTCGCCGGCGATTCCCGCCCGGTCCATGCAGAAGGTGACAGGCAGATTCTGTAGCGAGACTTCCTGGAAAATATGATCGAAGCTGCGTTGCAGGAACGTACTGTAGATATCAACAATCGGCCGCAGACCTGCTTTGGCCATACCCCCCGCGAAGGCGACGGCGTGTGCTTCACAGATGCCGGTATCAAAAAAGCGATCCGGGAATCCATCGCGGATTTTCCCTAGTTTGTTGCCGGCACACATGGCGGCTGTCAGGACAACCACCCGTTCGTTGTCGGTCATCGCCTGGAAGATGGAACTGCTGACCACATCAGTGAAGGCTTTGGAAGTCGTGCTGCCCGGTTTTTCGATGGGGACAATTTCGTTTTCTTCGTTCCGCTGAAAGGGAGCCGGTGCGTGGAAGGAGACCGGGTCGTTTGTAGCCGGTTCGAAACCGTGTCCTTTTTCGGTTAAGACGTGCAGCAATACAGGGCCTTTGATGTTTTTGATCATCTCCAGGTAGCCGGACAGTTCTTCAATATTGTGTCCGTCCACGGGGCCGATATAGCGGAAGCCCATTTCTTCAAACAGCATCCCGCCATGCAGGAAACCTTTGACGGCTTCTTTGAAGCTGCCCAGCGTATGTTCCATTGACTCGCCGACGACGGGAACTTTGTTTAATAACCAGGAGACATCTCGCTTTAAGCCGTTGTAGAAGGGGGCAACGCGAGCTTTATCCAGATATTTTGCCAGCCCACCAACGCGGGGGCAGATCCCCATTTTATTATCATTGAGGATGACGAGCACGTCTTTATTCAGGCCGGCTGCATTATTCATGGCTTCGAAGACAACGCCTGAGGGAAGGGCGCCGTCGCCGATTACAGCTACTGATTTACGTTCCGTTTCACCAGTCAGGTCGTCACCCGCTTTCAAACCCAGGACGGTCGAAACGCTGGCACCCGCGTGACCGGTCATGAACAGGTCATATTCACTTTCTTCCGGATTGGGGTAACCCATCAATCCCCCTTTGCGACGGATTGTGGAAATCTGGGAGTAGCGACCTGTGAGTAATTTGTGGGGGTAGATTTGGTGCCCGGTATCCCAAATGAGTCGATCTTTTGAAAAGTCGTAGGCGAGATGCAGGGCAATACAGAGTTCGACGACGCCGAGATTACTGGCAAAGTGTGCCGAGCGGTCTTCCACAACCGTGCATAAAACTTCACGAATCTCTGCAGCCAGGGTTTCGAGTTCACTCCCGGATAAAGTTTGCAGCTCAAGCGGTGACTTGATCCGTGGTAGAATTTCGATTTTCATCAGTGGTCTCGTTCCAATATAAAATGGGCCAGTTCTTCCAATCGTTGGCCGTGGCTCCCTAGTGGGGCGATCGAGAGGCACGCTTCGTCAATCAAATTTTTAGCGCGTTGGCGACTTTCTTCAACGCCAATCAGGGAGGGGTAGGTTAATTTACCGTGTTCGGCGTCTTTTCGCACGCCTTTTCCCATTTTTTCTTCATCACCGATTAAATCAAGCAGATCATCGGTAATTTGAAATGCCAAACCTATGCAAGTGCCGTATCTTTCCAGTATTTGCAGGGTTACGGCGTCTGCACCCGCAATCCGGGCACCCATTGTAAGGGCACTGCAAATCAGTCGACCTGTTTTGCGGCGGTGAATTGCTTCCAATTCTTCCAAAGTAGAGTGTTCACGGTGCTCTGATTCTAAGTCAGCGACTTGTCCGCCCACCATACCGACGGCACCAGCGGCATTAGCTAAATCAACACAACATTCAGCAGCACAAGACTTTACTGCAATTTGTTCAGCCATGATTTCAAAGGCGCGCGTCAGTAAAGCATCTCCGGCCAGTATCGCGTTGGCTTCTCCGAATTTGATATGACTGGTGGGCATTCCCCGGCGAAGTTCGTCATCATCCATGGCTGGTAAATCGTCATGGATTAGGGAGTAAGTGTGCACCATTTCGATAGCACAGGCTGCGGGGAGTGCCTTTTCCCTATCTCCGCCACAGGCTTCACAGCTAAGCAAAACCAGAATGGGTCGAAGCCGTTTTCCCCCCGCGGAGAGGCTATAAGACATTGCTTCTCTGAGAATCGGGGGGCAGTCTGGTGAGTGATCCAGGGCATCAGGTAAATGCTGATTGACGAGCTTCTGAAGTTGGCTCCAGGTTTCTTTAAAGGAAAGCGATGGGTCACTCATTCAATACTGATCTTTGTTAGAAGTTGCCGTGAGAACTTTGGGGGGATTTCAATCTGTTTCTGTCGCTGTGGCTAACAGCAGCCCGATTTCACAGGCTTTGAGAAATTCATCAATGATCAAGGTTTCGTTTGTGGTATGGATGTCCTGCTGCCCGCATCCGAGTGTGACTGTGGGATATCCATGAGCGGCCATCCAGTTTGCGTCCAGTCCCCCATTACCGATCGTCAATTCTGGTTGTCCCCCCAGTTTCTGAATGGCCTGTTTTGCGGTTTGAACCGCGGGTTCGTCTTCCGAAAGGCGAAAAGAATCATATTTTAAATGCGATTCAAAGGAAACGCTCCCACGCTTTCCGGCACTGTTTTTCGTGGTTTTTGCAGAGTTCTGGAACGCTTTTTTGAACTCGTTGAGAATTTTTTGACGAAACCGGGGGTTATGACTGCGTGCTTCGGCTTTGATGGTCAATTCCGGCATCACGACATTTGTGGCGGCCCCTCCTGAGAGGACACCAATGTTGCTGGAGCCGCTCTCTTTGCCTTTGATGACCAATCCGTGCCAGCCATTCTCAACGAGATCTTCAATGGCTTTGCCGGCAATGACGGCAGCGCTGACTCCCAATTCCGGATGTGCGCCTGCATGGCTGGCGATGCCCGAGATATGGATCAGCATTCCGGAATCTCCTGTGGCCCCGATACAGACCGTGTCAGCCAGTTTCCCGTCCCAGTTGAAGCACATTTTGGGCTTTCCCAGTTTTCCGGTTGCCAGATTGCGAACACCGACCAGGCCAATTTCTTCCTGAACCATCCAGCAGAATGTGAGCGGAGGGTGCGGCAGATCCTGATCCAGAATGGTGAGTAACGCATTCAAAATGACGCTACAGCCGCCCCGGTCGTCGGCTCCCAGCGCGGTCTGATTGCTTTTTGAGTGGATCAAGTTTCCTTTTTTGACCGGTTCTGCTCCAACGCAGAGGGGGACCGTGTCCATGTGCGCCATTAACAGACGTCTGGGGCCTCGAATCGTACCGGGCAGCTTGACAATCAGGTTTCCTGTTTCGCCACCGATGGGACTCTTTTTATGAGCTGAGTCGAACGTAATCTGCTTTTCGGACAGGCCGGCTTTTCGGAGTCGTTTTACGATTTCCGCGGCGATGTTCCCTTCTTCCCCACTTTTGCCGGGAATGGCCATCAGATCGGTGACGAGTTGTAATGCCTGTTTGGAATTGACTTTAGCGGAAGCAGCTGCAGTGTGTGGGCTCATGATGAGGCTTCTACCAAAAAGAGATCAGTGGGATATTTCCGAACGAATGATGCAAGTTACGCTTTCAGCTGGTTTTTTTCAATGCGGTTTGCGGTTGATGACAAACACGGTATTGGGGTCTTTCAGACTCATATTGCTGTAAATCAGGATCAAAATTAGAATCCCGGCTGTTTTGTCGCTGAATTTCACGAACGGGTTCCGATTACCCGGGCTGAATCTTAACATCGGTATTCTGTTATTTGAAGATGATTCGTTCCCGCCTGCGCTGGCTCAAGCATTTAATGCTGGCATTGATTACGCTCATACTGTTGGCAGTAGGGAGTGAGGTCGCGTTACGTATTGCCGATTATCGGCAGCAGGTGTCGGTCAGCAATTATGATGAAGAAGGCTTCCTGATTCCTTCGGATGTCACCTATCATCGCATTCGGCCTTTACAGGAAGTCTCCCGAAAACATCCGGATACGGAAGAGTTGATTCAGTTTCAGATCAACAGCATGGGGCTCAGGGGGAGAGAGTATACCATTCCCAAGCCGGCAGGCGTGTTTCGGATTCTCTGCCTGGGAGGGGAAACGGTTCTTGCCCCCGAGATGAAAGACTCGGATACATTTTGTGTGCGTCTGGAAAATCTATTGCAAAAACAGACGCAGTTGAAAGTGGAAGTGATTAATGCCGGGGTGCCTGACGCCTGTCCGCTCATGTCTTATCTGCATTTGAGACATTCCTTGCTGGGGCTTCAACCAGATTTGATTCTTTTCAATTTTGATATGTCTGATGTCGCCGACGATCATGCATTACGACGTTATACCCAGATAGGTGATTCGGGAGTTCCCCTCTGCTCGATGCATCCGCTCTATGAGAAGATCAATGCGCCAGAACGTCTGGAAAGCCATTTTTTTGTGTATCGCTACACGCTACGGTGGCTGGGAGATTATTGGGTGGAAAACCAGCCAGCTGGGCTGGACCGGGATATCGATACACCACAGGGGAAGTACTTGTGGTTGGAAGATCATCCCCCTGACTGGTCTGTGTATGTCAGACAGACGTTGGAGCCAATTCAAAATATTCAGCAAGTGGCACAAGGAACTTATTCGCGATTTATTCTGGCAACGTATCCCAAACCATGGCAGGTTTCGGAGACTGCTATAAGCGGAGAAGCACGCAGTTCACTGGGAGTACGAGACGGTGTTCTGTATGCCAGTCGCTTTCCGTTCGAATTGCTGGAGACCTATGCGAAGCAATTGAACCTTTCCTATTGTGATACATCGCCCACATTTCAAAGCATTCAGAATCCGGATCGCTACTATCTGAACAGTGTCCCTCAGTTTTCCCGGGAAGGACATGCCCTCTATGCTCGGGAATTGGCATTATTTATTATGAAGGATGTTCCCGGTATCTGGTCAGATACAGAGCCTGGTTCCTCAACGCAACCGGGGCCTCAGCAGGCACTGGTTCCGGCCCGCTGATCAGGAGAGGACTCTCAGGTTTGTAATGGATATAATGGTAATAATGAAACAAGTGGTAAGTCAGAAACAGAGTTAAGAACAATGGAATCGATTTAGAAAGTATAGAACGTAGGGTGAAAGCCCTCATTCAGGCTCAGGGCGTCAAATTCTTTGATTTTCAAAGAGGTTATGCTCAAGCATGACATATCTTTATTAATGTTAAGAGATCTTAATATTTCAGTGTAGAACCAAAATTCTGACCCGTTTGTAAAACATTGAAAAATTATGTGAATTGAAGTGTGGTCCATCAGGGCTCTTAAATTGTTGGTGAAAATGACTCTTCTATAGAAATGAACTTCCGACGAAAGCAGGAAAGAAATTTATGGGTTCGTATGAAACAGCTTGTCGTTATTTTGACCAGGCTTCCCGCCAGGTTGGCTTATCGCGCAACATGCAGGACTTATTGCGGACACCCGAACGCGAAGTGAAGGTTGAAGTTGCGATCGAGCGAGATAACGGCGAGATTGCGACCTACATCGGGTATCGCGTTCAACATGACAGTTCGCGCGGTCCCATGAAAGGGGGGCTTCGTTTTCACCCTGAAGTTGACGCCGACGAAGTACTGGCACTGGCTTCGCTGATGACGTGGAAGACAGCACTGGTGAATATTCCCTATGGTGGTGCCAAAGGGGGAATCTCGGTCAACGCGGGGCAACTCTCCCCCGGGGAACTGGAACGGGTCACCCGCAAATTCATTGATAAAATTTACGATGTGATTGGGCCACTGAAAGATATTCCGGCTCCCGACATGGGGACCAACGCGCAGGTCATGGCCTGGATTATGAATCAGTATGAAAAATATCGTGGCTTCAACCCCGCTTGTGTGACTGGAAAACCTCTGGAATTACACGGCGCTGATGGACGTGAAGAAGCAACGGGCCGCGGTGTGGCTATGATTACGCGTGATGCCCTGGATCACCTGAAGATCGATGTGGCAGGAGTCACGGTAGCCATTCAGGGTTTTGGAAACGTGGGGAGTTATACGGCTCACTTTCTGGACGAGTTCGGTGCCAAGGTCGTCGCGGTTTCTGATGCCAGTGGCGGGATTTATAGCGCAGACGGGATTAATATTCCCAAACTGATTGAATACACAAAAGATACCGGTGCCGTAAAAGGTTTCCCCGAAACGGAAGCGATTTCGAATGAGGAATTGCTGACTTCGAATGTCACGGTTTTGATTCCGGCTGCTTTGGGAGGCGTGCTCACATCAGAAAATGCCCGCGATATCAGGGCGAAATGCATTATTGAGGCTGCGAATAACCCCACAGAACCGGAAGCAGACGAGATTTTTGAGAAAAATGGAGTCGTTGTCGTACCCGATATCCTGGCAAATGCGGGCGGTGTGACCGTGAGTTACTTCGAATGGGTACAAAATCGGCAGCATTTTAGTTGGGAAAAATCCCGTGTTCGGTCCGAGTTAGATCGTATTATGAATGACAGCTTTGAATTGGTCTGGAAAATTGCCACCGATAAAAAGGTCTCCTTACGTGTTGCCGCCTATATTCTTGGGATCGGTCGCGTGGGACGGGCAACCGTTCTAGGGGGGATTTAAGACCTGACTGAAATTCCCTTCTCCTGTTCAATTCTGAAATTGATTAACAATTCTAAGTTTAACACCAAGCGTTTATGAGGTGATAAGATGCTATCAACAGAGCAACTGATCAAGGACTGTGTACTGTTTCAGTCGGTGACTCCTGACGAAATGGAAGAACTGCTTTCAACTTCAGAGTGGGAAGAGTTTTCAGCCGGTACCCGGATCCTCGATGAAGGGAATTCCACGCGATATTTGTGGATTATCCAGAGTGGCTCCTGCGAAGTGCGGAAAAAACTCTCGAATGGAAATGAGCAGGCACTGGCTGAATTAAGTCCGCTTTCTATTTTTGGTGAGATGTCCTTCTTCAAACCGGCTCCGCATTCCGCAAGTGTCGTGGCGTTGACCGATGTTGAAACAGTTCGAATCCCGGGGCATGATTTTGATCAGATGCTTAAAAACGGGGCTCAAGGAGCACAAAAAGTCGTGTTCAATACGGTCCGGATCATGTCTGATCGGCTCAGGATGATGGATAAGTGGACAGCAGATATGGTGGAGAGTTGTGGTTCCCGGAGTAAGAACGCTGAGTGGCACGATTTCCGGTCCAAGCTTTATTCTGAGTGGCAATTCTAAATTTTGATGCTGACTGCTGCACGCTTGGCCTCAGTCATGAGTGAAACAGGGGTGATTTCCCGCTTCCAGGGATCCCGCGTTGACACATTCCCGCTGATATTTGATACTCCCCCATGAAATATCAGGTCGATTGACGAATAGGGCGCTAGTTTGAAGCGCACTTTCTGGTAACCGGTGTGTCTGGTAGAATAACGAGTTACTGTTTTGCAAAACCAAGCTGGAGAGAACGGGCACGCTGTCCCGTAGATTTTTAAGAGTATCATGACTGAATTAGACCTGCCTCAATATACACAACTGCTGGCTCAGCAGGCGCGCGATGCTTCCCGAAAACTGGTTTCCGCCAATGGAGATCTAAAAAATGCCTGGTTGCGCCGGATGATTGAATTAATTCAACAGCGCACACCTGAGTTACTGGAAGTCAACGCGAAAGATATCGAGCAAGCTCCAGAGTACGGCCTGAACGAGGCGTCCATCGATCGACTGCGATTAACGGAGTCCCGATTAGAGGGCATAAAGACGGCACTGGAAGAGATTATTGCACTCCCCAATCCGATCGGTGAAGTCATTGGGAGTAACATGCGGCCCAATGGGCTGTTGGTGACGCGGGTTCGTGTGCCTTTGGGAGTGGTTTTCTTTATTTACGAATCACGACCGAATGTGACCATTGACGCCGCTGCGCTATGTGTCAAAAGCGGGAATGCCGTGATTTTGCGAGGCGGGAAAGAAGCATTTCACAGTAACATGGCTTTTTATGCTTTATTACAACAGGGATTAAGAGACGTGGGCCTTCCCGAACAGGCCGTGCAACTGGTGGAAACGACAGACCGCGAGGCAGTCGGACATTTTCTGAAGCTGAGTGATTATATTGATGTGACGATTCCCCGTGGCGGAAAGGGATTGATTGAACGCGTGGCCCGCGATGCGACAATGCCTGTGATCAAGCATTTCGACGGGGTCTGTCATGTGTATCTTGATCAATCAGCTGACCTGGAACTGGCGAAGTCGATTACCGTGAACAGTAAATGCCAGCGTCCGGGAGTTTGTAATGCAGCCGAGAGTCTGTTGGTGCATACGGATCTGGTGGAGACCGTTTTTCCAGCCGTGATACAGGCACTGGTGGAGCAGGGGGTTGAGTTACGTTGCTGTCCTCAATCTCTCGAATTGGTTAGCGGAGGCAAACCGGCGACAGAAGAGGATTATGCGACAGAATACGGGGCGAAAATCATGTCTGTCAAAATTGTGAATGACATGGACGAAGCCATCAGTCGGATTCACAAATACGGGTCTGGGCACACAGAATCGATCATTACCACAGAATTGGCGGCTGCCGAAAAGTTTACGACAGAAGTCGATTCCGCCGCTGTGATTGTCAACGCCAGCACGCGATTTAACGATGGGGGTGAGTTTGGGCTAGGGGCTGAAATCGGGATCAGTACCGATAAGTTCCATGCACGCGGCCCCTGTGGTTTGCATGAATTGACGAGTTACAAATATGTGGCCCACGGAGCAGGGCAGATCAGAGAATAGAAGGTATTGGGTGATTCGAAATTCGGATCGCGGGGCTATCGCGATTCTGAATTTGAAGATTAGGGAGGCCAGGGATGGCAGACGTACTCAGTCAAAATGAAGTCGAGTCGTTATTATCGGCATTGGATCCCAGTGCGTCGAGTAGTGGAGGGGCGAGTCGACCTTCCACGCGCAATAACGATTTCAATTCCCAGATCAGCATTTATGACTTCAAACGCCCGGAACGTGTCAGTAAAGAGCAAATGCGGGCCTTCCGTGCGTTGCATGAAAGTTTCAGTCGTGAGTTCGGCGCTGCGCTGAGTGGTATGCTCCGGTCGATTATTGAAGTGAAATTGATCAGCGTTGACCAGTTGACCTATAGCGAATTTGTTTTCAGTCTTGAAAACCCGACCTGCTTCAACCTGCTCGAATCAGAAACCCTTGATGGGCACATTATTCTGGATATCAGTCCTTCCATTATTTTCCCGATCATCGATCGACTGTTAGGGGGGGATGGAAATTCGCAGGGTGCCTATCCCAACCGGGCGTTGACCGAAATTGAAATCCGCCTTGTTTCCCGGATCACTGGTCTGGCGATCGAGGGGATCGAGTCCGCCTGGAGTAACCTGTGTGACTGGAAGCTGCGCGTGTCACAGGTGGAAAGTAACCCGCAACTGGTGCAGATCGTACCTCCCAACGAAGTGATTGTTTTGATCTCATTCGAAGTCACCATGGGGGAAACCCGCGGCATTATTAACCTGTGTATTCCCTTTAATACGATTGAGCCTCTCTCGAATAAACTGACGTCCGATACCTGGTCTGCCTATAAAAAGAAGTCTCCTGACCTGAGACAGCAGTTGAATCTGGAAGCGAGCGTCTCTAAATCTACAATCAGCTTGAAGGTGGACCTGGACAATAGTATGTTAACAGCTGGGGAAGTACTCAATTTGGCTGTTGGTGATGTGATCATGTGTAATAAGGGGAGCGCGCAAAGCTTGACGGTCGAATTGGAAGGCTCACCGGTCTTTACGGCTTATCCCGGTGTTTATAAAGGGCATAAGGCGATCAGTATTGAAAAAATGCTGGCAGTTCCCAAGGATATTATTGAAGAGCGGATCAAACAGGCGGAGATGTCTGAATCTTGACCGTGATGCCAGCATAAAATGCTTCCCGAGTCTCTTTACTCTGAAAATACAGGGACTTTGACGCTGTTTTGGGACTTGGGTGCTGAATGCAAAAGGGAGCATCTGGCTGTCTGGTGAGACAGAAAGCCCGGTTTTAGGCAGTTCAGACTTTTTTTCTGGGAAGTCCCCCGGTTTTTAGTCTCGTTTCGGTAGAAAAAATAGAGTGAGGCTGATTATACTGCGCGATCAACTTTCATCATAATATCAATACGGACTGTTTGTATGAACATGTCCTCTCTGTTGGTTGACGAATCATTCATTTGTTGAATGATAAGAATACTGATATTGTACCCCAGGGTTTGCGATCTGAATCTCTGTTTTCACAGAGGCGACTGCTGCCTCTGAATCGTTTACGAAGAGTGAAAATATAATGCCTAAGCAAAAGACACATAAAGGAATGAAGAAGCGGTTCAAAATTACTGCTTCTGGTAAAGCCAAGCACAGAAAAGCGTATCGTGGCCACATTCTGAGTAAGAAGAGCCCGAAGCGAAAGATTCGTCTTCGTGGTGATGGAGTTGTGACAGGTGCTGAGGCGAAATTGATTGTGAACGCACTGCGTCCCAGTTCGTAACATCACCGCTCTCCCGTATGCCTGTGTATGGGGTCTCAATCCAGACGGAATCAAAAATTAACTTCTCAGTTGGAAAGTAGTCATGAGAGTTCGAAAAGGTTCAGCTCGACGTCGAGCAAAGAAAAGACTGTTTAAAGAAGTACGTGGGAATGTTGGCGGTCGCAGTAAGCTGTTGCGAACCGCAAAAGAGACCCTGGTTCGTTCACGGGTTTATGCCTATCGTGACCGTCGCGTACGCAAACGCGAATTCCGGGCATTATGGGTGACTCGCATCACCGCCGCCTGTCGTGAACGGGGTACGAATTACTCTCAATTCATTAATGGTCTGACAAAAGCAGGAATCACGCTGAATCGTAAGTCTCTAAGTGAGCTGGCGATTTCTCAGCCTCAGGTCTTTGATGAGATCGTGAAAGCGGCTCAAGCTGCATTAGCGGCATAGACCTGTTTCAGCCTCTATTGGCGAATCAAATGCAAGCCGGGTTTGTTTTAATCAGACAAACCTGGCTTTTTTTATGCCCCAAGCAACGGGAGTTGCCTGAATATCTCCCATGTTCAGGCTGAAAACGTGATTTGAAAATTGCAGTACGCCTGTTGGAGTGATTTTGGTATAGTTCGCTTCGAATTTCATTCGAGGGGGATTAGTCAGTTTCCCATTCATGGAGGCGGGGAGCGAATGTCTAACAAGGTGATTTCAATGCCAGCAAGCGGAAGGTGGGTTCGCTGCCTGGGAGTTGCTGCGATCTGCCTATTGAGCGAACTGGCGCTGGTGGCGTGTACTGGGCTGCAACAGGTTGTTCCTGCTCCGTTGGTATTCGAAGAGCAATCACAGAAGATTCTTGAAATTGCTCCTATGGGAACACAGAAAGAGCAGGCGATCCAGCGGCTGAACGCAGCCGGGATTTCGGGAGAGTTTTCATCAAGCCCTTCGATCTATTATTGTGATCTGTGGGAGCGCGAAGATGGAAAACGCTGGCATTTGAATGTGGCGTTACTCTTTAATGAGACCGGAGAGCTCTATAAAACACGCCCTGCACAAGCGGATGTCTCTTGGGAACGGACTGCCGATTCTGCGACGGAAGCGGAACGTCAATAAACTCCGTATGTGCCTCTCAACTGTCGACCGGGTCTGCGGGTTTTTCAAGTAGTTGAATATGACCGTGACAGAACTTGCAGGAGGCGATTGTTCCCAGATATTTATGCGCGATGCGTAATTCTTCACTACAATGCGGGCAGTTTGTGTAAAACCCAAATGATTTTGTCTGCTGAGAGTCGAGACGCAGGGAAATAGAAGCCTGGCAGAACTTGCAACTGACTTTTTTGCCCAGATACTTTTTGTGGACCCGCAATTCTTTTTTGCAGTCGGGGCATTGGAAGTAAAAGCCAACCGGATAGGCGTCACAGTGAGCGGAGAGTTCCTTGAGTGGATGGAAGGCAGGAATCTCAACGGTATCGTGCTCCAGCTCATCGTTTAGCAACTCACGACAGGTTTGGCAATGAACCAGATTTGCAGGCATGTCCTCCCCGCATTGAGGGCAGGGGCCACCGGGCCAGGCGGGCATAATCAATCCTTATCTATAGAAAATCAATTGATAAATTATTGAGTGGATTGAGGGGCCCTGGTCTCGATCCAAGGGGTCTATGATGCTCGCCGCGAGTGGTTGCCCTTTGGGGTGAACACAAGGGAACGCCTCATGGCGACATCATTTAAGTATAGCAGCGCTCTGAATGGTTATGAATCACATTCTTGCGAAGTACGTCCGGAATTTCGTCAAAAATTACTTCTGGGCATTCAGACAGTACAGGTTTTTAAAGGTTCTCAGGAACATCTGGCCGTTCGCCACAACCACGGTGGCGTGGCTGGGATCACTCAGCTTGACCTTCCCGTATGATTTGAATTTAGGAGAAGCATCAATCATGGCGACCTGGCCATTTTCATCGATGCAGTACAGGATGCCGTTGATGCAGACGGGAGAACTGCTATAGCCACCATCAACGCGTTCGGTCCAGACATTTTTCTGAGTCGCCAGATCGACACAGCTGACCACGCCGCTATCGCCCCAAAGGTAAAGATGCCCTTCATAGACAACCGGTGTGGGAACATAAGGCAGTTTTGTAGAGCGTTGGTATTTGATGTGGGTCTCTTTGATATTTCCCGAACCGGTGGGATCGACACCGTAGAGTAGTTTTCCTCTGCCGCCCCCGCCGCAGGTCGCAAAAATCAGGCCTTCACCATAGACAGGAGAAGATACGGTTCGCATGGGAAACTCTCCCGTAGTCCAGTTGACCTTCCCTGTTTCCGGGTCGAGACTGCTAATGCCGGTTGCTCCGCTGACGCAAATCAATTGGGGGCCGGTGTTGGGGTGATTGATAATGATGGGGGTTGCATAGGAAGTCCTGCGGACAGCCCGGTCTGCCTGCCAGACGGTTTTACCGGTGAGCTTGTTAAAGGCAGTCACTGAGCTCGGCCCCTGCTGGTCATTGGTGGCGATCACCAGATCTTTATAGATCATAGGAGAACTGCCGTGGCCGTGCTGGCTGGTGAATGATCCCAGGTCACGTTCCCAGATTTGATTGCCTTTGAGATCGTAGGCAATCAATAAATAGGATTCTTCGTCTGCAAATTCCACATAAACGTGTTCACCATCTGTGGCCGGAGTACTGGAGGCCCAACTCCCTTTTCGGTGTTTGTGGCTTTTTTTCAATTTCGTTTCGCGTCGCCACTTTTCCTGACCGGTTTTGGGGTCGATACAAAACAGATAGCGGGTTTCTCCTTCGCCGAGGGCAGACGTTACAAACAGATTGTCACCCCAGACTGAGGGCGAGGAATGGCCTAAACCGGGAAGTTCTTTTTGCCAGGCATAATCTTTTGCGGTCCATTTTTGAGGGAATCCTTTTTCGGTGGAAATTCCGGAACCATCAATCCCGCGGAAGCGAGGCCAGTTCTCGGCCTGTAAGGCTGTCAGGGCTGATAAGCAGAGACAAATACCAAGGATAGTCCGCAGGGCAGGAGTGAAAACGCGGGCGAAAAGTAATCTAGGCATGGGAGATTCTCTTTACAGGCAGGAAGTTATTGATGTTTCACATGGGTCGCTTGACGAAATCTTATTTTAGCTTGACGAATTTTATGTTCTGGTGCAAGTTAATTGAATATAATAATTGCTGGGGTTATCGTAAGTAAATAGGGCGTACTGATTTCGGCATTGTTTGCGGGGCGGGGGCCTAACCTGTTTCTGAAGAGAGTACCAGGCACACTGATTTTCAACAGTGACACAGATCCTGCGTAATAATCTATGCATAATTCTGATCAACAAAATCAAAATGGCGCAGCTTCGGTTGCTTACCTGATCATTCAGGAACTGGATGAGCGAGGGAAGGTCTATCGACTGGTCGATCGCCAGGTGACGACGATTGGCCGGGCACCCACGAACCGGATTGTTCTGGATGACGAGGTTTGCAGCCGCAATCACTGTGAGATTTTTTACAGCGATTTTACCTGGGTCATTCGCGATCTGGGGAGCCGTAATGGTACGTTGGTACAAGGACTTGCGATTACTCAGGATCATGAACTTCAGGAAGGGGACGTGATCGAGGTAGGGGATACTCAGGCGATCTTCACATTTGATATCGCTCGTTTTTCATCTCGGCTGACCTCTGCCGGTTCGATTGAAGAGCTGGAAAGCGAAACGATCGGAGTCGGCCAGCAGTCCAGTTGGGAAGAGCTGAACGTTCCAGAAATTATTCAGCGCAAGAAGCACACCCGCTTTCATACACCACCTCCCTCATCTCAACTTGACCGGGATCGTACCAGCCGTGAATTGGGACGACTCTACCGTCTGGCGTTGGATATGGGGAATGTCCAGTCTGAGCTGGAACTCTCTCAGATTGTATTGAATGGTCTATTTGAGGGGACGAGCGCAGATATCGGGGCGATTTTATACTTTTATCCCGCACGCCAGGAACCTCGCAAACCGGAAAATTTGAAGGTGATTGCGTTTCAGTCTGTGGATGAAATGCCCTATCAGAAACCGTCTGACTTTCTGTCTCAGATGGTGTTTGATGAGGGGGATGCCATTCTGGCGCACAATATCTCCGAGGACAGCAAACTTTCTACCCGGGACAGTCTGGGGAAGATCCATGCCCAGAGTGTGATCTGTGCCCCGCTGCGTAACAAGCAGGGGGTCACCGGGCTGATTCATCTCTATTCGACGAATCCAGACAATCCCCTGGATTCCGATGACTTGGAGTTCACTCTGGCTCTGGCAGATCAGCTGGCTGTTTCATTTCAAAATCTGGCGGAGAGAAAGAAGCTGTCTGATGGTCTGGCCCGGATGGAAGGCGAGAACAAGGCCTTGCGGGAACAGCTGGAACTGGAGAGTGAGCTGGTCGGTAAGAGCCCCAGTATGATTGCGATGAAGGAGCAGATCCTGCGGATTGCCCCGACCGATGCGAGTGTCTTGATTCGTGGCGAAAGTGGAGTGGGCAAGGAGCTGGTGGCTCGAGCGATTCACTTTAACAGTCAGCGTAAAAAACAACCCTTCGTCTGTATGAACTGCGCGGCACTGAGTGAAGGGTTGCTGGAAAGCGAACTGTTCGGCCATGAGAAGGGCGCGTTCACAGGGGCGACCAGCCAGAAGCCCGGTAAATTCGAGCAGGCGCATCGGGGAACCCTGTTTCTGGATGAAGTCGGCGAGATGTCTCTGGGAGTTCAGGCGAAGTTTTTACGCGTTCTGGAAGGGCACTCTTTTGAGCGTGTGGGGGGAAGTGTTTCGATTGATGTCGATGTTCGGGTTGTGGCTGCTACAAATCGTGACATGGAAAAGGCAGTGGCAAAAGGGACGTTTCGACAGGATCTGTATTTTCGGCTGCATGTAGTTGAGATCAGTGTAGATCCGTTACGTGTTCGGGTGGATGATATCCTGTTGCTGGCCAACTATTTTCTGAATCGATTTGTTGTTAAAACCGGCAGACCCATTCGCGGTTTCACTCAAGAAGCACAAGACCTGCTGGAATCGTATCATTGGCCCGGTAATGTTCGAGAGTTACAGAACACGATCGAACGGGCTTTTATTCTATGCACGGGCGATATCGTTGACGCATCCGATATTCAGCTTTCCGCGGTAGGAATGGAAAGCGATCCTCAATGTGTCTTGCCAGCGGCACAGACAGGGTTCCGGGAGGTTGCGCTCGAAGTGGTCGAGCAAGAACACATTCTAGCCGTGTTGAATAACACCAACTGGAACAAATCAAAGTCTGCTCAGATCCTGGGGATTGAGCGTTCAACTCTGGATCGCAAACTGAAACGCTATGGAATCAACCGTCCTTGAGAGTCGCTCCGAATGGTGTCCAGCATGGCTAAACAGAGTTTTGATTCATCAAAATCCAGCAAATTCAGCCGAACAGCAGGCTTTCAACTCGAAGTCGGGGGTTTGGTACCTGATCAGAGATTCGATTTCAAAGTAGTTTGCAAAAATGTCAAAAATCTTGTTGACATTTTATCATAAAAACTAAAGAATTGTCCTAGAAACAGGGGATACCAATTAGGTGTCCTTGCTTGTGGCTTTGAGCCGCAACCCTAGAAACTGGGATGTTTTTTAACCACTAAATTTTAGAAGAGTTTCCCACCTGAAAAAACTTCCCACACCCTTGGAGGGTGTTGCTTTCAATCTCCCAAATAACGCAATGGACGCGTACGCTACGAGCGATTGAATTTCTCGGTTTGGTAGAGATGACTGATTGTTTTGTTCCACGTAGAAGGTTTGTCTACTCATATCGTATGGGTGGAAGGCCTGGACTTAGTTATTGTTGTTGTTGGAGAAAGAAGAAGAGAATGTCGGCATTTTTGATGGGTTCGAATGACGTTGATAATCTTTCATACGAGCTTGAAGGTGATCAGTCACTGGTCAGCTACGAAGATGGTGATTTCCAGGAGTTTTCGGAAGATGGGTATGATCCCAACTTCGATGCTTTATTCGGTGAAGAAGAATACCGTGAAATGGGAATTAATCCAGACGAAGCAACTCAGGCGAAGCCTGGTTCAGAACAAAAAGTTCTGATGCTGGCCGCTCGCTATGCTGCCGGTCTTCCCCTGTGGAATAATAGTGACTGCTATGATCACGGTCCGGGAGAAAACCTCCTGCAGGGACTGCTTGCTTAAGACCATCGGTCTCGCTGCGTCTTTTTTCACGAGGCGAGTCGTTATGTTTTCTATAAAGAAGGGTCTTCAGATATCATTCTGAAGACTCTTTTTTTGCGCCCTGAGAGATCATCACCCGGATTTCTGTTTATATCTCATGGTTACACGCAAACCACATCCACTGTCTGGTATTAGCTTTAGAAATGATTCATTTCTACATCCGTTGACAGCTATTAAGCATCTGGTTTTCGATTTAAAAAAAGGAAAAATCCTGTTCACAGGGTATACGGTTCGTTACAATCAGATTATGTTTCGAGCCTGAAACAGAATTGTTTCTCCGATTAGTATCCCACCCCTTATAGCCGGATTCGTTCCAGCTACAGTCCTGATTTAAGATGAACCTTCCCCACCTTTTTCAATCGTTCTTCGACGATCCGTTTTTGGTCTGCGGAACCTGAAAAAACAGGCTTTAAATCAATCCTACTTTGAGAGTCCTTCATTCCCTCCCCTGTATTAGCACCAAACTCAGCCTAACCAAAACGATTTGATTCTATAACGATGTCTTCAGTCTTTGATGATTGCTTATGATCCAGGAGCTTATGATGAACCAACGAAAACGGGGTTTTACCCTGATTGAATTACTGGTGGTGATCGCCATCATTGCCATTTTGATTGCGTTGTTGTTACCTGCTGTGCAACAGGCTCGCGAAGCAGCCCGTCGCAGTACCTGTAAAAATAATCTAAAACAGATCGGGATTGCTTTACATAACTATCTCGATACCCATTCCACATTCCCTCCCGGAATTACGAG
Source organism: Gimesia alba (assembly GCF_007744675.1). NCBI lineage: Bacteria > Pseudomonadati > Planctomycetota > Planctomycetia > Planctomycetales > Planctomycetaceae > Gimesia > Gimesia alba. The sequence continues at coordinate 1,724,451 of NZ_CP036269.1, forward strand.
AGCACCCCAGCACCCCTATGCCGGAGTAAGTGGCTGGAATACGGGGAAAGTTTTATGGTCTGCATTCATCCTGCCTTTTATGGATCAGGGACCGCTTTACAACAAGATTGATTTTTCGATGCCTGACCCGGGGAGGCACGCGAATAATGCAGATGTGCGGAACGTTGAATTGCCCGGTTATCGTTGTCCCAGCGATCCGGGTGGGAAGGGAACAACAGGCTCTTCCAGTGGCCCCAGTAATTATACGGGGTGCGTCGGCAACAGCCCGCTTGGTTCTGTTTCAGGTGGGGGCAGTTCCTATAAAAACAATGGGACCTCGGTCTTTTTTACTGACAGCAAAACAAAAATCCGTGATATTACCGATGGAACTTCGAATACGATGATGGTTTCCGAGTTATTGGTTGGTTCGGAATATATCAACTACGGGAATGTCAGCACGGGGGGGATTCTCGATGATTGCAGCGCGCCAGGTAGTACTGGAAAACTGAGAGGTCAATCCTGGTTTTATGGCGATGCTTCAATTCGCTGGGCTTATTTGACGGTGTTCCCTCCGAATACGGAAGCAGCGTGCCGGACCTATCAGGAATACGCCAATGCCTCCCCCGCGAGTGAGCATGTCGGTGGAGTGCATATTCTGCTCTGCGATGGGGCGGTTCGATTTGTCTCTGACAATATCCATCTGAAAACATGGCAGGACCTGGGACATAAATCAGACGACAATGTTCTGGGAGAATTCTGATTTCGACGGAATTCCTGCTAAAAAAATAACGGATCGCCGTGAACTGGCCAGGAGTCGTTCCCGCTGCCGGTTCGTTTCATGATTGATCTCTGCAGCCGACTTTGACCCGTCAAAGTCGGCTCAGTTTCTCATACTGATATCACTTTTATGGAAAAGAAAAATGCGTTCAAAGAATCAGCTACCTATTTTCTTTGCAGGACTGGTCTTATTAGCCACCACGGGTTGCGGTGGGCAGTCTGGGTTGGAGTTTTCCACCTCTCAGGTGCGTGGAACGGTTAGCTATCAGGGGAAGCCGCTGGAATCGGGGAAAATTCGCTTTATCCCTGATGGGGAAGTAATCAATGGGCAGGTGGCTGGCAAGGCCATCTTTGCCGACATCAAGGATGGAAAATATACAATCGCGGAAGAGGATGGTGCAACGGTTGGTAAGAACCGTGTCGAAATCAAAAGCTATCGTGGTTCTGGCAAAATGATGGTTTCCTCAGGAGGTGAAGGACAGAAAGTTGAGGAAGTCGTTCAGTTTATTCCAGCCAGATTTAATTCGGAGTCCACACTGTCGATCGAAATCAAAGAGGGAGAAAATGTACATGATTTTGATCTGAAGTAATTCGTGGAGAATTTCCAGGAACAAGCGCTTTGTCTTGATTTGCTCAGTTCAGAGACATCGTCTGATTTGAATTGATAAAGTGTTATCAAATCCATGACAGACTTGCTATAGTCGATTCAGGTTGATCGATACTCATGGAGCAGTCTCAAGTGGAGTTCGAAAATGCAACGAACCAGAGTCTTTCTCGTTTGGTTGTTGGCTCTAGGGCTCTGGCAGTCTGTGTTCGCGACTGAGCAGGTAAAACCTGAACGCGTGAAATTGGCGCGGGAATTTGTCGAGCAGATGGGGCAAGGCGAGTTTGAGAAAGTGGTCCAGCGATTTGATCGTGTAATGACCAAGGCGCTTCCCTCTGACAATTTGCAGGCGATCTGGAATGGTCTCGTCACCCAGTATGGCAGCTTTCAAGAGATCAAAGAGACGCGGACCGAGGATCTGAAGAAATATAAAATTGTGTTTGTCACCTGTCAGTTCGAGCGAGGGAAGCTCGATGCGAAGGTAGTATTCACAGAGCAGAATGAAATCACAGGCTTGTTTTTCGTGCCAACCGGCGCCTATCGCACTCCCGGTTATGTCGATCGGAAGGCGTTTGAGGAAGTCGAAGTGACTGTTGGCAAAGGGCTCTGGGCGGTACCAGGCACGCTTTCTCTGCCCCAAGGTGATAAGCGGGTCCCAGCGGTTGTGCTGGTGCATGGATCAGGTCCGAATGATCGGGATGAAACGATCGGCCCCAATAAACCTTTTCGAGATCTGGCGCACGGGCTCGCTACCCGTGGCATCGCCGTTCTGAGGTATGAGAAGCGGACCAAACATCATCGGCTCAAAATGGCGTTGATTTCAGGTGGGTTGACCGTCAAGGAAGAGTCAATCGATGACGCTGTCGCTGCCGTGGATACACTGGCGGAGCAGCCGCGGATCGATGCAGATCGTATTTTTGTGCTGGGGCACAGTCTGGGAGGGAATCTGCTGCCGCGGATCGGGGGCGCCTCTGATAAGATCGCCGGTTTTATCAGCTTTGCCGGCTCGGTACGCCCTCTGGAAGATCTTGTGCTGGATCAGGTAAACTATTTGCTTTCTCTGGACGGAACGATCACCCCGGAAGAGCAGAAGAGCATAGAGACCATCAAAAAACAGGTGGAACAGGTGAAATCGTCGGCACTGTCAGAAGAAGTGGCGACATCAGAACTGCCCTTAGGGATTTCGGCAACATACTGGCTTGATCTGAGAGGATATCAGCCCGCGAACAGAGCCAAGACGCTGGAGAAGCCCTTTCTGATCCTGCAGGGGGAGCGAGATTATCAGGTGACCATGGTTGATTTTGAACTGTGGAAACAGGCTTTGGGGAGCCGCGATGATGTGAAGTTGATTTCCTATCCCCGGCTGAATCACCTTTTCATGGCGGGGGAGGGAAAAAGTACTCCCAGTGAATATATCACTCCTGGTAATGTGGAGAAGCGAGTCGTCATCGATATCGCCAAATGGATCAAAGCCCAGAAATAAACAGGGCTATTCTTAGGGCTGATCTGACTGATCGCCGGAGCCCGTTTGGGGTGTGGCTGTGCCCCGTTTTTCGCACATTTTTTATGCAGCTCGCAAACTTACGGCGCACATCAAAACTTAATCAAAGTCGCTCGAATTATTTGGAGGCGGTTAAGATTGGGTTCAGTCTTAATTTTTTTAAGTCTTGTATATTGTATTAGATAGGCTTTTCTCATATCTATGGCGGCGTTGCGAGTCTGCTGTTTTTTTGAATCGGGTTTCTTTCGGCACATGATTCGCGACTGTGGAAAAAGTAGTTTGAATTTCAGCCGACACTCATTTTTTTAGTTGGATCGTTGCGATGTCTTTGCAGACTTTACAAAAGCCCCGTCGTTCATTTGCAGAAGAAACAAGCATTCTGGATGGTCTTCGAAAGAGCCTGGAATGTGAGCCTGAAATGGAAGTGCCGCAGCAGCAGCAGCAGGTTCCTTCCCAATGGGAGTCCTGTCCTGCCCCAGCTAAGCTGGAAACGGAAATCCTCTCCGGTACTCATCAACAGGTACGGAACATCAAAGTCCGCTGTGATCACTCTGGAATCACTGTTTATGGCGTCAGTTCCACTTACTATCTGAAGCAATTAGTAACACAAATCGTGCAAACATTTGCACCTTCAGTACCCCTGATGAATCGGGTACTGGTTCAAGGTAAATAGCAGCCCGGATTTCGATAGTTCGATGCTGACGATGATTTTAGAAATCTGAATAAAAAAACAGCGGCGTGAATGATGTTTTACGCCGCTGTTTTTGTTTGTGTGTTACAGCTGATTCTCAGTCGTCGATTTTGATGATTTCTAATTTGAGCATACCTGAAGGGACATTGACTTCTACCTGATCCCCTACTTTTTTGTTCAGCAGGCCTTCCGCCAGTGGGCTTGAGGTCAGGATTTTCATGATTTCGCCTGTATAATCCTCTTCACCGGGGCCGACAAATTCGTATTTCTCTTCCAGGCCGTCACTCAGGTCTTTCACAGTCACGGTTGTTCCGAAGGTGACTACACCTTTCGGCATGGTGGATTTATCGGCGATATAGCAATTTGCCAGCTTTGTTTTGAGCTGGTTGATTTTCGCTTGTGTCATCCCCTGTGCTTCGCGCTGGGCGTGGTATTCGGTGTTTTCCTTTAAGTCACCCTCGGCGCGTGCATCAGCGATGGCCTGAGCGATCTCTGGCATCTTTTCGCTTTCGAGGTAACGAATTTCTTCGCGCAGTTTATCGTATCCTTCTTGAGTGATTGGATGACGGTCCATGATTTTGACTCCCGGTTCTTTATCCTCGAGATTTATTTGATTCAGTATATAGCAAAAACGGGCGACTTGAAATTGTCGCCCGTTTTTACAAAGGCTTGTTATGCCGGCATTATAGCAGAAAACCTGCCGGTAATGCTATGCAATTTCGACCCATTGCTTGTCTTTCGCACTTTGCAGAACGGCGTCGCAGACTTTCTGAGTCTCAAGTGCCGCTCTGAAGTCAGGTTGAGTTGGCTTGCCTGAATCCAGTCCCTGGAAGAAGTCAGCCAGAGCATTCGTAAAGGTGTGCTCATAGCCGATCGTACAGCCCGGAACCCACCAGTGATCCATGTAGGGATGCTCAAAGTTCGTGACATGAATCCGGCGCCAACCGGTGACATGATCTTCGACTTTCTGCCCTGTGGTAGGATTCGCATATTCAAAATACTGCAGAATCTGTGGATCTTCCAGGTCGAAGAAGACAGAGCCGTCTTCGCCGTTCAATTCGAAGGTATTGAAGTTCTTACGTCCGCGGGCATAGCGTGAGCTTTCAAAGGTTCCCATGGAGCCATTCGCAAACCGGGCTAAGAACATGCAGGCGTCATCGATTTCCACTTTGGTCTTTTCGCCGGTTTCCTGGTGAACGCGTTCTTTGACAAACGTCTCTGTTGCTGCAGAAACCGAAGTGATTGGCCCATTGAGCCAGATCGCAGAATCAATCGAGTGGGCCAGCAGATCGCCGGTCACGCCGCTACCGGCGACTTTGGCGTCCAGTCTCCAGAGGGTCGCACCACCCTGGGGAACGTCTTCCGCGATCGTCCAGTCCTGCAGGTACTGAGCCCTGTAGTGGAAGGGACGACCGATCCGTTTTTCATCGACCAGTTGCTTGGCCAGAGAAATGGCGGGAACGCGACGGTAGTTAAACCAGACCATGTTTGCCACACCTGCTTTTTCGATGGCATCGGTCATGGCGACGGCTTCTGCCGTATTCATGGCAAGTGGTTTTTCACAGAGAACCATTTTGCCTGCTTCCGCAGCAGCGATGGCGATATCGTGGTGTGAGTTGTTGGGGGTGGTGATATCGATCAGGTCGATGTCATCCCGTTCGATCAGCTTGCGCCAATCGGTTTCATAGGATTCCCAGCCCCAGTTATCTGCGAAGTCTTTGATTTTATCTTCGCTACGGGCACAACAGGCCTGCAGAACAGGTGTGTGTTCGATATCAAAAAATTTGCCGACTTGTCTATAAGCATTAGAGTGGGTTCGTCCCATGAATCCGTAGCCGATCAGACCGACGCGTACTGGCTTGGTCATTGGTGTGACTCCTTGTAGATTTTAAAAATTAAAATGAAAATGAGAGTGTAAAGGAAACGATTACGACCAGCCGTGAGCGTCTCTGACGTTAATCATTGCTTCCAGGATGTCGTTCCAGGTCTGGGGGTTCATCATGACTTCATTGGAAAACATGCAACCATCCCAGCAGATGTGCTGAAACTTCTTCGTGGGGTTGCCGTTTTCGTCACGTAACCAGTAACCGGCCCGTTTAACGATATCAAGCTTGCCGTTAGGGTCTTTGGGCAGGCAGTGTCTACCTGTTTTGTCATGCGATCCGGTGCCGTGAACGGTGCCGTCGTTCTGAGCCACATGGAAATCGATCGTCCAGGGACGCAGGGCATCGGTCAGGGTTTTATAGGCGGCATCAAAAGTGGCTTCATCGTTCCAGTCGAAGTCTTCCGGAAGGAGACGATCCTCGGGGGCGTTGTAACCCATCAGGTAGAGCAGAGTATGCGACATGTCAGCCTGAAAGCCGAGTACATCGGGGCGATCGACCAGTTCCAGGAGTTGAACCATGCGTTTCCAGCTATGCATGCCACCCCAGCAGATTTCCCCTTCTGCTGCCAGACGCTCGCCATGATCGGCGGCGATATCGGCGGCTTGTTTGAAGGTGTCTGCGATTTTGGCCTGATTGCCTTCCGGATCTTCGATCCATTCACCGGGGCCGGCGGCAGAGTCGATACGAACGACGCCGTAAGGCCGAACGCCAAGCTCACGTAGTTTTTTAGCAATGCCGCATCCTTTGCGAACCTGTTCCAGGAACTGGCCACGTTCTTCGTCGCTACCCATGGCGGAGCCACCACCGGTGGGAGGCCAGACCGGAGCGACGACCGAGCCGATGACCAGATTGCGGGACTGCACTTTTTCGGCAAGTTGCTTCAGGTCATCATCGCTGGAATCAATGCTGACGTGCGGGTCAAACAGGAACAGATCAGTTCCGTCGAACTTGATGCCATCCACTTCGGCGGCAGCGGTCAGGTCGAGCATGGTATCCAGGTCAATTGGTGGTTCTGAGTCGGGGCCTTTTCCAACGACGCCCGGCCAGGCTGCGTTATGAAGCTTGGGGAGGGGGTTAGCTGTGTGATCACTCATGAGATGGTCTTTCATGTTAGCAGGAATTAGAAGATCAAAAAGAAACTGCCCGAGAGTTCGGGCAGCTCTGTGTGGCTGATCAGATTATTTTTGGTATTCACCGATATTGGGAGCACTGGGGCAGGCATCAGGGCCGAAGTAACGGAGTGAAACCAATGGTTCACTGCCCGTGTTTTCAATCGTAACGCCTTCCTGAGCGGTTTTCTCTGTCACGAAGACTTCGTCTTCTGTCATTTCTCTGAAGCGGATCATGGCAGGTGTCTGCAGTCTCAGTTTCCCGATTGTGCCTTCACCCTGGACTGTGATCCAGCTGTATGCGCCGGAGTCTTTGATGGTGACTTTGCATCCCGGGTCGACGGTCAATTCCTTCGCGGTGAATAACTGCTCGCCTTTGACTTTGCCGTAAACAATCCAGCGGTCAACATAGCCGTCGGCTGCGGTATCGCCGATCGAAATAGGCTCGAGGTAATTGTTGGCTTTGAAATTGGGATCGACGTTAGCTTCCCAGTCGAGGGCATCGACGAGATAGGCGTTGTCGTCGTGTTTGTTTTCAGGGAAGTCTTTGGTCAACAGCGAGCGTGGTACGGCCCGGCCTTCGACCATCGATTGATACATGCCGAAGACGTCACTGCCCCACTGTGGTTCGTAGGTAACGAGACTTCCGGGAGCGTGCAGGACGCAGGGAGGAATCAACCAGCCGGTACCCGGTTTGAGGCGATACGCTTTAGAGAGATCGAGAATTCCGTTATCCCCGTCATTCCAGCGATCCAGGCAGTCGATGACATCCTGTTTGGTGGTGCCTGGTTCCAGCCCCATGAAGGTGTAGGGGAAGTTGTTTCCGATGGCATTCATCTGGGGAGGGAAGTAATACGATTCGGGTTTTCCTTCCTGGCCAACCAGTGCAGCCTGTTCGGCATTCTGGTGCATGTGGTGAGGAATCGGTCCCATATTGTCAAAGAACTTGGAGTAAACGGGCCAGCGATTGTATTTGCCCCAGATCGAATCGCCAATGACTTCGGCACCCAGTTCAGCGATGGCATCTCGCAGAGTGAACTTTTCACCGCCGAAGACACAGTAGCTCAAACCTTCATCATCTGGTGCGCCTTCGTTGGTGGCGACGGTTGTGGAGCCAAACCAGCGCTCATCGATACCGCCCCGATGGGTTCCCAAGGCGTAGTAGTCATTAGGATGCAGTTTCAAACGACGACCGGGTTGAAGAAACGAGCGGGGGACCCATGTTGGGGACAAGCGTAAAATTCCACCACCTTCAGTCAGCGCATCGGCGGCTAGCTTGGCAACGTTAGACATTCTTTCCTCTTCTTATTCCATGTTGCACTGGTGGGTGTCCATGTGAACCACTGGCGGCTCGATACAAAACCGCCGTTTGATCAGGAACTCGGAACACTGGCAAATTGAATTGCTGTTGTTAAAAAATGACTTGAATCACTGGTTTTATTGTGATGTTTAAGAATGTTTTTGAAAAGGAAACCGAATTGATTTTGCGGCTAATTTGAAAGAATGACATTCATTTCCCATGTGGGCGTTGACTTTGTTAATTCTAAATAATCATTATAAAATCAGAAGTTTGGTGGGGAAATTTGAAACAGATCCCATTTCTGTTGCATTATCGTCTGTGGTCTGCTTTTGTTTGTTTCCCTGGTGGAATAGGATCCTGAAAAAATGGAGAACTCTGGCGATCCTTGCCGAGTCAATCCTTGTCGTCTTCTTATTCACGCTTCAGATTGTATGATGTTTTCAATGTGCTCAGGCAGACACCTGTTTCAGGGTTTGCCGCTTCTTAGAGTTTAGTCGGATCAGGAAACAATGACAAAAGTTGCCATAATGGGAGCCACAGGTTATGCGGCTCTGGAGTTGATTAAAATTCTGCTGCGAAATTCGGATGTGGAAATCGTCGCGTTGACGTCCCGTTCGGAGTCAGCGCCACATATCAGTGAAATTCATCCTTGCCTCGAAGGACGCCTGGATTTGCGTTGTGAAGCACTGACCCCGGCTGAGATTGCGGATCGGGCAGACTTTGTGTTTTGTGCCTTGCCTCATGTAGCGAGCATGGAAGTCATTCCCGATTTACTGGCGGATGGCTGCCGAGTGGTTGATTTGAGTGCCGACTACCGCTTGAGTGATCCGGCCGTGTATGAAAAATGGTATCACCATGTGCACATCGATCCGACCCGGTTAGGAAGTACTGTGTATGGTTTGCCCGAACTCTGGGCTGAGAAAATTCCCTCTGCCGATCTGATTGCCAATCCGGGCTGTTATACCAGCACAGCCATTTTGGGGCTGGCGCCGTTAATGGCAAAAGGGTTGGTAGAACCAACGGGGATCATTATTGACGCCAAAAGCGGCGTCAGTGGTGCAGGACGAAATCCCAAACTGGGGACGCTCTATCCTGAATGCAACGAAAGTATTACCGCTTATGGTGTGGGGACACACCGTCACACTCCGGAAATTGAAGAAGTACTCACCACGGTGGGGGGAAAAGAGGTCAAAGTGACGTTTACTCCCCATCTGACGCCGATGAACCGGGGAATTCTGGCGACCATGTATCCCCGATTGACAGAAGCTGTCAGTCGCGACGCGATACTAGACATTTATCGTGCCTTTTATCAGGGGAAGCCGTTTGTGCGGGTGATTGATCGAATTCCCGCTACCAAAGACGTGGCGGGGACAAATTATTGTGACATTTCCGTGCAGTTTGCCGGCGATCAATTGATCGTCTTTTCAGCGACCGATAATTTGATCAAGGGTGCTGCCGGTGTTGCCGTTCAGAACTTTAATTTGATGGCGGGTTACCCTGAAACAACGGGTTTAATCGTCTGAAATTTCTTATATCGTCAAGGAGATGCAGTTGACTGCTGAAATGATTTTACCCCAGGGGTTTCGTGCGGCTGGCCTGGCTTGTGGCATCAAGAAAGATAAATCGACCTTTGATTTATCTTTGTTTGCTTCTGATGTGCCCTGTTGTGGCGCGGGTGTGTTTACGAAGAATCAGGTGTGTGGGGCTCCTGTGAAAGTTTCGCGCGAACGCGTTCCCGGCGAATCGGTTCGTGCAGTCGTAATTAACTCCGGAAATGCGAATGCCTGCACCGGGGAGCGCGGGATCGAAGATGCAAAGTGGATGACCAGCCTGGTGGCGGACGGCTTATCGCTTGCGGAAGAAGAAGTCCTGGTCTGTTCAACAGGAGTAATCGGCCACTTTCTGCCGCGTGCGCCTCTGGAACAGGGGATTCCGGAAGTCGTGCGGCAGCTGGATTCCGGGGCGCGGGCATTTCGGCAGGCAGCGACGGGAATGATGACAACGGATACCGTTCCCAAGCAGGCAACGCATGCACTTTCAATTGGTGGGACTACCGTGCGAGTGAGTGGTGCGGCGAAAGGAGCCGCGATGATTGCGCCGAATATGGCAACGATGTTGTCGGTGATTATGACCGACGCGCCGCTCAATTCGGCTCAAGCCGATCAACTATTGCGAAATGCCGTCAATCGCAGCTTCAATTGTGTTTCCGTTGAAGGGCATACGAGTACGAGCGATACGGTGATCTTATTGGCGAATGGCGCAGCGGGAGCCGCTGAACTGTCTGATCAGGAACTGAGTGATTTGCAGTCGGCAATCGATGAAGTGGCTATGGAACTGGGGCAGGCCATCATTCGCGATGCAGAAGGAGCCGACCATTTTATTACAATTGAAGTCTCGGGGGCAAAGCTGAGAGAGGATGCGTTTGAAATCGCCCGGACGATTGCCAATGATGCGTTGGTCAAAACGGCGATTACCGGTGCGGACCCGAACTGGGGGCGGATTGTTTCCGCCACTGGTCGGACCAGCGTCAAACTGACTGAACGGGATATTCTGCTGCAGATCAACGGTAGTTTAATTTATGAGAATGGACAGCCTGTCGACTTTGATGAGCAGGCGGTCTCTGATGGTCTGCGTAAGAACCGTGATGTGTTGATTCAGGTGCAGCTGCCGTTTGGGGATGAGTCGGTGGTATTCTGGACCAGCGATCTGACGCAGGAATATGTGCGTCTGAATTCAGAGTATACAACCTGATCGTTGGGTGTCTAAAAAAAGAGTGGGAGCATTCCGAAAAACGCTCCCACTCCTGTATCTGACTTACTTTAAAGCGACATCATGCTGGCCCGGATGTGCATGATGTCGTAAAGCAATACTAGTCTTTCTTTGTCACTTTGAAGCCTTTAGCAAAAGCTTTGTCGTTGAAGATCAATTTGATCTGCTCATCGCCTGTTGCTTTGGCTGCTTTTCCTTTGCATCCACCACAGCAGAACTGCACTTTGGTACCAGCAACGGTCACTTCCTGAGCTGGGTTAACAGGTTTGCCAGCGAAGGGGCATTTAACCTGTTTGGCTTGCTTGGTAGCAACCAGTTGCAGGTTTGCTTTGGCAGCAAATTTAGCAGGGTTTGCTGTGAATGCTTTTTTGCAGTTTCCACAGCAGAGGCTGACGGTAGCCCCTTTGTAATCGACGGTGCATTTCGGGTTGGCTGGTTTTCCGGCAACCGGGCAGACGGCTTTGCCTTCTGCAGCAAAAGTCTGACCTGCAAATGCAACGACAGCCAATAAGGCGGCGATTGATAGAACTTGACGCATGGGTTTCTCCTTGAAAGTAAAAAAGTGTAGTTGTCTCAAAATTTGGAACAAAACATATCCGAGAAGCGGGTCCGTTCTGAGTTTCCTGAAGTGAAAAATGTCATGCGACAGGAAGCAGCGCAGAGCTGGCCAGTGAAAGGCATGGCTCACGCAGAACGGATGAGGTTAATCCGATAGAAAAAGACGGAGTTAGATTAACCAGAGGCAGAAGTGCGCGCAAAACTCCCCTGCATCATAAGCATGAACAGGAGGACGCAACTCATATGAGCGTGTGGAAGCGGGGCGGGCTGAAAAGCAAAGTTCAGCCGTCAGATCAACTGACTCAAAATTTTCGCGAAGTTGACGAGCCAGTTCGGTGGATTTCACTGAAATCGTTGTCGCTGGCTGCTGAAAGGTTTGATTGCAGTGGCAGTTTTGCTTCTGGCACTGCATCTTGTCCTGTGTATCCTGTTTTTCGCGTTTCTGGGAAGCCTGGCAACAACAAGACTTCTGTTTTTTTGTCTGATTCGATCCTGCTTTACTACAGCAGCAGGCATTCGTCTGGCTGGACTGCTGCTGGCTGCATTCGCAACCCGAAACCGGGACGGCAGGCAGAGCCAGGGAGCCAATCAGAATCAGGACAAAAACACGATACATTACTGCTCTCTTCAAATCGGGATGAGAGAAACGTTCAGGTGTGAAACTACATCATTGTATTTTTATGCGTTTCATTTCGCAAGTGGATTTCTAATTCTTTTTAGGGGGCGGTTCCGGAACCGGATGGATCTCCGGGTGCCGAACAGCAAGTTCATCGGCATCATATAGCCGAATTCTTGCACCATAGGTCAGGATTTCAATCATTTTTTGCTGTTGATCGGTATTGATTGCCCGGATATTGGAATCGACAGGGGCTTCCCAGGTCAGGAGATTTTTTCCTGATTGCTTATTCAAGGCCTGTAAACTGAAGATGCTGGTATGGCGGTTTCCAATCTGTCTGTATTCACGGGAGACAAGCAGGATGACAGGCAGCAGATTTTGCTGGTTGAGAACCAGGTGTTGTTTCTTTACTTCCTGGTTCCAAAGCCGTTTTCCAGTCTGGCGATCATAAACATACAACTTTCCATTGATGGGAATCGCAGGGACATTGACGGAGATGGAATTGTGTGTCTGTGTATGGCCGACGAGGTAGATGTAGTCGTGGTCGGTGACCAGATAGAACTTTTTATGATTTTTGAGTTCTGCTTGCGTGAGCGATTCCAGAGACGATTTTTTCCCCGTTCTCAAGTCAACAATTGTGATTTCCCCTTTTGGTGTCAAAACTGACAGGTAGTGCTGGTTGAACAGCCCGAATTGAGAATCCGGGGGGAAGTCGATACTCCAGTTTTGTTCTTTTGACTGGGAGTGAAAACGGTAAACCGCGGTATGTCCTGGTTTCTGGCCAGGCCGTTTTTTGTCATTGGGCGATGAAATTGAAACGAAGGCTGTTTCGCCTTGATAGATTGCGTGTTGGAGATCATCGCCTACCTGTGAGAGGGGAACCGGCTGGCCATCGCTGACACGCAGGACCTTTTTGGTGATCCGGTCTCTGGTAACGAGGTAGATCAGGTGATCGTCTCCCAGGACCCTGGTTTCATTATCGACGTTTTCATGCGTCCAGCGAATTTTTCCTGTTCTGGTATCGACCAGAATTATTTTGCGACGGCTATAGAAACAGGTGTAATCTGCATTGGCGGCAGCAATCATTCCCACATTACGAACCGCAATGGAGGGGTGATGACGATGCACCAGTGTGCTTACAGATTCCATTGAAGCGGGCGTCAATTGATACGCGTTGGAGTGGTAACGATTCGTCTGTTTCTTTTCCAACCTCTGACTCCAAATCAGCTTTTGGCCTACGAGATCAAAGCAGTGCAACATATCGCGGTGTTGCAGGATCAGATTGTGACCTACTACTTCACTTTCATTAAAGCCTGATGAGCGATTCAAATCAGAGGATCGGAGTGGAGTCGACCAGATCAGGTGTTTGCGATCAGGAGTGAAGATCGTGAGTCGATTCTGTTTCGGATCTACGATCAGTGTTCTGTTCTGGAAGAAGGGCAGGCTGGAATCACTCGTATTCAATATGAATTCCCGAGCGGAATAATAGCGGGAAGGTTTCCCCACAATGAGAGTCAGTTGCTGTGGTCGCCAGGTTTTTTGTTGATCCCGTTCCAAATTTGTGAGGGAGGCCTGTTGTTTTTGTTTCAGAAACTGCTGGAGTGTCTGGTTTTCTGTGACCTGAAGATGGGGATCATACTCTGCAAGTCGTTCCAGGTAGTATTTTGCATCCTGATTCAACTGAAACTTCAGACAAAGTTCCGCCATGCGGGCCAGCCCCTGGGCTGCCAACTGTGGCTGATTCTGTTTTACCAAGCGTGTGAGCCAGAGCTCGGTCTCATAGAACTGGCCGGAGTTCATTGAAGCCGCAATGACTTTTTGTAATACCGGAAGTGTGGCTTGATGAAAGCCAAACTGTTGCAGGAAGCGTTCTTGTTGCCTTTGTTTCAGGCTTAAGACCTGTTGTACTCTTTGCTCGATTTGGAGTGAAAACTGTTCACGGTCTGTGGGGGTCGCCTGTTTCCAAAGATCGGTTGCCTGTCCTGCAATCCAGGAATCAATCTGTGTTTCGGTGGCAGCTGTCTGGAAGTATGTTTCTTCCGGTATCAGTGCCAGTTCCATGAGTAACGCGATCGCATCAGAGAATTGTTCTTTGGCGGCGTAACGTTCAAACAGCAGTCTCTGGAGTTCGATCTGCTCGCTCTCTGAGCGGACTTGTTGTTTGAGTTGCTCGACGAGGTCATCATGTTTCTGGAAATCAGATCGGATCAGGGAAGAGAGACAGTTGATGGTCAGTTTTTGAAGTTGATTTCGATATTGAGCCGGCAGTTGCTTTTGATCAATTTGTTGTAATTTCAGAAGCGCTTCCGGGTAAGAGTGGCTCATCATCAACATTTCAGACTCTTTTAAGAGTGCCAGTGGGGCTTGCGTCTTTTGCTGTTTGATGCTTGCGATTTTTGCTTCGAATGACTGTTTTTGTTCATAGCTGACCAGGCCTGTTGCACTCAGTGAGAGAAATTGTCCATTTTGAATGATCAGGTTGCCCAGAGGCTGGTCATGAGTTTCGTTGAAAAGTTTATTGATGACCTTTCCGGATTTGACATCCAAAGTCCAGATTTGCCCACTTTGTAGCGGAATGTGTAGGCGCTGGTCTGCAATCACAGCCTGTCCGGATGGGGCGCCTGCTGATGCTTGAAATGCAGTGTTCCACTCTGTCTTACCGGTCTTCAATGAAATCGCAGTCGCACTATTGGTTCCCACCAGCAGAATTCGATCATCCACTACACCTGCCAGATACAATGACGTTTCTTTGGCTCGTTTTGCCCAGCAGGGGGATCCGGTGATCAAATCCAGACAAACCAGAGTTTCACTGTCCGGGGGAGTGTAAACGACTTTGTTTCCGGAAATGACGGGGGCGGAAGGGCACCAGCGTTGATTGAGCTCTTCAATCGAAGTTTGCCGGATGCGATTGAAACGCTGGTTTGAGCTATTAGAGCCGTCGGTGACATATTGGGTTGACCAGAGGACCGAGTGATTCAGTCGGTCAATGGCTGTCACTAATCCAATTGTGGTAGGGCAGACGATGACACCCTGATCGATGGCAACAGGGGCAATCCACCAGCGTCTTACCATATCCTGCGCGATATCCTGGTCAGGATTGCCGATCTGTTGTGACCAGAGTTCTTCTCCGGTTTGGGGATTCAGGGCATACAGGCGAATCTCCCGGTCCCGTTCCCCAACGATATATAATTCGTTGTCTGACGGAGTCGGTGCACCCATGAAAAAAGTGCCCGCCAGAGGCAGGTCAAAAGGTTCATCAAATTGGGTACCGCCAATTTTCCATTTTTGTTGCCCTGTTTGCAGGTCATAAGCAACAATTTGGTTGGATGACCAGGAATCGGCGACGTCCTCACCCCTTCTCAGGTTGCGACGAAATCGATTCAGGTTCCTGGATAAACTGGTGCCCCCGAGATTGAGCCGCATGTTTTCCAGAACATAGAGTTGCCGCCCATCACAGCTTTGGCTGCCCCAGTTTGCATTTCGATAAATCAGGCTTGTTAAGGCATGTTTATCGGGGTTGGTCCCATTATAAACGGGGAAGGATTGGTCTTCCGGGGTCGGATCAAATAGCCCCCGTGCCTGTGGGGTATTGAGGCCTTTTAGCTGTGCTGCGATAAAAGATTCTTCGGGTGAGTGTTCCAGAGTCGATTCCCAGAGCGGAGCCCCCGTCAGTGCATCCAGAACCTGAATGCCTTTGAGTGTCCGGAACACAATTTTCCCCTGTGTTGCTAAAGGGGGGAGTGCAGGAATCGTTGCACGACCGGAACTGGCGAGATCTTCCTGGATCAGTTTCAATTGTGACTGGATCGAAAGATTTGAGGTCAGCGGGTATGACCAGCGGGGAATCAGTAATGGATCGGCATGTTTCGCCCGCGCAGCGTGGCTGGGAGAGCCAAACAGCATGGGCCACTCATCCAGCAGTAGATTCGCAGTCAAATTCAGGTCCTGTTGCTGACTGAGCCAAGACTTGGGTGCTTCCACAGAGCCGCCGATACTGATCGGTTTTTCTCCCAGTGAAGCGTCTCGTGCAGAATGAAATAATTCTGCGATGAGCGATTCTTTCCCAGTCTGTTTGAAGATAAAAGCGGCTTTTGTTTTCCACTGCGAGGTTTCCGTAATGGATGTGTTTGAATTCAGCAGGCGTTGCAGATATTGTTCGGCTAAGCCAAATTCGCCTCGTTCCAGATGGTAGGACATCAGGAAATTCATGGCCTGCATTCCGGCCTGCGTGCCTGAGAATCGGGTTGCGATTTCGGCATAGTTTTCCGGTGGGGAGTGATTTTCCCGCGCATCGTTCAATAGTTTTTCGGCGAGTGCTTCATACTGACGGTTGAATTGTTCTCGTTGTTCGACCGGCAGGAGTTCCAGTAGTTGGTAGATCAATTCACGATCAGTGATGAGTGCGCGTTCGCCGGAGACATGGATTGGCAGGTTCAGACTGTTTTC
The DNA here is from genome assembly GCF_007744675.1 of Gimesia alba. NCBI lineage: Bacteria > Pseudomonadati > Planctomycetota > Planctomycetia > Planctomycetales > Planctomycetaceae > Gimesia > Gimesia alba. The sequence goes on from NZ_CP036269.1 coordinate 1,740,687, forward strand.
CAGCATTAATTGCAATTTATCGCGTGCGGCGTTCCACTGTTGATCAGCAATTAATTTCCGTACGGTTTTGAAGCGGCGTTCCTGTTCCAGGTCTTGGGGAAAGCGGTAATAGCCAGGATTTTTTTTGGTGACAGGTATCTTAGCCGGTTGCCCTGGCGCTGGTTTGGGGCCGCCAAACCAGCCCTGGATGATTTTCTTCAGCGGGTTCAATGGGTTTTGGGGCTGAGCCTGTTGTTGTGCATTGGGTTGAAAAGGGTCTTTTTTTTCTTTCTCGTCCGCTTGCAGATTGATGGTAGAGGGCATCATCAGGCAGGTTATGACGATGAGGACGATAGTCCGGTTTAGAATGATTGAATGCATCAACTCAGCCTTCTGGTCGCCTGATAAGTAAAATGGAATCAGAGCTTCTTCTCTCGCTTTCAGCAAGGGGTGATTAAGAGATCGGTCCCCCCGGATGTTTGCGAAAACTCTTTATTCTATTCTACAGCCAGTTTTCTTTGAGCCAATACGGAATCTGTTGGATTCTGCCACTCTTTATTTTTGCTGTGATATTGTCAGGAATAGCCTGGTAGAGTTGAAAGGAGTTGTGTTCTTATGTATCGTTACCTGTGGCCTGTTAGAAGTGAAACCGGGCAGAGCAGTGAGCTTCTGGCAGGAGAAATCAAAAAAAACAGTCAGTCTTGCGACTTTCAACCAAGTTAGGGGGGGGAATCGGTTGCAGATTTGCTTGCGGGAAGTTATTTTTGCACGCTTCAACTATTGCATGCTAGCCGAGTACCAGCCGGAATTCCGGGTGGAGTCGCTTCAGTTGTCCCTGCAGAATGTGTCTTGCCAGAGACGAATCGCAAAGATTTGTCCTGATGGTTATGGAAAATGAGCACAATAGATGTAGGGGCGTTATGTTGGATTTCAGCCGTTTCAATTACATAGTGTCTAGTTATAGATTCAAAAGTCTTTAATGGAAGAGTGGATCAAGGCCTGGTGCCAGATCACTATTCGAGGAATGTTGGGAAATGTCAGACGATTTTGTATTGCCGAAAATCAGCGCTTTCAAACGGGATAAACTAGGTTCGATCGAAAGCCGCCGCATCCGTCGGGCTGGTCGGGTACCCGCTGTGGTATATGGCCATGAGCAGGAACCGGCTCATGTGAGTGTGGAAGATCACGATCTCCAGAATCTGATCAAGAACCGTGAACGCGTTTTCGAAATTGACGTGGATGGTCAGGTTGAAGAAACAATGCTGCGGGATCTGCAGTGGGATACTTTCGGAACTCAGGTCCTGCATGTGGATCTGATCCGGATTAATGCTTCTGAACGTGTGACAGTCGAAGTGCCTGTCAGATTGCGTGGAACCTCTCCCGGTGTCGTATCGGGTGGAATTCTGGAGCAGCCTCTGCATACTCTTGAACTTGACTGTCTGGCTCACAATATTCCTGATGATCTACCCGTGCGTATCAATGCATTGGAAATTGGCGACGCGATTCATGTCAGTGATGTTGAAGTCCCTCGCGGCTCCAAGATCCATAATGAGGGAGATCAGGTCGTTGTGCATGTTCTTGCTCCTAAGGGAGAAGAAGAGGAAGCAGCTGAAGAAGCAGCAGCAGAAGCTCCTGAGGCAGCAGCAGAGTAGTCATTCTCAGAGTGAACAATATAGATTAAGTGTTTGATGGCCTGACGGGTGGTGCTGTGAAAGTGGTCGTAGGACTGGGAAATCCCGGTAAACAATACGAACGAACGCGGCACAATGTTGGGTTTGACGTTTTGTCTCAGTTGGCAGAGTGGCACAGTGTGTCCGGGTGGAAAAGCCAGTTTGAGGCGGAAGTCGGTGAGTTTTCCTTTGCGGGGGAAAAAGTGTTACTGGTTGCTCCGCAAACGTTTATGAATTTAAGCGGTCGCAGTGTTGCGGCATTAGTGAAATTTTTCAAATTGCCTTCCACTGATGTGGTGGTAGTTTGTGATGATATGAATTTGCCTGTCGGGCGTCTCCGCATGCGGGGATCTGGTTCGGCCGGCGGTCAAAAAGGATTGCAGGACATTATCCAGAAGTTGGGTACGCAGGATGTGCCCCGTTTGAGAATCGGTGTGGGACGACCTCCTGCCGGATTTCCAGCAGCGGATTATGTTTTAGGGCGTTTTCGGTCTAAAAAAGATCTGGAACTGATCCCCCAGGCAGTGGAAGCAGCTGCGAAAGGGGTGGAGTGCTGGGTTCAAAGTGGTCTCGAAATTGCCATGAATCAGGTGAATGCACCTGAAGGATGATATCCCGGTTTGATTGAAAACCGGCAATGATAAACTGAAAACAATGGGAATCTGATTGTCATCTGGCCAACAGAGGGCCAAATTATTCCGGGAGAAAAGTCTTGTCTGTAGCAGAGAAAAAAGCGGTTATGGTAAATTACGAAGGCATGTTTCTGTTGGACAGTGGTAAGTTTGCCGCTGACCATGAAGGGACAATTGCTCATTTAATGGAAATTCTGGAAAAAGCAGGTGCTGAGATTGTGGCGCACCGTCCCTGGCAGGACGGCAAGCTTGCCTATGAGATTGAAGGCCATATGAAAGGTCTGCATTATCTGGTCTACTTCACAATGCCTGGAAGCGGGATGGAAGTGATCACCCGATCTTGCCATCTGAGTGATATTGTCATTCGTCAGTTGGTTATCAAGCAGCCTCAAACTTTGTTTGATGCAATGGTTACCGCAATCGATCCTTCTTCGGCTCCTGAAGCAGTAGAAGAGTCTGACAACAGCGAAACTGCGGAAGTAGATGCAGATTATGATGCCATTGATGATGATGACGAAGACTAAGTCTTTGTTGTCCTCTTGGTTGGATCTGACTCAGATCTTCCGGGACGTTCGAACGCAAACCATTCATTTTCAGGGAGGCCGATGATGGCCAGTTTCAATAAAGTCATTCTGGTAGGTAACTTAACACGTGACCCACAGGTGCGTTATACACCCGGGGGAAGTGCTGTTGCTGAGATTGGGCTCGCCGTGAATCGGAGTTGGTTTGACAAGAATTCTAATTCACGCAAGGAAGAAACCACATTTGTGGACGTGACTTTATGGGGGCGAACAGCAGAAGTTGCCAGCGAATATCTTACCAAAGGGCGTTCGGTTCTGATTGAAGGTCGGTTGCAGCTGGATCAGTGGGATGACAAGGAGTCAGGTCAAAAGCGGAGCAAGCTCAAAGTCGTTGGCGAAAATATGACCATGCTGGGAGGTCGAGGCGAGTCTGGCGGTGGTGGTGGAGCTCCTTCAGGTGGAGGAGGTTATGCCTCTCGAGGAAATGCACCTTCACAAGGTGGGGCTTCCAGTGCTGCGGATTCATTTTATGATAACGCACCCGGCGGAGGAGTGCCTGATGATGATGTGCCTTTCTAGCAGAGCTACATTTTCAAACCGCTTGTGAGAAAAAGTAACAGTTTTAATTGAAACGATTGTATAAAACAGAAAATTACGGAAGTGATTGATAATGGTTCGCAAACAACGTAACACCTCAGTCGTCGGTAGTTCCAAGTCGTCTATCGAGGTTTTGCTGGCAGAAAAAGTTGATAGTCTGGGTGATCAGGGCGATATTGTTCGAGTAAAGCCCGGATATGCTCGTAATTTTTTATTGCCCTATGGTCTGGCTACCATTGCCACAGAGCACAACAAGTGGATGGTGGTTCAACACCAGAAGCGAATGGCAGAGCTCGAGAAAGACCGTCTGAAGTCCTTGAAAGGACTGGCTGACAAACTCAGCAAGCACAGCGTGACGATGGAAGCTAACGCCAATGAAGATGGCCATCTTTATGGGTCGATCGTTGCCGTTGATATCAGCAAATCACTCAAAGAAGGTGGTTTTGAGATTCCTGCTGACAGCATTCGGCTGGAAGGTCCACTCAAAGAATTGGGAATGTATACTGTTAAACTTCAGTTGCATGACAAGGTAAAGACCGAAGTCAAAGTCTGGGTCGTTCCCACTGCTGAAAAAAGCTAAGCCCGTTTGGCAAACATTTTTTGCCAGTCAGAGCTTCCCGTATAAGAGAGAGGTCCGGTATATTGCCGGACCTCTTTTAGTTTTATATGATTGAGTCTGCTGAGCGAATATTGAATTTCGGTTGCCTGAGTCTTTACGCAATCGTTCTGCATCAGCGATCTCATTTCTAACGTCTACAGAGCCAGGGGATGGTCATGTCAGTTGCCGGGAAAGGAAATTTTCGCCGCCCAAAACAGGAATCCGTGGAGGAATTGTTTGGGAAAGTTCCCCCACAGAATCTGGACGCGGAGAAAGCAGTCTTAGGCAGTATCCTCCTGGATAATATCGTGATTGATGATCTGGTTCAGATTGTCAAAGCCAATCATTTTTACAGCGACAAGAACGCGCGCATTTTTTCAGCGATTCTCAGGCTACATGATGCCGGTGTTCGCGGAATTGACGCGGTGACGATTGCCGAAGAGCTCGATTCCAAAGGGGAGTTGGCTGAAGCGGGCGATGTGCTGTATCTGCATGAAATTCTGGAGAGTGTCCCCCACGCGGCACACGCAGAATATTATGCCAAAATTGTCCGAGATAAATCGGTTCAACGCACACTCATTCATTCCTGTACCGAAATCATCCGGGAAAGTTATGCCCCCCAGGGCGATACCCTGGATGTTTTGAACAAGGCCGAGCAGAGCATCTTCAGCATTCTGGAACAGCAGGGTGAAGGGGACAAGATCGAGATCAAAGACATTCTGATGGATGCCTTTGATCGGATTCATGAACGCTCGCAAATGGATGGAATGCTCACTGGTTTGACGACTGGATTTATTGATCTGGATACGCAGATCAATGGATTTCAGCCATCGGAATTGATCATCCTGGCGGCACGTCCAAGTATGGGAAAGACGGCGTTGGTCTGTAACTTTGCGGAAGCTGCCGCAGACGACGGCGGTACGGCAACCATCATCTTCAGTCTTGAACAGTCCAAACTCGAACTGGCGGAACGTTTGCTGTGTATTCGCTCGGGAGTCAATGGTCATTCTTTGCGGGCTGGGGATCTGGAAGACGACGAACGTCATCGCCTGATGGAGGCTTCTTCCGAGATTAGTGAAATGCCTTTGTTTATTGACGATAAACCGGGGCGCACCATTCAGGAAATCAGTGCGATTTGCCGTCGATTAAAACGGCTGAGCAATCTGGGATTGATTATCATCGACTATCTACAGTTGATCGAACCTGAAGACAAGACGATGCCGCGTGAACAACAGATTGCACAGATCACCCGTCGTCTGAAAGGTTTGTGTAAGGAACTGAACGTGCCGATTATCGCGTTGGCGCAGTTGAACCGCGGCGTAGAGTTGCGTGAAGACAAACGACCGCGTCTGGCTGACCTGCGAGAAAGTGGAGCCATCGAACAGGACGCCGACTTGATTATGTTCCTGCACCGTCCCGATAAATATGACCCTGAAGACAGTCCGGGGCTGGCGGAAGTCGTTGTCGCGAAGCACCGTAGTGGTCCAACCGGGATTATTAATCTGACCTGGAAGGCTTCTTCAATGCGGTTTGCCAACTATGCCAACATGGACGTTCCCGAAGGGGGCTACATGGGTGACGGCGGCGGTTTTGGTTAAGCTTGAATGTTCTACTGCGAACTGATTTGACTCTCAACCGCCGAGTAATTGATGTGCTTCGTGGATCGAATCTCTCAGGCTTTCTCCCAGTGTTTCGATGTCTGATTCGCTCAGATTTAAAATGCTGAGGATCTCCGGAGCAATAGATTCTGATTCCACGGTGCGCGTATAGCCTTCATGGATCTGGGCGGCGAGGATGTCGGCGACATGGACGATCGCGGGCAAGTTACGGTCCGTTTGCGGAAGCTGCATCGGGTGATGGTGGTAGCGTGCGACATGTTCAAACTGCGGCGGGAACTTCCATTCTCTGCAGATGAAAGCGCCGAAAAGTTCATGTGTTGCCCCGAGTACCTGTTCTTCAGCCTGGCGAAATGTGGTGTTTTGTTCGTGACTCACAATGCCAATGATTTCTACGAATTCCTGATGGTTTGCCTGCATCTCGACCATAATGCCAATGTCGTGAATCAGGCCCGCCAGAAAGACCTCGTCAGGTTCGCCGATTTCACTTCTGACGGAGATTTCTCGTGCGCAGATTGCGACTGCGACTGAATGTGTCCAGAGATCACAAGGATCAAAATCGGTGCCGATGCGGTTCGATTTGAAGACCTTATTCAAGCTGGTGGCGATGGCAATGTTCTTGATCGCATTCAGACCTAACCGAACGATGGCACGATCGATGGAACCAATCTGTTGCGGGAAACCGTAGTATGAGGAATTCACAACTTTGAGAATACAAGCACTCAGTGCGGGATCGTTGACAATGACTTTCCTGAGATCGTCGGTCGTTGATTCCGGATCAGCGACGAGATTCATAATTTGATGGGCGACCGCAGGCAGGGTTGCGATATTTTTAATTTTATGAAAGGACGATTCCACGATAAAGGGAAACTCGTCTGTGTTGTCAATCTTTGGTTCTGTCCTAATCATTTCACCTGTCCTGATCTACGTCTGTTTTTTACTGGTATTTAGAGTGTTATGTTGTTGCTGTCTGCATTTCCGATGAATTTTGAGTCCAATCGATCTGGGAGCCGAACAGGGACTGGATTTCTTCGGTCGTGCATGGCTCTGAGAATAAGTAGCCTTGTCCATATTCGCAGCCGAGGGCCTGTAAGAGGATCAACTGTTCGCTGTCGGTGATTCCTTCCGCTACGACTTGTAATTCCAGGTTATCTGCGAGAGTCAGAATGGCCTGGAGCAAGGCTGCGTAGTCGCGAACATGTTTGGCATTCATCACAAAGGAACGGTCGATTTTTAGTACATCGAGTGGGAATTCATGCAGGCAAGACAAAGACGAATGACCGGTACCGAAGTCATCCATGTCGATCTTGATTCCTGATTTCCGAAGTTTTTTCAAAATGGGGATAAATGTTTTTTGGTCCTCCATGATCAGACTCTCGGTCACTTCCAGGTGCAGGTGTTCCGGGGGGATTGCATGTTTCTGGATGACCTGTTCGACGAGTTTTGCCAGGTTGGGGTCCAGCAATTGTCTGCGCGAGACATTGACATGCAGAAATCCTGGTGCATCGTCGCCAAATGTCTGTCTCCATTCTGCGAATTGCTGGCATGCTGCATCCAGGCACCATTGTCCGATAGCACCGATCAGGCCGGTTTCTTCTGCGACAGGAATGAAATCATCAGGACTGATCAGTCCGCGATCCGGATGCGTCCAACGGACTAATGCCTCGAGCCCTTCCAGTTTTCCTGATTCCAGTGAGACAATGGGTTGATAGAACAGGGAGAATTCGTTTTGTGAAATCGCTGTCCGCAGATCACCTTCGAGTTGCAGTCGATATTGCGCTTTTTCTCGCATGGTCTGATCAAAGATCAGATAGCTACCATGCCCGGCTGCTTTTGCCTTGTACATCGCCAGGTCGGCATCGCGGAGCATATCACTGGCAGATTGATATTGAAATTCACTGGTGACTACGCCGATACTTGCCGTCGAGTAAACCGTATGTGCTCCCAATTGATAGCTTTGGGAAAAAACATCGAGTAGACGTTCTGCTACGACAGTGGCATCGTCCAGGTTAGTGAGCCTGTTGAGCAGCACGACGAATTCATCGCCCCCCAGTCGGGCAGGTTTGATTTGATCAGTGCCCCGCAGGGTTGTGCGTAATCGTTGGGCGATTTCCTTTAAGAGTTCATCTCCCATGTCATGTCCGAGACTGTCGTTGATTAATTTGAAGCGATCGAAATCGAGGAATAGCAGTGCAAAATGATGGTTTGGGCCGCGGTCTATCGCAGTCTGAATGGAATCCAGAATCGATGCCCGGTTCGGCAGCCCGGTCAGGGAATCGTTATAGGCTTGTGTGTGGAGTTGCCCCATCAGTCTTTTGCGATCGCTGATTTCAATTCGCAGTGTGAAGTAGCTGACTGTCTTATCATGTTCATCCAGCATGGGAACAATCGTGGTATCGACCCAGTAGAGTGATCCATCTTTCGCACGGTTGCAGATCTCGCCCCGCCAGATTTTGTTTTGTTCGACCGTGGCGTATAGTTCCTCGAAAAACTCGTCCGGGTGATGATCGGAGAGGACGATGTTATGGTTCTGCCCCACAAGTTCGTCGTGGGAATAGCCTGAGACTTTGCAGAAGTTGTCATTCGCTTCCAGAATTGTGCCGTCCACGCCGATCATTGCGACAATGCCTGCCGCGTCAACCGCTTTGCGAAACGCCGCCAGTTCACGGTTTGTGGTTCCGACGGTCTGCTGTAGTTCGCTGATTTTCAGCTCGGCTTTCCTGGCCAGGTCCCATTTTTCCGTGAGGGAAGAGGCAAGCTGTCTGACCTCCACGTTGTCAAATGGTTTTTTCAGGATCAGCCAGCGGTCCATGCAGCCGAGCCGTTGTGACATTTCGGTCCAGTTATAGTCGTTGTAAGCCGTGCAGATCACAATCAGCAGATCAGGATCCACTTCCCAGAGACGCCCGACGGTTTCAATGCCATCCCAGCCGGGAGGCATGCGAATGTCGACAAATGCCATCGCATAGGGTTGGTCGTCCTGAATTGACTGGCGGACCTTTTCCAGGCCTGCCTGTCCTTGTGAAGCGGTATCGACATCGAATGCAAGTTCATCGGACGTCGCTGCCTGCTCGCCAAAAAAGGCGGCATAGGAGTCGCTGGTTGAGTTTGGCTTTACGCTGCCTGCCAGGATTTTCTTGAAGTCATCATGAATGGCTTCGTTGTCATCAATGACAAGGATGCGTCGATTGCGTGTTTCATTTATTTCGTGCATAGCATAGTCCCTGCCTTCTGGTACGGTATTTCCAGTGTAAAAGTGGCGCCTGTTCCAGGGCCATCACTGGAAGCGGTCAGGCTCCCGCCCAGTTCTCTTGCCGCCAGGATTGCACTATGGAGACCGAAACCGTGGCCTTCTTTACGAGTTGTGAATCCGTGGGAGAAGATTTTTGTCAGGTTTTCAGCAGTGATTCCCATGCCGTTATCCTGTACTTCGATCACGACCCGATCTTGTGCCTTGTGTTTCAAGCGAACCGTTAATAAGTGTTTTTTATTTCCGCTTTCCATACAGGCGTATTTCGCGTTGCTGATCAGATTCACAATGATTTGTAGTAAAAGTTGTTTGTCAGAAACTACTGGTTCAATATCGTCGAATTTTCGCACGATTTTGACTGAATGCCGCTCCATTGAAGCAGTGTTAATGTTGATTGCGTCTTCCAGTAATTCGACCAGCGAAAATTCTTCGAGAACTCCGGCAGTACCATTCGCGTTCTTTTGCTGGGATGCTACGACGGCTTTGATGTGATCGATGTTTCTGATCAGAGAGTGGACTTCTTCAAGAATCGACTCTTCCTCGCTTGATATCTGTTGGCTAACGTCGATCAGAAACCGCGGTAGGTGTTTTCCTCGGTCATCATTGGTCACAAAGTCGCCGATGTCGTCCAGGTGTTGTTGCATGACGTCGATGGCTTTGGTCAGATTATGGGCACTGGATTTGAGGACATTGTCCTGGATCAGGCCTGCAGAAACATTGACGCTGTTGAGTACGTTTCCAACGTTGTGTAAAACACTTGTGGCAATTTCGGCCTTACCTGCCTGGTGTGCCGTTTCGATGAGTTGTTTTGAGACATTTCTGAGAGATGAAATGTAGATGTAACAGACAGCAAACAGGACTCCGCCTACCACGAAACCAACGATGAGCAACAGGCTTGCCATCCTGCGTAGTTCTGCAGTCTGCTGGGTGATGTCTTTCATGATCACGAGACTGCCAACCTGTTGATCGCCGGCGTCCATTAGGGGCATGATCCCACCATGATACATTTTTCCGGTTGATGAATCTGTAAGTGAGATTTGTGTGTTTTCTGTTTTGCCGGAGTCAATTTGGGATAACAATTTTTGGGGGACTGATCCGATTGTCTTATCGATGATGACAAAATTTGATAACTGGTCCCAGTTTCCGGCGTGTCCCAGAATTTTAAGTCCTTGTTCCCATTGTTTCTGGTCGAGACAGCGTTTTTCGATGGCGAACACAACTTGTACTCCCAGAGTTTCCGATAGCTTGGGGGTGATGTGTTCAATTTCTTCGCCCAGTTCGATGTATCCGACATGTTTACCGTTAACGAACCAGGGTTTTACGACACGTAGCGTGAAGTGTCCGAATTTTCCTAATTCGATGCCGTAGGTTGTTTTCCCCGTTGTGGCTGCCTGCTTCATCGTTTTGCGTCTGATGGTATCACCGAATTGTGAAGGGCGATGCACACGTAAAAAACAGGTGTGCTCAAGGTCGATAAAGTAGAAGTGGGTGACTCGGTTTGATTTGTTGATTTTTTCATAGATCGGAGTTGCCTGTCGCAGCAGTTCTTCACGGTCTTTAGAAAACCAGGCTTCTTGGAGTTTTTCATTGTCGGCAAGAAACTGTTGAAATCCGATCAACAATGAAGCATCTTCATCGAGCTGATTTGCCAGAACCTGTTGTGCCCCTTTGACCCGGGCGTGCACATCTGAGTCGATGGCCTGTCGATCCTGCCAATACATCCCGAACAGACCACATCCCAGTATGACTACCATTGCGATCACCACGGGCAGCAGAATGCGCACCTTTAAATTGTGGTACAACCGGACGGGCTGTAACACCTTTTGTTGTGTCGTGCCTTTTTTTAAATCACGGCCCGACCTGCTTGACTGGTTTTGCTGTTGTGCTGATTCTTGTTCCTGATTGGACACTTCATTATTCCTGCTTTTGTTCTCGCTGTTTTTTAGATCAGGCAGAGTTTTGATCCATTCAGCGCGCTTTTGGCAGCTCAATGAGTTTTGTAAATGAGACTCCATGAGAACCCGATCCGGGTACTCAATTGTGAAGTGCTCCTCATTGAAAACATTGGCCCCACATCTCAAAAAGTTGAACAAAGTGTTTTTGCTAACCGTTTAAGGTGTACACGTTGTGGTTGCTGTCAGCGCGATGCCTTGGCACTGGAAAATCCGGGTCGAGTTCGTTCCCGGTATTTTCCCAGATGCCATCAAAAACATATGTTGCAATTTGGCAACAACGGTAATTGATCTGACTTTTTAAATGATCTGAGAAATGCTGGATCGGTAGAATCGCAACAATCGAAACTGAGGGGGATCGTGCTGAAGTGATCTCCCTCCTTTTAGCGAATTTCGATATTGCTCAAGAGTACAGAGGCTAATACCAAGGTCGAGGAGTCGACAGGTGGTGTACTCAGTTCAGAGTGTTGTTTTGAGCAAGTGGACCTGGCGCGCATTTTTCAATCGCTTGAATGCCTTGTGGCAGTCTGGTTTCACATGAGATTCAGAGGTGGTATCCAAGCGATGAAAAGTAGTTTGCTTCGCGGATAATGGCGGTAGAACTATTCTTCGGCTTTCTCGCTGGTCGCTGTGGGAGCAAAGCCGCGGCGCATGGTATTTTCGGTGACGTTGACTGGAACGACAAACTGGAGCAGGTAATCCGGGCCTCCCGTTTTGCTGCCGATACCAGACATTTTAAAGCCGCCGAACGGATGACGTTCGACCATCGCTCCGGTGATGCCTCGGTTGAGATAGATGTTACCGGCTACCAGTTCCATCTTCGCTTTCTGCAGATGCGCGGGGCTGCGGCTGAAGATGCCCGCGGTGAGTGCGTAAGGCGTGTCATTGGCGATTGAAATCGCTTCTTCAAAGTCTTCTGCTTTCATCACCGCCAGCACAGGACCGAAAATTTCTTCCTGAGCAATCTGACAACTAGAGTCCACATCAGTGAAAATGTGGGGGCCGACGAAATGGCCTTCCTCGTCGAGTTCTGAAGTATCACAGGCCAAAGCAAGAGTGGCTTCCTCTTTGCCGATTTCAATGTATTCCAGAATTTTCTGTTTGGCGTCTTCATCAATCACGGGACCGACAATTGTGCCGGGATCTTCGGCAGGACCAATTTTCAAACTTTTGGTCGCTTCTACGAGACGATTCACAAATACGTCATGAATGGATTCGAGCACGATGACGCGCGAACAGGCAGAGCATTTCTGGCCGGCATAGTTGAATGCGGAATGAATGACTCCCAGGACGGCTTCATCGAGGTCGGCGTCATCGTCGACGATGATTGCATTTTTACCCCCCATTTCGGCGATGACCCGTTTGACCATCTTCTGGCGAATGTCGGTTTCCGAAGCCGTTTCATTGATCGACAGACCAACATTCCGCGAGCCGGTGAAGGTGATCATTTCCACGTCAGGACTGCCAACTAATTCGGGGCCGACTTCTTCACCGATCCCGGGCAGGAAGTTCACAACGCCATCGGGAATACCGGATTCGTGTATCAGGTCCATCAGTTTGGCGGCGACGATGGAAGACTGCTCAGCCGGTTTCATCACGACCGTATTTCCGGTGACTAACGCGGCGGCTGTCATACCGGTCAAAATCGCCAGCGGGAAGTTCCAGGGCGCGATCACCGCGACCGTTCCACGGGGACGATAGAAGTAAACGTTTTCTTCGCCAGGAACGTCGCAGTTCAGGGGCTCTGCCATTTTGCGCATCTGGTCGGCGTAATACATGCAGAAGTCAATGGCTTCCGCGACATCGCCGTCCGCTTCTTCCCAGGGCTTCCCACACTCATAAACCATCCAGGCGGCCAGTTCAAATCGCTTGCGACGCATGTTGGCGGCGATCAATTCCAGGTATTCGGATCGGTACTGCGGTTCGGTTTTCGACCAAGCAGGAAATGCCCGGCGAGCAGCATCAATGGCGTCGATCGCATCGTCGGCAGAGGCGGATGAAACGACTCCCAGCGATTCGGAAAAGTGTGATGGATTGCGCGAGGTGATGGTGGCTTTGGTATCGATGGCACGTCCGTTGATTAAGAGCGGGTATTCTTTACCAAACTGATCAGAGACCGATTCCAGAGCTTCCTGCATCCGGGTGCGGGATTCTTCCAGGCTGAAGTCAATCAACGGTTCATTCTGGAAGCCACTTGGTTCTTCAGAATCTTTCTTCACGGTTGATTTCTTGGCGTGGTCGGACGGGTTCATCATCAAAGTCTCCAGGTTGACGTGCTCGGTAAAGCTTTGTCGAAGGAAAGAGTCGTTAGAAGTGTTTTCCAGCAATCGTCTGACCAGATAGGCCATGCCGGGAATGAGTTCGCCGAACGGCGTGTAAATGCGGACGCGGTGTCCCATTTCTACAAAGACCTGTGCCTGTTCTTTCCCCATGCCATACAGCATCTGGATTTCATAAGCAGAAGGGGGAATATCCAGTTCATGTGCGACGGCGATGGCATGTGCCAGGCTGCGCATGTTATGGCTGCCGAAGGCGGGCCGCAGCCATTGGTGATTTTGCAAAAGCGTTTGTGTCAGTTTTTCAAAGTTGGCATCCGATTCCCATTTTTCCTGAAACACGGGGATCGGCCAGTGATGATACTGAGATGTGATCGTTTCATAATCCCAGTAAGCGCCTTTGACGAGTCTGACCCAGACGGGCGTTTTTCGTTTCTTGGCCCATTTTAAGAGGTCCGTCAGGTCTTGTTCAGCTGCCGGCTGATAGGCCTGGATGACAATACCAACGTTATCAAAGTCGCAGAATTCCTTTTCCATCAAAGTCTGTTTGAAGATTTCCAGCGTCAATGGTTTATAAGAGTTCTGCTCCATATCAACGTGCAGGTAGGCATCGTACTTCATGGCACTTCGCAGCAGTGTTCTCAAACGCGGCTGGACCGCAGCCATTGTGCCGACCGGATCTGTAGGCTTGAACTGGCTGCAGAGCGCCGACAGTTTGATGGAAACGTTGGTTCTGGGAAGATGTCCCTGATTATCCCAGTCGAGTTGTACGTTTTCTGACCATTTTTTGACGCGGGGTGCCAGGCCTTTGATCAGATCCAGATAGGATTGCAGATACGCCTCGGCTTCCGCTTCGCTAATGACGGCTTCCCCCAGCAGGTCGAGCGTGTAGGCAAAGTTTTCATTTCTGAGCCGATCGACAGTGCGATGCACTTCTTCCACTGTGGACCCGGCGATAAAACGGCTGGCCATCCGACGTGCATTGGAGCGGGCGTTCAATGCCAGGGCACGCCCCAGCACGGAATTCGGCTGTGATAATTCCAGACCGATCCGGGCCGCCCAGGGAAGATGCTTGCGGACATCTTCGAAGTATTCCTGCAGGTGCCTGACAATGGATTCATGCGAGCGGAGCATCGGCAATACGTCCACAAAACGGAACATTTGCACTTTGACCGATTCGTCAGCCATCGCCCAGGAGAGAATCCGATCATCCCACCAGCGTTTTTCGAACATGGTGGGCTCGCGACGTTCCAGCAGACCCCAAATCTGCTGGCCGAGCTCCTGTGTTCGCTGTTCAAATTTTTGATTCAGGCTTGAAGACGCTTTTTTTCGTGCCACTTATGTAACCTGCCTCTGAGTGCAGTCTGCACTTTCTGTATTCCAATTAGGTTTTGTCTGAGTCCACAGGCCAAGGGAGTTTAATGGATAAACGGCTTTGATTACTGACATCCTGTCACTCATTGTCTTACGAAAACACTCGATCGAGTGTTGGGTTAGCCTCTTGATAAATGGGCCGCTGGCAACCCCTTTTTTTTCTGTATGTTGTTGACTGGGAAGCAGATTAACAAATCTGAATAGACGAGGTAAGTGTTGAGGGGAAGTCAATCAGAACTTTTCTGGTCTCACAGGTGAGAATCAGACTTGTCAGCATGGTGTGAAGCTTTATTCTTAAGGAAATTATAAAAATAGGAAATACGGTGTTTCTTCATCTTTGGTTGCATTGATGTTACCACACCGGTGATTGATAATAGAGCTTCAGTGAAACTGGATCAATGATCTGAGATTCGCTCGCGAATGGATGATGATCAAGACAATTTGGAGAGGGATGAACCTGCTATGCGAGACTTTGACTATGAAGCCCCCACTTCAGTGGCTGATGCCGTTGGCCTGTTAGCCAAGAGTAATGGAAGTGCCCGCCCGCTGGCGGGGGGAACCGATCTAATCGATCATGTGCGAACAGGCAGGTTGTCTGCGGATCTGATTGTCGATTTGAAGAAAATCCCGGAACTGATGGTGCTGGAACTGAATGACGAAGGTCTCAGGTTGGGTGCCGCTGTCCCCTGTTACCAGATTTACGAACATCCAGGAATTATCGAAAAATATTCAGCGATTGCCGACAGCAGCAATATTATTGGCGGGATGCAGATTCAAAACCGGGCCAGTGTCGGGGGAAACCTGGCGAATGCCGGTGCCGCCGCCGATTCAACGCCGGCTTTAATCGCTTTGGATGCGACCGTGGTGATTTCCGGGCCCTCCGGCACCAAAGAGGTTCCCGTCGATCAATTCTGTACCGGCCCAGGTCAAAACATTCTGGAACCGGGCGAGATTATTGTCGAACTCAAATTTCCTCCGCGTCCGCCACACAGTGGCTCGCATTATCGCCGGTTTATTCCCCGTAACGAGATGGATATTGCCGTGGTCGGCGTGGGTGCATCCGTGATATTGGATGAGAGTGGTGAAAACTTTGTCTCTGCCCGCATCGGTCTGGGGGCGGTTGCCGCCAAGCCATTTTATGCAGAGGAAGCCAGTGCGGCGCTCGCCGGTCAGCCGGTGAATGACGAAACCATTCAGAAGGCGGCTGCCGCTGCGAAAGCCGTTGTGCATCCGATTACCGATATGCGGGGGACCCAGGAGTTTCGAACTCATGTGACCGGCGTCTTAACCGAACGTGTGATTAAAAAAGCGGTCGAACGTGCTCGCGGATGATTCAGCGTTTTATCGGATGAATCTCTCAATAATTGAAACAAAATCAGATTTTTTTAATAAGGACTTTTCAATGGCGAAGAAACGGATCGTAACCGCGACTATCAACGGCCGTGAAGAGGAGTTCCTCTGCCAGCCCCGGCAGACATTACTCGAAATATTACGTAATACCCTGAACCTGACCGGTGCCAAAGAAGGCTGCTCGAACGGAAACTGTGGTGCCTGCTCAGTGGTTGTAGATGGCAAAGCCGTCAATAGCTGTATGGTGCTGGGAGTGGAAATGGAAGGCGCCGACATCGAAACCATCGAAGGTCTGGCACCCGGCGATGGTTTGGATCCCCTGCAGGAAGCCTTTCTGGAAAACGCGGCTTTGCAGTGCGGAATCTGTACTCCAGGTTATATCATGGCAGCCAAAGCGTTTCTGGATGAGAATCCCAACCCGACCGAAGAAGAAATTCGTTTCTCGATGGCGGGCAATCTGTGTCGCTGCACCGGCTATGACAAAATTGTACGTGCGATTCAGCAGGCGGCTGAACAACGGGCAGGACAATCGGCTTCATGTGAAAAGGAGACTGTCTAATGGCGACCATTGATGAAACCAAAGCAGCAGAAGGAAGTGACGAGGCCCCCAAATACAAAGTGATCGGCACCCGTCCCATTCGTCACGACGGTGCTGACAAAGTCACAGGCCGTGCGTTGTATGGTGCGGACATTAAAGTCAAAGGCATGATTTACGGCGCGATTCTACGCAGTCCACATGCGCACGCGAATATCAAGTCGATTGATATCTCGAAGGCGGAAGCATTACCGGGCGTGCGTGCGGTTGCCACCAGTTCGGATCTACCAGAGCCCGGCGACAAAATTGCCGAACTGGGTGAAGGGTCGGTTGTTCTGAACCATCTCAGCAGCAATAACCTGGCACGCACCAAAGTGCTGTATAAAGGGCACGCCGTTGCTGCGGTCGCCGCGGATAATCTGCATATTGCCCAGGAAGCGGCCAGCCTGATCGAAGTTGAATATGAAGTTCTGCCTCCGGTTTTGGATGTGCTGAAAGCAATGGAAGATTCGGCCCCCGTTTTAAATCCGGATGTGCGGACAGAAGAAGCCTCCACCGGTGAGAAGGGCGACAAGCCAAGCAATATCGCCAAGCACATCGTTTTTGAAAAAGGGGATCTCGAAAAGGGATTCGCCGAAGCGGAACATATTGTCGAGCGGGAGTTCCGCACAGCGACCGTGCATCAGGGATATATCGAGCCGCACGTCGCGACCGCACTCTGGAACAACGATGGACAGATTACCGTCTGGACGTCGACCCAGGGAACGTTTTCTGTTCGTCAGCAAGTTGCCGAATTACTGGATGTGCCTCTGGCACGTGTGAAAGTCGTTCCTGCGGAAATTGGGGGCGGGTTTGGAGGCAAGATCTCTGTTTATCTGGCACCCGTGGCTGCGGTGTTGTCGCGTAAATCAGGGGCGCCCGTGCAACTGGTGATGGACCGGGCCGACGTTCTAGAGGCATCAGGCCCCACTCCCGCGTCTGCGATCAAAATCAAAATGGGCGTTGATGCCGATGGGCGTATCACCGCCGCCGATGCCTGGATGGCGTATGAAGCAGGCGGCTATCCCGGTTCACCAATCGGGGCCGGGGCGATGTGCGTTTTTTCCTGCTATGACATTCCCAATGGGCGCGTAGAAGGGTTTGACGTTTGCGTCAATAAGCCGCGAACCAACGCGTATCGCGCACCGGGGGCAACGAATGCTGCCTTCGCAACCGAAACAGTGGTGGACGAGCTTTGTGAAATACTGGGCATGGAACCGGTTGACTTTCGTTTGCTGAATGCCGCGAAAGAAGGAACACGCCGCATTGACGGCGTAACGTATCCCCGCATCGGTCTGGTGGAAACACTGGAAGCCATCAAAAACAGCGAACATTACAAGACGCCGCTGACCGGAAAAAATCAGGGCCGGGGTATTGGCTCCGGTTTCTGGTTCAATGCCGGGCTGAAGTCGGCTGTGACGGCGACAGTCAACTCAGATGGTTCGGTTGGTCTGCTGGAAGGTTCGACTGATATTGGTGGTTCCCGTACCGCGATCGCGATGCAGTTTGCCGAAACACTAGGATTAACGGCCGAAGACATCAAGCCAGCTGTGGTCGATACCGACAGTGTCGGTTACACCGACGTGACCGGCGGCAGCCGCGTGACGTATGCGACAGGTTGGGCCGCTTATGAAGCCGCCAAAGACTTGCAGCGACAGATTGTCGCCCGAGCGGCTGAGCTATGGGAAGTTGATCCGGAGCAAGTCTCCTACGAAGACGGTTCCGTCATCGGGCCGGATAAGTCGATGACTTTTAAAGAAATCGCCATCGAATTATCTCTGACAGGTGAGCCGTTGGTTGGGCGTGGTGTATCCAATCACAACGAACCAGGCGGCGCGTTTGGCACCCATCTGGTCGATGTGGAAGTGGACCCCGATACCGGGAAAGTGGATATTTTGCGTTACACGGCCGCCCAGGATTGTGGAACGGCGATTCACCCGTCCTATGTTGAAGGACAGATTCAGGGGGGCGCCGTACAGGGAATTGGCTGGGGCTTGAACGAAGAATACTGGTATGACGAAGAAGGTAGTATGCGGAATGCGAACTTCCTCGATTACCGGATTCCCACCTGCTATGACCTGCCGATGATTGATGCGATTATCGTGGAAGTGCCTAACCCAGGTCATCCCTATGGCGTGCGTGGCGTGGGAGAAGTTCCCATCGTACCACCGCCGGCTGCTCTGGAAGCAGCAATTCACAATGCCGTTGGCGTGCGGTTGTATGAACTGCCGATGTCGCCACCACGCGTGCTGCACGAGCTGTTGAAAAAAGAGTCTTGATCAGGAGTTGAACCGAGTATGCCTCGTCTGTTTATTCCCCCCTTGCTCAGACCGTTTTGTGAGGGAGAGGAAGAAGTAAATGTGGAAGGGGCCACCGTACTGGAAGCGGTTCAATCTCTGGATCAACAGTTTCCGGGTGTACTAGACCATCTCTGCCCTGAGGGAAAACTCAGGGCAGGGATGGCTGTCACAGTCGATCAAAATGTGACTCCCCGCGGCCTCGCACAAAAAGTCTCCCCCGAAAGTGAAATTCACTTTCTGCCCGCCATTGGCGGTGGATAAGTTTTTAGAGCATCACCGGGTGGCTCCGAATGTAATTCGGAGTTGTCGTGAGACAACAGGATGTGTCAGTGTACCCGATCTTTGGTGAAAGGGCGGGCCTGATTTTCTTTTTTGATTAAGATTTGGTGTGCTTTCTTCTGACTCGTATGATTAAACTGCGACCTCCTGCTCGCTTCGCTCGGACCGAATTACATTCGGTCCCACCCCTTTTGAGTTTCTGAAAAGAAAAACTCGCAGTGAACATTCTGTTTGCTATTATTGAGTGATGAGCAAACGACGCATCTTCGATGATCAGAGATATGTCCATTTTATTACGTTTTCCTGTTTTGGAAATCGCAGGTGTCTGGATCATGACGATGCAAAAAAACGTGTTTTAGGAACACTGAATCATGAGCTGACAAGGCATAATGAAGTCTGTGTTGGTTTCGTGATTATGCCCGATCACGTTCACTGTCTGATCTGGTTTCAAGAACTTGGTAAACTGAGTGTGTTCATGAGAGATTGGAAGCGGAGTTCGAGTCGTTCAATCAAATTGTTCATTCAACATCAAAGCCAGTACGCAGGAACCTTTGCAAAAGAAGACCCCATTTGGCAGAAACGCTATTATTCTTTTGAAATTGAGTCGGAATATAAGATCGAAGAAAAATTAAACTACATGCACATGAACCCCGTCAGAAAAGGATTGGTGAATAGCATCACAGAATGGGCATGGAGCTCGGCGCGTCATTACGAATTAAGTAAATCAGTGGGTGTACCAATCAGCTGGCCAAAGATTTAAAAACGTATCTGGGTGGCTCCGAATGAAATTCGGAGTTGTCGCGAGACAACAGGAGGTCGCAGTGTACCCGATCTATAGTGAAAGGGTGGGCCTGATTTTCTTTGTTGATTGAAATTTAGTGTGTTCTTATCTGATTTGTGCGATTGAGCTGCAACCTCCTGCTCGCTTCGCTCAGACCGAATTGCATTCGGTCCCACCCGGGGATGTTTTTTGCCTGCGAATGTTATTCCGTTGATTCACTTTTCAACAGTTCATTCACCGCTTCCACCAGATCGTCGATTTGATACGGTTTGGGAATGAAGCGGTCGACGCCTCGTTCGAGGGCCAGTTCCCGGTATTTGGCTTCGGTGTTGCCTGTGACCATGATGATGCGGGGAGCCCTGTGTTTTTGGTTGATAATGCTGTCCAAGACGGCAAAGCCGCTACGGCGGGGCATGACCAGATCCAGCAGGACGAGGTCGGGGGCGTCCCGTTCGATTTTCATGACGCCTTCGTTGCCGTCATGAGCCGTTAACACTTGATAACCGGCGGCTTCCAATGCCATTTGCAGGGGCTCAGTCAGCCCTTCGTCATCATCAATGATTAAAACGCGTTTTTGAGGAGATATGTTCATTAGCCTGGCGTATTTTCCTGATCTGGCCCGCACTTAAGAAGCGTGCACAGGCAATTATATCACCTGATGTACCGAAAATCCAATTATTAAGATCATCGTGAGGCGTGGCGCTCCCCAAATGGGAATCTGTTCGATAAAATGGGCCGGTGCGCGCGTTGTATGCGCCCTGTTTGATTCGATCCTGAATCAATATTGCCAGTCATTTTTCAATATTTTTAACTCAACCAGCGGGATAGTGTAGTGTCAGCGACGTCGGTAATTGGATTACAGTGGGGCGATGAAGCCAAGGGCAAAATTGTAGACTTACTTTCAGAGCAGCACGAAATCGTGGTTCGCTATCTGGGAGGCAATAATGCAGGCCACACTGTCAAATTTGACGGAAAAACCTATAAACTCTCGTTGCTGCCGGCTGGTGTGCTGAATCCCAATGTGACGTCCGTGATTACCGGCGGAGTGGTGATCAACCCCAAGGCCTTCCTGAAAGAGATGGCGTCGATCGCAGAGCAGAATGGCCCGATTGAAGCGAGTCGGCTCTTGATTAGTGACCGCGCGCATGTGATTTTTCCTTATCACATGCAGGAAGAAGTCATTTTCGAAGAAAGTCGCAAAGAGAAAGCCATCGGGACCACCATGCGGGGCATTGGTACCTGCTATCGTGATAAAGCAGGCCGTACCCATGCAATTCGTATGGGAGATTTGATCCGCCCGGACTATTTCCGCAGCCGCCTGGAAGAGATCGTTCCTTACAAAAACAAGATGTTCCAATCATTGGATCCTGATTCAGAACCATTGTCTGTTGATGCGATCTACGAAGAATATTCTGTTTATGCCGAAAAACTGAAGGCACATGTTGTTGATACGAGTGCTTATCTGCTGAAGGCCGTCGACGAGAAACGCAAGATTCTGTTCGAAGGGGCACAGGGGAGCCTGCTTGATATCGACCATGGTACATTCCCTTACGTAACTTCCTCCAACAGTTCCGGGTGTGGCATTCATAATGGAAGTGGTGTCTCGGAACGTTATATCGACAAGATGATCGGTGTCGTCAAAGCGTATACCACGCGTGTCGGAGGTGGGCCGTTTGTAACCGAACTGCACGATGAAATCGGACAGCGGATTCGCGATGTGGGGAATGAATACGGAACTGTGACCGGCCGTCCCAGGCGGTGTGGCTGGTTCGATGCCGTTGCCACCCGCTACGGAGCCAACATCAGCGGCGTCGACTGTATTGCCGTGATGCTGCTGGATGTCTTAAGCGGGCTGGACGAGTTGAAAGTCTGTGAAGCTTACGATGTGAATGGCACGCAGGTGACTGACTTCCCCAGCCATATTCTCGATCTGGAACAGGCCAAGCCAGTTTATCGAACGATTCCCGGCTGGAAAGAGGATATTACCGGCATCCGTCGCATGGAAGACCTGCCGGAAAATGCCGTCGCCTATATCAAGGCAATCGAAGAGATCATCGGCAAACCGGTCGAGATCGTTTCCGTCGGACCCGACCGTGAGCAGACGATTTTGTTGAAGTAGGCTTTGACTTGCAACAATATCTGCAATTGTAGGGGCAACCCTGTGTGGTTGCCCGCAGAATCAGGGGCGTATGAATGCTTCAGATACTTCCATCGGAGAGTGATACAAAATTGAGTCCGGCAAGGCGGGCGGGCACATAGGCACCGCCCCTACGCCGCGATGCAATTTTCTTCTGTGAAAGAATTCGTTTGTTCTCACTGAGAACAGCTATTCCACCACGACCCCTTTCTTGAGAATCAGGTTGGCATACAGGGCTGTTTCGCTGGTGGCGACGATGGCGTAGGCCTGTTTGGCGCGTTCGTAAAATTCGAAGCGTTCGATTTTTTCCAGCTCGAAGTTCCGGCTGTCGTGCTTTTGAATGAGTTGCTGGTAGGTGCTCCAGATGGGAGGCTCCGTCGTCTTTTCGTCGACGGGGTTCATTAAGCCGGCTGGCTGATCCACGAAGGTATCGAGCGGGAAGAACTGCAGCATCGCATCTAAGATTTCAGGGACCCCATGGCCATCAAGGCGGATGATCCGCTGGGCGTGTGAGTCGGCGGGGAAGTTTCCGTCTGCGAGTACAATATCATCGCCGTGCCCCATATTCATGATTGTGTGCATCAGATCGGGGGAGAGTATCGGAGGAATTCCTTTGAGCATCGCGTTTCCCTTTTTTTTGTGAATGTTTGTAGATCGCTGCCGGTGGTTGCCTCGATTTTGAAGGCTCAAAAGTCAAATGAATCTGACAAGCCGATTGGATTTCCATTATGCAGAAATTTTACGGCGAAGGCGAGGATGGCTTGCTGGATATGCCGTCGTGAACCCGTTATGATGGCCTGAGTTCAAGATGGTGGCTCGCCATTTTTTGAATCGCCGTTAATCTAGTCGGTAGCAAATTTTCAGGAGAAAGTCTGAAAAATCAATGAAAATTCACGAATATCAGGCCAAACAGTTGTTTCGCGAAGCCGGGATTCCCGTACCTGAGGGAATCATAGCGAAAACCGCCGATGAAGCGGTGGCCGCATTTGAGAAACTGGACCGTCCGTTGGTGGTTGTGAAATCACAAATTCACGCCGGAGGCCGCGGAAAAGGTCGTTTCAAAGAACACCCCGATCAAGCGGGTGTTGTTCTGGCACGGTCCGCAGAGGAAGTTCGCGAGAACGCCGAACGGATGCTGGGATCAACTCTGGTCACCATCCAGACAGGCGAGGAGGGGAAGCAGGTTAATACACTGTTCATCGAACAGGGACTGGATATTGCCAAAGAGCTGTATCTGGGGTGTGTGATTGACCGTGAAGCAGGCGGCCCGGTGATGATTCTCTCTACCGAAGGGGGAATGGAAATCGAAGTCGTTGCCGAAAAATCTCCTGAAAAAATTCTGAGCGAGCCCTTTTCCATTCACACCGGTTTGCTCGGATTTCAAGCCCGCAAGCTGGCGTTCAAATTGGGTATGGAAGGGAAAACCGTTCGCAGTGCCGAGAAGTTTTTCTGCCAGCTCAGCCGATTCTTTGTTGATAACGACTGCAGCATGACCGAGATCAATCCGCTGGTGATCACCGGCGAAGGGGATCTGGTGGCCTTGGATGCGAAAGTGACCTTTGATGACAATGCACTGTTCCGTCATAAGCCGTTTGACGAACTGCGGGACCTGACCGAAGAAGACCCGGCCGAAGTTGCTGCAGGCAATGCCGGTTTGAGCTACGTCAAACTGGATGGAAACATTGGCTGTCTGGTTAACGGGGCTGGCCTGGCGATGAGTACGATGGATCTGATCAAGCATCATGGTGGCGAGCCTGCTAACTTCCTGGACGTCGGTGGCGGAGCGAATGTCGATCAGGTAACCGAAGCATTTCGGATTATCCTGGCGGACGAAAACGTCAAAGCGGTCCTGGTGAATATCTTTGGCGGGATCATGAAGTGCGACACGATTGTGACTGCATTACTGGAAGCCTACGAGAAGGTTGGTTTCACGGTGCCTCTAGTGGTTCGTCTGGAAGGGACCAATGTGGAAGTGGCCCGTAAAATGCTTTCTGAAAGTGGTCGGGATATTATTTCCGCGACCGATTTAACAGATGCTGCTCAGAAAGTCGTTGCCACTTTAAGTTCCTAGGACCAGACGGCCTGTGAATTCAGCGGGCCGAGATGATTTGACGTGGTTGTTTTGTAAAAAGCGATCTTAGCCATCTTTAAAAAACACATTTCCCGCAAGGGTGACAGATTATGAGTATTTTAGTTACTGAAAAGACACGCGTCATTTGCCAGGGGATCACCGGTAAGTCCGGTCTGTTTCACAGCCAGCAGTGCCGCGAATATGGGACGCCATTGTTAGGCGGCGTGACTCCCGGTAAAGGGGGCACAGAAGTCGACGGGTTTCCGGTGTATAACACGGTTGAAGAAGCGGTCGAAAAAACCGGCGCGAACACAAGTTTGATTTTCGTTCCGCCGCCATTTTGTGGCGAAGCAATCATGGAAGCCGCGGATGCCGGCATGGAATTGATCATTGCCATCACCGAAGGCGTACCTGTTACCGATATGGTGCGGGTGATGGACTATCTCAAGGATAAAAAGAGCCGCCTGATTGGCCCGAACTGTCCTGGAGTGATTACTCCCGGCATTGCGAAAATCGGCATTATGCCCGGCTATATTCATACGCCTGGTTCCGTAGGGCTGATCAGCAAGAGTGGAACGCTGACCTACGAAGCCGCTTGGCAGCTGGGTAATGTCGGTTTAGGCCAGACAACTGCTGTGGGCATTGGTGGTGACCCGATCATCGGCACCACATTTATCGATCTGCTGGAACTGTTCGAGAACGATCCTGCGACGGAGTCGATCATGCTGATTGGTGAAATCGGTGGAACGGCCGAAATCGAAGCGGCCGAATACATCAAGGAACATGTCACCAAACCGGTGGCCGGGTTCATTGCCGGTAAGACGGCACCTCCCGGAAAACGGATGGGACACGCGGGGGCGATCATCAGCGGGGGAAGTGGAACCGCTGATGAAAAAATTGCCGCTCTGGAAGCAGCCGGTGTTGTCGTGGCAGAAAGCCCCGCCGACATGGGGGCTGCAGTCAAGCGGGCGATAGAAGCTGCCGCTTAAATCTGGTGGACTGAATGAGTCTCAAAGAGAAAAGGGCAACCGGTGAATCTGGTTGCCCTTTTTTTATATATTGAGAATACCGTCTGCGAACGTTTACTTTTCGTCGTCTGCACAAACCCAGCCGCCGAGAGAGGTATCGTAGTCGATTAGCTCTTCGGGTTTGAAGTAGATTTTGATTTCGCGGGCAGCGGCTTCCGGTCCGTCACTGCCGTGAACCAGATTCATCTGGCGGCTGACGCCGTAATCGCCACGAATGGTTCCCGGTGCGGATTCGCGACCATTGGTGGAACCCATCATGGATCGCACGACAGAGATGGCTTCCGGGCCTTCGGCAACAAGCGCGACGACGGGACCGGCGGTAATGAATTCTTCGAGCAGCGGGTAGAATGGTTTTTCCACATGTTCTGCATAGTGTTCGGCTGATAATTCTTTGGTGACCTGCAGCATTTTGAGCCCGACGATTTTCAACCCTTTGTTTTCAAAGCGGGATAAAAGGGTGCCCGCCAGACGTCGCTGCACCGCATCGGGTTTAATCAGGATCAATGTTTGTTCGAGTGCCATGTGGAGTTCTTTCTATCGTATCGATTGTCTGTAAGGATTTGAGGGAATTGGTTCTGTCCCTGCTCAGTCTAAATGCGTTTGTTCGGATGTCTGTTTTAACCCGCAGGCAGATTTCTTCTACGGAAAATTCACGTCAGAGTGAATTGGAATGGAAATCGTCGCTTATTTCAAGCCTGAATTGCTTGCCAGGGTAAGGCGTTCAGGATGAAACTTGTGCCTGCTTAATACTGTCAAAGAATTGTTGAAACAGGTAGTGGCTGTCGTGCGGGCCCGCTGATGCTTCAGGGTGATATTGTACGCTGAACGCGGGGTATGTTTTGTGCCTTAAGCCTGCGACCGTGTTATCGTTCATATTAATGTGTGTGATTTCGACATCGTCGGGCATGGATTCAGGATCAATGGCAAATCCATGATTTTGTGAGGTGATTTCCACCTGCCCGGTATCCTGGTTGACGACAGGTTGATTGGCACCGCGATGTCCGAATTTGAGTTTGAATGTTTTGCAGCCACAGGCCAGGCCGAGCAATTGATGGCCCAGGCAGATTCCGAAAATAGGAACTTTTCCCAAAAGACCACGAATGGTTTCGATGGCGTAGGTCAATGGTTCTGGATCGCCGGGGCCGTTTGACAGGAAGACGCCATCCGGATTCAGGTCCAAGACATCCTGTGCGGTACAATTGCCGGGAAGGATCGTGACTTTGCATCCAAGTTGTTTCAGGTGCCGGGCAATATTCCATTTCATGCCGTAATCGATGGCCACAATGTGAAAGTCACAGTCGGTGTTGTCTTCATTTTCCGCCAGGGTGTCGATCATGTTTCCTGCGAAGGAGTGGGTAGAACTGCTTTGGGCCAGTTCGGACAGGCCTTCTTCCCATTCGCATGCTGATTGGGGAATCACCTGACTGACTAAATCCTGACCGGCCAGTTGGGGGCTATTTTGTGCTTTTTTCACCAGCGATTCATCGTCGAGATCTTCGGTCGAAAGGACTCCTGTCATGGCGCCCACAGTACGGATTTTTCGGACCAGTGCGCGGGTATCGATGCCTTGCAGACCGATGACACCGGCTGCCTTGAGGTATTCATCCAGCGTCTGTGTTGCGCGATAATTGCTGGGGATTTCACAAAGCTCACGGATGATGAAACCTTGTAAGGCGATTCCCGATGATTCCACATCTTCGGGTACGATTCCGTAGTTGCCGATTTGTGGATAGGTCATGGTGACGATTTGACCGCAGTAGGAGGGGTCCGTCAGGATTTCCTGGTATCCGGTCATGCTCGTGTTGAACACAACTTCACCGTGGACTTCCCCATCCGCACCAAAAGCCGTCCCTGTGAACACACTACCATCGGCAAGGGCTAACTTCGCTGTTTTCTGCATTATCTACACTGATCTCAGGACATGGGAATAAATTTGATTAAATCTGATATGTTCTATCAAAGATCAGCGCAAATAAAAAGAGACCGGCAGTAATCCGCCGGCCTCTTCGATAGGATTTTTCTGATTTGATCCCCAAGGGAGATTAGCTCAGATTTTGTGTCAGCACAAAATTGTCAATCCGGATGATATTTTCATCGGGATCGTTAAAACTATTGAACAATTCTCCCATAATCGAATGGAAGTGTTCGCGGCAAATCGAGTAGAAATTGTGTTTTCCGTCGCGACGTGCTTCAATCAGGCCAGCATCCCGCAGTAATGCCAGATGGTGGCTGACTGCTGGTTGACTCTGGTTCAGCCGTTCGCATAAAGCAGTTACGAATAATTCTTCTTCCTGGGCCAGGTAGAGCATGATTCGAAGTCGTGTCTCGTCAGACAGCAACTTAAATACTTTAACTAAGTTCTTTTCAAGATGATCTGGCAGCGTTGGGAATCGCTGTGTCGACTGTTCTTGGGGCGGATCCACAAGATTTGTGGCCATATTACTAGTTTCCTTTTTTAAATTCATGCAAAAAAGCTCTTTTTAAACCGTCGCATATATTCAGCGACCGGCCTGTGGGGCATAATTAAGTACGTTCCGCACACGATATCCGTGGGGGGAAGGAGTTACAAAAAACAAGCAGCCAACCGCTGGCCATACCAACCTTTTACTACATTGTGGCCCAAAATCGCCTGTAATACGTGGCGCGCAGATCTAAGCTGAAGTACCTACTCAACTACTTGTATTGTTTGCCAGACAGGCGAAAGATGTGATGTTGGGGAGACGCTTCACTTTCTAAAAATAAAACAAAGAACGCTCCCTCAATTCGTTGGCAATTATGGTAGTGCTCTGCCCACTCGTCAACTAGTATTTATCCAGTTTATCTAATTATTCAGAAAATAGCTTGTGGAACGTTTTCTTAAGTCTCTTTTGATATTGGGGTTATGTAGTGTCTGTATCTTCGTTCTGTGATTTGTCGGGCATGACAGCTTTAGTCACTGGTTCTTCTACGGGGATTGGCAAAGCAATTGCGCTAGAGCTGGCCGACGCGGGCGCTGATGTTCTGATTCATTTTCGGAATTCCAAAGACGCAGCGCAGGAAGTGGTGGAACAAATTCAGCAGCGCGGCAGAAAGTCGGCCGCCCTTTCTGCAGATCTGGCGCATCGAGAAAACTATTCTGCCTTCATCGACCAGGCGTTTGGAGAATGGGGGGCATTGGATCTGTGGATTAACAATGCGGGCGTTGATTTATTGACGGGCGCTGAGGCGAAGCTGGATTACGATCATAAGCTGGAAAAACTGTTCGAGGTTGATGTGCGGGGAACGGTGTTATTATCACGCGAAGTCGGTTTACGGATGCAGCAACAAGGGACCGGCTGCATTTTAAATATCGGCTGGGATCAATCGGATCGGGGGATGGAAGGGGACAGCGGCGAATTATTTGCGGCGAGTAAGAATGCGATTATGGGCTTCAGTCGTTCGCTGGCAGTTTCGCTGGCACCAGATGTGCGCGTGAATTGCATTGCCCCCGGTTGGATTCAGACCGCCTGGGGTGAAACGGCAAGCGAGGTCTGGCAGGAACGGGTCAAACAGGAAACCCCCATGAAATGCTGGGGGAAACCGGAAGACATCGCCAAGATGGCGCGTTTTCTTTGCAGCCGAGAAGCTGCTTATATTACCGGGCAGGTGATCAATGTGAATGGCGGCGCTGTTCGGTAATCTAGTTTGTTGCAATCAGTCGGAAGCGGTTTTGTCATTCGCTTCAGGCAACAGATAGGCGATCAGGTCTCGAAATTCCTGCAGCGTCATTCGATCAATCAGGCCGTTGGGCATGATCGACGTTTTAGACGGAATCATTTCTTCAATGTCACTGATTTTGAACGAGATGATTTTTCCGTTTGAGTCATAGATCGAACGTTCTTTGTTATTGTGTTTGTGGTAGATGCCGGACGCAGTCTTGCCGTCGACGGTCACAATCGTCAACGGCAGAAAGCCAGGATCAATGTCCTTGCTGGGGTTGATGATGGCTTCCACCAGTCGTTCGCGGTTAAGGGAAATCCGGCCATTGGTGCGAAGTAAACCGGGACCGACCTGCTGGCCTCTCCCGTCAATCTGGTGGCAGCGAAAACAGCCGGGACCTTGTGGATGGAAGAAGAGTCGCTGGCCTGCCAAGGGATCGGCGGGGCCTGCTAACGTGTGCATCCAGTCGGATAATTGATCTTTCGTCGGCTTTTTCTGAGTGACCTGTCGCGTCAGGACTCGTTCGATGAGTGCCGCTTTTTCTGTTTCAGCGGTCGCCATTTGTTTGAGTCTGTTTTGTTGCGTTTCAGTCAAGCTGGCTCCGGTTAATGTACGCAGTGCCTCTTTGCTGACGGTTGCGTTTTTGTCTTGCGCCAGTTGTAGGAGAGGAGCGATATTTTCCGGCCGAGAAGAATCAAGATTGATGACGGCTTCCGCGCGTAGATTGGGATCGATGTTTGCATTCAAGGCCAGCTGCAAGAGTTTCTCGCGCACCGAATTGGTTTTCAGTTCGCGTAAGGTCCGAACGGCTTCCGTTTGAACTCCGGGATCAGTTGACTTTAACAGTTCGGTCAGTTTCTTTTCCGTTAATGCCGGATGCTTCGCGGGGAGAAACAGCAGAATCTGTTTCAGTACCTCAGGTGAAGTTTCAGGTAGATCGAGTAAACGAGCGGCTTGCTGCTGGGCGTTTGATTTGGCGACCCACCAGTCACCAGTGGTGCCGCGAGTCCAGTCTTTCATGACGCCATCCAGCTGGGCGATGGATGCCAGATAGGCTTTCAACAGTTCGGGCGTGGTGGCGTTTCGGGCGAGATCAGAAATCAGCGTTTCACGAAATGTTTTGAGTTGATCGCGACCAATCCATTCGACGGCGACAAACCGCACCTGCGGATTGTCATCTTTCAATGCCTGCTTTAATAAGGGGACCGACGGCGGCGATGTGCTTTCCTTTAACAGCAAAATTACGGCCAGTCGGACCGCGGGTTCACTGTTTGAAAAGGTCTGCTGCAATACCGCGTCGGTTAATGTATTTCTGAGCCCCTGTCGTGCTGCCTGCTGCATGAACAGATCTGTACTTTTTAGACGTTCAAATAAGAGTGGCAAAGCTGATTTGTCTGTGATGCGCCTTAACGCGGCTGCCTGGACGGCGGGAGAAGCATCATGGGAAGCGACTTCCTGGAAATCAACCAGATCCGCGGGAAGACGGGTGACGGCCTGTTCGCGAAGTCCGGACTGTTTGTCTTTCAGGACAGATGCGACCAGATTCGGCGTCATTTTTTTCGCACTGATCAAAGCATTCAAGGCAACGGCTCTGACACGCGGGTCAGAATTCTTGAACGCTGCTTTCAGTTCTGTGAGTCCCGTGTCTCCCTGTGCCAGTAACTTGCGCGCAGCTGCATCGCGTTTCTGCCAGTCTTTGGCGGTGAGAGAAATCTTGGAAGCTGTTTGCGGAGGATTCACGGCGCTGATTTTCCAGACGCGGCCTTTTCCATGTAGTGGGTAGGAACGGTCGGCCCAGTCACCGACATACAGGCTGCCATCCGGGCCAACGGCGATGCCTGCGGGGCGAAAATGTTCTTTACCGGCAATGACGGGCTGTGTGGTGGTTTTGAATGAGGCACCGTCGGGAGTCAGGTGGTAACGGTCGATGCGGTGCTCTCCCCAACTGGCAACCAGCAGATCACCTCGATAGTCGGCGGGAAGCTGATCTGATTCATAAACGATTAAACCGGTCGGCGATTCGCCTGTCGACGAAGTCATGGGAAGCGTGCCCGGTGTTTCCGCATTGACGGCGATGAAGGGTTCGAGCGTGCGACGGCGGTATCCATAATCGCCGCCTTCGACGATGGTGAGCAGGCGACAGGGAGGGCGATTGCCGGGATCATTGTCGCCGACAAACATGCGGCCGTTAGTATCGAAGCAGAGGTGGAACGGATTCCAGAACCCGGTGGCAATGCGTTCGAGCTGGCTGCCATTCGTACGGCAGCGAAAGATGCCCCCTTCGCCACGAAGTGCAGGGATGCGTATGTTTCCTTTACCGATGAGCATCGCGTCGTCGCCGTAGTTCTGGCCGAGTGTGAAATAGATATTTCCAAAATCGCCGACCAGCTCGGCATCGGCGCCTTCATTTTCTCCCATACTGAAATAGATGTTGTTGAAGAAATCAAAGGCAAAACCGGAGAAGCCGTTGTGGGGATAGGTGGCTGTCGTTTCCAGCTGAACCAGGTTCTGGCGGAGATCGGCATTGCCATTATTATCTTTATCTCGTAGCCGAAAGATGGTGCTGCGGGTGGCGACATAAATCCAGCCATCGGGGTGAGCGGCGACATTCATGGTTTCGGTGGAACCTTCGTAGAATGTCTGAATGCGATCTGCGCGACCATCGCCGGTGGTGTCTTGCAGCAGACGAATTCGGTCTGTTTTGGGACCTTTGTAATTTTCCGGGCGAAAGTGAGTGTGGCTTTCGACGACGTACACCCGGTTTTCTTGATCGACGGTCAAGCCGGTGACGGTTACGATATCGGGCTCGGAAGCAAAGAGTTCAATTGTCAGCCGGTCATCGAGTGAGCGGGGAGTCTGAATCTCTGCCGCCTGGATTGCAGACGAAATCGAAAATGACAGACAGATCAGCAGCACTGAATTTCTCAGGCAGGTACATGAGAGAATCTTCCGGGATGAGAGACCGGTCATGGTTTCGATTCCTTTAGTCTATTTGTGGCGTGTGTCTGCAGGCAGGTTCAGCAGAGTATTGCTATTTCTGATTCAGGTATCCCAGGGAAGTCAGGAACGCGTCCAACTTTTCGATCGTGGAATCGTAGTTCGCTTTGTTTTTGCTCAGATTGAAAAAGCCGTGTCCTTGATCTTTGTAGCCAACCAATTCACAGCGATTTCCGTTTTCTTTCATCTGTTTGGTAAACCGTTCCACATTTTCGAAGAGGACGGTGGTGTCGGCCGTGCCGTGAAAAATGATGGTGGGAGGCAGGTCCTTGCGGATGAAATGGATGGGAGAAATTTCTTTGCAGCGCTCGCCGAGTTGTCTTGGTCCCCCTTTCCAGCCGGTCTCAGTGGTATCGACGACCGGGTTAAACAACGCCATTGCATTGGGGGCGGAGGAAATATTTTGGTTTTCGTTTGATTCTTCAAATCCGACAACGGTTCCGGTGCAGGCGGCGACGTGACCTCCGGCTGACCCGCCGCCCGCTACGATGCGGTTGGGATCAATGCCCAGTTCGGCCGCATGTTGACGAATCCAGCGGACGGCTGATTTTCCGTCGGCGACACATTCGAAGGGGGTGGTTTTGTGTTTGGATTTGATGCGATATTCGGCCGCGCAGGCGACCATGCCTTTTGAAGCCAGATGTTTACAGTGCGGCTCAAACTGGCTGGGGCTACCGCCGGTCCAACCACCACCGAAGAAGAAAACAATGGCAGGGCGGGAATCGCCGGCTTTCCAGTCTTTGGGTTTGAAGATGTTGAGATGCAGATCGCCTTGCTCTGTCGGTTTATAGACTTTAAACTCCGCGCCTTTGAGTGGTTTCCAGGCTTTGCCTTTGGTGGCACGTTTATTATCAGCCGCCTCGACAGTTGTCTCGAAGGACTGTCCCATAAGACCAATCAGGGAGAAAAGAATGAGCGCTTGTCGGGAGATTGAATTCATGTTGTTGATATTCCTGCAAAAAATAATGAAACCGATTGTTTGATGTCGAATCATGTGATCCTCTATAGTAAATTAAAGTTTGATCAAAATGTCTCTCCATTTCCTGCTGGAATAATAAAAAATGAAAATTAAATTGATTCTGAGTGTGGCCTTGTTCATGGGGTTGTTTGCTGTTTCGAGTTCTGCTCATGCGGATAAAAAAACAACGAAACTGCCGGAGAAAGAAAACTTCCATATTTATCTGCTCATCGGGCAGTCAAATATGGCAGGGCGCGGTGTTGTTGATCCCGCTGCGAATAAGCCGCATCCCCGGGTTTTGAAGTTGGACAAAAAAGGGAACTGGGTTCCTGCGACCGACCCGCTGCACTTTGACAAGCCAAAGATTGCCGGCGTGGGACCAGGGTCGGGGTTTGGTCCTGCAATCGCGGACGCCCA
The DNA here is from genome assembly GCF_007744675.1 of Gimesia alba. NCBI lineage: Bacteria > Pseudomonadati > Planctomycetota > Planctomycetia > Planctomycetales > Planctomycetaceae > Gimesia > Gimesia alba. The sequence continues at coordinate 1,773,722 of NZ_CP036269.1, forward strand.
CCCGGACGTTACCATTGGATTAATCCCGGCAGCAGTTGGTGGGACACCACTCAGTCGCTGGGTCAAAGGGGGCGACTTATATGAGCGTGCTGTCAAATGGGCGAAAAAGAACCAGAAGAAAGGTGTGATTAAAGGGGCGATCTGGCATCAGGGGGAAGGCGATTCTTCCAAGCCGGAATTGTATAACAGCTACCAGAAACGGTTGTCCGGCATGATTGTCGATTTGCGAACCGATTTGAATGAGCCCGATATGCCGTTTGTGATGGGCGAGCTGGGAGAATTCTTCATGCGTCCTGGTGCGGGTACGGTGAACGAGGCATTACACGGGATTGCGAAGACGGTACCCGGGACGGCGGTGGCTTCGTCTAAGGGGCTGAAGGCTAAAAGTGATCAGGTTCACTTCAACGCTGCTGCAGAAAAAGAATTCGGCAAGCGTTATGCAGAGCAGATGTTGAAACTGCAAAAGCAGGCTGCCGATAAAGAGTAACAGAAGAAAATTTTGTTGAGTAGATAGATGATCTATTATTGTGTGATATGACTTCAAACGTGATCCGATTCACCGTTGGGCAAGCCAACGGTGCCACCCGATATTTCTTGCTACCACGAAAGCACACGAAAAAAAATGAGTGATTAGGGGGACCAAATGTTTCTACAGAATGATGCTGGTGTGCCACTGTTCGGCTTGTCCGACAGTGCCGTTACGAACAACTCGAAAACCTGCACTGAGTGAGATAGAGCTGAATCGAACGTTTGCCCCGAGGGTTTCCTGCTCGCTGCGTTCGGCCCGAATTGCATTCGGGCCTACCTCCGGTTTGTTATCTAATTCTTTACGCCAGGATTTCCTTGACGGGATGATGTTCCTCGACACCGGTCAGGCGTTGGTCGAGTCCCTGGAATTTGTAGCTCAGTTTTTTGTGATCGATTCCCAGACACTTCAGGATCGTGGCGTTGAATTCGTGGATATGTACGGGCTTATCCACGATGTTGTAACTGAAATCGTCGGTGGTACCATGTACGACTCCACCTTTGATGCCGCCGCCTGACATCCAGATACTGAAGCAGCGCGGGTGATGGTCGCGTCCGTAGTTTTCACGCGTCAGTTTTCCCTGGCAATACACGGTGCGGCCGAATTCTCCACCCCAGATCACCAGAGTATCATCCAACATGCCGCGTTGCTTCAGGTCTTTGACCAAAGCGGCGGCGGGTTGGTCGATGTCTTTGCACTGCTTGGGCAAATCGCCGGCGATGTTGGCGTGTTGGTCCCAGCCGCGGTGGAAGATTTGTGAGAACCGCACTCCGCGTTCTGCCATGCGGCGGGCCAGCAGACAGTGATACGCGAACGTGCCCGGCTTATGCACATCGGGGCCATACATATCGAGTGTGGCTTTGGTTTCTTTGGAGATGTCGGTCAGTTCGGGAACCGACGTCTGCATGCGGAATGCCATTTCGTATTGGGAAATCCGTGTTTGAATTTCGGGATCGCCAATGGCGTTGAATTCGTTCTGATTCATTTCTGCCAGTGTATCCAGCATGCGTCGTCGCAGTTTTGCGGAAACGCCGGGAGGGTTGGAAAGAAACAGAACCGGGTCGCCTTTGGAACGGAGCGAGACGCCGGAATATTTACTGGCCAGGAATCCGCTGCCCCACAGACGGTTGTAGAGTGCCTGCGCCTGCTGACGGCCGGACCAGGTTGAGGTGAGAACAACGAATGAAGGAAGATTTTCGTTCATGGAGCCCAGCCCATAACTCAGCCAGGAACCCAGGCTGGGGCGACCGGGGAGTTGGTTTCCGGTACAGATATACGTAATCGCGGGGTCATGATTGATGGCTTCGGTCCAGATCGAGCGGACAATTGAGATGTCTTTGACGATTCCGGCCGTGTGCGGCAGAAGCTCGCTGATCCAGGCGCCTTCGCCGCCGTTATCATGTTTTGTGAATTTGAATTTGGATGGTGCCAGAGGGAAGCGAGACTGACCGGACGTCATTGTTGTCAAACGCTGGCCTTTGCGAACTTCTTCCGGCAGATCTTTATCGAATAGTTTATCGAGAGACGGCTTGTAGTCGAATGTATCCAGTTGCGAGGGAGACCCTGCCATAAACAGATAGATGGCGCGTTTTGCTTTGGGGGCAAAATGGGGGACTCCCGGCAGTCCGCCGGTCGCTTTCATTTCCGTGGGCGCTGCCTGGGCCTGGTTGTGTTGTGATTCCAGGGATGCGAGTGCAGCCGTGCCCAACCCTAATCCGCCGGTCTTGAAAAAATGGCGTCGAGTGATTTGCGAGAGATGTTCCTGAATGGGATTCATGTCAGTACCTTACTTTTATTTATGCAGTGTTGGACTTTTGTAGTCCCCGTTGATTTGTTGAAAACTGTTTTCAATGAGATCAGTCTTTGGTGAGCACTTCATCCAGATTGAGAATGAGGTTTCCAATCATCGTCCAGGCGGCCAGTTCCTGTGGATTCAAGCTTGCGTCCGGTTTGGATTCACCAACGGCCAGCAAGTCGGTCGCCGCTTTGGTATCGGATTGATAGTGCTTCAGCATATCCTGGTATGTATTTAATGCGAGTTTCAGATCTTCCGCAGCAATTGGTTTGCCGGTGGCCAATAGATAAGCGAAGCGAATGCGTTCTTCGGGAGTCTTACCTCCTTCTTTCATCATCCGCTGGCCGAAGGCCCGGGCTGCTTCCAGATATTGAGGATCATTCAACAATAACAATGCCTGGAGTGGTGTATTGGTCCGTTCGCGTCGCATCGTGCAGGCTTCACGACTGGGGGCATCAAACGTGGACATCTCTGGCGGCGGTGCGGTCCGTTTCCAGAATGTATAGAGTCCACGACGGAAGACTTTGTCGGGGCCTGAGTCTTTTTTGAAGCGAACCGTATTCGAGCCGGAATAACCGACGGCGAACCAAAGTCCGTCTGGTTGAGGTGGTTTGACGCTGGGACCGCCGACTGTTGGGACAAGTAAGCCACTAACAGCCAGTGCCTGATCGCGGAGCATTTCTGCGTCGAGACGGAAACGAGGTCCGCGTGCGAGCAGGCGGTTCTTCGGATCTTTCTGATACAGTTCAGGAGTTACATTTGAGCTTTGTCGATAGCTGGCAGACATCAGCAGTTGTTTCATGAAGCGTTTGATATCCCAGTGGTGTTCCTGGAAATCAACTGCCAGCCAGTCGAGCAGTTCGGGATGGCTGGGAGCCGCTCCCTGATTTCCAAAGTCTTCACTGGTTTCCACGATGCCGATCCCAAACAGTTGCTGCCAGTAGCGATTCACAGCAACGCGTGAGGTCAGCGGATGATTGGGAGCCACCAGCCAATTCGCCAGACCCAGGCGATTGACGGGCCATTCGGCTGCCATCTGTGGGAACTGCGAAGGAGTTTTGCGAGTGACTTTCTCCCCTTTCTGATCGTACTGTCCCCGTTTCAAGTCGAAGGCATCTTTAATGCCTTTTCGTTCGCGGAAGACCAGGGTGGTAGGGAGCGACTGTGTCAATTTTTCTTCCTGGGCTTTGACCTGGACTTTTTGGGCGAGCACCTTTCGGTATTCCGAATCGAATTGATTCAAATAATATTGTCGTAATAAATCGGTCTGTTGTGGCGTACGTTTATCAGCCGTCAGTTGCAGGACCGGGGTGATCTGTTTGTCGAAGAAGACCTGATTGACTTCGGTTTCAGATAATTCATGATCGAAGATCCGAAATTCGTCGACGAATCCATTTGTCAAATGGGCGTTGGTACTGGAGTGTCCCAAGAGCAGTGTGGCGGAATTCAGCGATGTTGTGTTTTTAAATGAGTCTGACGAGATCGTCAGCTCAGAAGATTTTCCATCTACATAAACGGCGACGCCATGTGCTTTGGCGGAACCATCGTAAGTCACACAGACATGGTGCCACTGGTTGGGGGTGATTTCGTTGTTTTTAGTCTGGACTTGAATCGCGTATCCGGGCCAGCGATCGATGAGCCGCACGCTGAGACTGCGATTCTTGATTTGCAGATCGTAGCCGCGTTCCTGTGAATTGGGATTGATGCTCGAAACAATCGGTCCCGAAGTGGCACCGTTGGTTTTGACCCAGATCGCAAAGCTGAAAGGAGTCGCTTTGGCGAATTGGCCTGTCTTCCCGAGATCCAGATAATTCCCGGCAGTGAACTGGAATCCGTTTCCGAATTTCCCCGCAGTCCAGGCCGGTTTGCCTTTGACGGTGGCTTTGTTTTTCGAATTAGAATGATCGGCGCCTGTGGTGTCTTCTTTTTCGTCTAGATTAAATGCTGCCAAAACGCCGCCCGGTTGCGGGATCGAGAGGTTCGGATCGCTGCCCGTTTTCTGAATTTGTTGTTTCCACTGTAACCAGGATTGAAACGCGGGCTCGTTGGTTTTGATTCGGTTGTTTCCCTGTTGTCCCAGTGCGGCCAGCTGATCTTTGAATGCTTTGAGTTGTTTGGACTGTGCGGCATTGGGGACTCTCAATGAAGGGGGAGAGTCCTTAATGTTGCCGTCCATGGCTGGGCCGTCCAGATTATTGAAGAAAGCGAAGAGTTGGTAGAATTCGGTTTTTGTGAAGGGATCAAATTTATGGTCGTGGCAGACGGCGCAGCCCAGTGTTAAGCCCATGAAGGCCTGGCCGGTGGTTTCGACGCGGTCAATGACATTACGGACATAGACTTCTTCCGCAATCGAGCCTCCTTCGTTGGTGGTCACGTGACAGCGATTAAAGCCGGTGGCGATCTGTTGATCCATGGTCGCATTGGGCAGTAAATCGCCGGCCAGTTGTTCAATGACAAATTGATCGTAATGCAGATTGGTATTGAAGGCCTTGATGACCCAGTCCCGGTAAGGCCACATTTCACGAAAGTTATCCAGGTGCAGACCGTGGGTATCGCCGTAGCGGGCGACGTCCAGCCAGTAGCGTGCCATATGCTCGCCGTACTGGGGAGATTCCAGCAGACGATCGATGACTTTTTCATAGGCGTTGGGAGATTTGTCGTTCACGAATGCTTCGACGTCTGCCGGTTTGGGAGGCAAGCCGGTCAGGTCGAAAGTGACGCGGCGGATCAGAGTACGTCGGTCTGCTTCGGGAGACGGCTTGAGTCCTTCTTTTTCCAGACGCGACAGAATGAATTGATCGATGGGATTTCGCACCCAGTCTTTCTGCTTGACGGCGGGAAGCGGAGCTTTTTTCGGTGTGACAAAGGACCAGTGGTCCTGCCATTCCGCGCCTTCCTGAATCCAGCGTTTGAGCAGGGCTGTTTCTTCTGCGGTCAATTCTTTGCCACTGTCTGCTGGCGGCATTTTGAGGTCGGCATCGGCGGTGATGATGCGGGTGATGAGTTCGCTTTGTTCGATGTTGCCGGGGACGATGGCTTTATGCCCGTCCAGTTCGGCAAAAGCGCCTTCTCTGGTATCAAAGCGGAGATCGGCGGCTCGTTTTTTGGCGTCCGGCCCGTGGCATTGAAAACAGTTTTCCGAAAGAATCGAACGGATTTTCGTGGGAGAGACTTTCTCGGCATTCTGCGCCTGTACTTGATTCAGTGAGCAGCAGAGTAGCGTTAGCAATAGAGCAGTAAAACAGCGCTTGCTCAAACACACAAGAAGCATGACATTCACCTTCTGGGTAGTAATTTTCAAGTTGATAGCCCATCACTGGGAGTGGGGCGTTGTAGAATCAACTTGTCAATGAATCTCTGGTGATACCTGTCCGACCGACAAGCCAAATTAGTTTGCAGCGGCGGTAGCTGAGCCACATGACTCAGCAGGCGGGATGGTAGTGTATTCAGGAATGGAGGAGCAAAGCTGAAATTCCTGAATTCAGGTTCATCCCCTCATTCTAATCACAGCCAAAAGCCTTTGCAAGACGTCGATAATCAGAATTTGACGTATCTTGTTGTGAATCAAATGTTTCGGTCAGGTCTGGAGTTACGCTGATCTGATGCGTCATGGTCAAATTCAGGGTGGTTCCGGCATAGCGCGGGTCTTTCAATTTGGGACATTGTTTCATTTGTCTGGTGAGTACTCATGTTTGTCAATTTTACGTGGGAGTGTTGTTTTTTGTTGGACGGAAATGAGTCGTCGCTGGAATAGCAGGGAAGAAGATCATGAGGATTGCGGGAATCACGAGACGAAAACACTTTGGTTTTGTTTTGGATTAATAATAGAAAAGGGAACCTGCCGGGTTTGTTTGTGTCCACTGGGAACGAATCGTGATAGGATTCAAATTGATTACTAAGGAGAAGAGAGATGAACTCTCGACAGTTGCTGAAAATCGGTGTTCCAGAATATTGTTTGAAGACTGCGAAAACAGCGATTCAGAACAAAGTTGCCGAAGAGAAAGTAAACGGTAAAGGATCCGGTGCAGGGAAGGTACGTGGTAAAGCGTTGAAAGAACTGGTTCAGGCTGTGGTTGCACAGCCGGAAGCGTTTCTGGAAGACCTGTCCTTTCGGCAGTTGGCTCTGGAGCTGATTGAAGATAATCGTGAAGAAGTGTTCGAACCGATCGACTACCAGGTTTGGGGTAAAGAGGGGATCGATGAAGGTGCGTTCTCTCAGATGGATCTGGCGTGCCATGTTCCATCTGCGCGGGGTGCTGCATTGATGCCTGATGCGCACCTGGGTTATGGTCTGCCGATCGGCGGTGTTTTGGCATTGGAAGATGCCGTAATTCCGTACGCGGTTGGTGTGGACATTGCGTGCCGCATGAAATTGTCGGTGCTGGATATTTCTGTTGATGCGCTGGATCAGAAGCCGCATCAGTTCGTGGATGCGCTGAATCGGGGAACCGTATTCGGTGTGGGTGCGGCACATGAAAAGCGACAGTATCACGGTGTGATGGATCAGGACTGGACCGTTTCCAAAGTGACACGCGAGAAGAAGGACCGCGCCTGGAAGCAGCTGGGGTCTTCGGGTTCGGGTAACCACTTTGTCGAATTTGGCGTATTGACGTTCACGGAAGCCGACGCCGAACTGGGTTTAGAAGCGGGCGAATACGTGGCGCTATTGAGCCATAGTGGAAGCCGGGGCGCTGGTGCCGCGGTGTGCAGTACATATTCTTCAATCGCACAGGCGCGATTGCATAAACGTCATCATAAACTGGGCCGACTGGCCTGGCTGGAAATGGATTCGGAAGCGGGCCAGGAATACTGGGCGGCGATGAATTTAATGGGCGAGTATGCGGCTGCGAACCATGCGGTGATTCATCAGAATGTTTCGGAAATTCTGGGTAGTAAGGTGGTTTCCGGTGTGGAAAATCATCATAACTTTGCCTGGAAGGAAGAGCATGATGGTAAGGAATTTTACGTGCATCGCAAGGGGGCGACTCCCGCTGCGGCCGGCGAACTGGGTGTGATTCCCGGTTCAATGGCGGATCCGGCATTTGTGGTGCGTGGAAAAGGAAATCCAGCGAGTTTGAATTCGGCATCACATGGTGCGGGGCGTTGTATGTCTCGTAACAAAGCGAAGGATAAATATCGCTGGAAAGCAGTTCGCAATGATCTGGCAAAACGCGGGATCACCGTGATTTCCGCCGGCGCGGATGAAGTGCCGGGCGTGTATAAAAACATCATGGAAGTCATGGCAGAACAGCAGGACCTGGTGGATATTGTCGCCCGATTCAATCCGAAAGTGGTGAAAATGTGCGGCGACGGAAGCCGTGCAGAGGATTGACTCGGATTATAAGGATGAATGCAGGCAGATCGGAAATTGTTTTCCGGTCTGCCTGTTTTTTTACCAGACCATCGAGTAGCACCGAACAAAATTTGGTGTTGTCGCAAGACAACGGGAGGGATCAGGTCCCGCGGGCGAAATTTTGTGTTGTGTTAGATTTATTTGTGCGTACGAAATTGGTGAGTCTGGTTAAAATTGTGAGTAAACACCGCAACCTCCTGCTCGCTGCGCTCGGCCCGAATTGCATTCGGGCTTACCCGATTTCGAAAACGCTACTTGGCACCATTTCGCTCACGAGGGGGAACTTATTTTTTTTTTCTGTGTGTAGGAACAGCTTTGACCTTGCCGGCGCTGCGTTTGAAATCGGGGACGATGCTGGAGAGGGTTTGCGGGTTGAGGCTGAAGATGGTGAAACCTCCCGCATTGAGTTGGCGGGTGACATCAACCTGTCCCAGGACGCGATCACTGCTTAAAGTCGTTCGTGTGGAAAGGGCACCGATACCGGGATAGATGGGAATGCGACCGGCGAGGTGTTTTTGCTGGTCTTCAATCCAGATGCGAAACTGCGTGTCGTTGTCGGTGTAATCCATGGGGCAGATGAAATCGAGGTAACCGCGCTCTGCCCAGAGCGGCCAATCCTGTGCGACCCATTCACGACAGTCGGGATATTCGCGGAAGACGGCTGCCGAGATTTTAATGCCCGGACGAATCTTGCGGGCTTCGCGCTGGACGGTTTCGACAAGCCGCGTAATCTGAGCGGCGCGCCAGTCGCGGTATTGGCTCTTCAGTTTGCCGTTATAACAGTCGCCGGGCCAGTTCTGAACTTTGATGCCAGTATCGGATTCGAATTTTTTACGACTATAATCGCTGTAGCAGTGCCGATCATTGGGGTAGCGGATGTAGTCAAAGTGAATGCCATCGACGGGATATTTCCTGACGACTTCCAGCATACTGTCGACTTCGAGTTGAAAGTTTTCTGGATGGGCCGGATTGAGCCAGTCGGACGGTTCTCCTTTGACGCTGACCTGGGTGCGGCCGGCGTCGCGCATTTTTTTGACGAACGAAGCAGGAGCCGTCGACAGATTGTGATTGACTTTCCAGACATGGACTTCCAGACCGTGCTGATGGGCGGCTTTGATGCATTGTTCGATCTGATCGCCATATTTCTCATACGTCTGACTGCGGGGCAAAACATCGCTGGGATAATGTGCGAGGCCTCCCCAGAGCATGTTAGGGATAATCATGTTAAAGCCAGCGTCGGAGAGTTCTTTGCAGGTTCGATTCCAGTCACCGGGGTAGGGGCCTGTGGGAGAATGATCCCAGACCGCACGGGCTTCGCGGGGAGGGCTGGCTCGTGTGAGCAGATAGATTTTAACCCGCTCCTTGCGGCATTTGCGGGCGAAGGGAATCGACCGAAAGGCCTGGTTCTGCTCAAGCAGGCGTTTGGCTTGATTGAGAGACACTGTGGTTTTATCAAGATCGCGGGCCGCTAAATCACGGCTTGATTGCGGCGTGACAGTCGTGATGATATGACGCCTTAAATCGGTAAAAGTTTGGAAAGGACCGACGTGATCGGCCTGTTCAATCGTGGCGGCAGCAATGGAATCCCAGAGTTTGGGCTGGAAGTGGCCCATGATGGCGGTGAGTAAAGCTTGCTTGTTGACGGGATCATCACCCAGAATCAGATGGCTGAAGTACGCACCGCGGTTGCTGACGATGAGTGCGGGTTTTCGAGCTGGTTTCCCTTTTTCGTCAACCCAGACACCGACGACACGGGCGCCGTGACCTGCAGGAATCCCAGTAACCAGATTCCAGGATGCCTGTTTGACTTCAGGCGGGAGTCCCTGGATTTTCGCGTCTTTGAGTCGAATGGCGGAGAGGGCCCCGGGGGCATCTGGCTTGAAATAGTTCCCTTTTTTGATGCCCAGATTATTTTCGAGAGCAGAGGGGATATTGAAATTGAGAAAGACTTTGCCTCCCCGTTCCATGAATTGATTGAGTGTGCCGCACGCTTTGGTTGAGATGTTGGGATTAAACGGAAGAATGGCAACGGATCGTTTACCGAGAGACTTGGTTGTGAGTTCTGGCTCACTGATTCGGTCACAGGGAATACCAGCGGTTTTCAGAAAGTTTTCGATGCGATCGGCGGCTGAGAAAGTGATGGCCTCTTTTTTTTGTAATTCGAGATCAGGTACCACAATCACAATTTCGTTTGTCGAGGCTTTCAGGTTGCGCAACTGGAAGCGCGCATTGGGTTCCGAATCGGATTCCCGCCAGATCACGAGTCGAATGGTTTCTATTTTGTCCCAGCCAGCCGGTTTGTCTTCTGCGCGGAAATCACTTTTGGGAAAACGGAGCGTGTGCCAATCGTCGCCTTTGACTCGGGCGGATGTGGAATACCAGCCGGGACCACTTTTAAAATACAGGCTGACCTGATGATTACTGTCGGGCGAATCCGGTTTGACATCGAGTGTGAAGGTGCCCGGAGTGGTGAGGTCGAGGCGCACTTGCTTGTCCAGGCCAGCGCGGGACATCTCGGGATTGGATGAAAACGGAGCCGAGAGTAATAACACGTTTTTTCCGTTCGACCGTTGCATGGCGAGCGGCAGTGTTCCCTTAAGTTCGGTCCACGACTTTCTAAGTTCCGAGGAGGTCGCGTAGTGAAAATCATCGAGAACGGTTTCTGGTCCCGTTGAAAAGCCGACGGTGAGAAGAACGAGATAAGGAATTTGAGAAAACATTTTAGACCTGACTCTGGAACAGAAAACGAGCGTATTCACGTATTGCTAGTTTTATCTGTTCGGAGAGTCAGAGGCAAGTTGAGTTTGCGTTCGATTCCAGATCGCAGTGTAATCCAAGATGGATTTTATTCTTTCTTGTGACATGTTTCCGAGTCGACTAAATCTGACTCGCGTGTCATGAAGCTCTGATGGGCGATAACCGCTTGTTCCTGCTCCAGTAACTGCTGAAACAGTTCCTGAACACGGGGTGCTGCGGAAGCAGTCGCCAGTGTCTGATATAAATCAATTAACGCGTTCCGAAAACGCATATTGATTTCAACGAGCTCTTCCAATGTCATATCGGGGTGAATGGTAATCGAATTAATTTCTTTTCGAACGGTCTCATCCGGGACAAACTGCAACCAAGTATCAAGCACATCTTGTGCACCATACTTTTCGTAGTCAGCCAGAGCTGATTGCCAATGCTGTTCATAACGCCGGATTTGATCCGATAACCACTCGACCACGATTGAGTATGAGTCCTGTTGAATCTGTTCAAGTGCTTGTTGCATGTTGTGATGAAACGTCTGCACCAACTTTAAAATGTCCTGTACTTTATTATATGACATCATTTCTTCTCCTTTCGATCTGAGACCTGTATTTCAAGAGCAAGTTGTATGCCATTGCTTGATGCGATTAGAAATCTTCCTGTAAGTCTTTGAAGAGCGATGTAATTATTTCGATATTGGTTGTTCAACGTTCAACGTGTTCGCTGTCAGATCATGCAGTTCTTTGCAGATAGAGTGCATTACTTAGTTTAGATTCTTGAAAATATCATGCTAAGTTCATCAACTTGCCTGTAGCACTCAAGCGGCTCGTTGATTATCTTACGGTGGTTCCGAAGTGCGTTCTGGAGTTAAGATAAGGTGTAGATCGATCGAAGATATTGTTGCGTTGTTTGCCATGATTGGATTCGGACTGATTTTGGGCAAAATTTCGATTCGGGGCGTTTCTCTCGGATCCTCGGGAGTGGTGTTTGTCGCGTTGTTGGCCGGTCACTGGGGCTACCAGGTGGCGCCCGAAGTAGGGCTGGCAGGTGTCGTACTCTTCATTTATTGCCTGGGAGTGGGCGCGGGCCCCAGCTTTTTGAGGATGTTTGTCAGCCGCGGAAAATCTCTGGCGATGCTGGCGGGCGCGATGATGGTCTCGGCCGGTCTGGCAACCTGGCTTCTGGCACGACTATTTCAGATAAGTCCCGATCTGGCCAGTGGAATACTGGCGGGCTCGTTAACGAGCACTCCCGCTCTGGCAGCTGCGACGGAGAAACTGCCTGCGGGCTCGGATGTCGCCGTCGGTTTTGGGATTGCCTATCCGTTTGGTGTCGTCGGGGTGATCCTGTTCATCCAGTTATTGCCGCGCTTGTATTCGGGTGCGAATTCTGAATCTGAAACCGGATCAGCGGACGGTCCGGGCAAGATTGTGCGTGAACTGGTTGAGGTGAAAAATGAAAGGATTGTCGGGAAGCGCTTACGGGATCTTTCTGTTCTGGCGAGATCGAATTGTCAGGTGTCTCGGATTGTCATTGACGGCCAACCACGGCCGATTCCCGCCGCCTTTCAACTGGCGCTGGGACAACAACTCTTAATCGTGGGACGCGTCGGCCAAATTGAAACCGTGATCGAAGCGATTGGAGAACGTTGCCCGGAAACGCAATTTGTGCTCGATGTGGAACGGCAGCGGCGGCAGATTGTGGTGACTGCAAAAGAACTGGTGGGGCACACGCTCAAAGAGCTCCATTTGCTTTCTCGGTTTGGCGTCACGATTTCACGGATTACCCGACAGGATATCGAATTTGTTCCCGGTCCGGACGAGATGATTCATTTTGGCGATTTACTGCGGGCGGTGGGTGAACCGGAAAACCTTGAAAAATTTGCCGCGTTCGCAGGACATCGGGCACGCACTGCCGACGAAACCGATTTCATTACCCTGGCGGGGGGCTTGATCCTGGGAATGATTCTGGGACGCATCCAGTTTTCATTGGCGGGCGAATCGCTTTCGCTGGGAATGGCCGGCGGTCCGCTCATCGTGGGACTGATTCTAGGACACTTTGGGCAGTTCGGTTCGATTACAGTCAGAATGCCTCGCGCTGGGCGGCTGATGCTGGCTGAACTGGGGCTGACGGTCTTTCTGGCACAGGCAGGCTGTCAGGCGGGAGACAAGTTTGTCTCGGTGGTGCAACAGAACGGCTGGACGTTGTGTCTGGTGGCGGCGATTGTGGTGCTGGTACCTTTATTGACGGGATTTCTCGTGGCTCGATTTTTCTTAAAGCTGGATCTGTTGGAAACCGCTGGGGGAATCTGCGGGGCGATGACCTCGACGCCGGGACTGGGCGCGGTCACGTCTGCCATCGATTCGAGTGTGCCCGCAACCAGCTATGCCACCGTCTATCCAGTAGCGCTGGTGCTGATTACCCTGTTAGCGCCACTGGTCATCATGGCGGTTTCATGAAACAATCGTCTTGTAATTACAGGAAAATCAGCGAGCTTCAAATGTCAAAAGAACGAATGCAAGATTTGCTCGCTCTGTTTCGGGCAAGGGGATGGGATCTTGAAAACTGTGATGAATTGTTTTTGGTCGAAAAGGATGAGGTGATTCGCTGGAATTTATTCAGTGAAAAATCTGACAGTACGATTCTATTGGAGTTTCATCTTTTTGGCGACCTGGGACAAGCTGGAAACGCTCTGAGTGAGATCGTCTATTGTGAGAGCCTGAAAGAAGGGCACAAACTCTTTTTTGAAAAGCAAAACAGTGATTCCTGGCGAGAGAACTCTTTAAGTTTTGTTCTCGCATTATGCCATCGATAGGAGGCAAAACAGGGGTCTGCGAACTAGAATTCACAAACCCCTGTTTCTTGTGCAGGCCTCTGGCGCAATATCAGCGTTATTTATAACTGACTTTCGCAAAGTAAATGGATGTTTTTCCTTCGTGGCTGGAATAGTAACTGACGTTCAACAGGCCATCGTGCAGGACCATGTTGGCGTAGCTGGTGTCGCCGCCACTGGGGAGTTCTAGTAGTTCGGTGAGCTGGAAGAGTTCTGGTCCCCCGATTTTCACGCCGAGATCTTTCCACTGCCAGTCCGTGTAGGGTGGTTTGGAAGTGCCGAGCAGACCAGTGGCGCCTTTTCCATCACGTCTGAGCAGGCAGTAACAGGTTTTGTCCTTGGTGAAGACGAGCGAACTTTCGTTGGTGTAACCTTTGTCGTGGAGTTTATCGACGACAGTTTCATATTGTTTGCCGTCTTTGCTTTTATAGAGTCGAGTGAATCGGGGGCCTTTTTTGCCGGTATGATAACCGATGCTATACACGTTTCCGTCGTTCCATCTCATGCCCCAGAGCCACATGTTGGGATCGCCGATTTTATGTCCTTTGGACCAGTGCGTGCCATCATCGGAAAACCAGGTCATGGACTGGTGGCGCATGGCAGCAGGCTGATGCAGGGCAGCGGCACCACTCAACATGAGCTGCCCCTGGGGAGTGACGGCGATTTTGGCATCGCGCAGATCCGCGGTCTCCGAGGTGATGCGGGCAACCGGTTTCCACGTTTTCCCGTCTTTGGATGAAAGGACCTGCAAGGCACCATCGGCAGAAACGTGTTTTTTGCCGGTTCGGAAAACACAGAACCATTGATCTTTGAAACGCGTGAGTCCGGTAAAAGCGTTGTGGGGATCCTTATCCCAGATCTTTTGAACACTTTCCAGTTTCAGTTCAACCGGTTTCTCTGCTTTCAGGAGCGCGGATGAATTAAGAATCAGTAAGAGTGCTGCCATCAGCGGCGCGGCTTTTTTCATGGTCAGTTCCTTTATGTTGTGAATAGAGTTTGTATTAGTCCGTGTTCTGTTTGATTCGTTCCCTGACTGCCTGCGGCGGTTTCCAGCCGTACGATCTTTGTTCGCGTGGATTGTAGAGGCAGGTGATGATGTAGAGGTCATTGACTTTCGATGTTTCGGGCGGGATATTGACTTGTACGTGAGTGAAGCCGTCTCCGTACCAGGCGAGATAGCCGTCGGTCGCACTTTTTTCCAGCAGGTGACCATTCAGACGAATGTCAACCAGATCAGGATTGCGATACGGGATGCGCATTTGAAACGAGACGCCGTTTTCAAGGGGCGTTTCTGCTTCGGTCGCGGTGTGGCCTTTGCTGACGGCGATTTTGATCTCCGGGCCAGCTTCAATAATCGCTTTGAGCGCGCTCTGATCGACAGCGGGAATCGGTTTGATGTTTTCGAGAAATTCCGAAGTGTCTGCTGACAACAGTGCGGCGCTTTTGGCGGACGTCGCGACGAAGTAAGTCTCTCTGCCGGCGGTTTGCGGGTAGAGGAGTGCTTGCGAAAAATAAGGTTGTTTCTGCCAGAGTTCGACGCGGCTTTGTCGACGGGCTTTGGCTGTGGTTCCCCAGGCACTGACGAAATGGCCAATGTAACCCTGGAGCCGATTGACGGGGTAACCGGGAAAGTATTCCCCCTTCCATTTTTTGTTTCCGATATTCATGAGCGCTTTGAGCCGCGCGACGCCACTTTGTTCCCAGCCAACTTCCAACGCCATGACCATGGTGTGGTAGCGGGCGTATCCATAATGGGCGGTGTAAAAATTGGGGCGTCCCAGCCAGAGTTTTTTGGAGAGCGCCGTCAGTGCCTGTCCCCAGTAGAGTCGTTGGGCGTCTGCTTCAAAGCGATCGTAGCCATAGCCGGCGTTGGTGCCTGCCTCGTTAATGGCTTCGGTAATCCGCCAGTCCCAGGGACGCAGCGAGACGTTTGAGTAAGCTGAGCCTGTCACTTCAAACATGGTCTGGCCGCGATAGCGTTCGCGGGAGCCGAGTTGATCGGGCGCGTATTCCTGGAGCCCGGTGCCATGCACGTCCACGTGCACGTCCGGCTGGAATTGATCCATCACGGAGAGGACCGCCATCACTTCGGGAGATTTTTCAGGGTGTTTGAACTGCAGTGTTTTCAGGTCCCAGTTGTTGGTGCCTCCCCCGGTATAGGGATCGATCTTCTGTGAGTTGCCAAAACGATCGGTTTCAAAATAGGCATAGGGGTTGATGATGGGAATGATTAACAGCAATTGGTTTTTGCGTGTTTCCTTTGCAGCCGGATCATCGCTGGTGAGCCATTCGATAAAGTGCAGGACGGCGGTTGTGCCGCTGCGTTCGGGGCCGCCATGCAGGGCCGTCATCAGGCAGATCTGTTTCGACTTGTCGTCGACTTTCTGATCTGTGATTTTCAGCATCGGAATCGGGATGCCTTCAAGGGTGACGCCGATGCGGTCGACCTGGACCCAGTCGGGATTCGTTTCTTCCCAGTATTTCAGGGTTTCCGTGTACTCTTTGAGTGTCAGCCGATGCAATTTATTCTGCCAGGGTTGAGGCAGGGCGGCCAGTTTTTGTTGGAGCGTGTTCTGTTCTTCTGCGTGTAAAGCGGGGGGAGACACTGCGCAAACGGAGAGAATCAACAGCAAGAGGATACTATGATATTTACTTTGTGTTGTATTTTTCTGCGTGAGTGTGGGCATCATGTTGTTGGTCCTGCATTGTTGTTAAATTCAGGCGGTGATTACTTGCGCTGTTGTTTTGGGGGTGGCGCCAGTGTTTCTCCAATGCTGACATTAATGGGCATCGGAAAGACTTCTGCGGTGTCGATGGGAAGTGTTCCCTGTTTCATCAATGTCAGCAGTTCAGCTGCTTTCTGTCCGATGGCGATTTCGTCGACGGTGATCGAGGAGAGTCGGCTTTGAATCGCGCCGTGGCGGACGGTGCCACCGAATCCGAGCAGGGAGACATCTTCGGGCACGCGCTTGCCCAGCTTTCCCAAGAGGAGATAAATCAGCTCGGCCAGTGAATCGAAGGTGGCAAAGATCGCTGTCGACGGTTCAGGTCGCTGGAACATCGCTTCTAACGTCGCCAGCAGTTCCTGTTCGTAATCGATGGGATGCAGTTGCGCGCTGGGGCCATGAAAAATAAACGGTTCCGGGCAGGGCGATTCATGAGATTCGAGTGCCTCGCGCAAGCCGGCCTCGTACTCAATTGACGCGGTCGCCCGATGGGGAGAGAACATAGCGACCGAACGATGCCCCTGTTTGAGCAGAGTCTGACCAGCCAGTAGACCGACGTCTCGAAAGGGGATCGAGAGCAGTGGTGCCTGAACACCTTCGACCTGTCTGTGACAGAAGACAACCGGGATGCCGTGCTGCTGTAGTTGACGAACTTGATACGCGGGCGTTGCGGGAACGGTAGCCGGGACGAGGGCCACGCCGGACACGTGTTTGTCAATCAGTTGCAGGATCGTATTACCTTGCATGTCGACTTTGTTTTCCGTGCAGCAGACGAGAACCTGATTCTGGGTGAGCGCGGCCGCCTGTTCGAAACTTCGTTGCAAAGAGGGATAATATCCCGTTCGCGTTTCCGGAAGGACAAAGGCAAAGATATCGAGCGGTTTGGAGACCGGCAGTGGTGGGTTGGTGCTGACAAACGAGCCTTTGCCGTGAATGCGTGTGATCCAACCCTGTTCTTCCAGGAGCTGCATCGCGTTACGGACTGTGGTTCTCGCCAGTTGATAAGTATCGCAGAGTTGATGTTCCGAAGGGAGTGCCTCGCCCGGGCGGATTTCTCCCGCAGTCACTTTCTGAATCAATTGATCGACGAGCAGCATGTATTTAGGACGCTGTTTGCCGGATTGTGCGAGTAATGACATTAAGGTCCCCTGTGGAATGGCAGGAGTGTGTGGATTCAAATCGAAAAGAAATCAGATTTCGCTTGAAATCTGATTCAAAGTGCGTTACTTGTATTTAATTATGATACAAGTTGTTTGCATGTTGTCAATCAATTTGTATCGCTGAATCACGTGTTAAAGTCTGATTTAGTGCTGTAGTATCTAAATAATGAATACAAGATGTCTTTCGTCACACTCAGAGGGGATTCAAATGAAACAACTGATGCTGGTGCTACTTGCGTTACTGGGAATTCTCGAAGCGCCCGCGCTGCAGGCGGGGGAAATGAAGCCACTTGAGATTGGCGATCAGCGGGAATTATTCGTCGATGATTATCTGATTGATCAATTGAAGGGAGCCGAACTGCGATTGCATCATCCGGTGGATGAAGGCATCGTTTTGAAGTTCGACAAACCCTGGGAAGGGTTGTTTTGCGGATATTGTACTGTGATCAAAGACGGCGATTTGTACCGCGCCTATTACCGCGGGCGACCAAGTGCCGGAGCGGACGGCGATGTCGGGGAAGTCTATTGCTACGCGGAATCGAAAGATGGCGTGAACTGGACCAAGCCCGAATTTTCGATGTTTGAAAAGGCGGGGTTCAAGAAGAACAATATTATCCTGGCTGATGCAGCACCGATGACACATAACTTCTCACCCTTTCTGGATACGCGGCCCGGTGTTCCCCAGGCAGAACGCTATAAGGCATTGGGTGGCACGATGGGAAGTGGCCTGGTCGCGTTTACGTCACCCGATGGGATTCATTGGAAACAGCATCCTGCCGGCGCGGTCATCCCCAAGAAGATGGTGCCGTTTCCATACATGTTCGATTCACAGAATGTGGCGTTCTGGTCTCCGGTCGAGAAAAAGTACATCAGCTATTTTCGAGTCTTTAAAGATAAGATTCGGCGCATCGCACGGACGGAGAGTGATGATTTCATTCACTGGTCTCCCCCGGTCTTAATGGAATACACATCACGAGGAGAGAAAGCACCGATCGAGCATCTTTATACCAATCAGACGCACCCTTATTTCCGTGCGCCTCACATCTATCTGGCTGTGGCAGCGCGGTTTATGCCGGGGCGTCAGGTGTTGACGGATGCACAAGCGAAGGAAATTGGCGTGCATCCGCGCTATTTCAAAGATACCTCCGATGCGATTCTGATGACGACGCGTGGCGATAATACATACCAACGAACCTTTTTGAGTGGATTTATCACGGGGGGGATTGGCGCACAAAACTGGGTTTCCCGGACGAATTATCCTGCCTTGAATGTGGTGCAAACCGGTCCGGCGGAAATGTCGGTGTATGTGAATCAGGATTATGCTCAGCCGACGGCCCATTTACGCCGCTACTCGATGCGTCTGGATGGTTTTGCATCGGTGCGAGCCGATTATGCCGGGGGGGAATTGATTACGAAACCGCTGATTTTTGACGGTTCTGAATTGTCGATTAACTTTTCCACTTCGGCGGCGGGTGGCATTAAAGTGGAAATTCAAGATGAAAATGGTAAGCCGATTCCCGGGTTTACGCTCGCTGATTCCCGTGAGCAAATTGGCAATGAAGTAAATCGGATTGTGACGTGGAAGGGGGGCAAAGATTTGAAGTCCTTAAGCGGCAAACCGGTTCGTCTGCGCTTTGTCATGAAAGACGCCGACCTGTATTCGTTGCAGTTCAAGTAAGACTGGTCACAGTAGTTTGAAAAAGATTCTCCGGAAAGGGGCGCTGCAGCATAGACGGTTCTTTCCGGAGTTTTTTTAATAGGGACAGCGGCTCATTGATTCCTCATTTCCAGAAGAATAGCGAAGTATGACGGACCAAAGACGATTACTGGTGGTGGGCGTGGGTTCCATTGGCGAGCGGCATTTGCGTTGTTTTCAGGCGACGGATCGCGTGGATGTTTCGATCTGCGAATTGAATGCTGATTTGCGCGAGAAGATCGCCGCCCAATATGGAGTGGAAAGACAGTACGCCGACCTTGATATGGCTTTGGCTGATCCGCATGATTGTGCCGTGATCGCGACGCCCGCGCATTTGCATATTGATGTTTCTACACGTGCGGTGGAAGCAGGTCTGGATCTGTTGATCGAAAAACCGTTGAGCACGAATTTCAAAGGCATCAGCGAACTGCAGAATTTGCTTCAGCAAAAGCAGAAGAAGGCGGCGATTGCTTATGTCTATCGGGCGCACCCGGCGCTGGCGGCGATGAAGGCCGCGCTGGACTCGGGGAAATATGGCAAGCCGGTTGAGTTGGTGGTGGTTTCAGGACAGAACTTTCCCACGTACCGACCCGCTTATCGCGACATTTATTACAAATCCCGCGAGACCGGAGGCGGCGCCGTTCAAGATGCGCTCACCCATTCGATGAATGCCGGCGAATATCTGGTCGGCCCCGTCAATGCGCTGGTGGCTGATTTTTCGCATCAGGTATTGGAAGGTGTGGATGTCGAAGATACCGTGCACGTCATCACCAGGCAGGGGAACGTGATGGGCAGTTTCACACTGAACCAGCATCAGCCGGCGAATGAGTCGAGTATGACGGTGATTTGTGAGCGGGGCATGTTACGGTTTGAATACCAGAAAAGCTGGTTTCGCTGGATTACCGAACCCGATTCGGAGTGGCAAGTCGGGTATCAGGAAACGCTCGAACGGGATACACTTTTCCAAAGGCAGGCGAGTGCGTTTCTGGATTATCTGGACGGTTTCTGTCCGCCACTCTGCTCGCTGGAGGAGGGAGCACAGACACTGGCAGTAAATCTGTCGATTCTGGATTCCGTGGAACAGCGATCCTGGATCGAGCCGGCACATTATATTTCTAACTGAATATAACTGAAAAAGTGACAGACGAATCTATGAAACCGACAGACGAACCAACGGTCCAGCAGCTATTTGATCTTAAAGGCAAAACCGTGCTCATTTCCGGGGCCAGTGGTTATCTGGGGGGCGCGATGGCGCGGGGACTGGCGGAAGCGGGAGCACGGCTGGTGATCAGTAGCCGCGATCGAAGTCGTGCAGAGCAGACGGCCAGCGAACTACCCGATCCGCATCAGGTAAATCATCTCGGCGTCGCACTGGACCATATGCAGGAGGCGTCCATTGACGAAGGATTTGCCAACGCAGTCAAAGCGGCGGGACAGATTGATGTGCTGGTCAACAACGGAAATGATCCGGTGGGTGAGGACTGGCGGAGTGTGACCGCGGACGCGTTTTCCCGGCATCTGCAGAATGCGACCGGGTATTTTCTGCTGGCGCGGAAACTGCGGGATCATGTTGTCGAACGTCAGGCCGCCGGTTGTGTGATTATGATCGGTTCGATGTATGGTGTGGTGGGCTCATACCCTGAGGCGTATGAGGGAATCTGTAATGCCAGCCCGGTCGCGTATCACACGATGAAGGGGGGCCTGATTCATCAGACGCGGCATCTGGCCGTCTATTGGGCGAAAGATAATGTCCGTGTGAACTGTCTGAGCCCCGGGCCGTTTCCTTCCGAGGCAGCGCCAGACGGATTGGCCGCGCGATTGAGTGAACATAGCCCGATGGGTCGGATGGGCAAACCGTCTGAATTGAAAGGGGCCGCGGTGTTTCTGGCCAGCGATGCCAGCAGCTATATCACCGGTCAGAATCTTCTGGTGGATGGTGGCTGGACTGCCTGGTAAGAGGAAGACTCAGAGAAACAGTGTCAATCATCTGACTTTGTGGTAGAATGAAAGCTGTTTGCTGTCAGATGGTTACGCATCTGATTTACTGATGAGTCAATGCACCTGCGGAAGTTTCATGGATTCTGGGATACTCAATTCGATTGGCGGCCTGGGGCTGTTCCTGCTGGGCATGGTCATTCTGACGACGGGCCTGAAAGAGCTGGCCGGCGATACGATTCGACGCATGATCGCGCGGTTTACCACGAGCCTTCCATCGGGAATTGCAACCGGTGCTGTTGTCACGGCAATTCTGCAGTCTTCCAGTGCGACGACGGTTACTGCCGTCGGTTTTGCGGGTGCGGGTTTGCTGACACTGTCGCAATCATTGGGGATCGTTTTCGGCGCGAATCTGGGAACGACGATCACCGGCTGGATCGTCGCGATCTTCGGTTTTCAATTCAAACTCGGTATACTCGCCTATCCCTTGGTCCTGTTCGGGGTCATCTTGAATCTGTTTGCACGGAAGCGAATCGCGGCTGCTGGTCTGGCGTTGGCCGGTTTTGGTGTGATTTTTATTGGCATCGACAGTCTGCAGGGGGGAATGGCGGGTCTGGCCAATGGAATCACGCCACAGAATTTTCCACAGGATACCTGGACGGGGCGACTGATGTTGGTTTTGATCGGTGTGGCAATTACGCTGGTGACGCAGTCTTCCAGTGCCGGCGTGGCGATGGCCTTGACTGCGGTTCATACCGGAACGATTTCACTCGCGCAAGCGGGGGCGATGGTGATTGGCTTTGATGTAGGAACGACGTTTACCGCGTTGCTAGCGGCTTTGGGAGGATCGGTGGCAGCCCGGCGAACCGGTTTTGCGCATGTGTTCTATAATGTGGTGACGGCGATCGGAGCCTATTTTCTTTTGCCCGTTTATATCTGGTTTTGGAATGACTATCTGAACCAGGGGCAGGAGCTCTCACCGGAAATCGCGCTGGTTGCTTTTCATTCACTGTTCAATTTTCTGGGAGTGATGTTAATCATTCCGTTTACCGGGCAGTTCGCCCGCGTGATCACGCGTCTGGTCCCGGAAGCCGTCAATGATCAGACGGAACGACTGGAAGAGTCTTTGATTCAGAATCCCAACGTGGCCATCGAAGCGTCCCGTTCGACGCTGGTGGATGTGTTTCAGCGCGTTTTGGCGGTATACCATCGTTTGTTTACGTCTGAATTGGATACCGATGTAATTCAGGACGAACTGAAACAGTATCAATCGACGCTGGAAACCACGTCTGATTATTTGAGACGGATTAACATTTCAGAATCGGATGCGGAGACATTGCGCTGTTATCAGGAAGTGGTCTTAGCGCTCGATCATATCGAACGTTTGATGAGACGCTATCAGGATCTGGAACGCCTGAAAGCAACCCGCAAAGTTGAACAGCTCGCTGAAATCGCCGATCAACTGACGGCTCTGATCGCACGAACAGAAACCGATTTGCAGGACCGTTCCTTTGTTTTGGATGAACAGCCTTTAGAACACTTCTGGTTGGAGCTGGACAAGAATCAGAAATCAACCCGACGGCAATTTACTGAGGCGGCCGCGAGAACCGGCGCTGATTTCGATGTGTTGCTGGGGCAGTTAGACGCGTATCGCTGGCTGAGCCGGATCAGTTATCATCTCTGGCGCGGCGTCCATCATTTACAAAAGGCCCGGATCATCGTCACTGATATCGGTCAGGAATCGCAGCCTGCCATTTCGAATCATGAACGTGGAAAGAATGATTGATGAAATTTGAACGGATTCCATTTCGATCCGACAGGTATGACCAGGCGTGCCAACTTCGTCATGAATTACTCCGCAGGCCGCTGGGATTGGATTTATTCGCAGAGGATCTGGCAGCGGAATCTGCATATCGACATTATGGCATGATTGAAGAAGACCGGGTTGTGGCCTGTGCGCTGGCGGTACCTGTGACTCCGGAGAAAGCAAAAATCCGTCAAATGGCGGTTGCTGTCGAATATCAAAACCAGGGAACTGGCAGGCAGCTTTTACGAAATATGGAACTCGATCTTAAGCAGCAGGGAGTGAAGTCACTTGAGTTGGAAGCACGATCGACGGCCGTCGGCTTTTATGAAAAACTGGATTATAAAAAAGAAGGGGACGAATTCTTAGCGGTCTCCATTCCGCATGTGAAGATGGTGAAATCACTGGTTCAAGAGTGATGACACATTACCCCAGCAGTTCTTTGATCACGGCGCCGCCGGTTTGACTGAGGACTTTGAAGCGGCCTTCATGGAAATAGGTGAGCTGGTTGTCATCCAGGCCCATGATGTGTTCCAGAGTGACATGCAGGTTTCGGATTGGATTGACGACTTCGACCGCGTGATCGCCGATTTCGTCGGTCGCACCGATGCGATGACCGGCTTTGACGCCGCCTCCAGCCATCCAGAGTGCCATGCCTTTCGCATTATGATCACGGCCCGCAGCCTGTCTGCCGCTGCGGATGCCGTTATCGGGAGAGCGACCAAATTCGCCCGTCCAGACGACCAGCGTTTCATCTAATAAGCCTCGCTCTTTCAAATCTTTCAAGAGGGCGGCGATCGGTTGATCAACGGCCTTCATGCGGGCTTTATGAGAGCGATCCAGAAAGTCGTGTGAATCCCAGCCGGCGGCATAGATTTGAACAAAGCGGACCCCTTCTTCAACCAGTTTCCTCGCCAATAGACAACGTCTGCCAAAGCTATCGGTTTCCGATTGTCCGAGACCGTACATTTCCTGGGTCTGCTGCGTCTCCTTGTCCAGATTGATGATATCGGGGACCTGTGCCTGCATACGGAAGGCCAGTTCGTACGATTCCATGCGGGCAGCGAGCAGATCTTCGTGCGGATGACGTTGCATGTCGGCCTGATTTAGTTTGGCGAGCAGGTCCAGATTTTTGCGTTGTGTCTCACGCGTGACATGGGCGGGGTGATTCAAATCGAGAATCGGCGATCCTTTGGAACGCAGGGCGGTTCCCTGAAAATAAGCGGGCAAAAAACCGTTCGACCAGTTGGCAGAACCTCCCTGAGGATAGGCGACTTCAGGAAGTACAATGAACGCGGGCAGATTCTGATTTTCGGTACCCAGGCCGTAGGTCATCCAGGAGCCGATCGCCGGATCGCCGCCGAAGCGATTACCGGTATTCATGTGGTAGCAGGCAGTGGGGTGGTTGATTGATTCTGCCTGCAGTCCGTGATACACGCAGAGATCATCGGCGACTTCTGAGAGATGCGAAAAGTGTTCGCAAAGTGAAATCCCCGATTCGCCTGCCTGTCGATGCTTGAACGGGCTTTTGATGTAATACCGTTTGCCGCTGGCCATCGCGGAGACCTGTTTGTCTTCGCGAACGAACTCTTTGAGGTGCAGTTTTTCCAGAGCCGGCTTGGGGTCGAACGTATCAATATGGCTCGGTCCCCCTTCCATGAACAGAAAAATGCAAGCTTTGGCACGGGGCTTGAAATGCGGATCGCGGGGGGCCAACGGTTTTTCTAAAACCGGATTGGGCGATTTCGGTGCCGGTTTTTCTTCCGCCTGGAGTAGTGCGTTCAGCGCCACGGTGCCGAGGCTGGCACTCATGCCGTACAGAAAATCGCGTCGTTGTAATCGGTGCATGGGATTCTTATCGCAAATAAATAAATTCGTTGGAATTCATCAGAACAAGACAGAGTTCCGCCAGGGCGCGGGTTTCGGCATCGACGTCCCAGGGTTTTAAATCCTGAACGTAGTTGTCTGTCAGATCCAGTTTTTCGGTCCAGGCAAATGACTCGCCCGTTAATTCTTCGATCATTTCCCGTTTGACTTCACGGGGCAGTGGGACTTTTTGTGGCGGATGCGCCAGGTGATAGTTCTGCATATCTTTGACGTGCTTGAGCGTGACGGTTAACTCGGCCGGTTCCGGAGTTCGCAGCACGATCGCCTGGAAGATTCGTCGGATGGCTTCCGGATTTGATTTTGTTTCCTGCTTTATCTTATGCGCCAAAGCAATCGCGCGGTCGTGGGTGAATTGTCCGTTGAACAGAGCAAACGCTTGTGGAGTGACCGTCGTTTCATCGCGGCGTTCACAGGATGACTCGCTTCCCGGTCGATTGAAAACTTCGAGCATCGGGTCGGAGAGCGTGCGATAACGGAACGCGTAGAGAGTACGCCGATTGCGTTGCTCGGGGCGCGGCATTGGCTGATAAGCGGGGGCGACCGAACCCATAATGTGCCGGGGTTGCAGAGCGACTTCCCAGTTGATTTCGGGAAAGACGCCGGGGCCTCCCATTTCCGGATTGAGTTCGTTTGTGATAAAGAGCAGGGAATCGCGGATTTGCTCGGCGGTCATGCGGCGGGTCGGGAAGTGCGACAGACATTGATTGCTCGGATCTTTTGCCTGGGCCTGTTCCGAGTCGACGGGATGACTGCTCTGCTGATAGGTATTGGACGTCATGATCAGATGGTGCAGCTTTTTGATTGACCATCCATGATCCATAAACCAGGTCGCGAGCCAGTCCAGCAGTTCGGGGTGCGATGGCTTGGCTCCTTTTTGACCGAAGTTATTCGGCGTGGCGACCAGTCCGGTGCCGAAATGCATCTGCCAGATGCGATTCACGATCACGCGTGCGGTCAGCGTATTATTCGAACTGGCGATCCAGCGGGCCAGTGCCAGACGGCGGCCTTCCCGGGAGTGGGGAATTGTATTCCAGGCATTGGGTTCTTTGACATTATTCGAACCTGCGACGGCACTCAGCACGCCCGGCGTGACTTTTTCTGTGGGTGCGGTGATGGCACCGCCGGCGAGGATGAAGGTCTGTTCAATTTCTCCCTGTCGTTTCTTTGGACCCGGGATAAGATTGACGGCTTTTGTCGAGCGATAATTATTGGAGGGGCCGTTATACACACTGAAGGCGTACGGTTCGTAGCGTTTGAGTTCCCGCTCGAAATAGTCGATGCGTTTGTTATTGATTTTGAGTTTGCTTTTTTCCAGTTCGGTTAAGCCAAACCAGCGCAGTGGCGGCCGTTTGTCGGCGGCGACTTCTTTCAGGTTTTTAAAGCCTTCTTTTTTGAGCCAGGCTTGGATGGCGGCGTTGGTTTTCTGTTTGAATTTCTCTTGTTCGGCGCGGGTTTCTGCGATTAATTTTTCCGTGCGGACCTTCATTTCCGCGAAGCCGGAAATATTTTCATACGACTGATAGGGGACTTTGCGGTCAGCAAACTGGACCGGAGCGAAGACGGCTTGAATGCGGTAGTAATCGCGGGTGGGGACGGGATCGAATTTGTGATCGTGGCATTTCGCACAACGAAAACTGTGTGCCAGGAAGCTGACGCCGACACTCTGGGTGATGTCGTCCAGAAAGAGCTGACGAGTGACGGCGGCGACGCTCATGCCCGTATGTTCCCAGGGGCCGCTGCGCAGAAAGCCGGTGGCGAATAGCATTTCCGGATCTTCCGGGGCCAGTTCATCGCCCGCCAGTTGTTCGATGATGAAGCGATCGTATGGTTTATCGGCGTTGAAACTGCGGACGAGGTAATCGCGGTAGCGCCAGGCGTTGGGGCGTTCGTAATCGTTCGCGAAACCGCTGGTGTCGGCGTAGCGCACGACGTCGATCCACATTTGCGCCATCTGCTCACCGTATTGCGGCGTTTGCAGCAGGCGTTTGATGAATGATGACCAGGCCGTATTCTCGTCCGAGGATGTGAATTCTTTGACCTGCTTAGCCGTTGGCGGAAGTCCGGTTAGATCGTAGGTCGCCCGACGCAGCAGAGTTTTGCGGTCGGCCGGTTTTGACGAGACGAGTTGTTTCTGCTGGAGCTTTTGTTGAATGAAGGCGTCGATCGGATGCCGCTCGCCGGGTTGCTTGGTCGCAAGTGCATTCCAGGGAACCGCCGGGCGCTGGATGGGTTGATAGGCCCAGATATCTTCGGGCTGATAGGTGCGGCCCGTCCAGGTCGGGCTCTGGCCGCCTGAAGTGGACATCACGATTTCGGTGTTAGCAGCGGCTGGAGAATCTTGAGGAATCTGTTTCCGATCGGACCAGACGGCGCCGTCGGTGATCCACTGCTTCAAGTCGGCAATTTCGGCGGCGTTCAATCGGTTGCGTTCCTGGGGCGGCATCTGAATGTTTTCGTCTTTCCAGGTGACGGCATTCCAGAACGCGCTCTGTTCGGGTTTCCCTACGATGATGGCAGGCTCTCCCGATTCGCCCCCTTTGATCAGGGCTTCACGGTTCAGCATGATGTATTCGCCTTTGATGTCGTCTGGCGTTTTACCGTGACAGCCGAGGCATTTTTGTTCGAGCAGCGGGCGAATTTTCTGGAGGAAGAATTGCTCCTGTGGAGTGATTTTGGCTTCTTCAGCGGAGAACAGTCCGGAACCGGATTGAATCGCGATGATCAAGCCGCAGCAGATCAGGAGAGAGAGCTTTCGAACCAGTTGGGAAGAACGAGCGCGCATGAATGAAATCTTTCGAAGTCAAGTGAGACGAGTGGAATAGACTGATTCCCGGTCATCCTCTTAAGTTAATCGGCGAGGGGGCGGAAATCAATTTCATTCGCCACTAATTCGTTTGATGACACAAAGATACACTGAATTCTATAAACAAAGTTGCGTATTTGGGTGGGAAGGCGATTCCTGATCCGGTAGGATGAAATGCAATGAAAATCACAGTATGCACCGGGTGCACGCTGATTTAAGAAACTGTTTTTTTGAGAAAAGGGTAGCCATGAGAATGGGGGCTAAGAAATTATTACTGAGTCTGTGCGTGCTCGCTGTATTACCAGTATTGAATCAGGCCGATGTCTTTGGACAAAAGAAACAACTGAAGCGTGCCGGTGCGATTTCTGATGGGGCGATTGTCAAAAAATCACCAGAGGACATTTTGCATCCAGGTTATACATCCCTGTTTAACGGTAAAGATTTTTCCGGCTGGGTTGTTCCCGAAGGGGATAACGGGCACTGGAAAGTCGTCGATGGTGTGATCGACTATGATGCACAGAGCGAAGCCAAAGGGGATAAAAATCTCTGGACGGAAAAAGAGTATGGCGATTTTATCCTGAGTCTGGAATGGCGGATCAAAGAGACCACCGGTTTGTACAACGTGCCGATCGTATTGGCCGATGGTTCGGAACTAAAAGATGCGAATGGAAAAGTCATTACCGTGGAATTGCCTAACGCCGATTCCGGTATTTATCTGCGGGGTACACCGAAGGCCCAGGTCAATATCTGGTGCTGGCCTCTTGGTTCCGGCGAAGTTTACTCGTATCGCCGCAATCAAAGTGTCTCTCCTGAAGTCCGTGCCGGTGTGACGCCGAAAGTGAACGCTGACAAACCTGTGGGCGAGTGGAATAAATTTATCATCATCATGGTGAAAGATCGTTTAACGGTCATTCTGAACAACAAGATGGTACTCGAAAATGCGCAACTGCCTGACGTGCCTGAGAAGGGACCGATCGCATTTCAGCATCATGGCGGTAAGAGGAAAGATGGAACCTTCAGCCCAGCCAGCAGTTTAATGCAGTTTCGTAATGTTTATATCAAAGAACTTGAATAGGTTCTGATTGATTCCTCCTGGTTGATCCTTTACGATTGAACCCGTCTGTTGTTTCATAAAAAAATGAACACAGCAGGCGGGTTTTTTCCATTTCTTATCCTTAGGTGAATCAACAATGAAACCAACATCCGGTGCGCTCTACCTGTTGTTCCTGGCGATGGGCTTTTGTCTGT
The DNA here is from genome assembly GCF_007744675.1 of Gimesia alba. Lineage (NCBI taxonomy): Bacteria > Pseudomonadati > Planctomycetota > Planctomycetia > Planctomycetales > Planctomycetaceae > Gimesia > Gimesia alba. The sequence goes on from NZ_CP036269.1 coordinate 1,802,236, forward strand.
TTACGAATGGCTCGCTTTATGCACAAAAAAAAGATCCATTTCGGGAATTCATTCGCCCTACCGAACCGCTTTCACCAGAAGATGCTTTGAAGGCATTCACGTTGCCTGATGGTTTTGAAATTCAACTGGTGGCTGCGGAACCCACAATTCAAAAACCGTTGAACATGGCGTTTGACATTAAAGGCCGCCTCTGGATTACCGATTCCAGCGAATACCCTTATCCCGTTAAGCCGGGAACCAAGGGAAAGGATACGATCAAGATTCTTGAAGATACCACCGGCGATGGACGGGCCGACAAAATTACCACGTTTGCGGAAGGCCTGAATATTCCGATCGGCCTGTATCCGTACAAAAACGGTGTGATCGCTTTCAGCATTCCTGATATATCGTTTTACGAAGATACGGATGGCGATGACAAAGCAGACAAGGTAACGAAGCTGTTTGGCCCGATGGGTTTCGAGCGTGATACACACGGGATGAACAATTCGTTTCGGCGCGGATTCGATGGCTGGCTCTATGCGAATCATGGATTTAATAATCAGACCAGTGTGAGTGGCAGCGATGGTCACAAGATCGAAATGCATTCCGGGAACACGTATCGGATGCGGCTCGATGGCTCGCGGATCGAACATTTCACACACGGACAGGTCAACCCATTCGGTTCAACCTTCGATGAAAAAGGGAATCTGTTTACTGCGGACTGTCACTCCAAACCCATTTATCAGATCTTGCGCGGCGGTTACTATCCGAGTTTCGGCAAGCCTGACGACGGCCTGGGATTTGTCAAACCGATGATGGACCACCTGCATGGTTCGACGGCGATTGCTGGCGTGGAAGTGATTTCCGGCGAACAGTTCCCGGATGAATATCAGGGCAATTTCTTTAGCGGCAACGTGATGACCTGTCGCATCAATCGCAATTCGCCCGTGTATCATGGCTCGACGATTGTTGCCAAAGAAGAGCCCGATTTTCTTTCGACGACCGATCCCTGGTTTCGGCCCGTCGATGTGCGGCTCGGTCCGGACGGCGCACTGTATGTGGCTGACTTCTACAACAAAATTATTGGACACTATGAAGTTCCCCTCGATCATCCGGGACGTGACCGTCATAGCGGCCGCATCTGGCGAATTGTGCGGAAAGACAAAGATCATAAGCACACCGATTATTCGAAACTGAAAATCCCTCAATTAATTGAGTTACTGGGGTCTGCGAATTTGACGACGCGGATGCTGGTGACCGATTATCTCTCGGATCAAAAAGGGGAAGCAGCGATTGCTCCGTTGCAGCACGCCGTTGTCGAAGCGAAACAGCCTTCAATCGTTGTGCATGCGTTGTGGATCTTGTTCAGAATGGGGGCGTTGTCGGATGATTTGATTTCGCAAGCTGTTTCAAGTCCCTCCGAACTGGTACGGATTCATGCGGCAAAAATTCTTGCCGAACAGGCTTCGTGGAACGAGCAGAACCGCTTGCAGATGGTACGCGCACTGGAAGATGAAAATGCCTTCGTACAACGGGCGGCCGCCGAAGCGCTGGGCTTGCATCCCCAGTTGGCCAATATTCAACCGTTATTTGCATTACGGCAGAAGGTACCTGCGGAAGACCATCATCTGGAGTATGTCGTGCGGCGGGCGTTGATGTTGCAGATTCGTGATTCGCAGGTCTTCAAGCAGTTGGACTGGTCCACATTAAGTTCTTCGCAACGACGCGAATTGGCGCAGCTTTCGCTGGCAGTCCCTACGGAACAGGCGGCCCTGTATTTGATTCAGTATCTGAAATCAGACCAGGTCGATCAGGGGGAATTGCCCGGCTACTTCCGTCACATTGTTCGTTACTTACCAGCGGAAAAAGTGCCTGAGTTAATTCTACTAGCGCGGACCAAACTGGCGAGCAACATCGATCTGCAGGTCGAAATCATTAAAGCCGTTCTGCAGGGATATCGACAGAAGGGACTATCGATCGATGATTCCCTGTCTGACTGGGCGGTCGTACTGACAGGAGAATTATTCAAAGCGATTGACAAGCAGCCTCTGCAGTGGGTGAATTATTCATTAAATGAGAATACCAATGTCAATCCCTGGGCGGTGCAGCAACGTGCGTCTGCGGATGGAGACAAGGCGTCTCCTTTTTTCTGCAGCTTACCCGCGGGAGAACGGTCGACTGGCCGTCTGGTGTCGCAGACGTTTACGATTCCGGCCCAACTGGAATTTTTTATCGCAGGACATGTCGGTTTTCCCAAACAACCAAACAATGGTCTCAATTATGTACAATTGAAGCGATCCACGGATCAGAGTGTGATCAAGCAAGTCACTGCGCCACGCAACGACCTGGCGCAGAAAATCAGCTGGGACCTAAAGGATGTTGCGGGAGAGCAAGGTTATCTGGAGATTGTCGACAGTGATACCGGCAGAGCTTATGCCTGGATGGCTGTCGGGCGTTTTCAACCGGCTGTCGTCGAAGTGCCCCGCATCGGTTTGCAGCAACAGGCCCAACGCATTTCGGCTGCTGCAGAGTTGGCACGCGATTTTCGCATTGGCGCAGCCCGGGAGCCACTGGCGGTGTTATTGTCTGCGGAACGACTTGATCCGAGGGCCCGCAATCATCTGGCACTGGCTTTGATGATGCTGGATGGGACCGATGCATTTCTGCCGCTGTTTCCGCTGCCAACCAGCCGAGAAGCCGTCAGCGGGCAGTTTCAGTCGGCCGTGATCGATGCGGTGATCAAGCAGGACACCGATCAGGTCGATGCATTGCTGAAGCAGGCCTTTAAAACCTATCCGTCTCGCCTGCAGACACAACTGGCGGAGACGCTATCCAGGCAACCGCAGGGAGCCGAACAACTGGTGGCGTATGCAGAGCAGGGTATTGTCTCACCTCAATTGCTGACCGAGCCGGGGATTCAGAATCAGTTGCAGCAGGCGACCGATCCGAAATTCAAAAAACGTCTGCAAAAATTAATCAGTGCGTTGCCGCCTCGTGAGAAAAAGACACAGGAGAATATTGCCACGCATTTGAAATCGCATCCCTCCTTTAAAATCTCGCTTGAAAATGGAAAGACGGTGTTTGAAAAGAACTGTGCCGTCTGTCATCAACTGGCAGGCAAGGGGGCTGTGGTCGGTCCTCAGTTAGACGGGATTGGGAATCGCGGGCTCGAACGGTTGCTGGAAGATGTGCTCGATCCGAACCGGTCAGTGGATATTAACTTCCGCACAACCACGATTCTGACGGATGAAGGACGCCTCTTTTCCGGACTGAAACGCCGGGAAGAGGGGGCCGTGCTGGTGTTCGTCGACAATAAAGGCAAGGAATTTACGATTTCCAAGGATGAGATCGACGAACAGAAACAGTCGCCGCTGTCGTTGATGCCGGCCAATCTCCTGGAAATTCTCTCGCCGCAACAATTGCATGACCTGCTGGCGTATCTGCTGCAAAGTACCAAAAAAACAACTGCAGGTCATTAACGGCTTGAGTTTGTGAAACTGATTCATACTACTGTTGGGAAAGTTGCTCTGTGTTATGAAGCTGAAATTATTTCTTACGGCGTTGATCTCTCTGGCGATGGCCGGAACTGTGATAGCAGAAGAGTCTGTGATTGTCACTTCAAAGTTGATTCACCTGCGCAATTCGGGCGATCGTGAGTGGGCTACATTTCCGGAAACGGGCCAGAAGAAAGAGCTGTCTGTTCCGTTTGAGGCGAAAGTGAATCAAGGGGAAGGCACGCTTTTATTACGACAGCAGGATGTGAAACAGACCTGGAATGTCGAACTGAACGGCACTGTTCTTGGCAAACTGGTTCCCGATGCCAACGATCAACAGCTGTTGCTGAAGGTTCCACCCAAAACATTAAAGACAGGAAAGAATCAACTGCGCATCTATCAGGCGGGGAAGCAGACTCCAGATGATATTCGTGTGGGGGAGATCGTTTATTTTGCTGAGCCAAAGCGAGATGTTTTGTCGGAGGCGGAAATTTCGATTGAAGTCGTGGATGGGAAATCCAATCAGCCCCTTCCCTGTCGAATTACAATTGTGAATTCCGACGGGACACTGGTGGCGACGTCGGCAGAGTCGAATGAGCGGCAGGCGGTGCGGACTGGTGTGATCTATCTCAGTGAGGGGAAAACCCGGTTCCGCTTGCCAGCGGGTGAATATCTCATCGTGGCCGGGCGGGGTTTTGAATATGGCATTGATCAACAGAAACTGACTGTGAAGGCAGGCGAAGAGAAGAAGGTTCAGCTCAAGATCAACCGCGAAGTGGACACCACGGGGTATGTGAGTTGTGACACGCACATTCACACGCTGACCCATTCGGGGCACGGCGACTGTTCGATGGCCGAGCGAATGATTACGCTGGCGGGTGAGCAGATTGAGTTTCCGATCGCCACCGATCACAACAAGCAGATCGACTATGAACCGTTATCGCGAAAATTAAAGGTGCGACGTTACTTTACGCCCGTCATTGGAAACGAAGTCACCACAAAGTGGGGCCACTTTAATGTGTTTCCTGTTCAGGCGGAAGGGCCGATTCCCGATTATAAGCTCTCGTCGTGGAACGAAATCTTCGACAGTATCTATGAGACGCCCAACGTCAAAGTGGCGATATTGAATCATGCGCGTGACATTCACTCCAAGTATCGCCCCTTTGACCGCAAGAATCATCTGAGTCAAACCGGCGAGAATCTGGATGGTTGGCGCTTGCGGGCAAACGCGATGGAAATCATCAATTCGGGCGCGACCCAAACCGATTTCATGCAGCTGTATCACGACTGGTTTGGCGCGCTGAACCGGGGTTTGTTCTTGACGCCGGTGGGCTGCAGCGATTCGCATGATGTGACCCGTTATATTGTGGGGCAGGCGCGGACATATATTCAAACAGAAGACAAAGATCCGTCGAAGATTGATGTCAGTCAGACCATTCAAAACTTTGTGGACGGCAAGGTACTGCTCTCTTACGGACTGTTCACACAGATCAAGGTTAACGGCCAATATGGGCCGGGGGAACTGGTGCCTGCCTCCGACGATCTCGAAGTCAGTCTTACCGTTTCGGGACCGTCGTGGGTGACGGCGGATCAGATCAGCCTGTATGCGAACGGGGAACTGATTCGTAGCGAAAAGATCGAGTCCAAAGACCAGGGGGGCGTGAAATGGCAGGGGACCTGGAAGCTCAAGCAGTTTCCTCACGATTGTCATCTGGTGGCGATTGCGACAGGGCCCGGCGTGTCTGCCCCTTATTGGCCGCTTGCGAAACCATATCAACCGGACTCTCCGGAATATCAATCACATGTGGTTGGATCGACGGGCGCGGTCTGGATTGATGCAGACCGCGATGGTAAAAAAACACCCGCGTATGCGTATGCAGAACGACTGGTGAATGAGCACAAAGGGGATCTCAATGCGCTGCTGAAAAGTCTGGCGGACTATGATCTGGCGGTTTCGCTGCAGGCGGCTAGTCTGCTTAGGGCAAGTGGAAAGTCACCCTTCGATCCTGAACTGACAAAATTACTGCAAAACGCCGCAAAGCAGGTTCAGATTGGATTTGCGCTCTATGGGGAAGCGTGGCGTTCCAGCCAGATTGCCCGTACGAACAATTAGTCTTTTAAGCTTGGCTGAAACGCGGCAAGAGGGGTGCGCACAAAAAAGACGCCGGGTCCACCATCCTGTTTGGGATCGAGGTCGAAGAACAGTGTACCCAGTGTCTGCGCGTCAATTTGCACCGTGCGTGGCCAACCGCGACCTTTGACCGGACGCCCCGGGTTAAAGATGATGACGGAATTCGTTTTGTCCCAGGTCTTCCCCTGATCATGCGAGAGTGTCAGTTCGAACGCCCATTCATCATCGCGACCCACACCGTACAGGATGGATGTTAGCACGAGAGTTCCGTTTTTCAGCACCGTCAAATCATAACCGGCAACGCCGAAGTAGGGCAGATTGTTCAAGGCCTGCCAGCTTTTTCCCTGATCGGTCGAGCGCAGGCCATACACCATCTGTCCCGGCTTGCCGACGGGAACAGGGGAACTGGCTTGTGGCGCGCCGCTGATGAATATTCCGTCAGCAGTCTGCACGAGCGGCACCATGCCATGATTACGACCATCGCCAAACGGGTAGACGGAATTGGTTTTGCGATGATAAATCACCGTACGATCGTAAAAGGGGCAGACCCAGCGATCGGCATCGAGTTCGAGAATCGGATGCCGCAGGCAGGTGTAGTTTGTCAGGTCAACCAGGGGGATTTCTGTTACGGGAGACCAGGTGATGCCATGATCTTTCGAAGTGCAAAACTGCGGCACGCGCCAGCGGCGATCGCCTTCCACGCGATAACAGGACCAGTGTAAAACAATTTCGCCATTCTTGAGAGTCGTGAGTGAACCGGGATAGATTGAGCAGTCTTTAATCGTGGGAATCGGTTTACTCGTCGACCAGTGCAAGCCGCCATCGGTGGAGCGGGAGATCAATAATTCTTTGCCGCCGCCCCCGTTTTCATTATAAACCGCCAGCAGATCGCCGTTTGCGGCGCGGCAGAGGGCCGGGTGGATGTGCCCGCCGATGACAGTGCTGACACGAATGGGAGCTGAAGGTGTTTTTTGCGTCGTCTGCTTTTCAGCATGGGCAGAGGAGAGGCATGCGGACATGCAGCCGATGTAAAATAGAATCAGGCAGAAGAGAGAGCGGCGATGCATGATGGAAGCAGACCTCGTCAACAGAGGAACAATTTTCAAAAGAAAACAGGTGTGCCCTACGATCCTGTTTACCTTGTCGCGTGTCAGACTTCAACAGAGATGTACAATTAGTGTAAAGTTAGTCTGGATTGCGGCTTTCGCGGCTCAATGCTTTGACAGCCTATCGGGTCTCCAGTAAGCTATCAGCCTTTCACCTCATGAACATTCCGAGGCAGGCATTCATTTCAATCCGCTTCGGAACTGTGTATGATAAACAATGACCAGAAAACAACTTGGGGCCGTAGCTCAATCGGTTAGAGCAGCAAACTCATAATTTGTTGGTTACAGGTTCGAGTCCTGTCGGCCCTATTTACTATTCTGGACTAACAAGGACTGCGGAAGAAAGGCGAGAACTGGTAAGGACATACGGCAATCAGTGATTTTTGCCTGTCATGCCTGGTCCACTGTAGAAAGCACTGGACTGCAACTTATATGCAACGCTTTTTCGAAGTCCGATTCCCTTACCTGCAAATAACTTTGCAGCGCTACATTAGGTGAATTTCCGATCCAGGAAACGACCGTCTGAATCGGGAACTGTTCAGTGAGTTCTGTCTCCCTGCTGGAGCGCAGATTCTGGGACGGTTTCGGCCAAGGTTTGAGACCGGCCCGCTTGATGATCTTGTGAAACGTCGTCCGCAGGTTTTCGCTCCTGATACGATGTTTCGCAATCACGTATTCAGACGGCTCTTTCTCTTCCGTAAAAAAGCAGTTATCCAGATACAGTCTGAGCTCTGGGAAGATTGGTACTATCCGGCCCTCTTTGCCCGCGTAACGTTCGGTCTTGGGGCTGATGACATAAAACCGGCCTTGCTCCCTCTGCGACCGTGCTATCGTTTTCTGAAGCAAGTATCATGCAGATCATCGGAAAGTGGAGGCACGGCCCGCGGTATCTCAGCCCTGAAGAGATCAACCAGATTCTGAACAGCCCCTCGAATAACCACAGTCCACAAATACGACTCCTTTCTACTTCTTCACAACTGAACTCCGAAAACTGACCACTACATAAACCGGACTTGACGGCTTCCCGCCCATCGGCATGATGCTGAGTTGTGCGTCGCGCGCGAGCGAAGTTCAGGTTCAGGTAAAGAACCGGCACCGCTGCGAAAATCAGCACTATAAAAGTCCCTTGTTTCAGCCACATTGAACCGAATTCCCCCGGAAAAAGTTATGCGGGTCGACACACACCAACCCCGCAAGCCACACAGCAACCCCCGCCGCCACTTACCTGACCCGTCCCGCCCCTCTGCCCCGCATAAAAAATTCACAGCTCCCCTTGACCACCCCACGCCATTCACAACAATCCGTTTCATAAGCATGATGTAGTTTTCTGATAAGAAGCCGACTTCAACAAAGTGATCGAGATTCGAGAGCGGGAAGCCTACCGCGTGCAGCTCTTTCTGGAGGAGGCAGACCAGAATCAGAAAGCGATTGTCTTCTGCAAAACACAACTGCACGCGGCGGTAGTGCGCGATCTTATCAACCAGATGAAAGAGAGCAGCGACCCCGATTATTGCGCCCGCGTCACGGCGGACGATGGCGCTCTAGGAGAACAGGCACTGCGCGAGTTCCAGGATAACGAGAAGACGATCCCGACTATCCTTACAACATCTCAGAAGCTGTCCACGGGTGTTGACGCGCGGAACGTGCGAAACATCGTCCTGATGCGACCGGTTAACGATATGATCGAGTTCAAGCAGATTGTGGGGCGGGGGACGCGAACATTTGAGGGGAAAGACTATTTCACGATTTACGACTTCGTGAATATCTTCGATCACTTCGCCGATCCAGAGTGGGACGGCGAGCCCATCGATCCCGACGTCTGCGGGAAGTGTGGTTCCTATCCCTGTGAATGCGAGAAGACGCCCCAACTCTGCAAGAAATGCGGCCAGCGTCCCTGCATCTGCGAAAAAGAGCCCTGCGCCGAATGCGGCGAGATTCCCTGTAAATGCAAAAAGGAAAAGATCCAGATCAAGCTGGGACGGGGCAAAACGCGACAGATCAACCATATGACCGAGACGACATTCTGGAGCGCAGACGGGCAGCCCGTAACCGCCGAGATGTTCATCCAGGAACTGTTCGGCAAGCTGCCCGAGTTCTATTCCTCAGAACAGGAACTGCGCGATATCTGGAGCGATCCAACGACCCGCAAGGGCTTGCTCGAACGCCTGGACGAAGCAGGCTATAGCATCGAGTCTCTGAAGACGCTACGCGACCTGGTCGCCGATCCCAAGTCCGACCTGTTCGACGTCCTGGAATACGTCTCGTTCGAGGTGTCCCCGATCACGAGAGCAGAACGCGTGAAAGCAGCAGAGTCCCAGATCTTCGAAAACCTGTCACAAGAGCAACGCGAGTTCGTGGAATTTGTCCTCTCCCACTACATCGAAGACGGCGAAGAAATCCTAAACCAGGAAGTCTTGCCCGACCTGCTCAAACTAAAATACGAAGCCATCCAGGACGCCATCGCAGCCCTGGGAAGTTCCGAGAATATCACGAATACGTTTATCGAGTTTCAGAAGTATCTGTACTCGGTGCTGTCTGCGTAGGAGCTCTCCCATTGGTGGGAGTACTTTTAGTTTTCTCTGGATAAAAACAAACCATAGATACCAATTCATCAGGTAGTTTGCAGGTGACAGACATGAGTGAAGATTTTGAACTGGTTGATGATGAATTCGATTTGCTTCGTAAGAAGGTCGCTTGTCGAAAATTCCTTGATGAATACGACCAGCTTGGTGAGATTAAGAAGCGAGCATATTACAAATTAACTATTGAATACAAAACCAGTGCATAAAAAACTGATTTGATTTGTAATAATTAAAAAAACAGCGAACAATTTTCTGGCTGAGCCCTCTCTTTAAAGATCAGAGAAATAAGAAAATCTGTTGAATGTGGCTGAGATATCTTTTTAGAAGATTCAAGATATTTCTATTGATTTCGAGGTTTATCCCTTATATCTTCTGTATCACTTTCCAAACACGCAGGCACACGATAATGCATAGTGTTCTTTGAATGTATCAACTCTCCTTATTCACGGACGAGTTACTTCAAATTTTTGAGTAGCATTATCACCCTTCTGTCACTTTGACAAAAAACATTTTGAAATTCGGTAGAAAAGCTGAATTCCAATCAGTGCTTTCAGATGAGGGCAGCGCTGAAAGGATTGAGGTATGCGCCTGGCATTTCTACTTTTTTCCTGTGTAACAAAATCGAAGGACTGGTTGCCATGGTGTTAAAAGACTGGTTGAATTCTCTGCGTCTTTCTCTCCAATCTCGATCTCATAATCGGGTCCAACGAATTAGTCGGCATAGGAAAAGACGCACTCACCGATATGTTGCATCGATCCAAAATCTGGAGCAGCGTCAGATGTTGAGCGGCACAAATGAGCCGCCTCAATTTGATGATGCTGGCATGGGATACTGGTGGAATATCGCAGAAGATACCGCCGTCGGAACGGTGGTTGGTTCCGTTTCTGCTGTCGATCCCGAGGGAGATGCCATCAGTTTCGCATTGACTTCCGGAGCAGATACATTTTCGATCGATGAAGCTACGGGAGCGTTAACTCTAATCGTCGGCTTGGATTATGAAACGAGCCAATACGCCTCGTTCGGAGTCAGCGCTACCGATTCCGCCGGAAATGTTGTGACAACATGGGGGGATATTTCTGTTACTGATGTCGATGAATCTCCTGTATTTACAGAAGGAGAGATGGGTTACTGGTGGAGCTTACCAGAAGATGCTTCCCTGGGAACTGTGGTCGGAACCGTGACAGCCAATGATCCGCAGGGGGATGAGGTCACCTATCAGTTAACTTCTGGTGGTTCGGTTTTTTCAATTGATTCAGTATCAGGGGTGGTGACTTTAATTGCTCCACTCGATTATGAATCCAGTCAGTCTGCCTCTTTTGGAGTCAGTGCAACTGACTCTGATGGGAATATTGCAACTGCCTGGGGGCAGTTGAGTGTCACTGATGTGAATGAGTCTCCCAGCTTTGGTGAAAATGAAATGGGATACTGGTGGAGTATTGCGGAAGATACTCCGGTAGGAACTGTATTGGGAACAGTGACTGCGAATGATCCACAGGGAGATGAGGTAAGTTATCAGTTAACATCGGGAACTTCGACTTTGAGTATCAATACTCAAACAGGCGAAATTACACTGATTTCACCTCTGGATTACGAGACCAGTCAATACGTTTCTTTTGGAGTCCAGGCTTCTGACAGTAATGGAAATATTACGTCGACCTGGGGGGAAATCTATGTAGAAGACGTGTCAGAGTCTCCCATTTTTGACGGAGGGGAAATGGGATACTGGTGGACTTTTTCAGAGGCCACCGCTGTTGGAACTCTGTTAGGAACGGTCTCGGCTACTGATCCGCAGGGCGATGAGATTACCTATCAATTAACATCAGGTACGTCCAAGTTTGCCATCGATAGTCAGACCGGAGCAATCACATTGATTGCCAGCCTCGACTATGAGACAAATCAGTACGAATCATTTGGTGTTCAGGCTACGGATTCTGACGGGAATATCGCGTCAAGCTGGGGAGAGGTCTATGTAGAAGATGCGATGGAGTCATCGGGTAGTGGTTCGAGTTCCGGCAGTGGCGAGACATCCGGTAGCGGCGAAGCGTCGGGTAGTGGGACTTCATCGGGAAGTGGATCTGCATCGGGGAGTGGGACAGCTTCTGGCAGCGGTTCTGCTTCAGGTAGCGGTAGTGGCGAAGCTTCCGGTAGTGGCAGCATATCGGGAAGCAACACAGCACCAGTATTCACTGAGGGAGAAATGGGCTACTGGTGGACGGTCTTTGAAGATACTCCTGTCGGAACAGTGATCGGAACGGTGACTGCGAATGATCCTGACGGTGATGGGGTCAGTTATGAATTACTTTCAGGTATGTCCCGCTTTTCCGTTGATTCGGCAACGGGAGCGATCTCTCTGGTCAGTGCTTTGGATTATGAAACCAGCCAGTCAGCTTCATTCAGCGTACGTGCAATCGATACTTATGGAAATTCAGTAACGGCGTGGGGTGAAGTATCCATCGAAGATGTGAACGAAGCTCCTGTTTTTGACTATGGAGAGTCTCAATACTGGGGGCTTTCCGAAGACACCCCTGTCGGAACCGCAGTTGGTGTCGTCTCTGCCACCTCGCCGGTGGGAGAGACATTGACATACTCTTTAACGTCCGGTCAAGATTCCTTTGCGATCGATTCTGCAACCGGACAAATTACACTGATTGCTGCGTTGGACTATGAAACGAATCAATATGTGTATTTCGGCGTGCAGGCAACTGATCCCAGCGGGAATTCATCCACGTCATGGGTAGACATCTATGTTGAAGATGTTTCTGAAGCACCAACTTTTGATGCGGGAGAAATGGGTTATTGGTGGACGGTATCAGAGTCAACTGCTGTAGGTACCGTTTTAGGAATTGTCTCTGCAACCGATCCACAAGGCGATGAAATCACCTATCAGCTGACTTCGGGAGCATCGAAGTTTTCGATCGATTCCACAACGGGTGCAATTTCGCTCATTGCCAGTTTGGATTATGAGACGAACCAATATGAATCTTTCAGCGTTCAGGCTACAGACTCGGCAGGAAATTCCACTTCTACTTGGGGTGAAGTCTATGTAGAAGATGCAGCAGAATCGTCTGGAAGTGGGTCTTCATCGGGGAGTGGGGCAGCCTCTGCAAGTGGTTCTGCTTCAGGTAGTGGCAGCGGATCAGTGTCCGGCAGTGGTGAAGCATCTGGCAGCGGATCAGTGTCCGGTAGTGGTGAAGCATCTGGCAGTGGCGAAGCATCCGGCAGTGGCGAAGCGTCCGGCAGTGGTGAAGCATCCGGCAGTGGTGAAGCATCCGGCAGTGGTGAAGCATCCGGCAGTGGTGAAGCATCTGGAAGCGGATCAGCGTCCGGCAGCGGAGAAGCATCCGGTAGTGGTGAAGCATCGGGCAGCGGAGAAGCGTCCGGTAGTGGCGAAGCATCGGGTAGTGGAGAAGCGTCCGGTAGTGGCGAAGCATCGGGCAGTGGAGAAGCGTCCGGTAGTGGCGAAGCGTCCGGTAGTGGAGAAGCATCGGGTAGTGGCGAAGCATCGGGTAGTGGAGAAGCGTCCGGTAGTGGCGAAGCATCGGGCAGTGGTGAAGCATCCGGCAGCGGTGAAGCATCGGGCAGTGGTGAAGCGTCCGGTAGTGGTGAAGCGTCCGGTAGTGGTGAAGCATCGGGCAGTGGTGAAGCATCCGGTAGTGGATCAGGTTCTGGCCCAGGCAATGAGATTGATCTAGACATCGATTTTGATGCAGAACGTGCTGCAACCCAGGCTGAGTACGATGCAACGATCGCAGATTTGAAATCAGGATTACTCGATTCTCTGACCGCAGGGGGTAATGCACTCACTACCTTGATTGATACGAATACAGCAGCGAGAGATGCGGCACGTGATGCGTCTAATCAGAGAATCAGTGATCAGATCTCTTCATTAACCAGTGGAGCGACGACGTTAAATGATCAGTTACAGGCAGATTCAAATGCCAACGATTCTGCTTTCGAAACTCGAAAAGCAGAGATCTTAACTGCCTACAATGATGCAAAAACGGCGGCTCAGACAGCCTTTGATACCCGGAATGCAGACGCGGTTGCCGCCTATAATACTAAGCTGGCGACAGCAGACAGTCTGTTTGATACGAATACCGCAACCGCTCAAGCGGACTATGATGCTGAAAATACTCGGATTCAAGGAGATTATGACGCAGAAGTCACCTCAGCCGAGGATGATTATAATACGGCAAAAACGGATGCTGAGAACGCATTCGCTGCAGCCGAGTCAACTGCCTGGTCTTTATATGAAACTACGGTTGCCTCCATTCAATCCATTTTTGATTCAGCCGTCACTACCGCAGAAAGTACTCGTGATTCTGTGATTGCAGGTGTCGCAACGACGTTTGATTTGTCGGTTGTCGAGGGAGGCATTGCCTATCAGAATGCGGTCCAGGCGGCTCAGGACGCTTATACCGCCAGCATTGATGCTGCTCTAGCGACATACGAATCAACCATGCAGAGTATCAATGATGCGTATGACACTGCTATGACAAACGCCGATAATGCCTTTAATTCCGCATTAGCGACCGCTGATGCCAACCATGCGTCGGCAGTGGATCAGGCGAATACGACTTATTCGAATTCCGTGACAACCGCCACAGATCATTTCGATGCACAGGTTCTGAATTTACAGAACAACTTTGATACAGCGATTACGAATGCCGGCGATGCTTTTGATGGCGCAATTTTAAGTGCGGATAATACTTATACGATTGATATTACGACAGCTGATAATACTTATAATACTTCAATTCAGACGGCCTCGGACGCCTATGATACATACATGAATGTGACACTTCCCGCAGGTTTCACGGCAGCGGTCAAAGGTGCAGCAGAAGCATGGGCTAATGACGTCGTCAGTACAAAAAATACAGCGACCGCTCAAATCAATGCCGCCACCGCAGCACATTTACAGACTGTGAAGTCCGCCACGCAATCATTTCTGGATGCCATTCCCGGTTTTGATGACCAAATGGTTTCTGAAGTTGCAAGTAAGTGGAGTGACTTTAATGATACGGCACAAACGGCTCAAGACGCCTATTATGCAGCCATTGAAAATATTAATGTTCCCGCCGATGCTGATTACGATACCTATTTCACTGCTTATGAAGCTGCCAGACGGGCAGCGGCAACGACATATTTTACCACTGTAGGAAACGAAGCCATCTCGCTGGGGACAGAGTTGGGAAGCACCTATGTCGCGATGCTGGAAACAGCATATGGTGATGCTGTAACCTGGGTCGAAACCGTTTCTGCTGCTGATGAAGCCCTGCAGAAAGTGATTGCAGAACAAAATGCGAACGTACAAAAAGCGTATGATGTAGGGCAGGCAACATACCTGGCTTCCTATACCGCGACGGTGAAACAATACAGTGCCGAAATCGCCGAAAAACAGGCTACTTTGAAGAAAGCCAAGGTCTCTGCAGCGGATCAGAAAGATATCGATTATGCAAACGCAGAGGCGAAAGTCGCCAAAGCGAAAGCAACGGCAGCTAAGACCTATTCCGATGCGATTGCGACTGCAGAAAAAACGTATGTTGACGGCTATGCGACCGAATGGGACAGCCTGCAGTCAAAGCTGACGGATGCCTGGGCAACACACACGGCAGCTTTGAGTGCCGCCGATGATCAATGGGTGACAGCGGTGGTTGCTGCCGACTCTGCCTGGGTTACTGCCGCCAATCAGGCCGCTTCTACTTATGAATCGGCAGCGGCAAACGCATATGATACCGCAGTGAACGCCTCGCATGCTGCGTTGCAGACCTATGTTGCGACGGTTGGTTCAGAATGGGCGAATGCCCTGGCGTCGTATTATTCGTCCGATCCGAATATTGGCACCGTGACCGGCGCCTGGAACGCTTATAATAATTCGATAGTAGGAGCGTGGATCTCTGCGAATTCAACAGCATCATCAGCTGCCAATTCTTATTACGGATCTGTACAGGACGCGACCAATGCCAGAACCCAAGCCATCGCCGATGCCGGACATGCGCGGGCCACTCGTGTGAATGCCGCACAGCAGCAGGCCATTACAGACGGCATCGCCAATCAGCGGACGTTTGATGATTCCTATCGATCTGAAGCGGTCGCCCATGCGAATTCGGTGGCAGCTGCCGAACTAGAGAAAGCCAACGAGCAGGCAGCGGCTGCGAAAGAAAAAGTTGATGCGGACGCCGATAATTACAAGTCGAGTATCACGGATGTTTCCAATGAGCATGAATCGACTGTGAATGCAGAACATGGCACGATCCAGGGCGCCATCCAGGGATTTGTGAATGGAGCCTACGCCATTGTAGAGGGAGTCATGAATGACTCTGGCTCTGCGGCAACTTTGGAAATCGATCAGGCATTGGAAGAAGCGAAAAAGCAAGCGGAAGAGGAAAAGAAAAAACACGATAATATTGCCAGCTTCCTCAAAGGCCGCATCATTGCGGGCGCTAACAAGAGCGTAAAAGATCAGGCGACTTCTGCCAAAGAGACATTGAAAAACATTCTGGATGATGTTCAAAATGGAAACATCCACGAAGACTATATTGGCTGGAAAACAGAATTTACGATGATGCTGGATATGATGTCCATGTCCGCCGATATGTTCGAAAGCCAAATGATGGGGCCTGTTCAGGAACTGATGAATAATATTCTCTCAGAAGAGTCGATGGCGAATAGTCCAGAGATGGGAGGATATGTTTCAGGAGGGCCAGGGGCTCTGGATGTGTTAAAGGCGGCCTTCGGATATGAAAGTTATGGGGCATATATCTATGATAATTATGGTGAACTGGTAGGGACAGTCGATTACACACTAGGTCTTGTGGGAAGACGAATTTATAAAAGTAATGGGGGGATGTATATATCCTACAAATCGCTAGATGAGGTCAATAGTCTAATAGCGAACCAAACAGTCCCTTGGCAAGCTAGTAGTTGGGATTCGCAATTTGGCGGAATCAATCATTCTGGAGATTCTGTTGATCCCGCAACGCAAACTTATTCTTATACTGCGATTAGTTTTCTAGTCGGGGAAGAAGCACTTGCTGCGCAAGGGGGATTGGCCAGCGATATTCTCATCTCCGCTCAAATTGTCACTGAAGCAGTAGGTTTAGTCGATCCCACGGGAGTTTCTGATGGGTTGAATGCACTCGTGCTGGTTGCCCAGGGGGATACAGCAGGGGCAGCCATTTCTGTCGCTGGGATTCTCACTCCCTTTGGCGCAGAAAAAATTGCCAAGTATGCCAAGCGAATCCCTGTCAGTAAACTGGACGAAGTCAGTGATGGAGTCCAGGGCCTGCGGCAGACGGCCCGTCAGACGATGGACAATTCTAATAACATCATCAGCAAAGCGGACAATCATGTTGCTGACGTGAAAGCAACATGTAAAACCCCCGATGGGGGATGTTTCGTCGGTGATACTCTGGTTCATGAGTCAGGGCCGGAAACAGATGCAAGTCTGGCTTACTCCAGCACGTTTGTTCTCTTGGGGGCGATCGGCATGGGCGTCGCTGAATATCGCAGAAAGAAGAAACAGAATCAGGATATTGTCCCGGAGAAAACAAAGCGTCTTGTCATGGACGAGGATGATCCTCATTTCCATATTTTACCAGTGGAAGATGACGGTCTGCCGGGGCGGCTCTCCACCGAGTCGTTGGATGAGTTGTGCAATCAACTGTGTCATTCCGAACGGGAGTTGAACATGTCTGATAAGACAGATTTGATGCAGATGGATCACCTCTATTCAGAACCATTATTAAGTTTTGACGATCACGCTTCCTGCCGTGTGCAATCAGAGAGTCAAACAGCCGTTCTGATGGACGAAATCCCCAAGCCTTTGGGGGCAAAAAAACAAAAGGAAGCGAAAGTTCCTGTTCCGCAATTGGCCGGTAAAGCGAGCCACAGCCGATTCAGTAAAGGGGGCCTGGTCTGGCTGGTCGGTTGTTTGCTAATGGGGCTGGGCCTGTTTGGTTTTGGGGCGATGTCTCCCGAGTCGGCATCGCATACGACGCCCATTTCAGAAATTGAAGTGGGTGACAACGTCTTGGCCGGCAATCCAAAAGAAGCCCCTGATCTTCGGTTCGGGAGCAGCGTTGATCCTGAGACCTGGAGGAAGATTGAACTCCGCGCCCCTAAAGTGGATGGCTCCTTTGCAGATGTGACGTTGTTGCGACCCTTGAACTGGATTGCGGAACAAAATGCAGCAGCGGGTCGTACGGTGCATATCTCGGTACCCGAATGTGGCATCAAAGGGGATGCCCGGGTCCTCTCGATCTCAGCCTGTCCACCTGTGAAAAGTGGATCGGGCAAAACCGTCACGGGGGTCTTCCGTCACTCTTCCTCAAAAGTTGTTGATGTTTATATAGACGGTTTAGAGAACCCCATCGGCTCTACAGGCAATCACCCGTTCTGGAGCGAAGACCGCCAGGAATTTGTCAGGGCAGACAAACTGCAGCCAGGAGAACGGTTAAGAACCTTAAAGGGAATCACCCGGGTCACAAATGTTGTGTCACGGGGAAGTCCTGTACCGGTCTTTAATATTGAGGTGCAGGTTGATCATACTTACCATGTTGCTGCAACTGGGGTGCTGGTTCATAATGGGAGCGCTGAACTGAGATGTGGTTTAGACGCCACAGGTAAGGTGCATGGAGAGCTTCCACTACCAGAAAACCTTGATAAATATGATCCAGACGATCTGAGGGCACTTAAGAGTGAATTAGAGACAAGTGTGCAAACACGAATACAAAGTAATATCCAACATGGTTATGACCCAGCACATGCCCAAAGACAAGCAGCAGAGCAAGATCTAATCAAGTATATCGAACGAACTTTAGGTGAGTAATGTCAAAAGAAACTACCGGTGATTTGCTTATAAAAGAGCTACATAAAGATCCTCAAGTGTTTTATGAGAAAGGTAGATCGTATCAACTTCTTCAGGAATATTTTAAAGACTATAATATAGCTACTCTCAGTGGTTTGCTTACAGATAAAGATCCATATGTAAAACGTGCTGCCATTTGGATTGCTTCTGAGCTTGGATATGAAAGTAGGTCGCTAATTACAGAAATTTTCCCATTAGCCAATGATGATGAAGATGAATATATCCAAAGTTATGCTCTTGAGGTTCTGACTGTTTGTGCTCATGGGGAACACTCTGAAAGAATAATTCATGTAATCGAGGCATTAGAAAGCAAACGTAAGTTAATACGACTTTTGGCGATGAGGTTGATAGCAAATCTTACTGCTGATCAAATTGAAGCAGGAATAGAATACTTCAAATCTTCAAATAGCTTACATGTTAAAGGCCTCAAGTTTTTAGGCGACTGTGACCAGCTGTCAGCTAAGCAGGTATTATTATTGATAGAGAATCAGGAACCGTTAAACAGAAAGTATGGCGCTATACTTGCGAAATGCAAATTACAGAGTGAACCAGAATTGATGACGATAGTTGCTAAGAGTTTAGACTCTGACTTGCGAGAATTTTCTGGTAGTTTAGTTGCTTAAAATATTTTGAGAGTATATATGCAATCTATATGATTCATCATACTGACATTTTAAGTGTTGCAATGATTATCTGGAGCATCAAGTAAGGAGAAGGCAAAAATGGGTCAGGACTCTTTGATTATAGTGAACTGATCCTTGTAATGCCTCTCTCTTAATTCTATAGGTTCACGTCGGCGTGGAACACGTCTCCTGATCAAACGAAAGCACACTACATCATCACCGCTCTACTGTCACGATACTATGAGAGTGACAAGATTGTTATGAAAGTCAGATCAATGAAATATCAGTCACACATAAAAATGTTCATTTGCATGATTATGGTTACGTTCATTTCCTTTACTGGATGTAACAAATCTACTGAAACAGCAAAGAATAATCCTGTAACTGATAGCGGCAAAAACGACGTTGACAACAATACCGCGGCTAAACCGCTAATCAATGACACAACCAACTCTTCAGATGAAACTACTTCGGAACCAGTCAAGGATGCTGAGACGCAAAAAGAAAATGAAGTTTTGAATGTTGTGGGCACAGTTTATAAAGTCAACAATATGTTGATTATTATCACTGATATTAAATCTGAGAAACCCGTTGATGATATGGATGAAACCCCTCTTAATTTAACGCTGAGAATCTCAAATAAAGATCCTGAAAATGAGTTATTATATACCTCGTGGACTCCGCTTGATTCTGAACTGAGTTCGAATAAGCGTGTCTCTCATATTCAAGACGATCAAGGCACGATATATCCGATTCTCCTAGCAAAGAAAGATCAGCCGTATGCAGGGCAAGTACTTCAAAAGAAATTAAAGCCGGGTGAAGCAATCAAAGATGTGCTTCTCTTTAAAGAATTAAAACCAGATACGAAAAGAATCAAATTGTATCTTGTCGGTAGCGAGATGACTGATCATAAAGATTTGGTTTTTAATTTACAGGTTCCCTGAAGCAACAATCAGCCATTTCATTTCCCATTACAAAGAAATCAGTAGCCGCGGAAATAATGGGTTTAAGTTCCAATGCGCCGCTGAAGATACAAGGTAATGACAAAACATTCCAAAATCATCGTCGGCATGGGAACAGGTCGGTGCGGTACGCTTTCTCTGGCGGAAATACTCAACGCGCAACCCAATACGCAGGTCACCCATGAAGAGGCACCTTTGCTGCCGTGGGATCATGAGCCGGATAGCGGCATTATTGCCAGGCGCTTTGCCCGAATGCGGCGGAAGCGGGATGCTGAATTCGTTGGTGACATTGCTTCTTTCTATCTGCCTTATGTGGAAGAGATCATCAAAGCAGAACCTGACGTTCGCATCATCTGTCTGAAGCGGGATAAAGAGGCCGTCGTTAAGAGTTTCTGTCGCTGGCTGGATCTGGTGCATCCGCTGCCTACCAATCACTGGGCGAAAGAGTTGCCGCCGGGTTGGCATTATGAGCCCAACTGGTCTCGGATCTTTCCCAAGTATGATATTCAGAGCAGGGAAGCGGGTATCGCCCGTTACTGGGATGAATACAACGAGCGAGCAGAAAGACTCGCTAAAGAATTTCCAGATCATCTTAAAATTGTTGAAATGGAACAACTGAATGATGAGGCTGGCGTCAGCGAGCTTTTATCATTCGTTGGAATTCCCAAAAATCATCAGGTGAATCAGGCAGGGCACCATACACACAAGTCAGGTCATACTCCCACACAAACTGTAAGTCCTCGTGCATCTGCTCACCCGATGGACCCACGGAAATGCGTGGTCTTAGTTCCTTATTCAGGCAGTATCGTGCCGCAGTGTGAACAGTCTCTCAAGGAACTGGAACGACGAGGTTATACAGTTCGTCGTGTTCGGGGTTATGCTGCCATCGATCAAGGACGCAATCAACTGGCGACCAATGCCTTAAAAGACGGCTTTGAAGAAACGATGTGGATCGATTCTGATGTCGGCTTTTTTCCTGATGCCATCGAAAAACTGCGAAAACACAACCTGCCAATTTCTTGTGGGATCTATCCCAAAAAAGGGAAGCGGGAACTTGCCTGCCATGTTCTACCGGGGACACCGAAGATGACTTTTGGTGAGGGCGGGGGGCTGATCGAAATTCTATATGCCGGAACGGGATTTCTCCACATTCGCCGGGAAGCCTATCGAAAGATTCAGGAAGAGTTGAAACTTCCGATGTGTAACGAACGTTTCGGCGAAACCATGATTCCGTTTTTCCACCCTATGCTTTATCAACGTGATGATGGCTATGATTATCTGGCAGAAGATTATTCTTTCTCTCAACGAGCACGGGACTGCGGCTTTCAAATCATAGCAGACACAACCGTTCGCCTCTGGCATGTTGGCATGTATGCTTACGGTTGGGAAGACTCTGGTCGAGAACCACAACGCTTTGGTTCGTTCACACTGAATTTCAATCAGTGATAAATTTTAACTATCCCTCATACAGAGTTCAGTTGAAATGGTTCCATTCATAGAGCAAGCTTATTTCAGCAGATGAAAGTGCTTTCTGCTTTGGGAATTCTTCACAATTAAATCAAATATGGTGTGTTCGCTTTAATTACTGAGATTGATTGACGACTGCAACGTCTGCTGCAACTTTTGAAATCTGCTAAACTGCTATCTCACATGGTGTCAACTGGTTGGATAAAATCTTCCGAGTCCTGTCGGCCCTATTCTCCCCCTCCGCATCATTTCGTACTTCTTCGCAAGCCCCTGATTCACAATGAGATACATCGTTTTTCTCATCTGCGGTTTGCGGTCCTGATTTACTGTAAACGGCAGTGTACTGCAGCGGATTCTGCACCGCTTTTTTGAAGGGTAATTACTTTTTCCGCCGTGTTCTACGACGTTTATTGACTCG
Source organism: Gimesia alba (assembly GCF_007744675.1). NCBI lineage: Bacteria > Pseudomonadati > Planctomycetota > Planctomycetia > Planctomycetales > Planctomycetaceae > Gimesia > Gimesia alba. The sequence goes on from NZ_CP036269.1 coordinate 1,823,868, forward strand.
TTCATCAGAAACTGAATTAGCTGATTCTTCGGACTTAGATTGTGTGGCATCTGTGGTTGTCAGCTTTTCATTACCATTCTCGTCGATATAACGAGACAGATGAGTTCTTGCTTTTTTGATAACTTCTGTAAAAGTATATTTGAAAATTTCGAATGGCTGCGCTTTCCACCGTCCCTCCCAAAGCCTTCCTGGATTATGACCATGCGAGATGTTGAACTTCTCTTTTCTTGAACAGTACAGCATCCGACCGTAGCACGACATGCAAGGACGTTTCTTCCCAGCTACGGTGTAATGGGTTTGCGTATCACCGACGTGCTTAACGAGGTCCATCAATTTTTCTTCAGCGTGTCGTCCCTTGTCATCTGTTTTTCCATAAACCAGGTAAATTCGACCACCTTTCTCCCCTCTAATCTGATTCAAAACGGTTTGATCGCCGGTAGTTTCCAGGAGTTCCAGATTGATATGGTGTAATTCGTTAGCAGATGAAACAATGTCATGGATCTCAGCTGCATCAAGCTTACGTTCTCGGCGATCTTCTCCTTTTGCGAGCCCTGCATATTTAGCAGCATCACTACGGGATTTCTTTCCAATGAATGAATTCTTAGTGGCATAAGAGGTTGTCAGGATCTCGTCGAATCCTTTTTGTTTGACTACCAGTTTATGGACGATATCAAGTGTGCTGTTTTTGTTTGCGGAGATAAAGATATTCTGTTTGTCATCAACCATCATTTCTATTTCGGTTGGGGTGCTGCTATCATTTTTTCTTTCTTCAGGAGTAAGTGCTTTTCGATGCTCTCTTGCTTCGTCTCTCACTGCAGCAAAAAGTTGTGAAGAGATATGTTTTTGAATCTGTAGAATTTCGTCGTCATTATATGATCTTGGATCTCGAATACCCTCTGGATCTTCATCAAAGCTTGAAATGCCTGCTTGCTTGACCGGCTGTTGGTTAAATTCTCCTCGTGCTTTGAGCTCAGCAAATTCGTCCAGGATATCTAACCTTTCGGTTTCTTCGGTATTATAGTCGACTGATACGATATTCGAGGGTCTTTTCGATGACGAATTAGAACGACGCCTTTTGGTAACTCGTTTCGTAACTTCACCGGATGTAATGTCAGTTACCGAGTATACTGCTGGATGAGATGAGGCCGAGCTTGCTGGTTTCTTGCCTCTTCCAGCTGTTAACAGTGCTTCAGACCAGCTTAGCAGAATGGCTAAGACCAAAGTGGGGATCAGCAGTTTTTGTTTATTGAACCACGGGTACACCCAGGCAATCAAATTCTCAGGGGGCTTTGACACTACAGGCCTCGCTTAGTAGAACAATGATGATCTTTGAACAACGAAATGAATTCTAAGCAATAACGAATTCTCTAAATCTGTTGGCTTACCGATTAAAATTTCGCCTTTAGTCGGTGTGTTCGTATTCCAGTTTACGAGTACTTGATTCAATTCAGCGATTTCACCCTCTTTAACGATTTCGCCACTGGTTGTTGAGTTAATCTTGAAAGTACCGACTTTATCTTTGCCTAAAAAATCGGTCAAATTGATTACGATCTTTCCAAATTGTGGTGGTGACGTTTCATGTTGAGGAACCGTAAATATCATCCGTGAAGCATCTCGAAGATTCTCTTTATAGGCAGGAATCAGAACTTCTTTGTTCCCCAGAGCATATGAGACCTGTGGTGTTTCTTTTAGATCACCCAGCAAGATTGACATTGAAGGAGGGCCATTGGCACCTTCCTTAGAATAGTAGGGGTTACTAAATACAGGGAAATGAAGTTCAAATGGTTTATTAGCAAGATTCTCGACTTTGACAATTCTAGCTTCGTATTGATTTGGAAACTTGGCACGATCGGCAATTTTTTCACGAAGCTTTGTCCAAACCACTTTCTTTTCAAAAAAAATGGGACTGAACAGTTCTTCGATGGGTTGTAAATCGAGCAGAACTGGGACTTCATCATGATCGGGTAATGACCAGCCACCTCCTTTAGCAATTTCTCCACCGATTGTTTTCACAAATTCGCGTTTTTTCTGACGGATACTGCCGGTACCATTTCCCCATGTATACCCACCTCCAATAGTTCTTCCCGCCGTAACATCTTCAATAGTGACGGATGCCGTCTGGCTGATATCAAAACCTTGGTTAATAATCTCTTCTTTTTCTTTCTTTGTATAATCCATTTCCTGATATGCCATGCCACCGTAGGAAACCGCATATGGATAATGCGTTCCATACAAATTGATAAAGCGGTCAAACTCCGAATTTGGGATGTCATATCCAGCAATCATAAGATTGGCTAAGCGGTTTACGTCAGATCGAAACTGAGGATCAAGTTGAACGCGAGAGCGGTCTAACACGATGGCGTATTTTGTTTCAGTTGCGATACTGACTGAATACCCCACTTCAGAAGAAAACACGGTTTGGAGTTCGTGGTGATAGCTACCTTTCATACTGGATGAAGCCATTTCAGGAACTCCAATGTCCAATCCCAGGTTAATGTTCCATGCTTCCTGATGTGTTCTTCGTGTAGTGATTTCAGATGAACGACCTTTTTCAATTCCTTCGCGGTCATTGCGGAAATAATAACCGTGTGGAATCATTTTGCCCGCGCTGGTTGTCTGATACTCAGTACTCTCATCAGTTGGCCATTGAAAGAGTCGACGTGTGGTTCCTGTTGAAATTTGATAATTTCGCGGATCCATCTTTCCAATGTGATAACCCATAGCGTTGAATTCGCCCAATACGGGGCGTTGATCGGAACTGAAGGTATCTCCCCAAGGCAATTTATTTTCAGGTGTTCCACTATCGTCGTACTGCTTGACCGGTTCATAAGAAGCAAGAAAGACCCACGGTGATTGATCGGTAGACCTCTTGGAAAAAGTCAGGCCTCCATTATCAAGCATTGCCACGGCATACTCATTGTTTGTTCCCTGTGGATGCATGCCTGTGTAGAGCATTCCATTCTTGCTGGTTTTCGTGAGTAACATGGAGCGGACTTTGACGCGTTTATCCGGTTCGTCAAAACTGACAATGAGTGAACCGTCAATTGTTTCACGAATCTGACAGACAGGATAGGTTGTATAATTGGAGTGGACATGTAGACGTCCATCTCGCGGGTCAATTAGATTTTTTGCTCTTTGATCTCCCTGGTTCGCAAGTAGTAAAACACCTTCATCATCGCGCACCGGTTCCTTCATGGCTCGAAGAACAAATCGACCGTGGTCGATCGATTGTGGGTACAAGTCGATGTTTTCATTCCATTTGGGGATCGAAGAGTCAGGCTCAGGAGGATCGATATAAGCCAGGGCAATGGACCTGATTTGTCCGGTCTTAAATCCAACAAAGCCAACAAATTTACTGTTTTCAGGGATACGGGCAACGAAAGGTTGAACATCAAAGCTTGGATGTGTTCCGTCTGTTGGGGCATGATAGGTCTTTGACAATTCCTGATTGGATAGTACCCGCATGCTGGATATTTCATTGCGATATGTTCCTGCAAGACCAACAACGCGTTTTCTCGGAAGGTAAGTTGTTTGTTCAAAATATTTTTTATTTTCTTTCTTGTCTTGAGGTTCGGGGATCATCCCTTCAGGTTGAATGCGTTTACGTTCCACGATTGGGTTATTTACAATCAACTGTTTAAGAGTTCGACCCACAGGTTGCTGAGGCAACTGTGCAGGGATTCTTTCTGGTTGAACGGAGTCACCTTCAGTTTCAGATAAATTTAGATGGTGTTCTTTTCCAAGGATTTTAAGTGTGTATTTGGCTTTTTGTGCAGGCTGTTGTTCGCGATGCGTTAGATACTGTTTCCATAGATCTTCATTCTTGATGGACTTATCAAGATTGTCCTGAGCTCTGTTCAAATCATGCAATATGGCTCTACGCAATGCACTGAGGTAGGTCGTCTGGTTATCAAAGGCCTGTAATTTCGTGTACTCAGATAAAGTCATGAGGACACGTTCTGGCCCCCTGAATTCAATCTGGATTTCTGAAAATGCAGGATAACTACCCTGACTCGTTTTTGCGTTTATTGGCACGGGGCGTATCTTGGTAATCTCATATTGATGGGGAATAATCCAACTAAATGGATCTCCTTCAGGGATGCCGTGCATTTGGCTTAGTTTAAGCGTCGGTCGTAGATTCAGGATATTGAACTGTTGGTTCATGAAATCAGAACAAGAGACTAAGCTGCTAAAAGCAGAATGATTACTGGCAGGCAGGCTATACGTTGAATCCAAACTACTGAATTCAGACTTTGTCAATGCTCGGTCCCAAATTCTTAAGGCAATCATGTCGCCAATGAAATTACCTGTTTCGCCATCCCAGGAACCAAGACGATAAGGCATATTGAGTTGCGGACCATATCCCAACAACAGATAACCTTGATACACGCTATCGAGAAAGACTTCGGTTAATTCATTGTGGGATACAAACACCAGATGATGTTGTCGGCCATCATTCAATTTAGCCACAGGTAGAGAGGCCTCCTGAGCATCGTTAGCAATACCTATGGTCTTGAAATCTTTTCCCACAAACAGCGCGAAGCGAGTCTCTTCGGTACTGGCATTCGTCAGTAAGTAGAAGCGATCATAGATGTCAGTCTCACCACCTGTTTTTGTCTGGGATGATGCAGGATGGCTCTCTTTATCTAACTCATTCTGGTTACTGTTTGGTGTAGGCGAGGAACGGAATTTTAAAATGAATTCAATCGTTCCTACCGTATCGAGTGGGACGGACTCAAAGACAAAAGAATCTTTTCCGGCGAAGTGAAGTGGTGTCAATTCGTCTTCTGCTTGAATCGGTAGATGAATACTCATGAAACATAAATAGAATAAGAGACGCAAAAGCCACTGTGACCTTTGAACAATCATAGGACTTTCTTTCTTTTAACTATGAAAGTTGAATTCTAGATTCAGTAGAGAGAGATCTGTTATCACGTAAACGTTTTTTCATAAGAATCAAGTGTGAGTTCCGTGTCAAGTACTATTTTCATCATGGCATTTACAATTCTCACATCTGTTTAGTGGACAGTGTACTCTTTAAGAAACTCAGGAATTAGCAATTGCCTTTCCAATTTATCTCGTCTTCAATATTGATGGTTTGCTAAACCAAAACTGATTTTGCAGCCGCTTTAGAACAGCATGTAAGACATACAGCAATTCGGAGATTGTCAAAGATAATGTCATTTTCCGGCAACCATCATTTTGAATGAAATGGCGTTTGTGTATCTGCTCTTACTGCATACTAATAGGCAGTCCTTATTCCCGATGATATGAGCTTGGGGCGTAGTGTGCTCATGGGGTACTGATTTCCAACTGCACCGGATTATGCACCCCCTTGATTTTAGGAATCATGTAACTTACGATCACAATTGTGGTTGGGCAAAACCTCTCGAATACGGTCGGCCCTATTTTTATTGCTCTGTTTCAGTAGGTCACTTTTATGCCCTTTGTAGGGAACTGAGATTTGATGCTTCGGTGCATTTGTGGTTGTCAGGTCTCTGGTAATCCGGGATAATTGGCCTGGTATAAAAAAGACTACAGGCGGGGACTGATGGAAACGGAAGCCGACATCGCGTGAAGGTTGTGTCAATCTGGGTTGTGATTCAAGTCTGGAATGATTTCTGGCTGAATCCAACTGAGAACTGCCGGCTGGGGAGGGTAAACGCCAGTTTCCTTCACGAGGATGATTGAAATGGGTAAACAAGGGATTGTTGTTCTAGGAGCTGGACTTCAGGGGACTTGTGTGGCCTTGTCGCTTGCACATCGGGGGCATGCGGTCACGCTGATTGAGTCTCATCCAGCACCATTGCGTGCAGCCAGTTTACGCAACGAAGGCAAGATTCATCTGGGGTTTGTGTACGTACTTGACCACAGTGGTTCCACTCAACGCAAGATGCTGGAAGGAGCCCTCTGCTTTTCACCCTTGCTTGACCGATGGTGCGGCGCGCTGCCATGGGATGAATGGCGGTCGGACGGATTTTTTTACGCCGTCATGCCAGATAGCCTGGCTACTGTTGACGAGCTGGAAGCTTCCTATGCAGCCCTACGTCTGATGCATTCAGAGTTTTCAGAACATGAACTCTGCAACCCCAGCTATCTGGGACAGCAATTGACCTGGTTGTGGAGGCGAAGCGGCAATCAGAGTCCTTTTGAAAAGAGACTTGGCTTGAAGGGGTTCATTGAAACTCAGGAAGCGGCGATCGACCCGCGTCATCTGTCGTCAAGACTTGAGCAACATGTTCGTTCCCATCCCTTGATCAATTTACGTTGCGGAGTCAGAGTTGACGGAGCGGAGCGACGTCAAGGGGGCTTCCGTTTGTATCTGGACGAGTCAGGCGTGGGAAGCATTTTCGACGCTGACCTGATTGCAAACTGCACCTGGAGTGACAGAGCGCGCATTGACGAAACAGTGGGTATTCCTTCTGATCCATCGACTATTTGCTATCGAGTCAAACATCAGATTATGGTTCGACAGGGATCGGGAAACCGTCCCCTGGTTCCCATAACGATGGTTCAGGGCCCGTATGGTGATATTGTACCTCGACGCGACGGCCAGGTTTATATCAGCTGGTATCCGGAATGCCGGACGTACTTCGGTAAACTACCTCCCAGTAGTTCGCTCGAAGATCCTCAGCATGCGCACGCGGTTGCCGAACGCTCGCTGACTGCATTGCAGACATTATTGCCCGATCTGTGTGAAGCATCGATTGTTTCATCAGCGGCGGGCGTGATCGTGGCCCGGGGAACCACTGACATCGAGGACCCACAGAGTACGCTGCATCGGCGAGAAAATTTTGGTGTGAAGTCGTACGATGGCTGGTGGACGGTCGATACCGGCAAGCTCACCAATGCACCACAACTGGGAGAAATTACCGGTGCAGAAATGAGCGGAGAAGCCAGATGAATCTGGATCCCAACGCCCGACTCACTGTTCTCATGCCCGTTCACCGTGGTCGCAGATGGGTCGACAGTATTTCAAAGACGATCAACGGTTGTCCGGCTGGGTGCCGCATTATCGTCAGCGATATTACTCAGCTTGACGATGCACTGGATGTTCTGGAACAACGACATCAAGGCGATCAGCGCGTCTGTTTCCGACGCAGGGCAGGAGTGGCCGACTGGCGGCTGCATGCGAACGAATTGTTGAGCCTGGCTGACACCGAATTTTTTTCTATCATGCCGCAGGATGATGAGATTGGTCCCGGGTACTACGAAGAACTTATTGCGGCACTCGACGCGACACCTTCAGCCGGACTGGCTTTTGGCGTTATTGAAAAACTGGATCTGAAGAGAAATCAGCAGACAAGAACACCCACAGTTCCCATTCCGCTGGGCATGAAACCTCCCTGGTGGGAGGCCATTCATCTCGATCGGCACTGGAACTTAGGGATTCCCTACCGCGGGGTTGTGCGACAGCAATTCAACTCTCCTCTCCCTCTTTTCTCGCACGACTTTGCGGATCAGATCTGGGTGTTCGGAATCGCGCTGCAGACGTATCTTGTTGAAGTCCCGACCGCGGTCTACCTTAAGCAATATCATGAGAATAACACGCATTCTACCTGGGAACCGTTGGTCGGAGAGCAGCGACGCGATATATTGCTCAACGAAATCGAAACACGTCTGGCAGACCAGCCGGATGACAGGCGAGAGGCACGACGTAAATTGATCAAAATCTACAAAGAGCCGTCGTAAACTTTCATCGCCCGAACAATTTGAGCGAACCGACGCGCGGCAAATGCGATGCTGAATGCGGGGCACAAAATTCAACGAGCTGCAGAGCACAGTGTTCGGCGGTCTCGCGGCGTACCATGTGGCTTATTCTGAGTCGCATTGCTTGCGGGGCATGTTACCAGTAACGGTTCCATGACTCGCATACCATTGTTTCCATAATTCTCCAGGCGATGCCTGATGTGTCCGTTCACGATGTGGTGAGAAGAAACGAGAATCGTACCATCAGAAGCAACGACATGCTCTTTGAATATCATGCCGTCAACCAGTTCCTTAATCGTAACTTGTTGGGTCGTTTCACTAATCGACGCGATGATTGCTTGTTCCAGTTCATCGACAATCAAAGGGGCAAAGACTTCCGGCTCTCTGCGCAAGTGCACGAAGGGCAAATGGTTTGATGAATGGGCGTGTTCGAGTTTTTTGTATTCCTGCACTGTTCTGATCAGGTTTGCGGCAAGGGAAAGCGGCTCGTTTTGAATACTGTCTATCTGGAGCGACAAAAGGTCACTCTCGTTATCGAATCGCTCGATAATTGTGGAAACGGTTTCCAATTCGGGGATCTGATTAATGATTTCTACGATAGCTTCCTGTTCCCGATTATCATTTGCAGAAATAATATCACGAGCTTCAAGCAGTGTTGCCGCAGATTCATAGTGTGCGCTGTGCTGGGGACTCAGGCCTGGTGCTAACTGACTTACTAACTGAATGACATGTGCTGAGCGGGGACTGGCAGAGCTGACCAGTTTATTCAGCAAAAAGATGTATTCGCGATCTGATGTGGTGGTTTGTTTGCGCTGTGAGGCAATCAGAATGACCAGCGACAGTAAACCTGCGATTTCTTTGAACAATGCCAGGTGCGCTTTGGAATAGGCATTCGTTTCGGTGCTCGAAAAGAACAGGAACCCAATCCCGTGCCCTTCGACCGTCAGTGGAAATGTGAATGAAGACCGAATTCCTTCATTCACAATCAAGCGTGTTGAGACGGAGTGAGGGTGCTTTTGAAGGTACTCTTCCAGGTTATTCAGAATTCTGGGGCGTTTTTGTTCCAACACAAATTGAAGTGAAGAGCCTTTGAGTGGGGCACTGAAATTTTTGCCGAGAATCACTTTCTTCTCGGAGCGGCACCAGCGTGCAACGACTCGTTCTCCTGATTCGTCGATCAAAGCACATCCGATGCGATTGAATGGCAAAATCGAATTGAAATTTTCGTAAACCGAATTCAATACGGTATCCAGTGTTGCCCCTTGCGTAACTTGCTGCATCAAACCGGAAAATAAGTTTGCGTGCATATCGTTCGCAAGTTCAGCGGTATTACTTTTCTGTTCGAGTTCAGTCATGATTTCGTCTATCTACTTTCAACCTCGAATCAGAATGCAAAATCTTTCGCCATTTCGAAATGTTTTGCATCGCTCGAAGAGTTTTTCGAAGCTGCTGTGATGCTTCGGTTTTGATTTATCCTGGCATCTGCCTTTCCTCAGGCATTTTGAGAACGTTTTTTGTATGGAATAACAAAGTATAGTTCGCCGACTTGTCACAGCGTTGAGGTAAATCCCTGAAAGCTTAGGGGGTTTTACTAGCATTACCGGGTGGATAAAGGTGAGAATCTCTTTAACACGCACAATCGATATTATTGTTGGACGATGTTTATTGATTGGTTTTTGACTTCAACGGATTAAACTGTGTTGATCAGGTTTCTGTATTTCTGGGGTGGTTCGTATGACTGAAAATAAAGGGACCAAAATTCGTCGGAAACTGTTCTATACCATCTTCAGTTTGCTGCTGCTTTACGCATTCAGTATTGGTCCTGTGATTGCTCTTACAGAATCTACTGAATATGGAGGTAATCCCTATGTAGAGACCATTCCCTTTTTGAAATCCTTCTATGCGCCCCTGAGATACATTGTGCGAGGTTCTTTTTTGGGGTCGATCATGACCGACTACATAGAATTTTGCGTCGATCATTTTTAGGCGTCATTTCGCTGAGACAAAGCGACGGAATTAGTTTGCATGCCAGACAAAAAAGAATCCAAGTTCATCCGTTTTTTGTGTCTGGCTGTCCCAATCTTGCTGGCGATTTATGTCATGAGCATTGGGCCTGTGTATGTGTCATACGAGGATGCGACGGGCCAGGAAGCCGTCGCTTTTTATCACTTTTACCAAAACTTCTACGCGCCCCTGCTGTGGTGTGCGGAGAGAAGTGACTTTGATGATCTTTACATGCAGCAGCACACACGCACATTATTCAAAGGGCGTTAGTGCTATCTCATCTAGTAGGGTTGTGAAATATTGATCTGTCTCATCTTCCCAGTTCATGTTTTTGCGAATTCCAGGTAGAAGCAAATTCTTCATGAGCCCGTCAGCTTCGTGATTGTAACCTAAAAGATGGTAGATCTCATGATTGATTACAGTCCACAGATCTATATAACCAAATGCATCACTGTCAGGTAATGCGATTAATGTCAACTCGCTTTCATTTTTAAATTCACTGTTATCAAAGGGTGTCGTATCAACAAACCAACCATAACCAGCGGCATTCTGATCGAGATAAATTGTACCGGCAACAGCCTGACCTAAAGTATCTGCATTCAGGTTGACGACTTGAACTTTAGTTTTATCGAGTTTTGATTTTTCGCCAGACGTTAGATGAGGAGTCACGTTGGCAATCGCATTTTCAAGAATGGTCTCTGCTGCAGATTGAGTCAAACGTTTTGTGCTCACCTGCAACTGTTTTTGAGACTTTGTAATAAGTTGATTATTCCAAGATTCAGGAAAATTATCAGGATAATTTATTTCTGGGGCATCAACTTTTTGTTTACCATAATTGCTGATCAATAAAATCAGGTCTCGGATATTGACCTGATTATTTTGATCAAGATCCGCAACCCATGCATAGTCTGAATCTGATTCATCCGGTATTGTTCCGTAGACCGTGATAAAAAGTATGAGGTCACGTATATTAATTGAGTCGTCATCATTCAGATCATAAGGGTTTGCCCAAATGCTGGTTCCCGGAAATGAATTGACAGTCGTGCTGACCGGATTCCCTGTGACGTCACTCACCTGAGGTGAGCTAACTGAAAAGCCCAGGTCATAAGGCCCAATCAGCTGATTTTGGATGTCGAGATTAACGCCATCATCGGCGAGAGATTCAAACTTGATGCGCGTAAAGAGAAGATAATCAGAAATGCCTAAATCCGTCTGATTCGTTACAGCAGAGAGGTTCTCTATTACTCCTGCGGGATCATTGATGGTGCCTGTTTGGTTGTGAGAAAAGCTGGAGCCATATTCAATCGTTGTCGGTGAGATATATTCCGTCTGATAGCTCAGTTCGAGACTTGTTGAAAAAATTCCCGGGCTTTGGATGTTTGTCGTACTCACCCAGATCTCTAACCAGAAAGAGGACCATTCATCAGCCCTGTTCCGATGAGTGGGCAGGGTCGAAGCGTGACCATCTGCTCTGACAGCTGTAGGGGAGCTCACAACTCGTAAATCGATGTCGACAGGGATGCTGACGAGAACGTCAAACGTTCGCTGGCTCCAAAAATTGTCTTCTGTTGTAGCAAGTTCACGATCAAGGCCCCCATCTTCGATGGTCACCGTGATCGTGGCGGTGCCTGTCTGGTTTGCCGAGGGAATGAATGTCAGGCTGCCTGTGGAATCCAGAGATGTATAGGATACAACCGGATCAGGAATCAGGTCTGTGTTGCCGCTTGTTGCTGTCACACGTAACTGATTGCCACTTCGGCTACCAGCAGTGATACCAGTGAGGTTGACAGTTTGCTCAGTTGAATTTTCACTGATGATGACATCGCTGATTTCTTCAAGGATTCTTGGTTGAAAACCATCTGCTTGTGAACCAACCCAGACCCTTCCTTCATCCTTCAGGACGACGATAAATGTATTGTTAATCTCATCCAATATAATCTCAGGGGGTTTTAAAGAGGACTCCGTTCCAATCACACTATTGGTCGACGAGATTTCTCCAATTATTCCCGTCGTACCGTCTCCAAACGTCACTACTCCTGTATATGTTTTCGTGTTGGTGTCAAAGGAGATACTGGTCACCAGATAGTTACTGTTCGAGAGCGCGCTCACTCCATAGCCGCCCACAGCGTCGTAATCGGTTGAGCCGACGAGACTATTGGCTGTTGATATAACTCCAGTCACACCGGTAGTCCCGTCCCCAAACGTCACGGCACCTGCCTGTGTTGCCATCACATTGCTTAAGTTGTTACCCACTATGTAGTTGCCATTGGAGAGCGCAGTTATATATCCCCCCAGTTGGTCTTCTGTGAATGAGCCGACGAGGCTGTTGGCTGCCGAAACAATCCCGGTACTTCCAGTATTCCCGTCTCCGAACGTGACTGCCCCAGCATTAGATATTAAACCATTATTCCACCTACGGCTACTTACCACATAATTCCCGTTGCTGAGCGCCGTCACACCACCGCTTCCCACAAAGTCATTTTCTGTTGTCCCGATAAGACTGTTCTCTACAGACACAACACCAGTCACACCGGAAGTTCCGTTTCCAAATGTGACTGCGCCAACGTTTGTAGATGTACCATTGCTCCAGGAAGGAGTGCTAACCACGTAGTTACCGTTGGAGAGTGCAGTCACACTATACACCCCCCCCACATAGTCATCAGCAGATGACCCGACAAGACTGTTTTCTGCTGATACCACTCCACTCACGCCGGTGTTTCCGTCTCCGAACGTAACTGCCCCGGCGTTAATAGTACCGTCGTTGCTCCAGTACAGACTGCGTACCACATAATTTCCGTTGGAGAGCTCGACGACACCCTCACTCCCCACATTGTCATCGGTGGATGTTCCGACAAGACTGTTTTCTGCAGACACTACCCCAGTGATTCCGGTGGTTCCGTTTCCGAATGTCACCGCGCCTGCATCATTTGCCGTCTCATTGTCCCAGCTTTGGCTAAGTACCAGATAGTTTCCATTGGATAGAGCAAATATCCCCCCGGATCCCACTTCATCAAAACCGCCTAATCCAATGAGACTGTTCTCTGCAGACACATCTCCTGTTACTCCTGTGGTTCCGTTTCCAAATGTGACTGCTCCTACTGCATGAGATGAACCTTGACCTTCATCCCACCAGGGCGTACTTACTACGTAATTCCCATTTGTAAGCGCGGTGACATTATTATATCCCCCCACTCTGAGATTCCTGATTGCTCCAACGAGACTATTTTCTGCTGATACGATACCAGTTACTCCAGTTGTTCCGTCTACAAATGTCACAGCACCGGCGTCAGTGTGCGTGCCGTTGTCCCACCAAGGTGTGGTTACTACAAAGTTTCCATTGGTGAGAACAGTCATCCCCCCCCTGCCCACAAAGTCGTCTCTGTGTGACCCGATGAGACTGTTTTCTGCTGATACAATCCCTGTTGTGCCAATCGTTCCGTTTCCCAATGTCACCGCTCCGACGTTAGCGATGCTGCCGTTGTCCCACCCGGTACTGACTACTACATAGTTACCATTGGGTAACGCCTCGATACCCCAACCGCCTACATAGTCATTTTCTGTTGTCCCGATGAGACTGTTTTCTTCTGTCACGACTCCAGTTATTCCTGTCGTCCCGTTTCCAAATGTCACGGCACCTACATCCTTTACCATGTCATTGTCCCAGGCTGGGTCGCTTACCACATAGTTTCCGTTAGAAAGTGCTGTCACCGTAACATCATGATGAGCAAAAACACTTTCGAAACCTGTAGTACCGACGAGACTGTTGGCTGCGGATACCACACCGCTTACCCCCGTAATTCCGTTTCCAAACGTCACCGCCCCGGCATTACTTATTGTGCCGTTATCCCAATAAGTACTATTTACTACATAATTGCCATTGGAGAGTGCAGTTACTCCTCCACGTCCCACTTGGTCCAAGTTTTTTGTACCGACAAGGCTGTTGGCTGCTGATATAATGCCACTTACACCGGTGTTCCCGTCTCCGAACGTCACCGCTCCCGCGTTAACTATTGAACCATTATCCCAGTACGGACTGCTCACCACGTAATTTCCATTGGAGAGTACTGTCACTCCATCGGAACCAACTTTGTCACCGCTGGTTGACCCGCGAAGTATGCTGATCAACCCTCTGGTTGCACCGTCGAACAGATAGACTGCACCGGCATCGGTGCCACCAGCGTCATCGTAGGGAGAGGTAATGACGACGTTCCCTGTACTTAAGACAACAACGGTATCACCAAAACCATTATCAGCGCTCGGATTGGGATCGATAAACTCGGGGAATGCTGCCGTGAGCAGCGTGCGATCTTCCAGGTATTCGATCTGATGATATACCGGCCTTGGTCTCTGCTTAACAGTTGGGAGCGTATGACATCGCCACAATTGATGGAACTTCACTTGAATTTCCCTTGAAAAGCAGAGAAATTGATCCATCAGATTTTGTTTTAACCGCATTTCTCTCTCGTTGAATTTGTAGGCTTTGAGCTGAAGAAGTAAGTAACCCAGTTTATCAACGACAGGTACTGTTCACAAGTTACTTATGAACTGTCGCGGTAATCCAAATTCGGGAGATTTATTGATAGACAGAAACCAACAATTGTAATCCATCTCGACCAGCATTGCGATTTTTCACCAGACCTCAAAAGCGCAAACAAATATATGCCACTAGTGACGAATGTCACTTTTCGAACTTGATCGCTTTTAGAGGATGATTCAGCAATGGCTTGAGCAAGACCTTCGAGATCTGTCGGCCTTGTTTGGTTTTTTCGCGTTACTTGCTCTCCACCGGCTTCGATTCCAGCACTTCGTTTTTTTCGGGGTCGTAGGTGACGATGTATTTGATTTCGTCACAGTCGACATTGTAGCGGATGGTTTTTGCGTCTGCGGGGCTTTCCATGCGTTCGAGGCCGCACTTTTCGCATTCCAGTTTGGCTTTGATGGTTGCCAGCGCTGCAGAGTCGACTTTCGCGTTTTCCGGGACGGGGAGATCTGTTGTGCTCAAGTCCACGGCGGAGGCTTCGCCGAGTTCAACAGCGGAATCGGCTTCGGCCTGCTTGACTTCTTTTTCCGCTGCTTTTTCAGCCGCTTTATCGGCGCAACCTGTGATCAGGATGGTGAAGAGTAATACGTATCTCATGGGATCAGTCTCCTTACTGTCTGGATTGGTATTGGGAATACGAGAGTCGTAGGACTTTCTAGTGGCAGGTTATACAAATCTCGTGAGTCCTGCGAGTCCGATATTACAATTTTAGGGCTCATCTCGTGATCTGAATGACTGTCAAAACCTGTTTAATCGGAACGCACTTCCATCTGACAGAGCTCTCTTTACATTTCAAAGTGGTGCGTCCCCCGTCTTAAACTAAGGTTTACTAACTGCTTGATAGTGGTTTTGGCTTGTTTCAGTCTAAAACTGTCTCTCTGTTGGTATAAATCTTTGCGAAAAAATTGAGAACGAGAAGCGGATGCTGAACGTCATCGAATTGAACAAAACAGATGAACTGAAAGACTATCGTGCCGACTGGAACCGGTTATTAATGGTGACTCCCGGGGGGAGTTTTTTTCAGTCTCCGGATTGGCTAGAGGTCTACTGGCGCCATTTTTCTGAGAAGCAGTCTCTGCGTGTCTTTGTGGTTCGCGATGCAGATGAAATTACGGGAATACTGCCATTGTGCGTGAGACGGATTTCGACAAAGTTTGGCCCATGTTCCATTCTGACGTTTCCGTTTGATGATTGGGGGAGCGTTTATGGTCCGGTTTCAGCCGATCCACAAGCCACTTTGACAACGGTCCTGGATTTCGTATTACAGTCCCGGCGTGACTGGGACCTGATCGATTTGCGGTGTATAGACCGCGACCATTTTGATAGCGGCGCAACGGAACGAGCCTTTCAGTCGCTGAAGATGCCGTTTGAAATCTTCCCCTGGAATGAGACGATGTATATCAATCTGGATCAGACGTGGGATGAGTATCTCGCGGCCCGCCCGCGCAAGGCCCGTCAGACGTACTTGCGGGCCGAGCGGAAAGTGGCAGAAGAAGGTGAGATTGAATATTTACGCTATCGTCCCCGGGGCGAGGCGCATGGTGATGCAGATCCCCGCTGGGATTTATATGAGCAGTGCCTCCAGGTTGCGGGCAACAGCTGGCAGGCTGCTTCGACAGATGGTACGACGCTGACGCATGAAAAAGTAGCTGGGTTCTTTCGAGATTCCTATGCGAGTGCCATCCGGGCGGGCGCGATGGACCTGAATTTGATCTATCTATCGGGAAAGCCGGCTGCCTTCAGCTTCAACTATTATTTCAACGGTCGCCTGGATGGTCTGAAGATGGGCTTTGACGCGCAAGTGTCGCGAAAGGGATTAGGACGTTTGTTGCTGGGCCGCATGATCCATGACAGTATGGATCGGGGCGACTTGCTGTTGGACATGGGGTGCGGTGCACAGGATGCCAAAAAGTACTGGTACACCTCCGTGGAGAAGGGCTACCGCTACGTGCATTACTCTCAAACCTCGCCGATGGGGCAGATCCTGAAGTTGAGCCATCAGGTCGCCGGCTGGTTCCGAAACCGATTCTCTTCAAGCGAGAAGAGTGATGCGAGTGATGTGCCTCAGCGCGCGTTACAAGAAACACATCATTGATGCACCTGAGCGGGCAATGGAGTGAATAAGTGTCATAACCCGATTGATCGGGACAATGTGGCGGGGCACTGCTGCTTTTCTCAGCTTTTTAGATGGCATGCTGTTCAGGAATTCTATGCTATTAATGACGCGTTATGAAATCGTGCGCTCACTCTGGCAGTTTGAGTTCCGAGCCCCTTTTTGCGAATCGATAGAATTAGAAACGACGAGAGCCCATGTTGGACATTATCGAAATAAACAAAATCAAAGATCTGGAACCATTTCGAGATGACTGGAATCGGTTATTGTCAGTCACTCCCGGGGGAAGTTTTTTTCAGTCTCTGGATTGGTTAGAAGTTTACTGGCAACATTTTTCAGAGAAACAGTACCTGCGTATCTTTGTGGTTCGGGATGCGAATGAGGTTACAGGTATTGTGCCGTTGTGTGTGAGACGCATGAAAACAAAATTAGGGTCGTGCAGCATTCTGACTTACCCGTTTGATGATTGGGGGAGTTTCTATGGTCCCGTTTCTGCCGATCCCGAGACAACTCTGAAAGAGACTTTGGAATTGATCCAGGTGTCTCAGCAAGACTGGGATCTCATCGATTTACGATGTGTGGATGCAGATGGTTTCGATGCTGGTGCTACGGAACGCGCTCTGGAGTTGGCAGACTGTTCCTTCAAAAAATTTGACTGGGATCAAACGGCCTATGTGGATCTCAACCAGGATTGGGACACTTATCTCGCTGGTCGATCGGGAAAAGCGCGTCAGACGTATCTTCGTGCCGAAAAACGGGTCGCAAAAGAAGGCGAAATTGAATTCGCGCGGTATCGGCCTCGGGGAGAACAATTTGGTGAGAGTGATCCACGCTGGGATTTGTATGACATTTGCGAAACGATCGCGCAGAAGAGTTGGCAGGGAAGTTCAACGACTGGAACCACATTATCACATGAGAAGGTCGCACAATATTTCCGCGATACTCATGAAAGCGCAGCTCGATTTGGCGCTGTCGATTTAAATTTGCTCTATTTATCAGGCGAGCCGGCCGCTTTTAATTATAACTATGTCTATCAGGGACGCGTGTTTTCGCTCCGAATGGGATTTGATCCGGGTGTTTCCAATAAAGGGTTGGGTCGATTATTAATGGGGCGAATGATTCGTAACAGTATGGAAACAGGAGATCAACTGTTAGACATCGGTCCCGGGTCTCTCGATGCCAAGAAATACTGGTATACCTCGGTGGAGACCAGTTATCGATACGTGCATTATTCACCTGTTTCTAAAATGGCAAAAGCATTGCAGGTGAGCAGTCGCATCGCAGACTGGTACCGTGATCGCTTTATGCACGATCTGGAAAACGAGCAGCAGGATTCTGAGCACTCCCAGTCATCTGTTTCTCAGCATTAGGTGTGCGTCGGATAAATTGATTCCCGTTTATGAATCAACCTTCCCGTGAACGGGTATGCCCATCGACTATTTCTCTGTGCTTTCATCCTTTTTCAGTTTGTCGGCGAATTTGCTGCGGAATTTTTCCAGTTTGGGGCGAATGACGTACTGGCAGTACTGGTTGCCGGGATTCAGTTTGAAATAGTCCTGGTGATAATCTTCGGCAGGATAAAATTTATCGAAGGCCGTGATCTCGGTGACGATCGGGTTTTTGAACTGGCCTGAGGCGTCGAGCTGTTTTTTGTAGGCGGTTGCTTCTGCTTTCTGCTTTTCATTGTGATAAAAGATTGCGGAGCGGTACTGCGTGCCGACGTCAGCGCCCTGACGATTCAAAGTGGTCGGGTCGTGTGTTTCCCAGAAGGCTTTCAGAATGTCAGTGAAGGGAATCACTTTGGGATCGAATGTGACCTGAATGACTTCGGCGTGGCCGGTGGTGCCGTTACAGACTGCTTTGTAGGTTGGGTTGGGAACCTTGCCGCCGGAATAACCGGAGACGGCCGACTTGACGCCTTTCAGTTCGCGGAAGACCGCTTCGGTGCACCAGAAACAGCCTGAGCCGAGAGTGACGACTTCGAGTCCCGTCTCTTCCTGGGCTGCGGGAGAGGACTTTGAGTCAGTCTGTTCCAGGAGGGCTGTTTGCTCTTGCTGGGGCTGTTCGTCGGCGACAGCCACGGGGCGGTCTTCCGGTGTGAGCGATTTCTCACAGCCGCTCATCAGGGTGAGCAGAGTGGTGAGTGAAAAGCCAACGAGAACCAGCAGCGGTAATTGAGAGAACGTCATAACACCCTTTTCCCAAATCAGATCCATCAGAAAATCAAAACCAGTCAGCATTAATAACAACTGGTTTTATTTTAGACAATCGGAGTGATCAGGGACAGGGGGAATCTGTCTTGAACGCGCCCTGACTTCATTTCCCGTTAAACAGGAACCGTAGCGGTTTGAATTTGAGGATCAGAAAATGGTGGATGGCCAGTGTGAGGGAGATTGTGGCGATTTCGACGGCCAGAAATTTATAACCTATGGCGATACTGACATTCAGCAGGAGATAGCCAAACACAATCACACAGATATGGTGAAACAGATAGATCGAATACGAGGCATCGGAAAGATAGCGGAAGAATTGGGAATTCCGGTTCATGAATCGATAAAACAGGACATAACAGATGTGACTGGAGAGAGCACAGGTCAGGCTGAGGGAATAAATGCGTAATACACTCTCCGGGTTCAAGCCGTGAGCATTTGACTCGATGTATTGTACCATGAGCGAGAGTGCCAGCGCGTACCATTCCCAGCGGGCGATCGAATGAAAGGCCTGTTGTAATTTCTGATCTCGATAAAGCCAGAGCCCGACGAGGAAGTAGGGAAGAAAGACGACGAAATCTTCTACGTTGAACAGTCCGAAAAAATGTGATCCGTGCGAGAGTTCCGGATCCAGTTTGTCGATGATGCTCCAGGCGAGATCAGCAAACGGGAGCAATAACAGAAAGTAGCAGTTTTTTCGGAAGGGAGCGAGCACGCGATTGAGTCTGCCGGAATCTGTCACTCGGCTGGACAATGCATAGAGCGCGATACCGACGGCGAAGAACTGAAGCAGTGTGAGCAGGAACCAGAGATGCGAGACCCAGGCGCCGGAGATCCATTTTTGTGGGAGTTCGTAAACCACAAAGTGCACGAACGACATTGACTGTTGTTGAATGACGGTGGTTCTGAAATAGAGTTCCAGTGTGTTGATGAACAGAGCCGTCGCACATAACGGGACCAGGATGCGCGTCAGGCGGATTTTGGCAAATGTGCCGATACCATACTTCTTGAGACTCATCATCGAGAAGAAGCCGGCGATGATAAAGAAGGTGGGCATCCGAAAAGCGTGGATAATGGAGCCGAGCACGTTAAAAAATTCGGACTTGTGCGAATCGGAAACAATCCAGTGGTCGCCGGCGGAGTAGATCAGTGCGCCGTGCAAGACGACTCCCAGCATCATCAGGATGGAGCGCAGGGAGTCCATATAATAAAAACGGGTAGTGCCAGTGCCATCTGGCTGTGTCTCCAAACGTAAAACGGGTGCTTTCGGAGTTGCTAAAGCACTAGGGGGATTCATCGTGAGTATGCCTGAAAGTAGGATGGAGCCGCTATCTCAAATTAGTTCAATGTCGCACTGAAATCACCTCGCGACGATTATATATATCCGTTGGAGTTAATTCGGATCGGCGAAATCTGACAAGAATTCATGTTCGAGAGTAGTCGTGCTCATTCCGGAATTGATAATCATTAAAACCGGACAAATAGGCATTCTGGTCTTGTGAACTATGCCGTGATGTTGCGAAAAAGCAACATCAGCAGACTGATCCCAGAGCTGGCATAAGTTCTGGTTTCATTGAACATTCTAATAGTCTTTGGGCGTCCTAAATACTTGGCTGATCAGGTATTTTGATTATTTTGTGGTTTAGAGTGGCAATTTGTGATCTGCTGACTACAAATTAACATGTTGAAACCAATCAACAGTTTTTCGACTGCCCCAGTCGTTATCAGGATTGAGCCCCAGTCGTTATCAGGATTGAATTGAGAACCCCAGCCGGATGAATGTCGCCAGGAAAGAAAATCTTTGATGAACGCTGCTTATGATGCTATTTTGGTTGTCTCCTTTGGTGGACCAGAGGGCCCCGATGATGTGATCCCGTTTCTGGAAAATGTGCTGCGTGGAAAAAATGTACCGCGCGAACGGATGCTGGAAGTCGCTGAACACTATCAACAATTTGGAGGCGTGAGTCCGATCAATGCGCAGAATCGGGCGTTGATTGCCGCACTGGAGCTGGAACTGGCTGCACATGGTCCGCAGCTCCCCATTTATTGGGGCAACCGAAACTGGACTCCTTACCTGGCGGATACTCTGGAAGAAATGAAACAGGCAGGAGTCAAACGGGCGCTGGGATTTTTTACGTCTGCCTTCAGTTCCTATTCGGGCTGCCGCCAGTATCGGGAAGATATTCAACGGGCACAGGAGCAGGTGGGAGAAGGGGCACCTGTGGTTGATAAATTGCGTATGTTTTTCAATCACCCGGGCTTTATCGAAGCAACGGTCGAACGGACGGAAGAAGTCTTGCAGCAGATTCCCGAAGATCGACGTGACAAGGCAACGATCCTGTATTCCGCGCACAGTATTCCATTGGCGATGGCAGCGGGCTGTAAATATGAAGTTCAGTTAAAAGAAGCAGCACGGCTGGTTAGCGAGCGACTGGGAGGACATTCATCTCATCTGGTGTATCAGAGCCGAAGTGGTCCGCCACACCAGCCCTGGTTAGAGCCTGATATCTGTGACTTCATCAAAGAGCTGGGAGTGCAGGGGGGCATCGAAGATGTGGTGATTGTTCCGATCGGATTTGTATCGGACCATATGGAAGTGTTATTTGATCTGGATACGGAAGCGAAGGATGTCGGGAACGAATTGGGAATCAACGTGCTGCGCGCAAAAACGGTAGGCGTGCATCCGCGGTTCATCACGATGATTCGTGAATTGATCGAAGAACGTATCAGTGGAACAGACGAGCGACCTGCGCTGGGAGAGATGGGCGCCAGCCACGATGTCTGTCCGGTTGACTGCTGCCTGCGTGTCACTGAAGTCAAACGCTGAGAACCGGTTTAAAACCGATATGTTTTATATGGCGTCACGGCTCTTGTTAGAACGGCATCTGTACAAAATATTCAATAAAGATTCTCATGAAACGTTCGTTCCCCGTTGTCATTGCCCCTGCAGATGCGAAATACTAAGTATCAGTAAGTAATTGAAGCGCCCACCCTGCCTGTGTTTTTCCAAAAAACGTCCTGCCAGGCAGATTCACTTACCATCCCCACTATCCTTCCCGAGTTAAAAACAAAAAGTGACAGGAGTCGGTATGTCTACGTCTCGTAAGCGAGGTTTTACCCTGATTGAATTATTGGTTGTGATTGCCATTATCGCGATTTTGATTGCACTGTTGTTGCCCGCCGTCCAGCAGGCGCGAGAAGCGGCCCGGCGATCTACGTGTAAAAATAATTTAAAACAGATTGGAGTGGCGTTACATAATTATCTCGACACGCATCGCACGCTGCCTTATGGGCACATGGAAGTCCAGCCAGGGAACTATAGTTCTTCAGCGCCTTATTTAACGTATCATTGGCGTGATACCTGGGCACATCAGATCTTGCCGTTCGTCGATCAGGCACCCTTGTATCAGAAATATACCGAGGATCCTGCCACGCACGTGCATATCGTTTCCAACCCGGAAGTTTATAAAGCCATCGTTTCGGTTTATTTGTGTCCCTCCGATCCTTCGACACCGGGAAATGCCGATGCAGCGGGGCGCTCTCAAGGGAGCTACATAGGCTGTGCCGGGAATGAAGCGACGACGACCAGTAAAAATTTAAATGGTATCTTTTCAGAGAATTCGAAAGCCCAGATGCGTGATATGCGAGATGGTTCCTCGAATACGATTATGGTTTCCGAGATTGTGATTCGTGGTAATGCTGCGACAACGACGTATTGGGGCTGTCCCGGCTGTTATGGAATTGGCGGGGCGCATGGGGAGATGACGTTTTCAACACGGGAAGTGCCGAATACACCTGTGCCTGATCAGAACTACTCGTGCAAATCGACGACCTGGCCGAATGCACCTTGCGTTGTGAATACGAGCGTCAAATATAATTATGCGCGCAGTTACCATATTGGGGGCGTGCATGCACTGCTCGGCGATGGTGCCGTTCGCTTTATCTCATCCAATATCGACCGTCCTACCTTCCAGAATCTGGGGAATAAAAACGACGGTGAAGTACTGGGTGAATTCTAAGTCGTACGACGAAGTGAGTAAGTAAAAAACACCGAACGTCGCAAGGCGTTCGGTGTTTTTATTGATGTAGCGACATTCACAGCCAGGTTTAGCTGGTTTGTTTTGCATTTGGCTTGAGATGCCGCCACTTGGTCCGTTTCTGTCCCTGTTTTGGTTTGGCTTTGGCGGCAGATGAAGCGGAACGGCGTCGAGGTGGGCGTGCGCCTTTGGCACCCGCTCTTTGTCCCGGGGCACCTTTGCGGGTGCGGGGTTCCAAGTCAGCTTTGACGGGCCGCACGTCCGACTGACGATGTTCCGCTGAGACCGGTATTTTATGACCAATCAACTTTTCAATGGAACGCAGTTCATTCCGTTCGTTACCACTGCAGAACGAAATGGCAATGCCCTCAGCGCCGGCGCGTCCGGTTCGACCGATACGATGCACGTAGGATTCGGCTTCCACGGGAAGATCGAAGTTGATTACATGCGTGATGCCATCAATGTCGATTCCCCGGGCGGCGACGTCGGTCGCGACAAGCACCTGCACCTTTTTACTGCGGAATGCTTCTAAAGCCTGCTGCCGGGCGTTTTGAGATTTATTGCCGTGGATGGCGGTGGCTTTGAAGCCAGCCCGCATCAGCCGCTGGGCCAGCATGTTGGCCGTTCGTTTGGTTCGGATGAAAACCAGCGCCCGTTCGACGCCGTCGCTTCCCAGAATTTTCTGTAAGAGCGGTTGCTTTTTGTTGTATTCCACGTGCATCAGTTGTTGCTTGATCTTTTTCACACTGGTGGTCTTGGGCGTCACGTTGACACTGACCGGATTTTTCAGCAGGCTTTGCGCCAGTTCGGTAATCTTGGGTGCCAGTGTTGCTGAAAAGAACAATGACTGTCGTTTTGCCGGCAGTTGGCTGATGATCCGTTTGAGGTCGGGAAGAAAACCCATATCAAGCATGCGGTCGGCTTCGTCCAGGACGAATGTTTCCAGATGTTCGAGATTGATATGACCTTGGTTCATCAAATCGAGTAAACGTCCGGGGGTCGCGATCAGAACGTGGGCGCCTCGATTCAATGCCCGTACCTGGTTCCCCTGACTGACGCCACCATAAACGAGAACATGCCGCAATCGGAGATGCCGACCGTATGTCTCGAAGCTTTCGCCAATTTGAATCGCCAGTTCCCGCGTGGGCGCCAATACGAGTGCAAACGGACGATTCGGGGGCGCTTTGCGATTGTTTTTCCCCAGACGGTTAAGAATCGGCAGTGCCAGTGCGGCTGTTTTTCCGGTTCCGGTTTGAGCACAGCCGAGGATATCGTGTCCCTGGAGTGCGGCAGGAATGGTTTGTGCCTGAATGGGGGTTGGTGTTTTGTAGTTTTCTTCGGCCAATGCACGTTGGACTGGCGCAATTAATTCGATTTCTTGAAAAGTATTCAATGGTTTTCCTTGTCGGAGTGTTTCAAAGGTTGGGCTGTCAGCGTGTTGATTTCGGTGAATCAATGGAGAAGGAGTGCCTTCTTTGTGTCTGTCAGCCGCTGGTTGGTGTTTTTAATTTCGTGTGCGGGTGATCCACCACGGTGTGGTATTGGGCTCCGCCTGGTAGCAACAGCGCAGTATTTCAAGTCGTGCGCGAGCCGGTGAAACGTTCATCGGCTCTTCAGGGATTCACTCAGGCGTAGCAGGTTGGACCGGCATGACCAAAAGCAAACGTCGCTTCTGTGGGAACTCTGGATAAACAAGAAAATCACAGAATTCAGTGCGTCCACAACGACGCGGTGCTTTCGACAGCGGTTCACACAACCGATGACTGGTAAGCATAAGTGTGCAGCAAACAAGCCGCACAAGTAGAAAGGGTGACAAGAGGATCCAACTCTGCAAAAAGACCCTTTCTGGTCAGAAAACGGATTCTACTCTGAGGATCGCGCTACTCGCTTGGTTCCGACCATTTTGACGTGCCTTCTAAAAAGAATGGCCCACGTCTGAAGGAAAGTATACCCTTGCGAAGTACTTTTGCCAAGCCTGATTTCCTGGAAAGGCTTTGTATGGCTTGTTTTCAGGGTATTTCCCCCCTTTAAATACTGCCGCTTTTTTGAACGTGAGCCGGTGGCGATAATTCAGAGGTTTTAGAACTTTCTGTTTTCAGACCACTTTCAGCTACTGATTTGCTTCAGAAATCGAATCACGGTATCATATCAATGGATGTTTATGTTGGTTGGGTGGGGATTTCCATCCGAGACTTCTTATTTTCTTCCCAGGCGAAGGTCGAGGCATGTTGCGTTTGAATTCAGGACTGAATCGGCGTGAGTTATTGCAGGTGGGCAGTCTGTCTGCGTTGGGCGTGAACCTGTTGGACACGATGTCAGAATCAGCGGAAGCGTCCAAGCCAAAGCGTGAGGTGAATTGTATTCTGCTCTGGTTGCTGGGCGGACCGAGCCATATCGATATGTATGATATGAAGCCACTCGCTCCAGCAGAAATTCGTGGCGAATTGAATCCGATTTCCACGTGCGTGCCTGGGATGGAGTTGTGCGAGTTGATGCCGAACATGGCGGGTTGTGCGGACAAGTTCTCGTTGATTCGCTCGATGCACTCGTATTCTCCGACACACGGCCAGGGTGATTTTCATTTGATGAGCGGCAACCGGCTGACGCCAACGATTAACCCGCCGGGGTTTGGTGCGATGGTGACCTGGCAGCAGGAGCGTCGCGCACGTCAGACGCCGCCGTTCGTGCAGGTGGGCAAACTGGACAGCCCCCGATATGGCGACCCCGGTTTCGGCGGTTATCTGGGACGGACCTACGATCCGTTTGTGGTGACACCCGACCCGAACAGCAGCAGTTTTGCGGTGAAGGAATTCAGCCCGCCCGATTCGGTAAGCGTGGATCGCCTGACCGATCGAAAGTCGCTGCTGACGGCGTTGGATCAGTTTCAATCGCGACAAGAACAACAGCTCGAATTCGCGCGGACTCACGAACAGTTTCGAGAGCGGGCTCTGTCGATGATTACTTCCGAGCGGGCCAAAAATGCCTTTGATATTTCGCAGGAGTCCGAACAGGTACGTGATACATACGGTCGCAATCGTGTGGGGCAGGGCTTGCTACTGGCGCGGCGATTGGTGGAAGCCGGCGTGCGATTTGTCACCGTGAAAGGCTATGTGCGGTACGGTTGGGACCATCATCCGGAAGTCTTTCCCCGCTTAAGAACCGAAGTGCCGCCGTATGAGCAGGGTTACGCAGCGCTGTTGAATGACCTCGCACAGCGCGGGATGCTGGAGAATACAGTGGTGATTACCGCTGGTGAATTCGGGCGAACGCCGCGGTTGAATAATGACCCGCGTGCACCGGGACGAGATCACTGGAACCGTTGTTTCAGTCTGACGCTGGGTGGCGGGGGAATCAAAACGGGGCAAGTGATCGGTGCTACTGACAAGCATGCATCCGAAATCACGGATCGCCCCGTTTCCGTGCCTGATTTTGCGGCCACCGTTTATCATGCCCTGGGTTTGAATCCGAAGGCTGAGCTGCGCACGCTCGATGATCGCCCGATGCTGGCACTACCAGAAGGGGAAGTGATCTCGGAATTGATTTAGCGCAATCCGTTTTTTCACTACCACGAAAAGCACGAAGCGACACGAAAATGTAAAACCGACTCAAGTGCATCGTGCAAAACATCGAAACATTGAATATATCAGGGTTTGCGTACTTAAAGAATCATTTGTGGTCGCGAAAAAATCACTTGAATCGGGGGGGCAGTGGTTTCCAGAATTCCCGGATCGACCTGTTCAATTGCATTTGCTTTCAAAATCGATCTCCGCTATCATATCAACGTGTATTTATGTTGATTCAATGGTGCTCTGATTCATGGTGCCGAGGGAATAGATTCTATGCTGACGATTCTTGGTAAACCGACCGCGAAGCGCGGTCAATTTTGTGATGGTGTTTCCCGCCGCAGCTTCCTGAAAATCGGGGGCATGGCGTTAGGGGGAATTTCGTTACCAGGCACATTACGAGCTGAAAACGAAAGCCAGACCGGCAGCAATCACAAAGCGATCATCAATATCTACATGCCCGGCGGGCCGTCGCACATTGACCTGTGGGATCCCAAGCCGGAAGCGCCGACGGAAATTCGTGGCGAGTTCAACGCCATTCAAACCAACGTGCCCGGGATTCAGATCTGTGAACTGTTCCCGCGGATGGCGGCGATGATGGACAAGTTCGTTCCGGTGCGTTCGCTTTCCGATGCTGACGGCAGACACGATGCCTATCAGTGTATGACCGGGCGCAAATTCGGTAGTCGTCAGCCCCCTGGAGGCTGGCCGGCAGCAGGAGCCTTTGTTTCGAATCTGCAGGGCCCCGTCAACGCGGCGGTCCCCTCGAATGTGGCGCTGATGTATAAAACAGGGAACGGCACCTGGGGCCAACCCGGCACGGGCGGCTTCCTGGGCGTGCAGCATGCGCCGTTTAATCTGGTCGGTCGCAAAGCCCGCAGTTCACCAGAGAACATGGTTTTGCAGGGGATCACCCTCGAACGGTTGCGCGATCGGGTGAAGCTGCAGAAGGCCTTCGATACATTCCGTCGCGAAGCCGACACGTCGGGCTTAATGGAAAGTATGGACGTGTATTCGCAGCAGGCGATGAATATTTTAACCACGCCGCAACTGGCGGATGCGTTGGATCTATCGAAAGAAGATCCGCAGATTCTCGCTCGTTACGGCAAGAGCGACGAAACTTTCCAGCGGGATGGTGCGCCGCGGATGATTGAAAACTTCTGTCTGGCACGTCGTCTGGTCGAAGCGGGGGCGCGGTTTGTGTCACTCAACTATAGCCGCTGGGACTGGCATGGACCGGACGGCATGAACTTTCCCAAGTCGCGTGAAGAATTTCCGCTACTCGATCAGGGTTTGTCCGCACTGGTGACCGATCTGCATGAACGGGGGCTGGATAAAGATGTTTCCGTTGTGGTCTGGGGCGAATTCGGACGGACGCCGAAGATCAATCAGAATAACAGCCGCGACCATTGGCCGAAGGTTTCGTGTGCGATGCTCGCAGGCGGCGGAATGAACACAGGGCAGGTGATCGGCAAGACGAATCGCAAAGGAGAGTATGCGATTGACCGGCCAGTCAAGTTTCAGGAAGTCTTTGCGACGCTGTACCACCAGATCGGTCTGGACCTGAACGGCACCCGCATCTTCGACACCAGCGGCACGCCGCAGTATCTGGTGGATCAGGGAATTGAACCGTTGCGTGAGTTGATTTAAGCTAGTATTACTGGTGTGAACTCAAAGTAAGAAATAATGAGAGGGCAGGTTTTCGCATAAAAGAACCTGCTCTTTTTTATTCATACCTTGATCATCCTCTACTGTGGCTTACTTCGCCAGCATCTCTCCAAGATAAGCCGGGTAGTTTGCTTTAGCGGAACCTTTTGTCAGGCTGTCGCCGAAGCAAATGACTTTGGTCGTATCCAGTTTTTCGGAAGCCATTTTTTCGGCGACAAGCTTTGCCAGGAGCTGATAGCCGGCGGGCGTCAGGTGCACGCCGTCTTTGCTGCCGCTATTGGCGGGGTTGCGAAGGACGCTGGTTTTGTTGTTGTCGGCAATGTTGTGCTTGATCAGGTAGTCATGGAAATCGATCAGGGGGATCTTCCGTTTCTGGGAAATCTGCAGCAGAACGGAACGGACTTCTTGCATTCGCTCGTTGGGTGACTGGTCGGCATATTTTTTGGGATCATGGCGACTGAAGAGTAATTCCGGGATGCAGGGCGGGGGCGTCATCAGCAGGACCTTCGCGCCGCTTCCCTCTATTTTGTCAATCAGCGTGTTGACGTTTTTTTGGTAGTCTTTGATGTCGATAAAGCCGCCCGAGTTGAGGCGGTCGTTGGTGCCGACCATCAGTACGACCACACTTGGGACTTTCGAGAGCACATCCCGATTGAGACGTTTTAGCAGTTGCGAACTGCGATTCCCACCCACGCCGGCATTGATGACTTCTGCGGTACTTGTGTTTGCGGGGAGACAGAACAGACAAAAGGTGAAGTATAACAGGCAGTATTTGAACATTGTTTTTCTCACAACGGGATTGATGAAACTGTTAGCAACGGGGGACAGGTAATCTAGAGTGCATCATATTTTATCATAGCATGCCTCAATCTAATATACTTGGTCCAAATAGCCTTGGAGACGCTACAGTAAAACTGGACACAGTCTAGCTGTTGAAACACAGCGTTTCCTTTTTTCTACCACGAAAAACACGAAAGTCACGAAAATTATTGTGGGAGTATCTGATCCAGAGGGGGGAGTGATCTGTGGGATGAGATCGCAATCTTTGCTACTCACTTTTCTTTTGTTTGTGCGAGGAATTCCGGCACTCGCGCTCACAGAATGCGATTTCCACCAGGGCGATCAGAGCAAACGCTCCGCCAAGCCAGAAGAAGAGTTGATGATTTTCCTGCCAGAGATGTAGTACGAGCAGGCCGATGGTTGTCAGCATCAGGGTCATTCCCAACAGAATCAGCCAGAGGTTGCTGTTGGTGATTTTACGCAGTTTCAGATTGGCGACGGAGACGGCCAGCGAGATCAGTAAAAAGGTCATACTGGAAAAGAGCGTAATCGTTTCCAGGCTGCCGAGGAGTGTGAAGGCGCCGGAAATAATCGTGAGTGCGACGATGGCAATCCAGGGGACATCCGTGCGACTGCGAAATGAGAATCGATGAGGCATTCGTTTTTCAGTGGCCATCTCGGCCATCATGCGCGACGCACCAAAGGCGGTGGCGTTGATGGCGGATGAAGTGGCCAGCAATGCTGCCAGGTCGACCAGGATTCCTCCGGCAGTTCCTAAAGCCGGCTCGGCTGCAATCGCCAGTGTGTATTCTTTGGCAGCCCTGATTTCGATTGGCGTCAGGTTGCCGACCGCAACAACCGCCACGCCGAAATAGATCAGCGACGTGATCAGAATTGAACCGTAGATGCCACGCGGGATGTTCCGGTCTGCGTTTTCCGTTTCCATGACCGCGTTGGTGATCAACTGAAAGCCTTCGAAGGCCACAAAGATCATGGCACCCGCAATGAAGACCGATGACACGCCTTTCTCAAATACCGGGAAGAGATGGTCCTGTTTGATCGAAAAAATTCCCGCGACCGCGAACAGGCCCAGCAGAATGACTTTCGAGAAGACAATGATCACCTCGGTTTGTCCGCTGGATTTGACCCCCTGCAGATTGATCAACATAAAAAACAAGAGGACCGCGGCAGACAGCACCATGCGAACGGTGGGAGAGCCCGCACTACCCAGCAGGTGGGCGCCGTAGACACCGAATGTGTAGGCATACAGGGCGAGCGTGCCGATGTAGCCTACGATCACCGTCCAGCCTGCAATCCCGGCGATGTTCGGGTGTTTGGGAAACGCACGATCCAGATAGGTAAAGCTGGCGCCGTCACTATGGAAGCCGAGTGCCAGTTTGACATAAGAGTAACCGGCTCCCAGTGCGACAAAACTGCCGATCAGAAAAGCCAGTGGTGCGGCATGTCCAGAGATATTCACTGCCATCCCCAGAACCGAAAAAATACCGCCGCCGATCATACCGCCGATACCCATGGCCAGCAACTCTGCCAGGTTCAGTTTCTGATGGAGTTTGGATGCGATTGGAGTTTGCGTCTTGGGGTTAATGACTCTTCCTCCCGGGACTTCCTTGCACCTCGAAGTGTTATTGAACAGACCATTGTTGAGAGGCGGGTAACGGCATGCAGATCCATTTCATCATGACTGGTTGGGAGGCTGAAAACAAGCTGGTGCTACTTCCGTTTTTCTCCTGGCACGAAATTGATGAAGAGAAAAAAGGAGTGGTTGTCAAGCAGAGAGCGGCGTCTATAGTCCTCTGGAGGAGATTGGATTGATGTTTTTCAGGGAGACCCGAGATGTTTGGCTGGTTGCGTCGTAACCCTAAGAAGAAACTGGAACTTCAGTACGCTCAGAAACTGGAAGCGGCCCGCGATGCGCAGCGGAATGGGGATATCCAGAGTTTTGCCACACTTACTTCAGAGGCGGAGGAAATTTTAAAAGAACTCGACCGGCTGGCGGAAGCGGCGCAAGACGATTGCGGGCAGGCATAGAGGCCTGCCCTTGCAAATTCCCGTTTCTGTTCAGGCGATGATGTCGTGGACGACGTTGCCGTAGATGTTGGTCAGGCGGAAGTCGCGGCCGCCGAAGCGGTAGACGAGTTTCTTGTGATCCAGACCGAGCAGATGTAGCATGGTCGCATGCAGATCGTGCAGGTGGACTTCACCCGCGACGGTTTTATAACCGAGGTCATCCGTGGTGCCGTGCGTTAACCCCCCTTTGGTTCCGCCGCCGGCAAGCCAGGCGGTGTAACCGGAGGCGTTGTGGTCGCGTCCCAATGTTTCTTTGCCGGAGAGAACCTGGGTTTCGGGCTGGCGGCCAAATTCCCCGCTCCACAGGACGAGCGTTTCGTCAAGCAGCCCCCGTTGATTCAAATCGGCCAGCAGTGCGGCGATTGGTTTGTCGATCGTCTCGGCTTTGGATTTGAACTTGTCGAGACCGCTGTGATGGTCCCAGCCGGTGGAACTGACTTCAACAAAGCGGACTCCCGATTCACTCAGGCGACGGGCCAGCAGACATTGCCGCCCGAAATCGTCAGACGGGCCGCCGTTGATGCCGTACATGTCCAGCGTCGCTTTGCTCTCGCGGGTCAGATCCATCACCGCGGGCACGGCATCGCGCATCTGTTCGCTGAGGTCGAGTGAATCGATCACGCCGCGAACATCAGCGGTCTGTCCCAGTAATTGCTGGTTCATCTTTTGGGCGAGCGCCAGAGCCGTTTGTTCGGGATTCGCTCCCAGACCGTGATGCGATTTCAGATTGCTGATGGCGGCCGTCTTGATTGACTGCCCGGACCAGCCGAGTCGCGTGGCCTGGAACGTACTAGAGGGCATCTCAAAACCTTTTTAATAGTGTAAATAAACACCCAAGAATTACAAAGCTTTCGTAGAGGTAATCGTGATATTCCCAGCGCGTGACAATGCGACGATAGTTGTGGAGCCAGGCAATACTGCGTTCCACAATCCAACGTCGTTTGAAGCGTGGAAGCTTTCGACCATCTTGCGTCGGCGGTTTGACTCTCGATTTTCGATGCGGGCAGATCAGATCGATATTCTTTTCCATCAGCCGTTTGCGCAACGAGTCCGAATCGGCGGCTTTGTCATAAACAAGTCGCTCGGGTTGTCGATTTTGCAATGTGATTTTTTCAAGCAGCGGTTCGATCAGCTTGACTTCGCTACGACGGGCCGATTCTGTGTCGATCGCCACAGGTGTCCCGTGACGATCGACAAAAATCATGACCTTTGTGCCTTTGCCACGACGAGTCGGGCCAACTCTTCTACCCCTTTTTTTGCCGAGGCAAAAGTGCCATCAGCAAAGGTTTCCGAGAAATCAATCTGGCCAGCATCATCCATTCGTTCCAAGATGATTTGCCAGGCAGATAAGAGCCGCCCTTCGATCGTCCATTGCTGGAAACGTCGATGGCACGTCGCTTTTGAGGGATACTCTCTTGGTAAATCTTTCCATCGTGCTCCTGTCACCAAAATCCAGAGAATGCCTTCCAGGCAATCTCGTGGATGGGCTTTTGGACGTCCTCCCTTTTTGGAAGGGGGAGTCCAGGGAAACAGTTTTGCGACTAAAGACCATTGTTTATCGGTCAAAACGACCGGGCGTTCCGTCCTGGACGCTGTTTTTGTGGAAACCCGTTTTCGTTTGGGCCACCAGACCAGCGTCATATACATAAGAAATTCTCCTTTCAGGAGAACACTTCATGCAAAAGACGCGCCAAACCGTTCACTTTTTTTGACGTTATGAGACAACCTCTAGGAAGGAACGCACTTCCATAATTGGCCGGTCCCCCGAAGGTACGTGTCGGTTTGATCGTGAAGAAGCCGGGGAGATTCTGGTTTTCGGTTCCCAGTCCGTAAAGAACCCAGGCGCCGAAGGAAGGACGCTGAAATTTGAATTCGCCGGTGTGCAGCATGGGGATGGCGATGGGATGGGCGCGGCTGGGACCGGTCATCCCGTTGAGCATGCAGATCTGGTCGGTCTGTTTCGCGAGGTGCGGGAACGCTTCGGAGATCCACATGCCGCTTTCGCCGTGTTGAGCAAAGTCATACAGGGGCGCCAACAGTTTTCCCTTCTTGGCACCTTTCTTACCACCATTGGCTTTCAGTTCCGGTTTATAGTCGAACGACTCGAACTGCGAAGGGCCGCCATTAATAAACAGGAAGATCACCCGCTTCGCTTTGGGTGTGTAATGGGCGACTTTCGGAGAAAGCAGACCGGCGGCTTTCGCTTGCGGTGCGAGACCGGTCAGGGCCAGCCCACCCAGACCACCGGCGGCAGCCTTGAGCCATTGACGTCGTGATACTGTTGTTTCTGAGGTTGCATGTTTCATCGGAGGCGATCTCCTGTTTTGTGTATGTGTGAAAGACCTGCGGACAGGGTTGTGTGTTATTGGGCATCAACGAGAAAACGGAATTCGGCGGTCATATACAGTGTCTGGAACCAGGCGGCCCAGGCATCGACTTCGGCGGATTTCTTTTTCGGATCAGTAGACTGCCGGACCTGCTGAATCAGTTGCAGGGCGCCGGATTGTTCCTCTGCCGTCGGTGTTCGTGCCAGCGCCCACCGCATTGCCAGTTTTACTTTGGAGACATCGTCTTTGGCTTGTTGATCCGCCAGCAGACGCTGGGCCGCATGCCGGGATTGATCGGTGATGAACTGGGAATTCCGCAGGTAAAGTGCCTGCGCGGGAACGTTGGTGACCGCCCGGTTTCCACTCACCAGACTGGGCGAGGGGAAGTCGAACAGATCAAACAGTTCGGGAACGTAATCGCGAACCACCGGCAGATAGACGCTGCGATGATTGCTGGGGGGCTGCAGTTTTTCCATGGGAATGCTGCGGGCCAGCTTATCGCCCAGTGGGGTGACCGTAGATGTTGTGGGGCGGTTGAAATCGAGTTGTCCGCTGACGGTCAGGATGGCATCACGAATCGCTTCGGCTTCGAGGCGACGGGGTGAGGCACGCCAGAGCAGGCGATTATCGGGATCAATTTCCATGTTGGCGGGATCGGGGGTACTACTTAGTTGATAAGCGCGGCTGAGCATGATCGTGCGGATCATCTGTTTTGTCGACCAGTCTTCCTGCACGAATTGCAAGGCGAGAGCGTCGAGCAGTTCGGGGTGCGTGGGCTGTTTTCCGATCACGCCAAAATTATCGACAGAAGGAACCAGGCCGCGACCGAACAGGTGATGCCAGATCCGGTTGACCATCACGCGGGCAGTAATCGGGTTTTGTTCGCTGGTGATCCACTGGGCGAGTTCCAGGCGACCGCTGTGGTTGGCTGCGATTGGGGGAGTGTTTTCGATTTTGATCGCACTCAGAAAACCGCGGGGAACCACGTCTCCCTTTTCGCGGAAGTCGCCGCGGACGGCGATATACGTGTCGGCGGGTTTCTTGCGATCGCGGGCACTCATCGCGTAATGCGGTCGGGCAGGTGCGTTCTTTTTCAACTCAGCCACTTTTGTTTTTAACGTGGCGACTTCACTGGTCAGATTGGAAACAAGATCGTTGGCTTTGTTTAACTTCGCCTGTTTCTGATCGACATCGGCCTGCGAAGGTTGGTTGCCGGCATTTGGCTTTGCGGGATCGACGACGGTTGTCGCCACCAGTTGTTCATACTTTTTATGTTCGGCGGCGGCCAGTTTCAGTGCGTCTTTTGCTTTCTTGAGGGCGTCAGTTTGAGCCGTCAGTTGCTTTTCGGTTTCCTGCAGCTGTTTGTCATAAGCTTCCGCGGCGGCGTGTAGAGCCGGGGCATTTTTGCCGATGGGGAGCAGATCGGTGGGGGTGTTGCTGTACTTCTGCTTGATG
Source organism: Gimesia alba (assembly GCF_007744675.1). Taxonomy (NCBI): domain Bacteria; kingdom Pseudomonadati; phylum Planctomycetota; class Planctomycetia; order Planctomycetales; family Planctomycetaceae; genus Gimesia; species Gimesia alba. The sequence goes on from NZ_CP036269.1 coordinate 1,858,363, forward strand.
GTGCCATACAGGGGCTCGGTGCTTAAAAAGATGCCGGCGAGGGAGTAGTAATCGGCTGTCGGAATCGGATCGAACTTGTGATCGTGGCAGCGGGCACAGGAGACGGTCAGCGCCATCGTCGCACGACAGACCGTGTTGATCTGATCGTCGACGATATCCATGCGGAATTCGGTTCCGCTCGAATTGTGCCGTTTGGGGCCGAAGGACAGCATGCTGGGGGCAATCTTGCGGGCTTCGATCGTCTCCGGAGATTCATTGGGTTGGGCCGGTATCAGGTCGCCAGCGATTTGTTCCTGCAGAAAAATGTTGTACGGTTTATCCTGGTTGAACGCATCGATGACATAGTTGCGGTAAGGCCAGGCGTGCGGATAGGTGAAGTTAAATTCCATGCCACTCGATTCGGCGAAGCGGATGACATCCAGCCAGTGCCGTCCCCAGCGTTCGCCGAAGCGGGGAGAAGCGAGCAGTTTGTCGACGAGCTTCGCGAGGGCGTCCGGCGATTTATCATTCAGAAACGCATCGACTTCGGCCGGTGTCGGGGGGAGGCCGACGAGATCAAAGTAGACGCGGCGGACCAGCGTGAGTCGATTGGCATCTTGAACCGGCTTCAATCCCTGCTGCTCCATGGCGGAGAGCACGAAGCCATCGATGACCGGATTGCGGGGCCAGTTGGTCTGTTTGACAGCAGGCGGTTTGACTGATTGGGGGGACACGAAAGCCCAGTGTTTTTGTGCGGCCTGGTAACGTTGTTCTTTGAGAGTGGGGCCGGTTTCTTTGCGGGAGTCGGGACAGCCGAGACGAATCCACTCTTCAAAGGCGGCGATGACGTCATCGGAGAGTTTCTGTTCGGGAGGCATGCCGGAAGCATCGCCTTCATGTTTGAGCATTTGAATCAGCGAACTATGTTCGAGATCGTGCGGCTTGAGCATCGGGCCGGTATCACCGCCCCGCATCATGCCGGCCGGAGAGTCGAGTTCGAGGCCCCCTTCCACACTTTCACCTTTGCGGGAATGGCATTCGTAGCAGTGCTTGACCAGAACCGGTTCAATCTTCGATTTGAACAGCTCAAGACCTTTGTCGTCTTTCTGGGCTTTGGGGGCAGCTTCTAAATGGGAGCTACCAGAAAGAACAATTGCCAATACCGAAACGAGACAGATCAGCATACGAGTCATCATCGTCGCCTTTCGTCATGTCTGTGGAAGGAATCAAGCGAACGACCGACATGGAAGCAGTTCACTAACGGGGGGGACTCTTATCTCTTTATTGAAAAGACCTGAAGTTGCAAAGGCTTTAAGTCTTTATGCTGCATATTATAGAACTATTAGATCCTTATGTCCATAATATCGGCTGGCGAGAAGCAAAAATTTTATTTTTGGGAAAAAGAATCACACGGATTTCAAAAATGAGAAGCTGTTTATGCCGCTTTTCAAGGGTTTATGACAAGAATATGGTTATTGCTACTGGACGGTGTTCACTGGTTGTGCTGACATTCCCGTAATGCAGAGCTTGTGATTGCCAGGACGATCTCAAATGTTTAACTGAGTAGAAATCGTGGTTTGCATGGATTTGATAAAGTTTGCGGATTGTACTGATTATTTGTGTCAGGAAATGCCGATCTTGGATGTGAGAGACACCACGCAAGCTGCTTTATTGTGGACTCCAGGGATGAATCAGGGGGGACGAGAAGGATCGGGCAAGATGTTTCTAAAGCACTGGTACATACTGGCGATGGTCGCGCTGGTTTTGGTCGCGCAAGCGAACATCGGGCGGGCTGAGGAATCGACTGCGAGTTCTCTGCCTCCCGCACCGGCTGTTTCCGAAGACCTTCCTGCAGAGATTCCCTTTGAAACCGCGGGCACGAATAACTGGGTTCCCGCCGATGCTAATCTAGATCTCACGTTGCGGATTGGGGTTCCCGATCTGAGACCGGGTTGGCAGATTGACGTCGGGGCACTGTTCCTGAAGCCGAGCAGCGAGAACCTCGGTTATGCTGTCCTTACCACATACAAAAATCCGGGTGCACCGGAACCACTGGCTTCTCCCTATTGGGAGATTGAATCGGTCACAACCAGCTATCAGCCCGGATTTGAAGTGGGATCGACCTATACGTATCAGAATACCGGCCGCGATTTTCAACTCGACTGGCAGCATTTACGAACGTCTAATCACAGTGGGGCCTCCGCCCAGAGCGGCACACAATGGGTTTCTCCCTTCTCACAAACCGGCCCCGGTTCTGCGGACACATATGATGATTTAGAAGACAACGACGGAGTGAATAAACTGAGGAGAGCCGAGGGGGTTGCCAAGTATGCTTATGATGCGGTGAACCTCGATTTCGGGCAGCACATCGATTTCGGTTCGTCGCTCGACCTGAGGTTATTTGCCGGCTTGAGTTTTGCCCGTTTGCAGGAATCTGTGAAGTCCTCGTTTTACGGCGATCCGCCCGAACCGGCGGCGGTGTACCCCGCGTCAGTTCCCTTAATCCTCTCGTTGGATAACACGTCGACCTTTTCGGGTGTCGGACCGCGGTTTGGTGTTGATAGTCTGTACCAGACTCAAGGAGGGCTGCGTTTCACAGGGCAGATCGGCGCGGCGTTGCTGGTTGGCCGGACCGAGCCTTCCCAATATGTATTTGGCGCCGTCGCCGAGGATCTGGCTTTGATCGGAATCTCCTACAATCAGCAGCAGGTGACCAGCGGCGGTTTTACTCAGGTCGTCTATTCAGCCGACGCCAAATTGGGAATCGGTTTTGAACACATCTTTTCCGGCGGCAATTCCTTCTCGATCGACGCCGGCTATCAGGCGTCCGTCTACGCCGATCCCTTCGCCGGCTACGCGACGAATCACAACGTCCTGCCGATCCAGATCGGTTCGCTTTCGACCGCCAGCGTGAGACAGACCAACAGCAACTTCACCCTGCACGGTTTTTACGTCAACCTCACCCTGCAATGGTAAGTTAACATGGGCTGATCTCTGTTTTCGATTTCTGCCAGGTAGCGTTTCTTAATCGAATTGGTCATTGCAAATTGGGAGAAACCGGGGCTAACGCCCTTCGGCTAATAAGTCATTCCGGCTGGCAAAGTCCCAAAAACAAGATCAGCCGCACGGTGTTAGCCGCGGTTAAAACCGACCTGGGTTAGGTTGCGGTCCTCGGAATCACATTCAAAACTAATAAATAAACACTACCTGTCACGGCTACCACGAGCGCCATGAATTCGAACTGAAGTCACGCGATGATCTGGTCTTATTGATCGTTGTTTTGAATGACTGGTTTCTGACAGTTTGGAGGTTCAAAGTGGTAAAGTTTGAATGGCTGATTGCGTTCGTTGGCCGGGTTGGAATCTTCCACGTATTTGCCATGTATGACATCAATGACGGTGTAGGGGGCATCGGGCTTGCTACCCCAGGTGATGCGGTAGACTCCGTCCGCTTCTTGTTCAACGGTGGGAGTTGTGGTGACGTCGATGTTGAGCGGACCGAGTGTGCGTGATTCGTATTGCTGGAAGGGATGTTCCGCAAATAGTCCGTAGAAGTATTCACCTTCGAAGGCGGGGCCATACAGATGGAGATAGTAGTGTGAATCTGGAAGATCGATTTTGGGACCCATGGGTATGGCGACATCACCGGGGGGGTGAGTAATTATAAACAGCACCAGCGATATGAATGCAATGCTTAACAGCAGCAGTGGCAGTGCTAATATAATCCAGAGGATGCGGATCATGGGGAGCTTTTTCCTGGCGGCGTTGTTCGGACAGGTATGATTTTTCTACCACGAAATTGCGTGTCAGCAGGCACTACGATTAAGAGTACTTCTCAAGCTGATTTATTCCGCTTGATGAGAAAAATAATCGCCCCGATGCCATAACCGATTAGAAAATAAGCAATGAACAGAATTGTGAGGCAGAGGAACGCGCCGCAGCGTGGATTGAGAACTGCGAACAAAAAAATGTGTGTTAATACATCTGCCAGTGGTGGGATGGAATATGTTAATACGAATCCCAGAATGATTGTGATCACGCCCCCTGTTACGCCATAATTGAACATGGCAGCCTCATTCGGTCAAAAATTTATGTATGTGCCTGCTGCTGGATTCTGGTTCTTTTTTTCTACCACGAAAGTCACGAAAATTCTGGTGGGTGGTTTGCGCTTGGGGTTGGTTGTGAACCGTGTTGGATTTTCATCTGTGGGCGTTGGGTTGTATCGGGTAGGATTTTGGTCTGTGTGTTTTTGTTGTTTGAATGTTTCTTGTTTTATATTCGGTTGAAACAGGGGCCAGGTAGCGTTTATTAATTCGAATGCCTCTTTGCAAATGGGAGGAACCGGGGCTAACGCCCTGCGGCTAATGGGCCTTTTCTGCGGGCGCCGTTTCGTTCATAGTTGGGGTTTCTGTTATGGCTGACGTTCCTGGTTTTGTTGATTGAGATCATCGCTGGTGGCGTGGGGGTGTCAAGGAGATGTTGATGATTTTGATGCGGAATTTTTCTGGGAACCACTTGCGAATGTCTATGAATGCCAGATTTTGTTCTTTGAACGTCAAACGAAGTCCAGCGATGCGTACTGATCAGAGTGAACCGGGGGGCGGGGTGTGGAATCAAATCGTGCTGAAACGAGTTGGTTTTATGGGGTGCGGATTTGCAGGGGAGCTCAAATGGTGGTGCTTAAACTGGTTTTCCTCACGCGCGCGACGTTATCTCCGCATGTTAGAGAACGGGACGGGGGAGTCAAGAGGTTTGTTTGGTGCCTGTTTTGTAGGTTTTTTTCGAGGTTGGGGGCGAGAGAACTGATAGGACGTTTTAAACGGCGGCTAGCGCCGACCCGCTCAGGTCGCACTCAGTTATGTGATCATTTTGGGTGGGGGTGTTGTTTTTGATCTTGTCTGGTTGGTGGCTTTTTTGTGAAGGGGGTTTTCCACATGCCGAGGAGTGTTTGCCATTGGGGTTGGTCGAAGTCGGGGAGGCCGAAGTGGATGTTTTTGAGATCATTTCGCATGCGGTAGGTGCCTGCGAGGCGGTCCCAGATGGAAAAGACGGTGGAGTAATTGGAATTGGTTTCAGAGGGAATTTGTGAGTGATGAATTTTATGCATATCGGGCGAGACGAAAAGCCAGCGGAAGAAACGGTCAGCCTTGCCGATCGAAATGTTGGCGTGATGGAATTGTGTGGATAAAAAGACAAGCAGACCGTAGACGATGAGGTACCAGGCTTCGAGGCCGAGCAGGGGGATGAGCAGCAGTCGGAACAGTGTTGAGAAAATGAGCTCACCCCAGTGAAAGCGGGTGGCGGTGGAGACGTCCATATAGGGATCGCTGTGATGCATGCGATGGAAACGCCAGAAGAAAGGGATGCGATGATTCATCCAGTGCCAGCAGTAGGTCCAGGCATCGAGCAGAACAATGGCGAGGATGGTTTTTCCAACGGTTCCCAGCGGCAGATGATTGAGGAGCCCCCAGTGATTATCGTGCGACCATTGAGCAGCGAATTCGACAGAGACTCCGAAGAGCAGTCCCAGCAGCAGGGCATTCAGAACCGCGAGGATAATGTTATGCAGGGCGTGATGGTAGCGCGTTTTACTGGCGACCGGTTTGAATGCGAACCAGCTTTCCCAGCTCCAGAACAGAGCGAGGAGCAGGACTGGTAAGATGCGATGCGCGAGCGACAGAATTTGTAATCCTGAGAGTTCAGAAAACATAAGCGCATCAGTTTAATTTGAGGGGAGTGAAAATCCAGTGCCGAGTAACGACATCAAAGGGGCACCGTATTTTTCATTCTGTCAGATGACTCGCGGGGAGACAAGGGCCGGGTTATTGCTCGTGATAGGCGGCTTTGATTTTTCCCTGCTGTTGCAGTCCGCGCACGAATTCGATCTGCCTTGGTTTGGGAATTTTCAGATGTTGCATGAGCGCCAACAGGTCGTTCAGTCGGGGAGTTGCGGACGCTGTGGATGCGGAGATTTCCAGTATCAGATCGTTATATTCGATTTGAGCTGGCTGGAGCAGGACGTTGCCTCGGGTTTGAATGGTGGCGGTTGCCGGATCGATCATCAACTCTGGTGTTTGATTCTTGACCAGCGACGATTGTGCCAGGGAGGGTTGAATGGGAATGGAGAGTTTCAGCAAATGGGCTGCCAGTTGTTGTGCCAGTTTCTGATTGGGATGGGGCAGAGAGATCATGATCATACTGGTCGATTGCAGCATGGCTTTCGCATTCAGGTTTTGCTGTGCTTTCAGGAACTGGTTGATGGTTTGTGTGATGAGTTGTCCCGTTGCAGGCAGGCTGGCGGAATCGTTCAGGAAAAATTTCAGATGGGGGATGCCGGTTCCCGAAACGAGCTTGGGAGTAATATCAGCGAGCAACTGAGCACCCTGTTCGATGATGGCCTGGGATTTGTTTTGTGTTCGGTTTGTATCAAGCATGCCCATCACGACGGCGCTTGCGGCAGGGGACTCTGTCTGCTGAATGGTTGTGGGAAGCAGGTAGCCTCCTGTGAGTTTGACATCGGGATTGGCGGCGGTGAGATAGCATTCAATGCGTTGTCCCTTTTTGACGCCTTGATTGGGGATGTATGCGATGAGGGAGACATTGGCCAGATTGCCGGCGCGGAGCGGCGTTTTAATCTGTTTGACATTGATCTTCATCGCTGCCATGGAGGACTTGAGTGCCTGGATTGCTTCGGGAGAGTAATTGCGTTCTCCCGTTCCGTTGAGTCCTACGACGAGGCCGCTGCCTGTGAGTTTGATGATTTCCGCCGGTTGGAATTCACCCAACTGCGCCAGTTTCAAAACCGGCTGTGCCTGTGTTTCTCTGGGGATAGGAAGTTCGGAATGGAGGTCGAGTTGAACCAGGTTTTTGCTGATGACGGTGGCCGGCAGCATGGTATTGGTGACGAAGGGAATGACGGGAATGGTTTGATTGAGAGCTGCATCTTGAGTGGGGATGCCTGTGGTTTTGAAGGTGATGCCTCGATAGGCGGCGATGATGTGAACGAGCCGTTCCTGCTGGACGAGGAATGGTTCGGGAGCCGACGCCGGTTTCATAGTTGGTTGGGGAACGTTGTATCCGGCAGACACGGTCCGTTTGGGAAAGGGATTGGTCAAGGAGATCTGTTGTACGGTTTTGACTTCGTTAGCCGAGATACCCTGCTGGTCGACCGGTTTCATTGCCACCCGCCGCACGAGGTCGGCATCGATGCGGACTAATTCTTCGATCAGCGTGGTGCGTTGTTCTTTCGTGGTTTGTGAGAGGAGCAGAATATTTAACGCGGGGGAGGAGTCAGCTGACTGTGGTGATGCGGTGACAAGATTGATTTCCGGTGTTCTGTTTTCCGGAAGCCGTGGATCTTGAGAGAGTTCCTGAGTGGTGGCTATGTCCGACAGTTTGGGAGCAGGTGCTGGATTCAATGGACTTTGTTTTGGACCAGCCGGGAAATCGAGACTGAGATCGGGAAATTCGTCTGGTTCGGAAAGTGAAATTTCCAGTTCGGCTTCTGCGGCGGTTTGCTCAGTGTTCTGATTAATACTGAGAAAGCCTTGAATGGATTGCGACAGAAAAAACATGGCCAGTGCGAACAGGCCCATTCCTGCGAGTATGGAAAATTTGAAGTAGCGCATGTTTCCCTCAGCCTTGAAAATAGGGCTTCGTGAAATGGATTGAAATGAAGAATAGATCTGGAGGCGCGTCGTTTTGAGAGAGAGGAGCGGGCACCTTATTGTAAATCGGATTTTATGTCAATATGGGTGATCTGGATGAGGGGTTTCCCGTTTTAAGAGTTTCGATTGTTGCGTAATTTGTTCAGATCAACGTTCTTGAATCTTTGAATAACGGGGTGAGAAAAGGAGATGTTTGGCCCCGGCGAATCAGGGACAGCTATATTGGAATTGACCCTGATAGTCGAGTAGTCGTACTATTCCCACATTTCTAAAGTGGCGGGGCCAATGATGCCGCAAGCAAAACGGCTTAAATACATACTATTATTTATCTTACTGATATCCGCATGTTTGAGGTGCGGAGTGGCGGTTTACGTTCAGCGCCAATTAGATCGACAACCTGAACGAACATATGTCATTGAAGGCGATGCAGACGGCTATTGGAAGCTGGCGCAGTCGCTCGTGCATGGCGAGCCGTATTCGATTTATACGCCGCCGCGACGTGTACTGCGGATGCCTGGGTTTCCGTTGTTTCTGGCTGGTGCGATGTCAGTCGTGGGCGAAGATCATTTTCGTGTGCGACTGATTTTGGCGCTCTCGGGAGTTGTCGCCTGTTTTGTCGTTTATTTATTGGGAAAAGAACTGGCCAATGAAACGATCGGTCTCATCGCGGCAGCGCTGACTGCGGTATCGCCGGTGATGGCGGGGTTCAGTGTTTTGTTTTTAAGCGAGACGCTGTTCGCGGTGACGATGCTGATTTCGTTATGGGTACTGGTCAAATTATCGAAAGTTCCATTTAGAGTTGAGGATCAATTTCAGGGCAGGCTCTGGTCTGTGCTGGCGGGCATTTCACTGGCAGCCGCCTTTTATGTAAGACCGAGCTGGCTGTTGATGCTGCCCCTGGTTGTTTTCATTTTGTTATTAAGTGCAAAGGAGCATCGAACTGCGGCACTCACGCGAGGCCTGCTGATGATTGTGGGTTTTAGTGTGATGCTGGTGCCTTGGGTTTATCGGAATTATCAGGTTACCGGGCACTTTGTCCCGACCACATTGTGGGCGGGTCCCAGCTTGTACGATGGTTTGAATCCGCGTGCGACCGGGGACAGTGACATGACTTTTTTTGATCAAGAGAATGTGTTGAACAAAATGAGTGAATACGAAATGAATCAGCACTATACAAAACGGGCAGTCGAGTATGCGCAGCAGCATCCCGGTCATGTCTTCGAACTGATGGGAGCGAAGCTGCTGCGTTACTGGAAGCCTTGGCCGAATGCACCGCAGTTCAAGTCATTCTGGATGATGGCGGCTGTGTCAGTGTTGTTCATTCCGGTCGTGTTGTTCGCGGTGTATGGTGCCTGGGTTTCGCGCGATCAATATTTACTACTGCTGATTACTGTCGGGCCGATCGTTTACTTTTCGCTGATTCATCTGGTCTTTGTCAGTTCGTTGCGCTATCGGCTGCCTGCGGAATACAGCTTATATATATTGTCCGCGGTCGGTTTTTATCAAGTGTGTTTTTCCTCTCGTAAACGGAAGGAACTCAAACCGGAATAATACCGGATTTTGTGTGGTTTTTAGTCATTATGGTTGTTCGTAAAACATTTCAATGGTGTCTGCTGATCCTGGTCTCGCTGGTGATTACCGGCGGGAGCTACGGATATTATTTGTGGATGCGCAGTGACGAAATGTTGAAGGCGGGCATTCTCGACAAAATTTCCAATCATATTCCGAATCTGATGATTGATATCGACCGGGCGCAATTTGATTTCCGGCGACGGGTGCGGATTGAAGGTTGTCGCGTTCAGGTTGTGAGTCACCCTGATACGATTATTGATTTACCCGAAGTGGTGGTCACTTTAGATCAGGAAAAACTGGCGCGTCGGCAGGAGATCGATATTCAGAAAGTCGTGCTGAACCGGCCACAGTTGGTTCTGGTGCGGATGGCCGATGGAACCTGGAACTGGGAAGGATTGCCGGAGCCAATCAGGAGCGATAAACCGCTGCCGGAGCTGGTGATTGAACGGGGCAGCCTGTCACTCAAGTTTGAGCGTGGTCCCCAGAGTGTGCCGACGGCGGTGACGTTTCAAAACCTGGATCTGCGATTGATTCCCTCTGGTGCCAGCCGCTATGAAATTGAAGGACATACTTCGATTCCTCAGGCGGGGAAACTGGAAATTTCCGGTTATTGGGACATCGGTTCAAAAATCGGATCAGTGGAAGGGACGTGGAGCCAACTGGAATTCGGGCCGAATCTGGTGCGGATGGCAACCGGGATTTCGCCGGAATTGATGTCGCGATTAAAGTCGGCGTTTCCTTCCATGCAACTTAAACCCGATCAGGCGACGGGCATGTATGATCTGGGCGTGAGCGCTCAGATGGATATTAATTTCAGTCTGTCTAAAAGCGGTCGGGAACAGCCACCTCAATTTCAGGTGGTGACTCATTTGCGTGAGGGGAAGCTTAAGCATCCGTTATTGCCGTTTCCTTTACGAAATATTGTGGGCAAGATTTATGCGAATAATCAGCGGTTATTGATTCAGAATTTACAGGCCCATAATGGGGAGAGTAGTTTTGCCGTCGGTGGATATTATCGTTTTGGAAATAAAATTCCCGAAGATGGTGCTCCCCAGGATCAAAGCTACTTTTCATTTCAGGCCCGGAAATTACCCATTGATGATCGGCTGCGAAGTCGATTGACAGGGGGACTGGCGAGAACCTTTGATACTCTGCGCCCTCAGGGAAATATCGATCTGGAAGTGACATTGAGTCATCCTCCCGGTCAGGGGAAATGGCGGATTCAGGATCTGATCGTCTCTGCCGTCGATGGTGAAGTGATGCCGGTTCATTTTCCGTATCGGGTTGACCATATTAAAGGCCGGATGACTCAGAAGGATTCTGATCTGTTGGATCTGAATTTCATCGGCATGGCAGGGAACCGGCCGGTCAGTGCCGTGGGGTCGATTCGGCATCCTGGTCCGGCATCGAAAATTGATATCCTGGTAAAGGTAGATGATGCTGCCGTGGATGCTGCGGTACGGTCTGCTGCTCCGGAAGCAGTCCAGAATGTTCTGGATCAAATCGACTTGCAGGGAAATGCGGATGTGACGTTGCGATTGACTCGTGAGCCTTTACTCAATCAACCGATCCATCTGAATTTAGTGGCGGAAGTGGATCGTGGTTCGCTGCAGTATCGAGAGTTCCCTTATCGGGTCAGCAATCTCAAAGGTCGCGTTTCTTATTTCAGTAAAACCGGGATTACGCGATTTGAACAAGTGACGGGTAAGCATGGAAATGCGAGTCTCTCTGCCAACGGCTCTTATGCCCGGTTTGCCAATGATGGCAGACTCGAGTTAAGCGTGACAGCCAATAATGCTTCCTGCGATTCCAACTTACGTCTGGCGCTGCCTGCGTCCTTACAGGAATTGTGGGGAGAACTATCGCCGACCGGTAAAATCGATCTGAGAACCAACATTGTCTGGGAACGTGGCAAGCCGTTAGATATCAGTATCCCCAGTGCGAACCTGTATTCGGGGAGCATCTACTTGAAGGAATTCCCATATCCCATTGATAATCTGAATGCAAACTGGAGCTATGTTGTCAATCCGCAAACCCAGAACAGTGAAGTTCGCTTGACCAAAATCTCCGGAAGACATGACGAGACTCGGATCGGAATCGGGAATGCGATTGCCGATGTGACTCCGCGCGGCGACTGGCGGGTGTTGCTGGAAAATATGAACATTGATGACGTATCGACCGATCGTGCCTTTCAGAAAGCGCTACCGGAAGAAATGGCATCGGCATTGAATACTCTGAATATTCAACGACCGATTTCAGCCAGTGGCTGGATTGAATTTCGCGGTTCGAAACAGCCGGGAACCGCCATCACGGCTGCCTGGGGCATGGATTCGATTCTGGCAGAGAATACGATTACAGCGGGCGTGGACATTACCAGAGTTTATGGGAAGGTCCATTCTAAAGGGACGTGGGATGGAACACATTTGGATTTAACGGGCAATGTCGATTTAGACTCCGCGGTGATTCTGGATTATCATCTCACAGAAATAAAAGGGCCGTTCGAGATTCATGATCAAAAACTGACCGTGGGCTCAAACCAGATTCGCCGCGATCAGTTTCAGTCAGTCAGTCTGCCACAAATTAATGCGAAGCAGCCAATTACGGCAAAAGCGATTCGCGGTGTGCTGACTTGTATGGGAGATATCGAACTGAGTACGATTCCGTCATACAATATGCAGATTGAATTGAATCGCGGATTGCTGGAAGAATATGCGGCCCGTTATATGCCTGGTGAATCGCAATTACGGGGCGTGATGAATGGCTGGATTCAACTTTGGGGTCGCGGTTCGAATAAAGCAGATTTAAAGGGGCAGGGACAATTGCAGATCAGTCCTGCTGCGATTTACGAACTGCCGCCGATTGCTCAGATTTTTAAAGTCGTGCGCCTCGCTCAGCCGGATAAAACAGCCTTTGATTCTGCCTTCTGTGACTTTACTGTTTCGAATGAGACCTTTCATCTGAAGTACATTGAGCTAAAAGGGAATGCCATCAGTTTGTACGGACAGGCGGGAGAAGCCCACTTTGACGGTCGTTTGAAGGTGGATCTGTTTTCACGATTATCGCGTCGTCAACTTCCGCTGCCGGCCATTACTCAACTGATCGGGCATGCGACGAGTGGCTGGATTCGAGTGGAATTGCGCGGCACGACATCAAGTCCGATTGTCGATATCAAGTCGAATCCGCTGTTGGATGGTTCTCTGAAAACATTTCTGAATAATGTAGTGCGAGGGCGTCCCGGCAATAATATTCCAGGGCGCCGCATTCAACCGGTCCAAACCAATTCTCGAACTCCGAGGCAATTTCCACTGCCCTTTGCGCAATGATTTCCATTAAGGTCAGACTAGATCATTTCTTGGATCGTTTTTGTCTGCTTTGAGAAATCTCCTCGGTTTCCTGCTTCGATTTCTTTTTCCAGCGGGAGAGGATGAACGTTAAGACAACGAGCAGAGCGAGGTAGGCTCCCAGAATCTTAAGCAGCCAGAAGAACATTCCTGTGGCAATTTCGTTCATAAGCAGGGAAAACTTGCTATTCTGACTGATACTCTAGATCAGCAAAGAAGTGACGGCGGACGGAAACGGCGGTCTGCTATTACTCTAATCCGGTCATAGCGCTGATTTCAAGTTGTTTTCCCGAAAGCGTGAAGCCAAAAGAAGATAAAAGGTTGGGGAGTGGAAACGTACCATTCGTATCGGTTAAATTGAGGCAGACGGTGACCTTAACTTCTGACGGGGAAGGAGCAGGGCCAACCGGAGAACAGGGGATGCTGGAATTTCCTAAGCTGGTCGTATTAATGGGAAGATCGCCTCCTTCCTGAATCACCACCAGCACATCGCCGGCTCCCGGAGCGGCTGGGGCGACAGTCAGAGAGAGCGAGTTAATCGCCACGTATTCTTGAATTAAGTTTCCGACTGAAGTCGAGGTCGCTCCCACCTGGGCTGCTTCCCGTGAGCCTTCAATTGTTGCTGCCGTAATGGTTTGCTGCAGCAGTGCAAAAAAGCCGAATTGGATGATCGCCAGCGAGAGGATCAAAATGATGGGAAACGCCAGGATAAATTCCAGCAAGACGGAACCTGTTCGACTCCTGTTTCGAAGGAGCTTCTGTCGTTGACTGGTCTTGTTTGTGGGCAATGATGGCTTCCTGATGATTTCCATCTTACGTACTTCTAAACAGACGAGTGTTAACAAACGGAGACATTTGCTTCACACTTGCTAAGGCTGGTTATCATTTCTCAAATCCGTCCGATCTGAGATCCGGTTGGTGTAGTCTCTGATTGAGACGAATTACACACCATTCCTCGATTCTCCTCTGAATCAGCGGAGAAGTGAGGCGTCTCTTGAGTAGGGAACGCAAATTGCTTGCCAAACTACTATTGTTGAGAGTAGATTAGGGTAAATCGTTCCATATTTGACCTGAAGAGAAGAGTGGTACCAGACTGTGCAGAGTAACAGGCAACGAACTGAGAAGCGAAATGCGCCACGATCGGGTGTTGTCGTGCTGGAATTAATTCTGGCGGCGCCTGCGTTCCTGATCATTATGCTGGCGATGGTTCAGATTTCCTTGATTTACGTGGCAACAGAGCAGACTGCGTATGCGAGTCGGTATGCCGCTAAGATTGCATCGGAAACTCCTTCCGGGGCGCTCAATGCATTGAATACTGGTGCATTGAAAACGAACGTAGATAACGTGCTGCAAGTCGGGGGGCTGCCGCAAGGAAGCTGTCGTGTGATTTTAGAACATAATTTGGGAGCACATACCACCATTGCTGATCCGGTCGTAGCACTTCCAAACTGTGACTGTGATCCACCGGCGACCAGCTTACCGTCTGTATCAGGTGCGGCCGTAAATGAGTCGGTGCGTACGACTGTCTGTGTGCCCCTGGATGGGAACGTTCCCGACTTTTTATCCAGCTTCGGATTTTCGATTCAAGACTATGTCGTTGAACAATCCACGACCTATTTATACGAACTCTGATCCAGATAATTTGACTTTGTAAGTTTAGACTGATCTTTTACCCATGAAACGAATTCATTCGAATAGCGAAGTTCATCAGAAGCGGCGCGGGATAGCGATCCTGTGGCTGATTATCTGGGGGTCTTTGTTTCTGACTTTTTTCTGTGTTGTGCTGGAAATAGCAACGCTGTGGCAGGCGCAGGTAGAAGTTCAAAACGCTCTTGATTCTGCAGCTCTGGCTGCTGTCAAGGAGTGGGGAGAGGGTGGTACTGGGGCAACTCAGATTCCCAGAGATGCGGGTGTCGCCTACACGGAAGCGAATCCAATTCTCGGCGTTGTTTTCACACCTAACACAAATTATACCCCTCCCGGTCCTGGCAACCCCAATGGAAATGCTTCCAATACGGGGAATTTTGTGTTTGGGGCCATTGATACCACAACAGATCCCATTACTTTTAACGGGAATGCAGAAGCCAGCTGTGCAGCCGGTGATGTTACAATCACGATTACGGATAACACCGCTGGCGGTACCGTAATTCCAGGTTCGATCCGATTGAGTTTTGATGCCGGAACGAATCTTGCCATTGACTCAATTGCGTTTACCCTTCCAACTAAGACAATGGGGCCTCCCAGTGCATTCGCTTATTTTAATGCTCTTACGCCCCCTCAGGTGGATACGACAGGAGGATCTTTTAGTGGGGTCGACGTGGATCCGACTAATCCCGGGCCTCCCAACTGGGTTTGTCCTAACCCGAATGGTGATGTTTGTTTTACATTTGCAGATCCATTAGCGCCAAACCAATTTCAAACGGTCCAGATCAATTTTGACGGAAATTCATTTACGGAATTAGATTTTCTGCACTTTGGAGTCTCTACGAATCAATTAAGTCCCTCTGGATATCCTGCTCCTTATCCAGGTAGTCTGGGTGATGCATGGGGAGAATATGGGGTTACGGCTGAGGTTACTTTCCGCAATACGATTTCCAATGTGACATCAACGGCTTCGACTGTGTTTGTCAATGTGCCAGCAGCCAATACCTCGGAGGCAACGCTTACAGGTGGTGGGGCGGGTGGCTTTCCTGCTGTCATCGCGCAAACAACCGTGCCTGTAAACGGGTTTTGTTCTCAACTGTTTGGAGTCAATTTCTTAAACGCGAGCGCATCATCAATTGCTTATTATGACTGCGGCACTGGTCGCGCTGCTTTGGTCAGTGTTGATAATGTTATCTTCCCTTGAAAATTGACTCTCTTTAAGCAAGCCTCTTTTTTCTCCGCGCCTCTTTCTCACAAAAGGGCAAGCAGCGTGCAGTTCCTCTTTCGAGAATGAGCGGGGCAAAAGACTATCTTTGTCTCAGATCATTTTCCGATTCTTCTACCTGGTCTACAGTAAAGCACATTATTTCGTCTCCTTGATAGAAATAGGAATTGAAGAATTGTGTATTCCATTTTGTTCTGTCTAGTAATACGTAATTCCATTCTATTTGACTCAAAAAAAATAGAAGAATAAGCGAGATATTTGGAAGTGAAGCGAATCGCGATCTTCCCCGAACAATAAAAAAAGCAGACTGAAACCAGTCTGCTTTTTGAGGTCGAACTAAAGGATCTTAGGAAATATTTTAAAAGCGGGGTTTCCCATCGCCGGGAGCGGATTTCTTTTTAGGCCGTTTGCCACCCGGTTTCCACAGGGGATCTGGCGTGTGTGCTTCCTGCATCATGGCTTCCATCTGTTTGACGATGTCCGGGTGTTGGTCTGCCAGGTTGGTTCCTTCACCTAAGTCCTGATCGAGATTATACAGTTCTGTTTCGCCCGTCAGCATCGGCATGCGGACGGCTTTCCATTTTCCCCAGCGGGCGGCCTGCTTGCTGCCTTGTTCATAGAATTCCCAATACAGAAAACCATGCTGTTTCTGTTGATCTGGTTTCCCTGTCAGCGTGGGGGCAATGCTGACGCTGTCCAGATCGGGAGGGCAGGCGACATGTGCGAGGTCTGCTGCAGTGGCCATTAAATCACCGAAGTATCCGATGTGATCAGAGACGGTCCCTGCCGGCGTGGTTCCGGGCCAGTAGGCAATAAAGGGGACGCGGATGCCTCCTTCGTACAGATCACGTTTCATGCCTCTGAGTGGGCCGTTGGCATCGAAGAATTCCGGATCATTGCCACCTTCGCGGTGATGACCATTATCGGAGGTGAAGATCACCAGCGTGTTTTGATCGATATTCAGTTTCTTGAGTCGATCCAGAATCTGTCCGATGCCAGTATCCATGCGCGTGATCATGGCTGCCTGGCCTTTATCCTGTTTTTTCCAGTCCTTGTCTTTGTAGATACCGTAGTCGGGAACTTCCTGTCCATCGCCGACTTTTCGCCCTGCTTCATTATTGGCATGGGGGATTGTCAGTGCGACGTATAAAAAGAAAGGCTGTTTGGCACTCTGGTCGATGAAGTTGAGCGCTTCCTGCATAATCAGGTCGTGCGAGTAATCTACTTTTTTCGTCGATACGCCCCCCAGACTGTCTTTGCCGGTGGGGCCTTTAGAGATGGTGCTGGGGTCAACAATATTTCTGAGCCGGACTTTCTTTCCATTTTTCCAGAGGAATTCAGGATAGTAGTTGTGGGCGTTGTGCTGGTTTAAATAGCCGTAAAAAAAATCGAACCCCTGCAGGTTGGGAACGCCTTGTGTACCTTCCTCACCGATGCCCCATTTTCCGGTCAGCGCGGTTTTGTAGCCAGCCTGTTTCAGGACTTCCGCAACGGTCACATCTTCGGGTTTGAGCGATTGATTCTGTTTGACCCAGGTATTTCCTCGAACGCGGCCGTGGCCCATATGCAAGCCGGTCATCAATACACAACGAGACGGGGCACACACGGTGTTACCCGCGTACATCTGTGTGAACTTCATGCCTTCCGCTGCCATCTGGTCGATGCGGGGCGTTTTAATTTTCTGTTGTCCGTAACAACCGAGATCACCATAACCAAGGTCATCGGCCATGATGAAAATAATATTCGGGCTCGTTTTTTCAGCAGAATAGACAGCTGTATTTGAGCAGACGAAAAGAACTGAAATGCAAAAAATAAGCAGGAATGCAATCGGTTTAGATCGATTACTTCGGAAGAGACATTTGAGTGATGTTAAGGTTGATAGGGGGAATGATGCTGGCGCCTGCATGGCAACTCCTCTGGATGTTCGATTTCTGAGATTGAATATGATCCGTTCCAGTATCATTAACTCAAACAGGCGGGTCAAGCAAGTCCTCACAAGTATCAACGACGATTGAATGCAAAATGGCAGGGTGGAAGCGAAAAATGACGTCAGAAATGCGTTCCATTTGTTGGGCTAAAAGCTCTTCACAAAGCAGAATGAAAACCACGAAATCTACATATGATTCAGGCGGACTTTGTTTACTAAAGTATACTGCAGCATGGAATCGATAAGATTGATAGAACATTTGCACGAACAGATCGCGCAAATTCCCTTTGAGATAGTCACTTTCCCTACTTGAATTCAAGCTATAATTCAAATATTAGCATCCCAAAATACGACTGACATGTGTGGAACACGTTAAGTACCCGTTTTCAGTATCCGAACAGAGGAAAGCGTTTCATGATTTTTACCTGGTTGCGCAACCGCCGCCGCAAAAAAATACTGGCTGCACCCATGCCAGCACACTGGGAAGAAATTCTGAATCAGAATGTGTCTCAACTAGCACGGCTGACACCTCAGCAGCGGAGTCTGTTATATCAACGAGTGCAGATTTTCGTAAAAGAGAAGTACTGGGAAGGCTGCAATGGTTTTGAAATTACCGAAGAAGTCAAATTGACGATCGCCGGTCAGGCCTGTTTGATCACATTGGGGTTTGCCAGTGACTGTTTCGACCGCCTGAAGACGGTTCTGGTTTACCCGGATACATATGCCGCGAAAGAGACATTGGTGAATTCGATCGGCGTCATGACGGAAGGGACTTCATTTCGGCTGGGAGAATCCTGGGGGCAGGGGCCGATTATTTTATCCTGGGAAAGCATTCGCGAGGGGGGAGAAATTCCCGATGATGGCCGGAATGTGGTGATTCACGAATTTGCGCACTATTACGATGCCGTCGATCATCAGTTTAACGGAACACCGCCCCTGAATGCTCCTGCTGAGTACGAACGCTGGAACGAAGTCATGACGGCGGAATATAACTCGCTGGTTTCACAGTTACGGCATGGGTACGAAACCTTCATTGATCCCTATGGCGCGACGAATCCTGCGGAATTCTTTGCCGTCTGCTCAGAACACTTTTTTGAGCAGCCGCATCAGATGCAGGAGTACTCAGTCGATTTATATGAGACCCTGAGAATGTTCTATCGGCAGGATCCCGCGCAAGCAGTTTGATGCAGAACTGTCTCAATTGTCCAGAGGTGTGCATAGATTTTTTCAAATCGAATTCTTAGGATATGTCCTATCTGATATCTGTTCGTTGGATCAGATATATGGCTCTGGAATTCTACTCCCGCCTGGCAAAACCGAGACTGGATTTGAGATGAGTGACCCGTCCCCCAAACGAGTACAAAAGAAACGCACGTCTGCAAACCCGGTGAAAACAGATGCCACAAAGCAGAAACCGGCTTCTAAGAAGTCTTCGCCTGCAACCGCGAAAGAATTGACTCCGCAAAAAATCCTGCAGGCGCTCGAAGGGAATATCGAGCCCGTTACGCCCACAATGCTGTATCGACTGAACGCGCTGCTTGTCAGTATCGTGATGGTCTTGTTACCGCTGATCTATGTGGGAATTATCGGTCTGGTGATCTGGGGCGTGTATTTTCACGCAGTCAACTCTCTCGGTTTGTTTGAGGTTGCTGGCTCAGCTTCTTCCGGACGAGCTCGGGGGAAGGGCATGATTCTGATGGCGCTGGTCTACGTGGCACCAATCGTGATTGGTGCCATCCTGATTGTATTCATGTTCAAACCACTTTTTTCACGACCGGTACAGTCCTCTTCACGCCGGTCGCTCAAGCGGGAAAATGAGCCTTTGTTGTTCATGTTTGTTGATCGAGTCTGTGATGCCGTAGGTGCACCCAGGCCTGTGCAAATCAATTTGGATATTCAAGTCAATGCTTCTGCCGGTTTCAGGCGTGGCTGGCTGAGTCTGCTTGGCAATGATCTGGTATTAACGATTGGTATGCCTTTGATTGCCGGTTTGTCTCTCCGCCAGTTTTCCGGTGTGCTGGCGCACGAATTCGGCCACTTTTCTCAAGGGGCCGGGATGCGGCTTTCGTTTATCATTCGCAGTATCAATATGTGGTTTTTGCGAGTCGTCTATGAACGCGATGATTGGGATGAACGACTGGAGCATCTTTCGGAGACACTCGATTTACGAGTCAGTTGGATCTTGTATCTGGCTCGGCTTTTTATCTGGCTGACCCGGAAAATTTTGTGGGTGCTGATGATGGTCGGGCATCTGGTAAGTGGTTTCTTAATGCGTCAGATGGAATTTGACGCCGACCGCTACGAAGCACGATTAGCAGGCAGCCGTTGTTTTGCAGCGACCAGCAAACGCCTGGCATTATTAGGAGTTGCCAATCAAGGGGCGCTCAATGATTTAGGGCAATTTTATGCCGAAGGTCGGCTGGTCGATAACTTTCCCGCGCTGATCAATATCAATTTGAAAAAACTGCCCGAGGATGTCCTGCAGGCCGTGGATGCCAGCATTCAGCAGGAAAAGACAGGCTGGTTCGATACGCACCCGGCTACGCTCGCCAGAATTGCCAGTGTGCAAAATGAAGAGACCGAGGGGGTCTTTCGGCTCAAAGCACCTGCAACAGTCCTGCTGAGTAACTATCCCCGCGAAGCAAAGTATGTGACTCGTGATTTTTACTTTGGCGTTTTTGGAAAGAAAATCAAACCGTCCGAGTTACACTCGATTGATGAACTGCTGATTCGTCAGGAAGAAGAACAGAAAATGCATCGGGCGGTGCAACGCTACTATCAGGGGGCGATTTACCCCAACCGACCGCTGCAGATTTCCGAACACTCGGTACAGGTTCCCGAGGATGCCAAGCAGTGTGCGCAGGAGTTAAAGAATTATCGGGAAAAAGTTCTGAAGCATCGTTCAAAATATAAAACGTACGTTGACGAGTTTCGCGAACAGGAATCAAAATCAGTCAGTGTGAATGTGGCAACAGTAACATTGCGCGCGAATATCAAGCTGGGGGGGGATGACGCATTTCTCAAGTCATTGACCAGCTATGATAAAACCATCAAAGCAAGCACTGCCATTGATCGTAAAAAAGGTGAGCTGCGGATTGAACTGGAGAAGTATGAAACACTCATCGTCAAGCGGCTGGAACGGGCACTCCAGTTATTTCTGGTGCCTAAAGTACAAGCACAGATCCCAGAAGCGGCTGAATGGGAACGTGACTTACGGGATTTGCTGTTAACGCTGCAGAACACCAATTCCCAGATAGCGCGTTTGTGGGAACTGCATACGATTTGTACCTCATTCCAGGTCCTGATGCATTTCTTTGATCAGATGCGTCAAGACGAGCAATATTGCGAAGTTGTTATGACAGAAATGGAAAAGATGGAACATCTGCTGAATTCCATTCATACCCGTTTCAAACGACTTCCGTATCCCTTTGAGCATTCTCAGGCGGACATCACGATTGGTGAATTTGCTTTATCTCGGACGCCGGAATCGAATAACCCAGGGGATCTGCTGGGAGCTTCGGAAGCACTCTTCGAGAATTTGATGTCATTAAACCACCGGGCACTCGGGAAACTTTGTCTCCTCGCAGAGCAAGTGGAAAAGCTGTTAGGGCTCGAAATATTGCCCGAATTTGAAGCGAAAGAGGCTGAGTCGGATGAATAGCCGTCTTCGGTTGCGGTGAATTTTCGCTCGGATTTACCTTCTGTCTCAAACGGTGATCTACTCAAGAAGACGCCAATCGGCGACCGGTTTTCTGCTCTTGACCGGCAATTTCTGCCGATTGAGACGCTGGTGTTAATTTATAGGCTTTACTCCAGATGGGAATTCAAGAAGAGTCTAGCGATTCTCTGAGTTCTTTCATCTTCTTGTAATCAATAGACGATACTTGAGAATAAGTGCCTCTGTTTTGCGAAATATTTGTAACACAAAAATAAGCAGCGGCATGGTTTAAATGGAATTTTTATCGAGTAACTTTCAGGTCAGAATAGAACTGTTTGATCTTTCTTGTTTCTGCCCAGGACGGTCTGAGTGTTTCTCACAATGGATAGTGAAAAATCACAATTTTGTTTTGTGAGGTAATGGAATGCGAAACTCAACAACGTGGTCTCTGGTCATCCTTTCGGGGTTTGCCGCTCTTTTTAACGTCGGCTGTTCTCATACGAACAATATGGTGGGAACAAATTTGAGAATGCCGCTGGAAGAGTCACCACAAATGCTAATGGCGCGAACAGCCGAGGATAAAGGGCAGTTCGCGGATGCAGAACGAACATATCGGGTTATGTTACAGCGAAATCCACAGAATGCGACCGTCTTACATCGCATGGGAATCGTCTGTTCCAAATTGGGGAAGCATGATTCCGCGACAAAGTATTTGATGGAAGCGGTCAAAATTCAGCCGAATAACGCCACGTACCTGACTGACCTCGGATACGCGCTGTATCTTCAGAATGACCTGCCTGCAGCAGAAATCGCTTTGGAAGAATCCATCAAGCGTGATCCCAGTTCTAAGCGATCGTTCAATAATATGAGTCTGGTCTTAGGACATCAGGGACGTATGGATGAAGCGTATCAGGTTGCCCGTACTGTGATGAGTGCCGAGGAAGCCCATGCGAACATCGGCTATATCTGTCTGCAGCGAGGCATGCTGGAT
The DNA here is from genome assembly GCF_007744675.1 of Gimesia alba. Classification (NCBI taxonomy): domain Bacteria; kingdom Pseudomonadati; phylum Planctomycetota; class Planctomycetia; order Planctomycetales; family Planctomycetaceae; genus Gimesia; species Gimesia alba. The sequence goes on from NZ_CP036269.1 coordinate 1,880,366, forward strand.
GACGCCGCACGGCACTACAATCGAGCGTTGGAGATGGATCCGAATCTGGATTCTGTCAAAGAAGCCATTGTGCAGATTGCAGAACTGCAGAAGCAGCAAATGCAGCGTAATGAGTCACAGCCCGAAGTACAAATTGCTCAAACTCCGGCTGCTGAGCCTGTCGTATCCGAACCGGCTGTCGTTGCAGAAGTCGCCGAATCATCAGAAGAAACACCATTTCGGGTGATTTCAGATGCAGAAGTCGATGTGATCAATCCTGAGCAAATTGCCGCCAGCGAATTACCGGTGGCACAAATTTCTGCTGTGCAGGAACTACCGATTCAGGGATTTGAACCTCCGCTGAATGTCAGTAATGATGACTATATTCCTTCACAGAACAACGAATTCTTTGAAACGGTACAAAGCACCGAATCGGTGACTACGGTTCGCAGTGCAGAATAATAGTCTCATTTAGAAATCAGAAAACTCATCAAATCAGGGGGCGAAGTGATCTCATTTCGCCTCCTGATTTTATTTGGGGAATCAGGCCTGGACGCTAATTTCACTCTCAGAGGCGTTTCAGTGTGGGATCAAAATAGAACCGGCTTCAAGGTGCGCCCGGCGTCGTTTTGACTGTAAAACGTTTTTCTCCCAGCAATGGATCATTGGGATCGATTTTACGGAAAAGCATTTTACGTTTGATCTCGGATTCTTTTTTCTTCTCACCCGTTCGCTGGATATGGGTGGGGGTCAGTTCAATGTGCCTGGCCGAAAAAGGGGTGAAATCGAAGTACAATACGGCATTGATGTTAGATTTTCGCATATCCATGACGATCGTGGATGGCTTCGATTCCGTATTGAGATAATAGCGGCCTTTCTGACGTGGTCCGTTATTAATGCTGAAGACCGTGCCATCTTCACGGAAGATCATATTTGGTCCATTCGAATTCTGCCAGCGCCCGATCAGATTCTCATGTTCCGATTGTTGGCATGAACTCGACACACAGACCAAGATCAGTAATAACGCCATTCCTGAATGCTGAAACTGCATTTGATTCCTCTAACAGATTGATCTTAGAGCCAGAAAGAGAACGCACGACGCAGGTACGTGACGTACTCTGCCCATTGTTCTAATAGTCGTATTGTGCCCGAGAAGCGGCCCTGATGTAAAGAAAAATAGTCTGGAATAAATAAAAGATTTCCGGCGTTTACACAATAAGGGGGCTGAAGACCGATTTAGGCTCGCACATTTGTTCCTGATTTAGATGTCATTATAAATAAAATACGATTTATGCGTTGGTGCAACGGGAGTTTTAGATGTTGCTCTAAGGAGTGTTGGTAGAAATTAACGTTATGGTAAATTTGTTAAAATTAGGAGAACGGGCGCTTTTTCTGTGGAATTTTTTCGAAATTTCGGATATTGATAGTTAGACAAATGACAATAGGTCTACTGCGCCAAGTGGAAATAGGTCGGTAACAGGCCTGATGTCACTAAGAAAAAGTCCTAATGACACTAATGAGGGGTGAGGTTTTTCTGCCTCTCAAAAATATTCGATACCAATCGTCTCATACATTTACAGTTTTTCTAACTGAATTGACCTACTATCTGAGGAGTTGACAGGATGCTGCTTACGAATTGGCTCGGTACTATCACTTCCCGCATCAAAAAACGTCCCACATATCGTTCTCGTGATCGTCGTGCGATTCGGCGACGCTGGCACGCTGCCGTGAACAACCGAATTTCGACAGCCGAGGTTCTGGAAGACCGGACGCTGCTGACAACATTATTCGTCGATGACTCCCTGGTGATCACGAATGACCAGGGGGCCGGCGGTTTGGACGCGGGTGATACTGTCACTTTTGCGTTTGGTGAAGCCGGCGAGACAGTAGGGCTGATTTTCGGGACGAATGCCTTTGCCACGATTAACGACGCTGTCACCGCTGCTGCCGCTACCGGCGACACGATTCAAGTCGCCGCGGGTACCTATAGCGGGCTGATCACATTGAACAAGTCGGTCGATTTGCTCGGAGCTAATGCAGGTATCGACCCGAATGCCATGGCCCGAGGAGCCGAAAGTATCATCGACCATGATGGTTTTTATGCGATTCAGCCGACTGCGGACGATGTCACAATCGACGGTTTTTCCTTCGAAGGAAACGGCGGACGTGTGATCGATAGCTACGCAAGTGCGAATAACTTGACCATTGCCAACAACATTTTCAACAACACAAATATTTCGGGGGTTCAAGGTGGCATCCAGTTGCAATCCGGTTCGTTTGATGATTTGACAGTCGAACAAAACCTCTTTCAGTTCACGGGAGACGGAGATGCGCTGTTGGTCGGCGGAGGCGGTTCTTTCGAGAGAATGCACATTGTCGGAAACCACTTCGCTGGAACGACGGGGGGAATCTTCCAAAACGGCGGCACGATCAATGACGCTGTCGTCGAACAGAACGTGTTTACAGGCGGCGTCGGGATGAACATGGGCGATGCTGGTAATATTCAGATCCGAGAAAACACTTTCGATGGGAATTTCTTCACTGGTTTTCAGGTTGGAACAATTGGTGGTGAAATCGTCGGCAACACATTCCAGAACATCGAAGCCTACCCTGGTTTCTTTGGGCAGGCATTCGAACTCTGGGGAGGACAGTATGGCACGACTGTTTCAGAGAACGTGACAATCGAGAATAACGTGATCCACTACAACGATGTCGTCGGTGCTGCCGAGCCGACTCACGGGATCCGATTGCGTCTCCCCGATGGAGGATCGGGGATCGATGCATCCACGATTCACATCAACAACAACACATTTATCGATGGCGGCGTTCGCGGCGATGCCAAAGCGATTCGACATTTCGGTGACCAGACAACCGCAGTCGATGCGTCGGGAAACTGGTGGGGAACCACCAACGAAAGTAGTATTGCAGCGTTAATGGAAGACGGAGATGGCGGCACACCACTCATGGTCGACTTCACTTCATTCTTGAATGACGGTGCAGACACAGACGGGGGGACCGCTGGTTTTCAGGGTGATTTTTCCACTCTGAATGTGACTACCTTGGGAGCCCAGACCGGGGGAGTCGGCCGCATTCAGGAAGCCATCGATAGTGTGACGTCCGGCGGTACAGTGAATATCCTTGCCGGCACCTATAATGAAAACGTCAATGTTAATAAGTCAGTTATCCTTGACGGAGCAGGCACCGGCAGCACCGTTGTTGATAACGCCGGCAACCTGTTTACAGTGACAGCAAACGATGTTCGCTTCCAGGACATGACCCTGCAGAATGCCTCTCAGGGGATTCGTGCTGAACTGGCAGCGGGTACCGTTGACGACCTGCAGGTCGATAATGTGCATTTCGTCAACATGAGCTCACGCGGGATTGAAATTCATAACGACACCACCGTGACGAACATGAGTGTCACCAACAGCCTCTTCCAGAATACAGCTACCGGGATTCGGCTTGCTTCTTCCGCCGTCGGTGATGGGATCGATATCACAAATACCGAATTTGATGGTGGCTCGTTAGGCTTTTACCAGGCAAACGATGGCAGCACTGGAAACGTGCGTGATTTGCAGGTAACTGGTTCAACCTTCCGAAACTTTACCGATACTGCCATCTTCGCCGAAGAAATTCGTGATTCTGCCATCGATGGCAACACCTTTGAAGACAACCGCCGCGACTTCACTCTCTTCAAGAATTATACCGGTGCAGGAACAGACGTAGAGAATCTACAGATCATCAATAACATGATGACCGACTCAGCGAATTCATCAGTTCTGATTTTCGTCGCCAACAGTGGTCTGGCCGGCACCATTGATATCGCTAATAACACTATCAACAGTGATGTGGGCGTCATGACCGCAGACTGGGCGAAGATTGATGTTCGCCTCGATGCAAACTTCTCTCACGCTCCTGTCAATATCGATGAGAACTCTTTCACATTTTCTGGAACGTTTGGTGCGGGTGCCATGGCCGCTCATGGGATCCAGGTACGTGGTGCTTCCGATGCGATTAATATCCGCCGCAACGCCATTGATGGTGGAAACGTTGGCAGCCTTGGTGGTACGCCTCCCTCTTCGGGGATCGTTGTGCGGACCAACGATAGTTCAATGGGCCAGATTGATGCCGCCGCTGTCATCGACGTCAGCAATAACTATATCATCAACTTCGACAACGCCGTCACTCTCTATGATGCAGTCGGCGATGTTTTCGGCGGGTTGATCGTCGGCGCCCAGTTGAATATCAATAATAACTCACTGGCAGGAAATACCGCCGGCATTGTCAGTGGTGCAGGGGCGATTACCAATGCTTCTAATAACTGGTGGGGTTCGGTGGTCGAAGCAACTGTCGCAGGTTTGATGCCCCATGTCAGCAGTGTTGATTTCTCAACTTATCTCGATAATGGCACAGACGTTGATGGCGGGACGACCGGTTTTCAGGGGGATTTCACCACACTGAATGTCACCGATGAGGGAGGCCAGACTGGAGCGCCAGATCGCATCGCAGAAGCACTGCAGGCAGTCACTCCTGGTGGAACGGTCAACATTAGCAGCGGAACCTACAACGAAAACGTTAATACCACGGCAACGGGTATCGATAAGAATGTCACTCTGGCTCCCGGCAACAGTCCCGGTCAGGCCATCATCAACGGAGATTTGATCTTAAACGGCGATGACGCGCTGGAAATTGAAATCAACAGCACGACTCCCGGTTCCGGTTTTGATCAGTTCGTAGTAAGCGGAACTGTTGATCTCGGTGGCGCCACTTTGAACCTGATCGACGGATATGATCCCGTCGACGGTGACGTTTTTACCTTGATCGAGAATACTGGTGTCGGCCCTGTGACGGGCACGTTTGCTGGACTTCCCGAAGGTTTCGAGTTCATCGACTTCCTGGGCAGTGGTCTGAGTGCCTACCTCACTTATGTCGGCGGTAACGGCAACGATGTGGTGATCCACATGGTTGATTCCACTCCTGAAGTGACTCTCCCTTCAAACGGCATGGCAGATGAGTACACGTTCGCGATAGTCGGTGGCAACGTCGTCATTACCGAAGTGGGATCTGGAACGATCATTTCTTCGATCCCTCTTGCTTCTCTGAATGGTCCACTGGTCATTAACGGTGAAGACGGTCAGAACGATACCTTAACCATCGACATGACTGGCATTGATCACACGACTCCACTGCAAATCGAGTTCAACGGCGGTGCTGCTGGTTTTGATACACTCGAACTGGTCAACGGCAGCCTGACCTCAATGGAATACTTCTTTGTCAATAACAGTGATGGTAGTATCCAACTCAATGGCTCCGGAGTCGATTTCATTACCTATACCGGTCTGGAGCCAATCTCGTCTACAGTTACCGCGACCGATGTTACACTGAATTTTGGTGGTACCAGCGAGACGATTACCGTGACCGACGCTGGTGGCGGACAGACGACCGTCAACTCGACCGCTGGGGAAATGACGACCTTTAATAACCCCACTGGAACGCTGACCATTAACGCCGGTGGCGGCGATGATATCGTCAACGTCAACTCACTGGACCCTGCCTTCGCCGCGAACATTACCATTAACGGAGAAGGCAACGACGATACCGTCAATCTGGCGGCAGCGCTGACACTGGGCAGTGGTAATACCACAATCAACGCCGAAGACGTCAATGTAAATGGTGCGGTCACCACAACCGGCAATGTTGACATTAACGCGGGCGATACCATCGTCTTTGCGCTGGCGGGCAGTCTTTTATCTGGTCCCGGAAATATAGACCTGGAAGCGGTGAATAATATTGAGCTGGGGATAGTTGGCAGCAATGCGGACGTGACCCTCACTTCGACCGCAGGCGCCATCAATGATGCCAATGCCGGAGCCTTTAATATTTCATCCAATGGCACCACTACCCTGACAGCGGCGACAGGGGTCGGCGTAGGGGATGCGTTGGAGACTGATATTTTTTTTCTGGAAGCCAATATCAGCGGTGGCCTGGAACTGGCTGAGCTTGATGGGATCGTCATCGGTAATGCCGGTGGCATCAACGGGATCACGGTCAGCGGCGCGACGAACATTGTTTCAGGCTCTTACATGACCGTGAATGAAGATATCGTTGCCTCCGGCGGGGCACTCCAGCTGTCCAATGCGACAGGGAGCTTCTTAATAAGTGATGGAGCTGTCATTTCTAATACTGGTAGCAATCTGATTGAGATCGATTCAGGTTTTCATTTCTCCATGGCAGATAATGGCACTCAGATCACCAGCAGTGGGTCCGGTCTGATTGACATTGATGCGGCCGGCCATGTTTCGCTTACGAATGTGAATACAAGTGGCGAAGTCCAGATCACAACAACCGGTGGTGAGATTTATGATAATACGGCAGCAGAGTCGCCAGTCATCACCGCGGACACAGTCGCACTGCGGGCCACATCACATATCGGTTTAGCTGGCGCTGGTGACCTTGATCTGGCAATCAATATCATGGCTGCCGAGAGTACAGCAGGAGATATCTTCCTGCAGGAACCGTCTGCCGCATCCATTGGTTTGGTCGACGGTCTGAGTGGAATCACAGCCGCCGGTGATATCTCACTGGTAATCGGTGGGACGCTCAATGTGAACCACGATATTGAAGCGACTGGTGCCGGATCCACAATTCTGGCCGATGCACAGGGTGATATCAACGTGAGTGCATCCGTACAAACCAACGGCGGAGCAATCGATCTGCTGGCCGATAACAATCTGGTGATCAATGCCTTTTCTAGTATCGATACGACGTCGGCTGCAACAGTGACGTTGACGGCAGATGCCGATAGTATGGGCGGTGGACAGTTCCAACAAGATGAGATCTCAATAGTCGATGCCTTTGGCGGCATGATTGATGTGACCTCGACTGGTGATGCCTTGATTGCCGCTCTGCAAAGTGCAGGGGGAACGATTGCGATTGAGTCTGTCAGTGGAGCCATCCAGGACAACACGGCTGCCGATCTCTCCCTGGTGACCAGTAACGAACTGGTACTGCGGGCTGCAACCGGGATTGGCGGTGCTGGGGCAGCCGATTTTGATATCGCTGTCAGCAGATTGGCTGCGAGCACGACGACGGGAGATATGATTCTTGCTAATGCTAGTGGGGCTTTAGAAATTGGTACGGTCGATGGTCTTTCAGGAGTGACTGTCACCACAGGTCTTGCCAGACTGGTTAGCTTTGGTGCGATCACAGTCAACCAGAGTGTCACGGGAGACGGTGTCTCATTTGAAGTCGCAGGTTCGGCAGCGGTTGGGGATGATTTGAATGTCAATGCAGGGATCACCAGTACGGGGGGCGACATCGACCTGCTTGCAGGAGATGATTTAAATCTCGCCACAGGTGTTACACTGAACTCTGCTGCTGCAATTGATATCACACTCGATATCAATAGTGGTGTTGATGCAGAAGGGGGCGTAGCCAACCTGAATGGAATTCTGACCGCCGGAACACAGATTACCGTGACGGGCGACGATGATGACGATCAGGTCATCATCGACGGCAACGGTGGTGTTCTCAACAATGGTGGTACCGTAGACGGGATTCAGTCGATCTTCTCGTTCGTGGGCGGCAATGGAACAGATGAGTTGATTGTCGATGATTCCGGCGATGCGACCGGCGATATCATCAACATTGTCAGTTTGCTCCCCGGAATTGGGAGTGTAGTGGGTGCTGGAGCAAATTCCTTGAGCTTTGAAGCGTTGGAAAACCTGAGGCTCTTTACCGGGTCAGATATGGACGACATCACCGTCAATCCAAACGTTCTGACAACCATCGATATCTTTGGTGGCACTCCAAGCCTTCCCGCTTTTCCCGGCGATTCGCTGACCTATCTGACACCGATGGGAGAAACATCCACATTCACTCCATCCGGCCCGGATAGCGGCACGATCGCTGCCACCGGTGGATTCCAGAATGTAACCTTTGATGAAATTGAAAGTCTCACGTTTGGTGGCAGTATTTCCGTGGATGGTACAGCCGGCGATGACGTGCTGACAATTACAGCGACAGGTGCTGATTCGGGTACTTACCAGATCAACGGTGGTTCGGTCATCAATTTCTCCGCGGTCACCGATTTCACCTTCAATGGTTTGACTGGCGATGATCGACTGGTAATCAATAACCCTGCCGGTGGCCTGTTTGATCCTGTCGATGGGATTACTTTCAATGGTGGCTCTGGCGGCGAAACGCTCGGCGATACCCTCGAGATTATCGGCGGAACCGCAGGCTCGGTTGAACATCGCTTCGTAAACGACAATGACGGCAGCGTATTCTATAATGGTGAAGGCTTTGCGACGATTACTTACACCGGTCTGGAACCGGTACTCGATACGATTGCTGCGACCGATCGGATCTTCAGTTTCACCGGTGCCGGTGAAATGATTTCACTCACTGATGGTGGAATTGGAGGCCAATCGCAGATTGATTCCACGCTCGGTGAATCCGTTGTCTTTACACATCCCACCGGGACACTCACGATCAACACCGAAGCCAGCGGCGGCAGTGGTGTCGATACCGTGAATCTTGATGGGGCTGACGCCGCCTTTACCGCCAACCTGACGGTCAATGCGGGCACCGATGATATTATCAACACGGGAACAGTTGACATCGGAGCGGGTATGTTGGATCTGACTGCCGGTCAGGTCAACGTGAATGGCGCGTTTACCACTACGGGCAGCGTGGATATTGATTCGACATTCAATGATATTACCTTTGCTGCAGCCGGTTCGATTGATGCCGGTGCCAGTGATATCGATTTAACGGCCTTCTTCAATGTGGAATCGTTACAGGTCACAACAACCAGTGAAGTTCGTGTGACCGCTACAGGCGGTGGGATCAATGATTTCACAGGCAATGCTCTGATCACCGCAGATCGGGCGGCGTTGCGTGTTGGTGGTCCCGGCGGTATTACCGGTATAGACACAAACGTCAATACTCTGGCAACCAGCGTGGCCGGTGGTGGATTTACGATTGATAATACCGGAGCATTGGAAATTGGCACGGTCGATGGTTTGAGTGGTATCACAGCCGCTGCCAGTAGCATCTTCCTGACGACCACTGGCACTCTGTTGGTCAGTGAGGCAGTTACAGGGGGAGCCGTTGATTTAAGATCGAACGATACCATGACAATTTCAAACGATATTGCCGCTTCCACGGGAACTCTGGAGCTGGAAAATACCGGGGGGGGCTTCCTTGTTAATAATTCTGCTGTCATCTCCAATACTGGTAGTAACCTGATCGATATTGATTCTGCTAGTGACCTTACAATGGTCGATGGAACAGAGATCACCAGCAGTGGGAATGGTTTGATTGACCTTGATGCATCCCTCCAAATCTCTCTAACTAACGTTAATACGGGTGGCGAAGTGCAGATTACCTCGGCCCTGAGTTACATCGGCGACAATAGTATTGCAGAAGACGCTGTGATTACTGCAGATACCGTGGCCCTGCGGGCCGCGACCGTCATTGGAGCTGCGGGTGCCGGCGACATTGATCTGGCCATCAATACCATGGCCGCTGTCACAACGTCAGGCGATATCTTCATCCAGGAACCTTCTGCAGCCACGGTAGGGATTGTAGACGGACTGATCGGGATGACGGCCCCTGGTCATATTTTCTTAGCCATCGGCGGGACGCTGAATATCAACTCTGCCATTGAAGCTACTGGTGCGGCCTCGATTGTTCAGGCGAACGTACAAGGGGATATCAACGTCAACAATACCGTGCAGACCAATGGTGGTGAGATTAACCTGTTCGCTGATGATAATCTGGTACTGGGAGCGTCTTCTCTGGTGGATACCACCACGGCTGAATTAGTCAGGCTCATTGCTGATTTCAACAGTGACAGCAGCGGTGGGTTCACGCAGGATGAGGGGAGTCTTGTCAATGCACGAGGCGGTGATCTGCTTGCACAGGCTTTTGGGGACGTCGAGATTGCCGATCTGCAGTCTGTAGGTGGTCGAGTCGTGGTGATTAGTAATGGGGGCGGCGTTGTGGATAACACGACCAGCCCGAGTGAAGCACCATTGATTACCGCAAGTGGAGTTGCATTCCAGGCGGCGGGTAGTGTTGGCGGTGCGGGAGATGCGGATATCGACACCGCAGTGAGCACCCTGTCTGCCAATGTCACCTCGGGCGACGTTGTTGTCAGCAATACCGGCGCTTTGATCATCGGCGATGTGATTCCCTTGTCAGGTGTGGTGGCCACGAACGGTTCGGTAACCGTTTCCGCTTCCAGCCCGTTGACCGTTGCCAGCAACGTTACGGCTTCAGGGACGGTCACTCTGACCTCAACCGATGGTGCCGGCCCCGGGGATGATTTGACAATCAATGCCGGTGTGACCGTCGAATCGACGGGCGCGGACGTAATCTTGAATTCCGGCGACAACTTCCTGCTCGCACTGACTGGGGAAGTCATCGCAGATACAACGATTACGATCAACGTCGATCCGATTACCGATGGAGCTGGTGCGACCGTCGACCTGCTGGGCAATGTCGATGCGACCCTGACTACGATCAACGGCGGCGACGATGAAGATACCTTCAACATTCTGCCAACGCAGGATTCACCGATTACCATTAACGGCGGTAATCCGACTCTGCCGACGGTTCCCGGCGATGTCCTTAATCTGGACTTTACCGGGCTGACGTCTCCCGTGCTGACACTGGGAATGAGCCCTGGTTCGGGAACCTTCAGTTTTGCCGGCGATCCTCAACTGCCGGTAACCTACAGCAGCATCGAAAACGTCACCACCAGCACGGGGGCTTACCACCTGGTATTGGACATGCTGGCTTCCGGTTTCCAGAATGCAGCCGCCGATACGATTGACGCGGCCCTGGATGGATCGGGCACCGATCTGGTGATCGATATCAATGCGGCGAATTTCTTCACGGGAGACGCCAGCGACATTCTCTCCTTCACCGTCATCGGTTCTGCCGATAACGACACGCTGAACATCAACGAATCTCCCGGCGGCCTGCCGTTCTTTACCACGGCGGCTCCGGCGATTGGCATTTCCAACGGTTCGCACCTGAATGCAGCGGCCGACTTCTTCCTGGAAGACATCTTCAACCCCAACACCTACGATGCCACCGACATCACGATTCATTTTGACGGGGGCGCCGGCGTTGATGACGTGAACGTCGACTTCATTACCGACCATGACGCCGGTTACTTCTCGGACATGGACGATGCCCTGGGCAGCGGCAATATTGTGGCTGCTCTGACGGGCGACACCGATATCGATCTGGGGCTCTCCTTCGCTCGCGTGGAAGGGGCCGGGATCTTTGGCACGACCACCGGCGGTGGTCTGCACGTCGATGCCAGTGCCACCCCGGCAACCAGTCAGGTGGTGATTGACGATGCTCTCGGAGCCGGCGACGGGATTTCCCAGGTGATGGCCAATGGTGGATTCACCAACCTGCTGTTCGGTGGATTTAACGATCTGCAACTGGTCTCGGGACCGGGCAGCGAAACCATCGACCTGATTGCATTGGACTCCATCACCAGTCTGACCAATATCGAACTGGATGCCGATGACGTCTTCGGCACCAACGCAGCCGACAACGATGTGATCCGTGTGCATTCGGCTCCGCTGGGCGTACTCAACATCGACATCCTGGCGGCCGCCGGCGATGACGTGATCAATGTCTTTGATGCCGGCAATACCGTCGACAACATCAATGCTCAGATCATGATTGACGGCGAAGGGGGCGACGACACGCTGATCCTCATCGATTCCGGCGATCTGACTGGTGACACGTTCGAAGTCACTTCGACCACCGTCGAAGGCCTGACCAGTGCCGTGGGCACCGATATCACGTATATGGCAATCGATAACCTGAACGTCACGGGGACCGACGGCAATGATGACATCAGTGTGAACCTGACGACTCAGGAAGACCTGAATAACGTCACGATCAACGGCTTTAACGGCGACGATGACTTCTCCCTGCAGAACGGCAGCACGCCCATGGGCGTGGACACCCGCCTGAACGGGGATGCCGGCAATGATGAATTCTTCTTCCTGCCTGGCAGCATTCTGCGAGGCTTCATCGACGGGGGCGGCGACGTCGATACCATCGACTACACCACCTATGCCGCCGTGGTGCACATTGCCCTCTCCGGTCTGGGAACCATCGACGGCTTCCAGGGCCGCGAAAACAACGGCAGCATCCTGGGTACCGGCATCGGCAGCCTGGGCTTCGATAACATCGACGATCTCTTGGGAACCGCCGGCGGGGATACGCTGGAAGGTCCCGATCTGAATAACTACTGGGGTATCACCTCGACGGATACCGGCTTCATTATCGCCGACCGTCCCAACCTGATGAGCGGTCGTCCGACCACGGGCGGTGACGCCACGGCCACACCACCGGAACAGTTCCTGAGCTTCCTCGACTTCGAAAACCTGATCGGGGGCAACCTGGATGACCGCTTCGACCTGAGTGACGGAGCGGGCCTCACCGGCACCCTGAACGGGGATCTGGGGAACGACAGCCTCGATTACCGGGATTACACCACAGGCGTGAACGTCGACCTGTTTGCCGGAACCGCGACCAACATTGGTGGTGGCCTGGCTCTGGGCACCGGCGGCGGCGACGATGACAACAGCATCGAAAACGTCTTCGGTGGTGACGGCAACGACAATATCACCGGCGACAACGATGACAACATTCTGGGTGACGGCTTCGGCAACGACAACCTGGACGGCGGCGGCAATGGCGTCGGCAGCGAAAACGGCGGCAACGACGTGTTCCTGATGGAACCAGGGGCCGGCGGCAGTGCCGACGTGATCACCGATATCCACGGCAACGACACGATCGACTTCCGCTTCGCCAGCCAGGGCATCGTGTTTGATGCCGATATCATCAACATGCCTCAAGATGTCTTCGGCGGCAACACGGTCGAACTGCGACAGATTCAGCCACAGCAGCCGGATACGAACCCCAGCTTCATGGAAAACGTGGTCGGTAGTGAGTTCAACGACCTGATCTTCATCGATCCACTTTCCCAGGACGGTAACTTCCCGATCGACGGACCACCGGTCCTGCGTTCGGCCGACGGCCGCGGGGGCCTGGATACGCTGGACTTCGACGCCAAGGGACAGTCCGTGATCGACACCGGCTTCTCCCTGACGGCGGACGGCGTGGGTACCGTGCAGTATCTGAACTTCGAAAATGTGCGTCCATTTGAAGACAGTCCCGGCTTCATCGTGGACAACGGCGATGTCGGCTTCACGCTCACCGGAGACTGGGCTTTCCATCCGAATGGAACGGCCGCCATTACCAATGGGACTGGTTTCGAAGACGACATTCATTCGGTCCACGGAAACACGCCGACCGGAACGGGGCCTGCTCAGGCCTTCTGGGAATTCTTCGGCCTGACACCGGGAGAATACCGGGTCTCCGTGACCTGGCCAGTTTCGGACAATCCTCAATCAGTCGGGCTCGTCGCCACCGATACTCCGTTTACGGTCTTTGACGGGGCTCAGTCCGATGTGGGCACCATTGCTGCGACTCCGCTGGCAACCGTTGATCTGAATCAGCAGTTACTGCCCGATGACTTCAGTGCCGATGGCGCTATCTGGGAAGATCTGGGGACGTTTACGATCAGCACCCGGTCCCTGACCGTCATGTTGACCAACCTGGCCGATGGCAATGTGATCGCCGATGCGATCCGCATCGAACGGGTTTCTGCAGGTCCGGAAATCGAACTGACGGATGTGACCGACGTACTGGCACCACCGGCGGTGGTCGTTGACGGACATCCCGGCGGTATTCAGTTCGGTGATACCGAACTGTTGACTCCCGCCGTGCGAACCTTTGAAATCACCAATAACGGTTCCGCGGTCCTGAATATCAGCAATATCACAATTCCAGCTGGTTATACGACCGACCTGACCCCTCAGGCCGTTGGCATTGGGGCCACGATCCAGTTTACGATTACGATGGACGCTTCCAGCTTCGGAGACCGCTCCGGCATCTTCTCATTCGAAACCGATGATGTCGACGAAGCGACCTTCAACATTCTGCTGGATGGCCGTGTTTCCAACGTGGTGATCATCGATGACGGCGATGCGGAATTTTCCGCAACGGCCGGTTTTCAAAATTTCCCGGACGGAACCAACCTGGGTGACGATGGTTACCAAGCGGATTCGACGGCAGCGATTCCAAATCAGCCCGGCGCCACGACTCAACCTGGTGCAGAAACCGCAACCTGGACCTTTACCGATCTGGCCGATGGCAATTACCGGGTTTCGACCACCTGGGCTCCCTATTTCAACCGCGTCGATGACGCGCCGTTCTCTCTGGATGGCGGATCGGGCGTGGTGACGGTCGATGTCAACCAGCAGGTTACCCCGTCCAGCTTTACGGAAGACGGAACTGCCTGGTTTGATTTGAACGCATCGTACCTTGTTGTTGGTGGGGTACTGACGGTCACGCTGACCAACGACGCCAACAACAATCCGCGTGACTTCTACCATATGTCCGACCTGTCTTACGGCGTGATTGCCGATGCGATCCGCATTGAATATCTGCCAGAGCCCGATCTGCAGGTCACCGTGGATATGGGCACGGTTGTCGAAGACGATACCGGCAATGTTGACTTCGGCAGCACGCTGCCCGGAGTACCGGTCAGCAAGACTTTTACCGTGACCAATCTGTCTTCGATGGACGTCGATGTCACCGGCCTGGTCGAATTTCCTGCCGGCTTCAGCATTGATCCCGCTTCGCCGTTTGGAACCGATACAATGCCGGTTACGATTGCCGGCGGTGGTTCCGTTACCTTTACGATCCAGTTTGACGGGGGGACCAGCGGTTCTACCTTTGGTCAGATTTCGTTTACAACGGGCGACGAAGATGAGAATCCTTATAACTTCACTGTGAGTGGAACAGCGGGGCCGGCCACCGTCGGCATCACGGACTCCGATTTCTCTACCACGGGAACCTGGAACGATTATACCCCCCGGGGCATTGGCGATCCCGAATTCCTGTATGCCGGCGTGGCAGATGTGGGCGGCAGTGGTGCCAACAGTGCCACCTGGAGCTTTGATGTGGAACCAGGCCGTTATCAGGTGGTTGCTAACTGGTACGTCCACCCGAATCTCGCTCCCTACGGCGGGGCCGCTGCTAGCAACGCTCCCTATACGATCTATGACGATCTGTCTCCTGTGACGACCGTACTGGTGAGTCATCAGACCAACCCCAATGATTTCCTGGATGATGGCACGCTCTGGGAATATATTGGTAATCCGGTTGCGATCACAGGGAACACCCTGAGTGTGCAGCTGACCGACAATGCCGATGGGATTGTTTTCGCCGATGAAATCCGCATCTATCGCGTGGTCGATCCTGTGATCAGCGTGGAAGTTGACGGGGGAGTCGTCGAAGATGGCGGCACCGTTGATTTCGAAGAGACCATCGTCGGGGCTCCTGTCATCAAGACCTTCACTGTGACCAACTATGGTGAACGGAATATGGCACTGGGAACGCTGAACCTGCCAGCAGGATTCAGCCTCCTTAGTGGCTTTGGGAATGACAATCTGTCACCTGGGTCTTCCACCACATTTACCGTACAGATGGATGCTGCAGTCGCCGGTCCCTTTGGCGGCATGATTTCCTTCGGCGCTGATTCGTTTGATGCAAATCCCTTCAACTTCAGTGTGACGGGATCGGCACAAAACTCGATGATTGTGGACAATGGAGACCTGAATTACAGCAACAGTGGTCCCTGGGAAACCGTTTCTATCAATTACGATTCCTCGTTCTATACCTACTTCCAGCGGGATCAGGATATCCTGCGTGGTGGCGATCTGCTGGGCAGCAACACCGCGACCTGGACCTTCGACAATCTGGGAGCCGGCACCTATCAGGTATCGACTCACTGGTTCCAGCACAGCAGTCTGGCACCGGATGCCCAGATCACGATCTCCGGAATTGAAGGGGGACCGATTACGGTCAGCCTGGACCAGCGGTATGCTCCCAATGATTTCACTGCCGATGGTACGACCTGGGAAGAACTGGGGAACTTCCAGGTGGCAGCAGGAGCCACGTTGACGGTGACGATTACCGACGACGGTGCCAATGGTGATGTCGTCGCCGATGCGATGCGACTGGAACTGATTCCCATCGGCCTGCGAAGCCCGGAAATCGAAGTGCAGGCAGACGCCGTTGATCTGGTCAGCGGCGTCGGCAGTGTCGACTTGGGCACAGCCAGCTTTGCGGAATCCCTGTTCCAGACCTTCACGATTACGAATTCAGGCACCGACACGCTGAACCTGGGAGCGATCTCCACTCCGGCGAACTTCAGTGTCTTCTCGGGGCCGGGAACGGTGGCGCTGGCCGCCGGCCAATCGACGACGTTTGTGCTGGAATTCAACAGCACGGGAATGTCTGGTGTCTCCGCCGGCGTGGTTTCGATTGCCAACGATGATACCGACGAGAATCCCTTCACGATCAATGTATCGGCTACGATGACGACGGTGCAGATTGTCGACAACGGGGACGCCGATTACAGCAGTGTGGGCCCCTGGCAGGCAAAGGGCGGTGCGAGTCTGTTCTACTACGAATCTGATGCGCAGCAGTTGAATCTGGGCGATAACGGTACGGCAACCTGGAACTTCAACGGTCTGGCCGCCGGGACGTATACCGTGTCTACTACCTGGTACCAGCATTCGAGCCTTCGGGCCAGCAATGCAGAATATAACATTGGCACCGGGCCGATCGTGGTCAATCAGCGACTGAAAGCGGACGACTTCTATTCCGAAGGCAAGTACTGGGAAATCCTGGGCACCATCGCTGTCGGAGCCGGTGGAACGATCACGGTGACACTGAGTGACAATGTGGCCGACGGTTCGATCATCGCGGACGCCGTTCGCATCGAACGGACCGGACCGCTGGTAGCCGCCGCCGGTGTAAGCAGCACGCCTGCTGACTCGATCACCCAGGCCGATCTGGACGCTGTGCGGAATGCCGCGTTGACCTACTGGAGTGCCACAGGGTTGACGGCGGAAGAACTGGATCGTCTGCAGTCGGTAAGCTTTGTGTTGGCAGATCTGCCGGATGCGATGCTCGGTGGTGCGAACAGCAGCACGATCCTGATCGACGTGAATGCCGCCGGCTATGGCTGGTTCGTAGACGACAGCCCGTTTGACAACAGCGAATTCACGCTGGATGCAGACGGCAACCTGGTCGCCGACGAAGCGAGTGCAGCCTTCGGTCGCATGGATCTGTTGACGGTCGTGATGCACGAACTGGGGCACGTCCTGGGTTATGACGATCTGGACGCTGATGAAGCGGGCAACGACCTGATGAGTGAATCGCTGAACGATTCACAGCGGCGTCTGCCTGTGATCGACGATGCAGACGCATCCGATCTCGATGACTTCTTCAGCGCTATCGCCGGCGGTGACAATCCGCTGTTGAACTAACAGCAGACACTGCTGCCAAGTAAAAAACCACAGCCCCCTGAAACTCACGTTTCAGGGGGCTGTTTTTATGCGCGTTGAACGATTAAGCCTCTGTCCGTTCTGAGCCCCCTTCACAGGCACATCACAGTAGGGATCTGGCTCTATCTCTGCTTCTTAAGGGCATCTGTCTGATGTCTTCTCAATCAAGTCGTCCCGCTTCTGGACTCCATTCCCTTTACAATCGGCATAATCGATACGACAGGAATTCTTATCAAAAGCGTTAAATTCCTTGTAAAGAGATTTGAACATTTTCTGAGTTCAGCGATTTATAAAAACACGCATACGAAAAAAGTTCGTTTTGTAGTGATTCTATAAGTTATTACGTGTGTGATGTTTATGACGGATGTGACGGTGTTGATTGTTATAGAGATTCTATGAGTGGCACATGTCTTGCGTGTTATGTCAGTTAAACCAGTTGTTCCGGAGTTATTGAAAAGTCGGGATCTAACGGTTGTAACGAAATCTGAATAATCCACTTTTGCCACTCGAATGAAGGCGAAGAAGTGAAACGCATAGAGAGAGTGTGTGGCGACCTGAGAGACCGTTACACAAGTCGGTGACCTGAGAGACCACCGATGACTGATTGACTGAAGCGGAGAGAAGTTCTGGTGTCTTTACCCTGATTTTTATGGTGAGTGAGGCAATGAGTTCCGCCTTGAAAACCAGAAACGGAAAGCCTGAGAAACTTTCCTCTCCCGCTTTAGCCAATCGGCACTTTCAAAACAGGAATCAAAAAAATTGGCAGGGTATTGACCCTGAGTTTGTAAAAGTTGTGGCGTCAAAACAGAAGTTGAGTTGCCGTGATATGTGACTGTCTGAGAAATGAGACGCTCTAAAATTCGATCCTCTTAACTTAAAAAGTGCTGTTAATCAAAATACACAAAGGAGCTTCAAATGAGTCATTTGGTAAATCAGTTTTGGAACGACGAAAATGGTTTCGTTATATCAGCAGAGCTGGTGATTATTCTAACGGTGGCAGTTCTGGCGATGATTGTCGGTTTAAGCTATGTGCAGTCTGCTGTTGTGAGTGAGTTTTCTGATGTGGCAGGAGCCATTTCATCTCTGAACCAGAGTTATGCATATTCTGGTTATTATTCGCGCAGCTATTTTGGAAAATTCAAATCGTTTTATGCTGGTTCTGCGTACTACACATATCCCCGTGGGGGAGCTGTTCTGGGATATAATGGATGCGACTACCTGCAGCGAGGCGGCAGTTACTCGGAAGATGTGCTGTTAGAATCTGAAACGGTCGAAGAACCATGCCAGATCTGCAGACCAGGTGAAGTGCAGGAAGAAATCATTGAAGAAACAGAAGTGGACTGTCCGAAATGTGAACTCGGCAAGGAAATCATTATTCCCCAGGCAACTGAGCCAAAGCGAGAATAGCGAAAAGTAAACTGCGTGAAGACTCAGTGCTCCTGAATTCTTAAACGAACTGTTTTCCAGCCAGCATTTGTAATAAATGCTGGCTGTTTTTGTTTTAAAGGTGCGTTCTGTAGGAACATCGATTTGAGCCCACAAAAAAAGCTGACTGTTGGTTTCAACAGTCAGCTTAAAAGTGGAGGATACCGGGCTCGAACCGGTGACCTTTTGGCTGCCAGCCAAACGCTCTCCCAACTGAGCTAATCCCCCAGAGTGCGGTAAAATTACCTGAATGTAAGGGTAAGGATAGAAAATAGTTTCGGCAATTCAAGTGCTGAGAAACAATCTAAATGAAAAAAACGACTAAAAAACGCCCGGTCAGCTAAATCATGCTTAACTAGAGTTTTCAAATAGAGTTGCATGAGGAAAAATGAGATTTCTGACCTGCGAACCCCTGTACCTGAGTTTGTCTCTGCAGAGAGTGGGCAGAGGACCTTGGGAGTTTGGTTTTCTCAGAACGGATCGGGAGATGCTACTATGTCACTCAAATTGATTTTACGGTTGCATGAACACCGAAGGTGGGCGAATCAGAGGTTACTGGAGTCTGTTCAAATGCTTTCAGAGTCGCAATGCATGCAAGAGTTTGCGATTGGGCAGGGGACAATCTGGCAATCAATGTTGCATTTGTATGCGGCGGAATATATCTGGCTGGAAGCACTGCTGGGCGATGAAAATCCCCTGTTACCCGGGGATCTGGAGGGAGAGATTCCGGGGAATCAAAAAGCTGAGGGAGCCATTCAATCAGTGTCCGAGTTGAAACAGAAGTGGGAAGCGCTGGAGCAGCGCTGGATAAATTATCTGGAGCAGTTAACGGAAGCAGCCCTGAACGAATTCATCCAAAAACGCAGCAACAGCTCGGGCAAGGGGCGTGTGTATCAAACCAGGCGGAGTGATGTCTTATTACACGTTTGTACTCATGCGCATTATACTGCCGCGCAAGTAGTAAACATGTTGCGTCATGCTGGAGCAACATGCCTGCCCGATCTGATGCTGATTACGCTGGCACGCACACAAATGGGAACGCTGTCAGGTCAGGATTAGATTGAACCGAAAGCTTAAATAAATTTTCTGATGACGCCTTTCACAACGCCGAGAATTTGAACATCATTCGAATAAATGGGAGCCATTGCGGAATTAGCCGGCTCTAATCGAACTCGATCTCCTTCTTGATAGAAGCGTTTCAACGTGGCTTCCTGCTTGTCAACCAGTGCGACGACGATGTCTCCCTGCTGGCAGGTTTCCTGTTTTTGAACTACGACATAATCGCCGTCCTGGATCTGGGCATCGATCATGGAAGTGCCTTTGACCTTCAGGCAGAAATTTTCAGATGAGTTGAACAAGGGGCTGAAGTCAACTTGGGTTTGACCTTGAGAGGGTTGATCCAGGGGAGCGCCTGCTATTAAGGTGCCGGCTAAAGCAATGTTGGCCGGTTTTTGCGAATTATCACAGAGTTGAATAGATCGGGAAATGTGAGACTGTCGTTTGATGAGTCCCTTGCGTTCCAGTGCTTTTAAATGTCCCATGACGCCGTTAGGGGATCGAATATCGAATGCGTCGCCGATTTCTCTGACAGTCGGGCCATAGCCACGGTTGACAATCTTATCTTTCAGAAATTGATAGATTGCCGTTTGTCGTTCCGTCAGTTTGACAGTTTGATTGATCATGCCTGCTTCCTCATCACTTTCGCGTAAACGGTTGAATTCATAGTGGCTCTCGCCACACCATGGCCCGTTCTATACACTAATGGACCAATGGGACCTGAAAATCTAACCGTTTTTTTAAAGGATTTCGTGTAAATCCTTATCAGTGGTGTGGATTATGATTTTTGATAAACCCAGACGTGATCATTGTTTAGACTAGCTACTGAGTTCAGTGGAATACGCATCCGCGGCTAGCTGCTTGATTTTAGCCAGATCCAGTTTGCCTGTCCCCAGGAGCGGGATCGACTCCACTTCCAGAAAACTGTCGCTGGAGGGAATCCACAGATTGGGAATCTCTTGTTTGGCAATTTCTTTTAGAATGGTATCAATGGGGATATTCAGCGGTTTATGAAGAACGATTAACCGTTCTCCCTTTTTAGGATCGGGAACGGCGGTCACGGCAACTTGTACCTCAGGTTCGTCTTCATTTGGATCACTGACAATATTGGCAATGAGTTCTTCGATTCGAACGTGCGGCACCATTTCCCCACCAATTTTTGAAAAGCGGGTTTGTCTGCCTGTGATAGTGATAAACCCATCTTCATCGATTGTGGCGAAGTCGCCGGTGTTGTACCAGCCATCGAAGATGACTTCGGCTGTTTTTTCTTCGTTATTCAAATAGCCTTTCATGACATTCGGGCCTTTGATAAACAGAAGTCCTTCCTGTCCGTCGGGCAGATCTTGCATGGTATCCGGGTCAACGGTTTTTGCCATGACACAGGGAATCGCCCGGCCGACGGTACCTGGTTTGGAACTGATTTCATTCGGATCGAGTTGTCGGCTGGGGGGGATGTTTACTGCTGCGACGGGAGAGAGTTCGGTCGTGCCGTAACCTTCCGTCGGAAAGATGCCGAACTTGTCATGGAATTCATGTGCTAGACTCTGCGGCAGTTTTTCTGCGCCGGTGATGACAATTTCCAGCGTTTTGAATTGCTCCGGAGTGCAGCGTTTGAGGTAATGTCTTAGGAAGGTCGGCGTTGATGCGAAGAGCGTGACTTCGTACTTCTCGACCATTTTTCCAACCGTGCGTGCGTCGGTCGGGTTAAAGTGATAGCAGACTCCCATGTTTCGGATAAATGGCATCCAGAGGGAAATTGTATACCCAAAGGAATGGAAGAACGGCAGGATTCCAAGAATGCAGTCTTTGTTGGAGAGGTGCAGTAAATCGTCGGCGGAATTGATATTGGAAACAATATTATGGTGTGTGAGCATGACACCTTTGGGGCGTCCTGTTGAACCGGATGTAAAGATGACGGTACTCAGTTCGTCGGAATCAACGTGCTTTAAACCGATGATTCGTTCGATGATCCAGGCAGGGACGACATAGGCCATGAAGGCGCAGATCAGTTTGTCGAGGGCTGAAGCTTTGGGTTTTAAATCGTCAAGAAGTACGACATTGGCGTCCATGTCGATCGGTTTTTTCTCCAGGAATTTCTGGCTGGTCAAAACGGTTTTGATGCCTGCTTCCTTGATGCAATAGTTAATATCGCCGTCAGAAAGTGTGTAATTCAGATTGATCGGAACCCGACCGGCGATCGCGAGGCTGGCATTGATGACAGAACCTCCGACCGAAGGTGGCAGGAGCACGCCGACCATTTTTTCGTCTTGTTTTAAAACATGTTTGTTAAGCAACCGACGCATTAACAGCGCCCCGGTGAGCAGCTTGCCGCCTGTAATTTCAACTCCCGTTGAGTCGGCGACTTTTTGCTGGAATCGTCGGTTTTTACATTTTCTGAGAAACAATCTTGGTGGAATCATTTGATACGTCTTTCGAAAATTGGCCGCTTCGATCCCCAGGTTTTGAACAACCTTCTGGACATGTTTTTCATTTTCCGGATGCAGGATCGGTTTTCCAAAGCGGATGGAAACCGGGTAAGGCCAGCGCCGGGGTTTTTTCCAGAAAAACTTTCCGCCATGAAAACTAAAAATGCTCCCCCATAGTTCGTCAATGTAGACGGGAATGACGGGAGCGCCAGTTCCTTTAATGATTTTCATTAAACCCGACTGAAACGGTTGCAAGTAACCGGAACGAGTCAATTTGCCTTCAGCGAAGATACAGACTAATTCACCATTTTCAATTGCAGAGCGGGCATCTTTAATGGAACGCATTAATGCTTTCGGTCCATCTTCCACGTTGATGGGGATCGTCTTATACAGTTTTGTCAGCCACGAAATCCAGGGACCTTGTACATAAGTTGAATAGGCGATCATGCGAACGGGACGCGTGGAAGTGAGAATCAGAAAGATTCCATCAAGCCAGGAGACATGATTTGCTACGAGGAGTGCGCCACCTTTTTTGGGCAGATTTTTCAGCCCTTTGACTCTGAGTTTATAGATGGTACAGCTCACGAGCCAGACCATAAAGCGGATAGTGGCGTTTGGGAGCAATTTGAAAATGTAAATGCCAACCGGAACTGTAAGTAACCCGATGACCATGAAAATCTGGCTGGCTGACATCTTCAAAGTATCCTGCATCACCCAAAATGCGAATGAAGCAAACAGGATGAATGCGAACGCCAGGAAGTTGGCCGCAGCCAGAATGCTACCACGCGTTTCCACATCGCTGCGGTGCTGGAGGAATGTTTCCAGCGGAATATCGAATAAACCGGAACTGACACCGAGCAGAAACAGCCAGAGTAGCGATAGCAGGTAATACATCTGCGAATCGGATTCCTGTCCGGGGATCACGCTGCTGCCTGTGAAAAACAGGAGTAATGAGGTGATGACGATTCCGGCAGCGCCTAAGGGGACGATCCCTAGTTCAATGCGTCCTGCAGACCAGATTCCGGCGAGCATACTTCCTAAGGCGACACCGAAGACCAGAATTCCCAATAAGGGTCCGATATCTTTTTGTGAAAGTCCCAGCTCATGAATTCCGTATGTATCGACGTTAATTTGTGCGAGTGAAGCCAGCATCCAGAAGAAGGCAACACCCAGTGCGGTTCTGAGTAAAGGCGTACTGCTGCGGAGCAGTTGCAGCTGGTGCCAGGTCTCTTTGGCGGGATTAAAGGGGAAGCCGCGTTCGGGAGCAGCAGGGGGGAGTTTACGAATTTTCAGACTGACGATTGTACCGACAATGGCAACACCAACGAGCGTTAATGCGGCGATCGCTAAATCAGTGAGTGATCCGGGAGCATTTAGATCAGGCTGAGTGACGTGGTATAAATAGTTCCCGGCGATAAACCCCAGGGCCGAAGAGACCACGGTAATCAGTCCCATGACACCGTTCCCTTTGGAAAGGCGGTTATCACGCAGCATTTCGGGGATACTGCCGAATTTGGCAGGACCGAAGAGCGCACTCTGGCAGCCCATTAAGGCCACGATAAAAAAGAGCAGATAGATATTCCCGACCTGTATGGCCAGAATTCCTAGAGTCATGATGATGATCTCAGCCACTTTGCAGGAGATAATCACCGTACGCTTACTGAAGCGGTCGGCAAGATAACCAGCGACACTTGCCAACAGGAGGTAGGGCAGCGTGAAACAGGCCAAACCCAGTGAAAGCGCGACGGCATCGCCGATTATCGGTTTCCCGATGGGAATGATAAACCAGCGAAACATATTATCGTTCATCGCACCCAGAAACTGGGTTGCCAGCAGCGCCAGAAAGGAGGGAGAGTTTAAAGTCCCCTTCGGCTCACCGAGTTTCTGAGTCTCTGTTTCGGCGGAGTTCAATGAATTCATTATTTGTTGAGATCCAGATATCGATACGCCCCGTTCAGATGATTCCTGGTCGAATCAGTTTTTGATTTTTGGGCGACATTCGGAAAAGTTATTGAAAGCTGAGCAATTAAATTGCTGCCTTCATAGAAGGCGAAGAATGCTCAAAAATATCACGAGAAAAATGTGAAGATCGAATAAAGGGCATAATATGTCAAAAACTATTTATCTGTAAAGACTTAGATTCGGACAGAGTGTAAGATACTACGAGAGAGTATCGAGAAGTGTAAATTTGTGATGTTTATGAGAGAGGTGGGATCAGGGAATAAAGGTGTAGCTGCCCGAATTCTGCTCAACCAGTTCGCGAATAACTGATTCGCCTTCCCGATTTCCCAAGCAGATCCCGTTAACGATCACGTTTCGATTTCGTTTTGTTCGTGCAGCCACTTTGTTGAACGCTTTGACGATGGTGGGATTGAATTGCCCGTCCGTCAGGAAATAAATCGTGTCTGGTTGCAGACGGAGTGCGATCAGCAGGGCTTCCAGTGGTTCTGTTGTTCCGACGCCGGGGACCTTGGCGACCCAGGATAGGAATTTCTTTTTTGTTTCGGGCGTTGCGGGCTGAAGTTTTCTGGCAGGCATGGGGATGGCAAAGTCACTGAAGAAGATGACAAAGAATTCCTGATGCTCATCCATTGAATAAATGGTTTTGGCAAGTTCCAGTTTGACCCGTCCCAGTCTGGTTTTGCCCACGCTTTCATGGGGAAAGTTCATACTCTTTGAAGAGTCAACGACGAAGACAATGCGTTTGCTTTTCGGATTC
Source organism: Gimesia alba (assembly GCF_007744675.1). Taxonomy (NCBI): domain Bacteria; kingdom Pseudomonadati; phylum Planctomycetota; class Planctomycetia; order Planctomycetales; family Planctomycetaceae; genus Gimesia; species Gimesia alba. The sequence continues at coordinate 1,905,436 of NZ_CP036269.1, forward strand.
AGGCCGAAAAAATCACCATTTCCGGAGCCGTTTCCCGAGCCGGAATCGGCGGTTCCGAGGGCGGATGAAGTGAGTAAGGCGCCAACGATGTCAGCCGCATATTTGGTAGTGAGCGATTCTTCATGCTGAGTTGTTTGGGGAAGTGGACCGTCCAAAAGCGAGGAAAGCGACTTGGTATCGGGAGCAGAATTTAAGTCGAGAACTGGTGGCAGTTTGGAAAGTATGGCTCCGCTGGAAGCGTTTTCCTGTTTCTCCGTCACAGCCACTTCCATCAGGACGGGCTCAACGTTTTTGGGCGGAGCAGACCAACGCGTTTGAATTGAATTCGCGGGTGAACTGGGCTGTGTTTCCATCTGATCGACGATCATGGCTAACCCGCCGATGAGCGTCAGGTGGAACAGTGTCGATACGCAGACTCCCTGATTCCAACGCGATTGCGAATGAGGATGGGGAGTGTGTGTTGACATCACGGGCTCTAATGGATGAATACAGAAAAAGCAGCGCCCTTTTGGGCAGGCTTGGAATTGTTCGTCTCTGTTATTTTAGCGTTTTTTTCAGCAAACGACAGGAAGAAATCTGCTCAGAAGCTTCTGTTTGCTCGCGATTCATTCAGCGCATCAAGATTTCGCAGGATTCCGTTCAAAGCGACAAAAAACGACTGGAGATAAATACTTGTTACGTATACTATTAGGTTACCTGAGTGTTTCGAGATTTTACTCGGGCTCTTTTAATTTTATTCAAGGTTGCGATACGGAATCAGATGAATAAATCAACGACCGTTGATCAGACTGTTCAGGAAAGTCGTAACGAAGTGGTTCCCAGTCCTGTTTCTCAAACAGAGTCACAAGAAGCAAACAGCGGATTGGGGGTTGCTGTGGATAAGCCAGTTCTATTTTTTGATGGTGTGTGTGGTTTATGTAACAGCAGTGTGGATTTTGCGATTGCGCGAGATCGACAAGGGCGGCTTTTGTATTCCCCGTTGCAGGGAGAGACAGCAGCCGCGTTATTAAGTGAGCAGGACATTCAAAACATTGACACAGTCATATTTCGTACTCCAAAGGAAGGCCGGCTCTATCGGCGATCAGCGGCGATTGTGCGAGTCCTCTGGTTGCTGGGATTTCCCTGGAATGTTTGTGGATGGCTATTGTGGTTGATTCCTTTGCCGATCAGGAATCTTGGTTATCGCATGGTGGCGGGCTCACGTTATCGGCTGTTTGGCAAACATGAAACCTGTCGGATGCCGACACCGGAAGAACGGACGCGTTTTTTACCCTGAACCTGATAAGTCAGAAGTGAGTGAAGAGAGAATGATGCGATTGATTCCGTTTTTAACCCTGGTTACGTTACTGCTGGCTTTGCATTTTTGCGGTGAAGATTTATTTGCGCAAAAACCGACTGAGGAAAAACCAAACTTTATCGTTTTCATTGCCGATGATATGGCATGGGATGATTGTGGTGCTTATGGTCATCCTAAAATTCAGACTCCGAATCTGAATCAACTGGCAGTGGACGGCATGAAATTTAATCATGCGTATCTGACTTGCAGTTCTTGTAGTCCGAGCCGTTCGAGTATCATTACCGGCCGTTATCCGCACAGTACCGGTGCGCATCAGTTGCATCTTCCGTTACCCGAGAGTCAGGTCACGTTTGTGGAGCAGTTAAAAGACGCGGGTTACTACACTGCGTCCGCAGGTAAGTGGCATCTGGGTACGCCGACGAAAAGCAAGTTTGACCACGTGACCACCAAACTGAATGAATGGGTCTCGACTCTCAAACAGCGACCGAAAGATAAACCTTTCTTCATGTGGTTTGCGTTTACCGATCCGCATCGTCCTTATCAACGAAACATTATCGAACGTCCACATACAAATGAAGATGTCATCGTGCCTCCATACCTGCCCGATACCCCTGAGGTCAGAGATGACTTGGCGCTGTATTACGATGAAATAACCAGGCTGGATGGGGTGGTTGGGCGCGTCCGTGATGAATTGAAAAAACAGGATGTCGCATCAAATACGGTAATTGTGTTTTTAAGTGATAACGGGCGTCCTTTCCCACGCTGCAAAACCACCGTGTATGACAGTGGTGTGCGAACACCCTGGATTGTGACCTGGCCTGCACAGGTCAAAGGGGGATCGGTTTCTGATTCGTTGATCAGTTCGGTTGATCTGGCGCCCACCATTCTGGAGTTGGCCGGTCTACCTGTCGGCGAGACATTTCAAGGAAAGAGTTTTAAGCCTCTACTGCAAAATCCGGCTGCGACAACGCGGCTTCATATTTTCGCCGAACATAACTGGCATGATTTTGAAGATTTTGGTCGCGCGGTTCGCTCGTCCCGATTCAAATACATTCGCAATTTTTATCCCGATCTTCCCGGCACGCCACCGGCAGACGCGGTACGCAGTGAAACTTATGTCAAAATGCGTCAGTTGCGCGATGCCAGGAAACTCAATGGAGATCAACAAGGTTGTTTTCTGGCACCGCGGCCTGCGGAAGAGCTGTATGATCTTGAGGCTGATCCGCATGAGTTACACAATCTCGCAGGTCAGAAAGAGTTTCAGAAAGTGCAACAGGAATTGCGGGCGGCCCTCGACCAGTGGCAGGAAGAGACGCATGATCGTCTGCCTCGTATGCGGCGGCCTGATGAATTCGATCGGGAAACCGGCCAGCAATTGCCAGCCTTTCATAAAAAATGAACGTGGTGCTGAATTTTTCATTTCAGGAAGAAATTTGAAACGCAACCTGTGCTTTAAGAGTATCACTATCAGGATCTTTTACGGGTAAGAGGTACGGAACATGGCAGCTCCCAATGATTCTGAAGCGAAGTTAATACCAGATGCGGAAAAACCGACATTTGTGCAAAAGGCCGGGGTTTGCGCGATGTGTTTCACAGCATTTTTGCTGCTGTACTTTGTGATATCAGGACCTCTGGCCTGGCTGGAAGGGAAGATGAAGTTCGGCCCGTTTTCGAAGACGGTGAAAACTGTCTATGCTCCGCTGGCTCAGGTTGTGAAATCGGATCTCAAACCTGCTTCCACAGTAGTAAAATCCTATGTTGGATTGTTTAAGAAGTAAGTCGGAGCGGGTTTATGAATACCAGCGAACTGGAACAGCAGGAACTTTCTGAGTCCGATCATTCCGAGACTCCACCGTTGCGGAAGCGGAAGCTCAGATGGAAGTGGGGCCTGGGAGTTCTTATGGTGGGCATCGCTGCCATGATTTATCAATGGTTTCAATTAGCCCCTGACCGAACCTATCAGGTCTTTTCAGTCTATTTTGGGATCCGGAATCTGCTGATTGGCTTGTTGATCTGGTGGATGTTGATTTCCGGTGTCGCCTGGAAAACGCGTTTCAAAGGTCTGTTCGGAACAGTGCTGTTTTTCGTGCTTTTCTTTTCACTGTTGCGTGTCGAAAGTTTTGAAGGTGATATGGTGCCCCGCTTTCGCTTTCGTTTTTTACCAACGCCTGAGCAACGCGCAGAGCAATATTTTGAACAGATCGAAAACAATGCGCCTGCAGCAAACGTTGAGGTCACGGAACAGACTTTAGAAGTTTCTCCCGGCGACTGGCCCGCATTTCGCGGGGCGGAACGGGACGGTGTGGTTCGGGATCAAACGATTCGCACTGACTGGAAACAGAATCCACCTGAATTACTCTGGAAACATCCCGTTGGTGCTGGCTGGAGTTCGTTCTGTGCGATAGGCGACCGTGCGTTTACCCAGGAACAGCGCGGCGCGCAGGAGACCGTGGTTTGTTACGACGCGGCGACCGGGAAACAGATCTGGGTTTATTCGGATCCGGTGCGTTTTTCGGAAACACTGGGAGGTGTAGGACCGCGGGCGACTCCTACGTTCCACGACGGTTTTCTTTACACAATGGGGGGAACCGGAATTCTGAATTGTCTAAACGCAGGCACGGGAGAACTGGTCTGGTCGCATGATTTATTGAAGGATGGAGATTTAAAAAATCTCGAATGGGGGATGGCCGGGTCACCGCTGATCTGGGAAGAGCTAGTGATAGTGAATCAGGGGCTTCAGAAAAGCGGGTCCAAGGCAGAGGATCAATCGCTGATTGCGTTTGACCGATTGACGGGTGAGAAAGTCTGGACGGGCGGAACGAAGAAGTCGAGTTATAGTGCGCCCCAGTTTGCAGTGCTGAATGGAACGCCACAAGTTCTGGTATTTCACTCCAAGGGGCTGGAAGGTTTTGCACTTGCCGATGGAACGTCGCTCTGGTTTTTTCCCTGGACGAATCAGTCGGGGATCAATGCGGCGCAACCGATTGTGGTCGATGATCACAGCCTCTTTCTCGGAACCGGATATGGAAAAGGTTCTGCCCGGATCAGGATCAGTCCATCTGTCGAATCAGACGCACAAGTGACTCAGGATTGGAAGAGCCAGAGCATGAAGTTGAAATTCAACTCTGCTGTGAAGTGGGACGGATTCGTGTATGGACTGGATGAAGGTGTGTTGACCTGCCTGAATCTGGAGACTGGGAAACGCAATTGGAAACGGGGCCGCTATGGATATGGCCAGATGTTACTGGTTGGCTCTCATCTGTTGATTCTGGCTGAAGATGGCCGGGTGGAACTGGTCAAAGCGGATCCTGAGAAATACGAGCAGGTTGCCGAATTTCAGGCAATTGAGGGGCAAACCTGGAATCATCCGGCTTTGGCTGGTGGTAAACTATTTGTTCGAAATAGTGAAGAGGCCGCCTGTTACGATCTTTCGCCAGTGTCTAAGTAGTCGCCTCTGAATCGCGACGACACTCAAAATCGATATTTTGCGAAAAAAGTTCGCCGATTGTGCATCTTGAGTGGTTTTCGTAAACCTAAGCAAGATCTACGGTTTGAACTTGACTGACTGAAGGAACGCCAGCAAAATAGACGATAGATAAAGACCCACCTATGTGAATTGGCTTCAAACAGCGTACCGTACCGTCTTGAAGTTCTGTACGTCCCGCCTCAGATAGCCTGACTATCTGAATCAAATTGAAGAGAACGGAAGAAAGGAGACCCATGTTTCGGACAAACATGTGTGTTTACGTTTTACTTCTGGTCATTTTCCTGTCGCATGCTTTAGTTGCGCAGTCTCTATTCGCCGGACCGGCAACCACCTCTGAGTTACCCCTGGTCGCGAAAAAACCAGCGTTGCCTGTCGCGAAACCGTTGCATCAGATGATTGATCAGCAGATTCAGCAGCAACACCAAGATTATGACAAGCTGGCCTCTGTTCGCTGCAGTGACAGTGAATTTCTGCGGAGAGTGACCCTTGATCTGACAGGCCGAATTCCATCCATTGAACAGACACGTGCTTTTTTGACAGATAAGCGTCCTGCGAAGCGAACGATTCTGGTGGATCAATTATTGGGGTCGCCGGAGTATGCCCGGTATATTTCGCAGCAGTTGGATGTGATATTGATGGAGCGTCTGCGAAAGAAGTACATCGATGTCGGCGCATGGGAAGAGTTTTTGCGTCAGTCTGTAGCGGAAAATAAACCACTGGATCAGATGGTGAGAGAGATTCTTGCCGCAGACGGTTCGAAGAAAGAGGAGCAGGCAGCCGCCCGGTTTTACCTGGCCCGTGATGGTGATGTGAATGAGTTAACGCGTGACATCAGTCGGATCTTTCTGGGAGCCGACTTAACGTGCGCTCAATGCCATGATCATCCCGATGTGAATGACTGGAAGCAGGATCATTACTATGGCATCTCTGCGTTTCTGGTACGGAGTTTTGTGTTCAAGGACAAAAAGAAAAAGCAGACGGTTTTTGCAGAGAAGGCCGAAGGTGAAGTCAAATTTGAGTCGGTGTTTGAAGTCCGTGATAAAACTTCAAAAGGTCCCGAGACAACCTTACCGGTCGTATTTAACGGAAGCAAAGTTCCCGAGCCCGCCTTCAAGAAGGGGGAAGAATACAAAGTCAAACCAGCGAAAGATGTTAGGCCGATTCCGAAATATAGTCGTCGGGAACAACTGGGAGCCGCGCTGACTTCACCCCAAAATCGCCGTTTTGCCCGCACGATGGCGAATCGTCTCTGGGCGATGATGATGGGGCGGGGTATTGTGCATCCGCTCGACGCCGATCATTCCGAGAATCCCCCTTCGCATCCGGAACTGTTGGAAACGCTGACCGATCAGATGATTGCACATCAATTTGATCTGAAATGGTATTTGCGGGAACTGGTATTGAGTGAGACCTACCAGCGGTCCAGTGCCAATGACCTGTTCAACGGCAAAGACGCCGCGGAACTGGACGATGCGAAGTTTACTCATGCGATTTTGAAGCCGCTCACCCCGGAGCAGTTTGCCTGGGCGGTTCTCGAAGCCACGGGGCAGACAGCCGTCTATCGGAATAGTTTGAAGAAGAATCTGACCGAAGCGAGCTTACGCAAGAAGCTGCTAAATTACGAACGCCAGTTTGTTTCTTTGTTTGGTGGTTTACCCGGCAAGCCTGCGGAAAGGTTTGAAGCCACCGCGGACCAGATTTTGTATCTTTCCAATAATCAAGCCATTCAGGGAATTCTTTCTGCGCGTGCCGGCAATACGGCTGATCGAGTTTTGAAGTTTCCCGTTGAGCAGCCAGAAAAAGCGGCAGCAGAATTATATCTGAGCGTCTTGAATCGGCATCCGGATCAGGCAGAGACAAAAGAAGTCGCTAGTTTATTGGCAGGGAAAACAAGCAAAACGCGGTCGGAACTGGTGAGTGATTTGATCTGGGCATTAGTGATGTCTTCGGAGTTTCGTTTTAATCATTAGTCGGCATTGTGTACGAAGTACGGTTTTCAGAGTCAGTCAGACACATTATTGAAATGCAGGGAAGGTGAGACAATGCGTTGTAAATATGCTTGTGGATCCCATGAATCGTTGACACGTCGTTCCTTTTTAGGAGGCACGGCGGCGGGGGCTTTGAGTATGCTCGGCTTTGGCGGCATGACTCAGGTCGAAGCTGCGAAAAAACTGGCGTCACAACAAAAGCAGGTCGTGGTATTCTGGCTTTCTGGTGGAGTCAGCCAGTTGGAAACCTGGGATCCCAAACCAGGGGTCGAAACGGGGGGACCTTTCCAGGCGATTTCGACATCGGCACCAGGAGTTCAGATCAGCGAACTTCTGCCTTATACCGCGCAGCAGATGCATCATCTGGCACTGGTAAGGGGCATCAATACCAAAGAGAACGACCATGGTAAAGGTGCCTACATCATGCAGACCGGGCGGAAGAAACAACCCGGTTTTGCCTATCCTTATCTGGGATCGACATTTTCACATCATCTGGCACCGCCGAAAAGTCCTTTGCCAGGCTATATTTCAGTGGGGGCAGGGGGCTCCTCTGCCGAGTCGACATTTTTAGGGCCACGGCATGCACCGCTGGTGCTTTCGAATGGAAAAGCACCCAGCAATTTGGCGCTGCATTCATCGATGACTGAGGATCGGGATAAGCTTCGCAGAAGCCTGCGTCATAAATTTAGCCAGCGTTTTGAGCAGAAGCGAAGAACTGCGCACACGGAAGTTTACAATCAATCGTTCGATCAGGCAGCGGCTTTAATGGCGCGGAGTGATATTTTTGACTTCAGCAAATTTTCTGACAAAGACGTCGAACGATATGGTAAGCATGATTTTGGCCGTCACTGTTTAATGGCCCGGCAGCTGATTGAAAAGGGAGTGACATTCGTCAAAGTCGGGCATACCAACTACGATACGCATTCAGAAAACTTCAATTTTCATATCGAGCAGTTAGGTGAATTTGATAAGCCTTTCGCAACATTCATTTCCGATTTGTACGACCGTGGTTTATTAGACCACACCTTAATTATCTGCATGTGTGAATTTGGGCGAACGCCTCGGATTAATCAACGGGTGGGTCGTGATCACTGGGGAACGGCCTGGTCGGTGGCCCTGGGGGGCACAGGCATCAAAGGGGGCGCTGTCTCCGGAAAGACCAATGAAACAGGCACAAAGGTGATTGATCGTGAAGTCAACGGCGGTCATCTGTTCCACACGTATTATCAGGCGGTAGGACTGGATTCGACAGAAGAGTTTTATCCGAACGGTCAGCCGATTGCGAAAGCAGATCCCAAAGCAGAGCCGATCAAGGAGATTCTGGCGTGAGCGGTTTTGAGCCAATCAAATCTTGGAGAGTCTGTCTGGGCATGTTGCTGACTGTTTTCTCAACGATTCTACCCGCGACAGCCGCGAAGCCGGATGCGAAAACTGAGCCTGTCGAACAACCGGTCATGGCAGTGAAGCCGATTTTAGATCATGGATCGACCCCTTTGCCTGCGGCGCTCAAGTTTGCACAACTGGATGCACAGAAGGCAGCCAAACAGACTGCGCTGCAAAGCAAAGTTGTAGCGGAAGCATCAAAAAAACTGCAACTAGTTGATGAAGAAATCAAAGGCATTCAGAAACGGGTCCAAGAGACACAGCAAAAAATTAAGATCGATTCTGACACCCTGAAGCAATCTCAACAGGCGTTGAAGAAGTACAACGAAAACAAAGTGAGAGAAAAGAAATCGAACGAACCTCTCGTTGCAGCCAAACCGATTCCCGATACCGATCTGCTGAAAAAACAAATCACACAGAGCCAGCAGCAAGTCAAATCGCTCGAACAATCCCTGAAGGAAAAACAAAAACAACAGGGGGAATTGAAGAAGCAGGTTGCCGAAGTTAATAAACAGTTGGCTAATTTAAAAATGAAAGAGAATCAATTTTTAGAGATTGCCAAATTGTATCAGTCAAAACCGCCGATTGCTGATCCGAAGTTAATTCGCGAAGTTGCCACGTTTCAGAATTCACGCCCCCTGTATTCCTGTAAAATTGATGCAAGCGGAAACTATTTGCTGGCCGGTGCTCAGGGGTCTGACTTCCAGCGCTGGGATCTGGTCAGTGCCGAAAACACACAGCTCGCAGGCCATAAGAGTTGGGTCCGTCGCTTTGATGTCGATGATTCCAAACCGTTGCTCATCACCGGGGCCTATGAAGGCAAGCTTGCCTGGTGGGACCTGACTTCTGCTCAACCAACGCCGAAGCATTTGATTGATGCACATAAGGGTTATGTACGCGGGGTCTCACTCAGTCCGGATGGCACGTTGGTGGCAACTGCCGGCAATGATCGGCTGGTAAAAATCTGGTCGGTGCAAACGGCCAAGCTGATTCGGACACTCGCAGGGCATGAGCATCAGGTCTATAACGTGAAATTTCACCCTGGTGGTCAATATCTGATTTCCGGTGACTTGCGGGGAAATCTCAAGCAGTGGGATGTGAAAACCGGGAAACTGGTGCGGGATTTTGATGGGAGCGTGATTTACAAATATGATAAAACATTCCACGCTCACATTGGTGGTGTGCGGGGGATGGATATCAGCCGGGATGGAAAATATTTTGCGATTTCCAGCATTGGAGAAGTCTCAAATGCATTTGCCGGTATCGGAGTTCCGACAGTGATTCTGTTTGATTGGGAAACCGGCAAGCGACTGGCGGTGATGACGCCCAGCGATAATTTCAAAGGCACCTGCTGGGGAGTTCGGTTTCATCCCGAGAATGATTTCATCGCCGCTGCGGGAGGAAATTCATCCGGCATGATCTGGTTCTGGAAACTGGGAGAAGAGAAACCTTTTACTGCCCAGAAAGTCAAAAGTGTGCCTTACGATCTGGATTTCCATCCGGATGGTCTTCGGATGTGCGTGGCCTGCTATGACAAGACAGCGCGGCTCTACAATCTGGGACCCAAGACGGCGGTTGAGTTAGCGAAAGAAAAAGGCAAAAAGAAGAAGTAGGTCCGTTTGATCACGCTTGATTTCTGCTCATTTTTGCGGGGGAGACCGCCGGACTGATTCCTGCTCTGCGAGTAGACTCAGTTTTTTCATTTGCGAATTTAAGATTCGTTTTGTCAATCCGCAGAATAAAATGCCGATGATTCGATGAAACAGGGAAGCGAAGACCAGCTCACAATGGTAGTCTAATTGCGTTTTACGGCCCAGGTCCGTTAATTCATACGTTACATTGAGCTGAAACGCGTTGCTTTGCAGTTCGACTGCGAGCAGAGTGGGAGGCTCGTATTGAGTGACTTTCCCTGTGTATTGCTGTATTTGACCGCCTTCTCGAATCGTTTGGATAAACTCTGTTCCCACCGGGTTATCAGCATTTTCGCCGTTGGGATATTCAGTTGATTCCAGGCCTTCCATCCAGAGCTTCATTTTTTCGTCATCGTTGAGAAAGCTGAAAACCACATCAATCGGTGCGATGATTTCCTGCTGATAGGTAATTTCCAAGGGGGCCCACTCCTTAAAATTGCCACTACTACTCCTGTCTCATCTGAAGCAGTGCTTCCAAAATCAGCATGAGGGAATTGAGGTGACTCTTTACGAATTCAACTTCACCGAGGCTTGGCAGCCCTGATTCTAGTTTATTGTAACAGTTTCTGGAGCGTTTAGGATCAAGAATTCTGTAGAATGAGGGCATGGTTTTGGCGATTTAAATGGAATCAAGATCTCGAAATGTGCGGAGCATGTGCGGTTTGGTTGACGGATGTTTGGTTGAGGGGAACGCCGGAACCAAAAAAAGCAGGGCTGAATCAGCCCTGCGGAAAATCGTTTTTAGTTGTCGTGAGAAGTTACTTCTTTTTCTCTTCTTTCTTAGGGGCTTCTTTTTTAGCAGCTGGTTTTGGAGCGGGTTTCTTTTCTTCCTTTTTCTTTTCCGCTTTCTTTTTAGCGGGTTTCGGAGCTGGTTTTTTCTCTTTCTTCGCTGCCGGCTTTTTCTCGGCTGGTTTCTTTGCAGCTGGTTTTGCTGGTTCTGGTTTTGCTGGTTCTGGTTTTGCTGCTGCGACCGGTTTGGGTTCTTCGGGAAGACCAATGATTGCTAAGCCCGTAATTTGTTTTTGTAAGGCCAATCCCGCGGGGCGAGTGACTTTGGTTTGCCAGACATAAAGACGTTTCAGTTTTTTCAATGAACTGAGCTGGGGCAGACCGGCGTCTGTGATTTCTGTTCCATAGAGGTTCAAATATTCCAGGTTGGGGAGGGCTTGCAGCTGTTTGAGACCGGCGTCGTTGACTTTCGTTTTTTCAAGGTGCAGATGTGTCAGATCTTTGAGGTGTTTCAGATGCGCCAGACCAGCTGAAGTGACTTCCGTTCCACGTAAATTCAGACTGGCCACTTTCGACAGGCCTGCCAGCGTTTTCAGGGTGTCATCTGTAATTTTCTGGTCCGAGAGATGAAAGGCGATTTCCAGACGGTCATCATTCTGTGCCAGTTCCAGAACGGAACCACCGGCGGCACGAATTTTGGCTTTGGCCTGTTCCGTCGCCGGGTCTGCTTTCTTCTCTTCTGCCGAAACCACGGGAATCATTGAGAGTGAAATTGCGGTAAATAGCGCTACAGAAAAAATTCTCATTTTACCTATCCTTACTTTCGCTTGCGTTCTTCGGTATTGATGTCAAAGCTGAAGGTACATCATATTCTATTGTGCCTCTCTCGACTGCCCCAGATGGGTGAATTGCATTAAATCAATATGGGCAATAGAGATAGGTCCTAAACTATCAATTCAACTTATCTTGATATATTTTATCAGGAGTGTACCGGTTTCGAAAAGAGTCAGTGCAAAAAATGTCAGTTTTGGACTGGAATATCGATGAGGTCTGTTTTTTGCCTGTCGTGGTGGAAATGGTCTCGATTCAAATCAGAAAATCCATTAACCTTCCGCCTCGGAATATTCTGTCATTTGCATAGTAAAGTCTGAACTGGAAACCATTAATGTCATCAGTTTCAACTTCGTACCCCCGAGATACCATCATTCATGGGCTGGGGCGCGGGGTGATCAATACAATTTGTCTCATGGGCGACCTGTTTCTGTTCGGCTGGGAAATGCTGGGCTGGATGGTGACGCGCCTGCCTCCTCGGAGCAATCTCTGGTGGTGTATGTACCACATAGGGATTCAGAGTATTCCTGTCATTTTGATTACAGGCGGCTTTATTGGCATGGTCCTGGCTGTGCAGTCTTATGATCAGTTCAAACTAATGCATCTGGAAAATCAGATCGGCGCGGTAATTTCCATCTCACTGGTGGAAGAACTGGGGCCCGTTCTAGCCGCAATCATGCTGGCTGGTCGTGTGGGGACTTCGATGTCGGCCGAGCTGGGAACGATGCGCGTGACCGAACAGATCGATGCCTTGCGCGCGCTCGGGGCAGATCCGATTCACTATCTGGTTGTGCCGCGATTTCTGTCCTGCTGTCTGTTGATCCCGCTACTCACTATTATTGCTGATGCGGTGGGAATCCTGGGAGGCTGGTTTTTCAGCACCCAGATCTTAGGCGTCGATTCGTTCTACTACTGGCATTATTCGATACAATTTGTGTACGCCTATGATGTGATGGGGGGAATCTTTAAAAGCTTCTTCTTTGGCGCTGCCATTTCGTTAATCTCCTGTCACCGTGGCTTCCATTGTGGTGCGGGTGCTGAGGGAGTTGGCAAAGCAGCGACAGAAGCATTCGTGTATTCCTTCATTATGATCATGATTCTAGATTTTCTGCTGGGAGTGGGAATCGTCAATTTTTATCACTTCATGCAGACGGTTTATCCGGGTGTCCTCAGGTAACTCAGCGCTACTAAACTGAACCCAAAGAAAACATTACTATGGATGAGCAGAAATCAAAAGATGGCTATGTCATTGAACTGCGCAATGTCTCGCGCCAGTTTGGAACACATCAGGTTCTGCGCGATGTTTCGTTTGGTGTGCGTCGTGGGGAAACGCTGGTGGTGATTGGGGAGAGTGGTTGCGGGAAAAGTGTGACCATGAAGCTGATCATGAATTTATTGCAGCCAACACAAGGTGATGTATTGTGGAATGACCGTTCGATTTCAGATCGCAGCCCGCGTGAATTACATCGGGATCGACTGCGAATTGGCTATCTGTTTCAGGGGGCGGCGTTATTTGACAGCCTGTCTGTCTACGAGAATGTTGCCTTTGGGTTAACCCAGAATACCAAATTGAAAAAAGCAGACATTGATCAGATTGTGGTTGAACGTTTAAGAGAAGTCGGGCTTTCTGAAACAATCAGTCAGAAGAAGCCGGCGCAACTTTCCGGCGGTATGAAAAAACGTGTGGGGTTAGCGCGTGCACTGGCGATGACTCCTGAAGTCATGCTGTATGATGAACCGACAACAGGGCTTGACCCTGTGATGACGGATGTCATTAACGAGCTGATTCTGCAGACACGGGCCAGTCGCCCGGTGACCAGCATTGTCGTGACGCATGATATGAGTACTGTCAAAAAAGTCGCCGATCGGATTATCATGTTGTATCCGTTGGCGCGTTTGAATCCGGAAGAGGAACAGATCGTCTTCGAAGGGACAGCAGAAGAAGCGTTCGCATCTTCTTCGCCGCGGGTCCATCAGTTTGTCTATGGCGAAGCCGGGGACCGGATTCGGGAGATGGCGGAAGCCGCCTGAGCGGGCACTGTTCAGAAATCGTATTCATCAACAATTTTAAAACGTAACGAGAGGGTTTGATCTCAAGGATGAGATCAAGATTGAGGCAAATATGACGGATCGCCAAATACAATTTCGTGTAGGACTGTTTGTGATTTCCGCGATGATTACGGGAGCCGCGATGATCTTTCAGTTCGGTCAACTGGAAACCTTGTGGAAGAAGAAATACACGATTGCGATGCGATTTGAATCCATCTCCGGAGTACATCGCGGGACGCCCGTTGTGCGGCACGGGATTCGGATTGGCGAGGTGAGCAAGATTATCACCAGTGATTCCAAGCCGGGTGTGCTGTTGCTGGTGGCCATCAGTGAAACTCAGCATCTGCGAAAAGACGCGAGCCCGCAGATTGTCAGTTCGATCATGGGCGATTCAAAAATTGTGATTACTCCCGGCAAGAGTACAAACTTTATTCAGCCGGGAGAACGTCTGATCGGGCAGGCTTCCAGTGACCCGATGGAAGTCGTCTTCCGAATGGAGAAGCAGGTTTCTACAACACTGGAAGCGTTCACTTCGACCAGTAAAGAGTGGGAGAAACTGGCGGGGAACATGAACCGACTGATGGAGACCAAAGAGGGGAACCTGGATGTCGTGATCGAGCGTGCAGCGACTTCCTTAGAGGAGTTTTCGCTGGCGATGCGAAAAATGAATCAGATGATGGGGAGTGTGAATCAACTCGTTGCTGATCCCAAGCAACAGGAAAACCTGAAACGTACGATCGCCGCGATGCCTGCCATGATCGAAAGTACGCACCGCACGATTGCTTCGGTGGAAGTGGCGGTCAAGAAAGCGGGAGAAAACCTGGATAATCTGTCACAGGTTACCGATCCGTTGGCCAAACACAGTCAGTCGATGATCGTTAAACTGGATCGGAGCTTATCCCGCCTGGATGCGATAATGGCGGAGATGAATTCGTTTACCCGCGCGTTGAATTCAGGCGATGGGTCTCTCAAAAAGTTCATGTCAGATCCCGAGTTGTACCGCAATATGAATCGGTCGGCCAGTTCATTGACGGTTCTGTTGAATAACCTGGAACCAATCGCACGTGATATTCGCATCTTTAGTGATAAAATTGCCCGTCACCCGGAAATACTGGGAGTAGGCGGCGCCATGAAAGGGAGTTCGGGGCTCAAAGAACCAACCGAAAAATCGTCGCAGATTAAACAATCCGGCTTCTCCTTTCCCGGTAGAGCACGCTGAATCAGAGTTGCTGCTCATTCTTTAATATCTCACTTCCCGTTTCGTCTCCTTGATTGTTGAGACTGAGGGAAAGGGACGTTTTCTTTCTCGTTCACGGTCTGGTCTCTCACTCCGCTTTCTTCATGAACAGATAAAACGCAGCTCTGCTGTGCTGTTAACTGCGGCCCGATATGAGTGGCTTTATGTGTACACTTGGGGCTCCTGACATTTCAGGATCTGTGATCTGGGACCGTTTTTCTGGTGTGAAAGCCAGTGAACAGCGAAATAAGAATTTGCTATTTAGAGTTCTTAATAGAACGTTCATCAAAAATTAACAATAGGCTGTATTATCCCAAAATAGATCCAGCCGTTGATTTGTTTCAATGAGTGAAAACTGGATGTTGAACTCACTGTTTATAAGGTAGAGCCAATCGTGCGCACCTCTTCTTCTCGACGTCATTTCTTAAAGACGGCTATTACGGCCCCTGCGGTGGGAACGGTTTTTTCCCGCTTTCTAACGATGGCGTCTGCCAACGGGATTACGAAAGATCATTCCGAACTTCGGCCTGTTTTGGATGAGACAACGGGGTTGCCGTTACTGCGGCTGCCGGACGGTTTCCGCTACCAGTCGTTTGGCTGGGTGGGAGACAAAATGTCAGATGGGGTGATCACGCCTGAAGGTCATGACGGCATGGCGGTGATTTCCCAGAACGGGGATGTGATTACGCTTTGCCGAAATCATGAAATTCGAGGCTCCCAAAGTTTCGGTCCGGAAGCCCTTACGTTTGACCGGAAAGCGGGCGGGGGGTGTGCGAATCTTCAATTTGATGTCAAAGCAGGAAAATGGTTGAAGAGCTGGACCAGTTTAGCGGGAACCGTACAAAACTGTGCCGGCGGACCAACTCCATGGGGAACCTGGTTGTCTTGTGAAGAGACAGTGATTGGCCCGAAAGAAAGTTTTCGCGACGTTCAATATCATCATGAAAAACATCATGGCTGGGTTTTTGAAGTACCAGCCGAAGGGACCGCTTCATTAGAGCCGCTGAAAGCATTAGGGCGATTCGTACACGAAGCACTCGCCATTGATCCGCGCGATGGCATCATTTATGAAACGGAAGACCGGGATACAGCGGGCTTCTATCGCTTCCTGCCCAATGAGCGTGAAGTACTCACCCAGGGGGGCGGCTTGCAGATGTTGAAGGTCAAAGGCCAGTCGGATTTGCGAACTGGTGCAAGCCGTGGCGTTCGTTACGAAGCGGAATGGGTTGACATTGAAGATCCGGAGCGTCGTAATACGCCGGGTAAGGAAGACGGACTCGGCGTTTACTCACAGGGAAAAGAGAAGGGGGCGACAACCTTTGGTCGCCTGGAAGGCTGCTGGTATGGTGACGGTCTGGTTTATTTTAACTGCACCAATGGGGGAGAAGCCGGCCTGGGACAGGTCTGGTCATTCTCACCCAAAGATCAGACGCTGCAGCTTGTGTTTCAGTCTCCCAGCCATGAGATTCTGGATAGCCCGGATAATTTGACAGTCAGTCCGCGAGGCGGTTTGATTCTATGCGAAGATGCTGACCTGAAGCCTTTGCGTTTGCATGCGTTGAGTCGCAAGGGAACTTTGAAAACCGTCGCCATCAATAACATCCAACTGAAAAAAGGCCAGCATCTCAATCTGGAAGGTGATTTCAGTGGTGGAGAATGGGCAGGTGCCTGCTTCAGTCCGGATGGCAAATGGCTGTTCGTTAACATTCAAGACCCGGGCATGACCTTTGCAATTACCGGCCCCTGGGAGGAGTTAGGGGTTTAACTGAAGTCCAAAATCGAGAAGTATCTCAGGCCTCTTGTTCTATCGGTAGAGCAAGGGGCTTTTTTTATCAATCTTGAGATGAGACAAGGGGGGCGGGGCGACGAGGAATCGTTTTGACTTAGGAAACAGGGCTTTTCTGCTTTTCCGGAGATGCGGGCTTTAAAGCACTTGTGTTGAACTGTAGACTGAAAGAGAGTCTGGCGGGTTCAGCTGTCATTCCGAGACTCTCTTTTTCGATTTTACTAACGCATGTTGCCTGACTGCTTTTAAGTCTCACATTCAAACGATGTCGCTCAAAAATTATATCAAGAATGATTTGGAAGTCCGCTTGCGGAATGGACAGGAACTGCCTGCGCAGCTGACATTGGAATCATTGGCAGAGCATTATGAGGTCAGCTTTTCTCCCGTCAGAACGGCACTGGCAGAACTGGTCGAAGAAGGACTGCTGCAAAAAGGAGCCAATCGCAGGCTGGTTTTAAACACGGAGCAGATCAAACCGTTAAAGCGCGGGAAAAAGTCTGTTCTTCCAGAACCTCCTGTCGACATGTTTGAAGTGATCACCAATGATTTCGTGAAATTGAGTTTACAGGGAGAGCCGATCGATATTCGCGAAGAAGTGACGGCTCGAAAATACAACATCAGTCGTTCTTCGCTACGAATTATTTTGAACCGTCTGGCGGGAACCGGAATTCTGGATCACATTCCCCGACGAGGCTGGAGGCTCAGACCGTTTCGCCAGGAAGATATGCAGGCGTTTCTGGAAGTACGCGAACTGCTGGAATTGAAAGCACTCGAACTGGCCAAGCCGCATCTGGTCAAAGAAGATCTACAGAGGATTCTCGCTGGAAATGTGATTCCCCAAAAGAAGTCTGAG
This sequence comes from Gimesia alba, assembly GCF_007744675.1. Lineage (NCBI taxonomy): Bacteria > Pseudomonadati > Planctomycetota > Planctomycetia > Planctomycetales > Planctomycetaceae > Gimesia > Gimesia alba. The sequence continues at coordinate 1,922,767 of NZ_CP036269.1, forward strand.
AGTGTCTTGATCGATAATTCGTTGCATGAATATATCATCGAAAAAGCCGGGAATTATTACATTCAGGACTTTTTTCAGCATCAGGGCCGGTATTACGACATTCTGTTTGACTGGGAAGATCAGGATCGGGAAACCGCCATCGAAACGGTACGTCAGCATCAATCGATTCTGAATGCGCTGATCAAAAAAGATTGGCGTTCCGCTCGCAAAGCCCTGTCTTATCATATCCGCAATAACCATCCGATATTGAGCAAGATCGCGGAATGAATCCCGCGGTTTGTGATCGCTGCAGAATGATATCTTCAACTCGTTGGACTATGGTCGCTCTGGACTCTGATGCTTGTTTTTCTAAGATAGATCCGTCATTCATCGATAAGTCGAAACGGAATAGCGGATGAGCGAACGATCTACCGAATCAGTTTCCCGGAAAGTGGACGAAATCTATCGTCACGAATCGCGTCGCGTGTATGCCACACTCGTGCGGTTGCTGGGGGATTTCGATCTGGCGGAAGAGGCACTCCATGAAGCCTTTACTGCGGCGATGGAGCAATGGGAGCGGGATGGAATTCCCGCCAATCCCGTTTCCTGGCTGGTCTCGACCGGTCGCTTTAAGGCGATCGATACGATCCGCCGTCGAACTCGCTATGATCAGTCTCAAGAGGAATTGATCACCCGGCTGGAGGGAATCGCAGAGTTAAATGCCGATAAGTTGGATACAGAGGTCGAAGACGACCGTCTACGTTTGATTTTTACCTGCTGTCACCCGGCGATTGCGCCGAATATCCAGGTTGCTTTGACGCTGCGCGAGGTGTGCGGTCTGACGACGGAGGAAATCGCCAGTGCATTTTTGACCTCTCCTTCAACGATGGCTCAGCGCATCGTACGTGGCAAATCAAAAATTCGGGAAGCAGGCATTCCGTATGTCGTACCCACACACGTCGATTTGCCGGAACGACTGGATGCGGTGCTGACCGTGATTTATCTGGTGTTTAACGAAGGTTATTCTGCCTCTTCAGGGGATACACTCACGCGAGGGGATCTATCTGAAGAAGCGATTCGCCTGGCGCGTTTGCTGATCGAGCTGTTGCCCGATCCGGAAGCGATCGGATTACTGGCACTGATGTTGTTACATGAATCACGTAGAGAAGCGCGAGCGACCTCGGATGGCGAATTGATTTTGCTGGAAGATCAGGATCGCAGGCTTTGGGATCGGGACAAGATCAGAGAAGGGATTTCACTGGTTGAACGTGCGATTGGTTCGGGAGAAGTGGGCAGCTATACCATTCAGGCAGCGATTGCCGCGGTGCATGCGGGGGCACGCGCGTCTGCAGAAACAAACTGGACGCAGATTGTCTCCTGGTATGATTTGCTATTCCAGGCCAACCCGTCACCAATTATTGAGCTGAACCGGGCAGTGGCCGTAGCGATGCGGGATGATGCCGCCGCCGGTTTGGAATTAATCGATGCCATATTCGCGCGAGGTGATTTGACAGACTATCATTTGGCGCACGCCGCCCGAGCCGATTTTTGTCGCCGCCTTGGTCGCAGCGACGAGGCTCGAGCCGCTTATGAACGCGCCCTGACATTGACAAAACAGTCATCAGAACGTCGATTTCTCGAAAAACGTTTGCAGGAAGTGATCAACGCCGGCTTATCTGAGACTTGATGCTGAATTTCTTGAAAAAAGTCGATGAAGATGTCGATTCAGGATCATTCGATTCGACTACTCATTAAATCGCCGGTATTTTCGTCCAAAGTGTGAGGACAGCCGGATTTTTGATCCCTGCTGAAATTGGAGAGAAGAACAATGAATACGCCTGATGACACGTCCGCCGTAAAACCAATTCCGGATGGCATGCATACACTCACTCCTCACCTGGTTTGTGCGGGAGCCGCTGATGCAATCGAGTTTTATAAAAGCGCGTTTGGGGCAGTCGAACAGATGCGTCTGCCGGGGCCCGATGGTAAGTTGATGCATGCCTGTCTGCAAATTGGTGATTCGCGGATGATGCTGGCTGACGAAAATGCTGAGTGTGGCGGTCTGGGACCGCAGGCACTGAAGGGCTCGCCTGTGTGTCTGCATCTACAGGTCGAAGATGTGGATGCCAGCGTAAAACAGGCTGTCGCTGCCGGGGCAAAAATTACGATGCCTGTGGCGGATATGTTTTGGGGAGATCGTTATGGCATGCTGGAAGATCCATTTGGACATCGTTGGTCTGTCGCCACGCACGTGCGTGATGTGAGCCTGGATGAAATGAATGCAGCGATGAAGGTGATGTTTGAATAAATCGTCAGAGCGTGTGATCATTTCACTAACGCTGAAAATTAAGCCGAAAAGTAGAAGTAAACATGTCGGATTCACCTAAAATTGCTCCCTTTCTCTGGTTTGATGATAATGCGGAAGCAGCCATCGATCACTATACATCAATCTTCAAAAACTCAAAAAAGCTGAGCGTCTCTCGCTACGGAGAGGCAGGGCCCGGTCCGGCGGGTTCCGTGATGGTCGCTTCGTTTGAGTTAGAAGGGCAGACGTTTATTGCTCTGAATGGAGGTCCGATGTTTAAATTCAACGAAGCCGTTTCATTTGCTGTGAACTGTGACACACAGCAAGAAATCGATGAACTGTGGGAAAAACTGACTGAGGAAGGAGAGCCGGGGCAGTGTGGTTGGCTCAAAGATAAATTCGGTCTGTCCTGGCAAATTGTGCCCTCCATTTTACCTGAGTTAATGCAGGGGGCAGGGAAATCAAATCGAGTCATGCAGGCTTTGATGCAGATGACAAAGATTGACATTCAACGTCTGCAGGAGGCCTCTAATGGCGGATAGACGAGTATTTATTCGCTGGTAAAGTAATAAAACAGCTTCTTTCAATTTAAAAGGAACTGATGATGAAATTTATTTGTCTTGGATATTATGATGAGTCTGCCTGGGAAGGAAAGACTGAAGCAGAGATGGCAGCGATGATGGAGGAGTGCATGGCCTATGACGACGAGTTGCGTCGCGGTGGGCATTTTATTGGCGGCGAAGCGTTGCAGCATGCGAGCCAGGCGGTCACGTTGAGAATGCACAGTGGTCAGGTGGATGTGACCGAGGGACCATTTGCTGAAACGAAAGAGCAGATCGGCGGACTCTTGATTCTGGAAGCGCGCGATTTGAATCACGCCATCGCTCTGATGTCGAAGCACCCTGGAGTGAAGGGCGGCCCTTTTGAAATCAGACCCGCTGATGAAGAAATCAACGCGCTGATCAAAGCTCGCGATGAAAAGATGCAGTCATAATCGCGTGCGGCGTAAAGTCGTCAGTATGAGTGGCCCAGAGAGTCAACATATAGAAATGGACCAAGAACAAGGAGAGAGTTGTGAAATACATGCTGCTGATTTACAGTACCGAGAGTGACTGGACTGAAGAGGAACGTGAAGCCTGTATGGTAAAGTCGACCGAAGTCTGCCATGAATTGAACGAGAAAGGACAGTTTCTGGCGGCGTCTCCCTTACATCCTGTCTCAATGGCGACCAGCGTTCGGGTTCGTGAAGGGAAGCGATTGATTACCGATGGGCCTTTCGCAGAAACCACCGAACAGCTTGGTGGCTATTATATTATCGATGTCGAGAATCTCGACGAGGCAATTGCAGTCGCCAGCCAAATCCCCCCGGCCAAGAAGGGGACTGTAGAAATTCGTCCGATTTTTGAACTACCTGAAATACCGGTCAAACAATAAGTAGAGATCCAGCGAATCTAAAGCATTTATCGAATTCGTAAAGGAAACGACATGAGCCAGCCCGACATTAAAACGAAATCGAACTCACACCAGATCATGGTCTGGTGCGGTCGTGTCATCGCCGCGCTGATGGCCTTTGTTTTTGGGATGAGCGCGATCATGAAATTCAAAGGGGGACCGGAACTGTCCGAAGGAATGGCAAAAATGGGATTGCCCGAGTCGATGGTTTTTCCATTGGCGATTCTGGAATTAGTCTGCCTGATTATTTACCTGCTCCCCTGGACTTCAGTGCTGGGCGCAATTTTACTGACGGGTTATCTGGGCGGCGCGATTTGCACCCACTGGCGTGTGGGTGATCCGTTTGTGATTCAGATCATTATCGGTGTACTGGTCTGGCTGGGAATTTTTCTGCGCGACCACCGTCTGTGGCAGCTCCTGCCTTGCCGGAAAATTAATCAACAGTGAGCGTGGTGAGATCCTTGAACGGTTTTTTGAAGGGTTTGTCTGCGGTATAGCGATGTGAGGTCATCCAGGAGAATTCGCGTTTCTTTCCATTGGCAGGATCGGGATCGGGCAGGGCTTCGCCATCCGCTTCGACATAGGCGGTTCGAACCACGCGAACCGGCTGGGAGGCTTTGGGGACTAATTCGTAATCAGTCCCTTTGGTCAACAGCAGCCAGCTGTTTTCTCGGAAACCAGAGAGCGTCCGTTTGCGGGCGGCCGCTGTCAGCGTTACTTTTTGTGAAGCGGATAAGTCTTGCGACGTTCGGATCTTCTTGACGAGTTTCTGTGTCTCCGACAGATCAAAGCTGACCCAGCCATACGGCGGTAAAAAGGCTTCCATCTTGCAGTGCGAGGGGGAGTTTTTCGGATAGAGTGCCAGACCATATGTCACACGCGTCGGATATCCGAGTGCCCGACCCATGGTGGCACACAATCCGTGGTAATCACTGCAATGTCCTCGTCGCTGTGTGAATGCATGATTGGCGTCTGCTTTCAGCGAAGCATTGATGTGATCGTAGGCCAGATTCTGGTCGATCCAGTTCATGGCATTCATGAGAGGCATGCTGGCATTCTTCGGACCAGCAGCAATTTGTTGGATCACTTGCTGAAATTTTTGTTCCTGATTCAGTGATTGCGGCTTTAGGTAAGACGCAAATGAATCGGGCCATTTTTCCACTGTTTCCACGGATTTCGGATTTACCTGCCAGTCCAGATTCCAGACTTTCGCTTTAAAACTGTGGGTAATGATCTGCGCTCCCTGCGGATCATGAAATTCAAAGTAAGCAAATCGATTTCCGTAAACGGGTTCACGATTGATTTGCGGTTTCACATCATTGGGAAACGTGCTGAACTGGCTCTCTTGTATCTCTTGGGCAACATCGGTTTGCGGGACCGGAACCCAGACTTTCAAAACTTTGCAGTGGTAAGGTGGAGTGACCACGATGGAGAATTCCACATTGTGACTCACGGGGTCCTGCTTTTGGGCATGATAGGGGGCATCAGGAGTCAAAGCCTGGCCTGATTGATTCTGAGCGGAGCAGATTGAACCTGGCAGCAGCATTAACGCCAGGGAAACGGTGAGAAAAAATCGATTCAGCATGAGAGGGCTTCCTGATTCAGCTTGAATGTTTGTGAATTCGCATCTGTAATCACGCGTTAAATAAGTTATATTATGAAGTTCGTACGAATAATAGATTGATTGTAGTCACATCGCCTGGAGTTGGCAACTTGAAATGGAAAAACTGGATCAGCATTAAAGAAAACAGCGTTCCACGAATTCCCGTGAAACGCTGTCTGGAATGGATTTGGGGCGACAAGACTCGGTTCAGATTTTTTCTGCGTGTTACTGTCGTTCTCGTTCAGCGATTGATCATTTTCATCGCGGCTTCAGGGTATCGGTCCCCTTTGACATTGATTTGTGCAGCGGCAGTCTCGATTTCAGCGAGATCGGATTCGGAGAGCTTGACCTCAACTGCTGCGATGTTCTCCTCAAGACGATGCACTTTGGTTGTTCCCGGAATGGGGACAATCCAGGGCTTTTGGGCCAATATCCAGGCCAGTGCGATTTGAGCCGTTGTTGCATTGTTACGCGTGGCGATCCGATCGAGCAGCGCAATCAAAGCCAGGTTTGCTTTCCGATTTTCGGGTGAGAACCGCGGAACTTTGTTGCGGAAGTCGCTACTGTCGAACGTGGTGGACTCGTCGATTTTACCGGTCAAAAATCCCTTCCCCAAGGGGCTGAAGGGGACAAAGCCAATCCCCAGTTCTTCGAGTGTCGGGAAGATCACGTCTTCCGGCTCTCGCCACCAGAGTGAATATTCACTCTGCAGTGCGGTGACAGGTTGCACGGTGTGGGCACGGCGGATAATCTCCACCCCTGCCTCAGAGAGGCCAAAGTGTTTCACCTTGCCTGCCTGAATCAGTTCTTTGACCGTTCCCGCAACATCTTCGATTGGCACATTGGGGTCAACACGATGCTGATACAGCAGATCAATGTAGTCGGTTTGCAGCCGCTGCAAAGATGCTTCTACGACATCTCTGATATGTTCCGGCCGGCTGTCGAGGCCCGTCTGTACGCCCTGCGCATCAATGGCGAACCCAAATTTGGTGGCAATGATCACCTGGTCACGCATCGGCGCCAACGCTTTGCCAACCAGTTCTTCGTTCGTGTACGCTCCATAGACCTCCGCTGTATCAAAAAAGTTAATGCCCCGATCGACGGCGGTTCTGATCAAAGAAATTCCTGCTTGCTCTTCAACAGGTTCACCGTATCCGAAGCTCAGCCCCATACAGCCAAGACCCAGTGCGGATACCTCCAGGTCACTCTTTCCTAGTTTTCGTTTCTGCATTGATTTTTCCTTGTGACAATCGGGGTGAATTTGCCCGTTGAATCGCTGGCGAGGAAGCTCTGCCAGGAAGTGATCAGAATCTGCTTTGGTTGAGTCGGGGTAAAAGAAAAAGCTTAAATCTCGCCAATCATTGTTTTCACAACTTTTAACGAGATTTAAGCTTTTGGCAAGAGTCGGGACGACAGGATTTGAACCTGCGACCTCTACACCCCCAGTGTAGCGCGCTACCAGGCTGCGCCACGTCCCGATTTTGTTACCGCTCTAAATTTGCTGGCTCAGAATTGGGTAACTTACTATTGATGAGCACTTTATCGCACGCCCGCGATAGAAATTCAAGATAACCGAGTCACTTACCCGCTTTTGTCTTCAAAATAATCTGGGAAAATCAGTAAAACTGCTTTTTTCGCGGGCCGTATGATAGTGAGAAACATTTCAGGGGGATCAGGTTCGCGGGGATCTGTTTATTTAGCCTGTTTGGGTTGGTGTGTATAACTATTTTTAAATAAAGGAGTTACGTTTAAATAGTGATGGGGATTGAAATCAAACTTCTCTTGGCAGAAATGGGGAAGCAAAGTAGAATCCCCGCTCCTGAATCAGGCTTTAACGCCTGAACTTTCATTTTTCGTCGTTGTTAATTCCTTTCAAATCATCCATGTCCGATTCTGATTTCCCTGAAAATTCCGATTTAACCTTATCCGCTCCTCTGAGTGTCTCCGTTTCTGTGAAACGTTGGCTGCTGGTTGCGCTCATGGTGTTGGTATCAGGCAGTCAATTTGGCTGTGTGCATCGGAGAATGACGATACGGTCGATTCCGTCGGGCGCTCTGGTCAAGGTCGATGGAGAAGAGATCGGCTATACGCCGGCTTCGGTCGACTTTACTTATTATGGCACTCGTGAAATCACACTCACCAAAGATGGCTATGAAACGCAGACGGTAATGCAAAAGGTGAGGACGCCCTGGTATCAAGTGATGCCGCTGGACCTTGTCTCTGATAATCTTCTGCCATTCGAGGTGACGAATCGGCACGACTTTACCTACCAGTTACAACCGAAAGTCGTGGTGCCGACGGAAGAGTTGCTGAATCGGGGCAATTTACTGCGCAGCGAAACGCAAATTGGACAGTAGCCGTTTGCTTGCTTATTCGTTTTTCTTCTGTGATGCGCGCTGGATCATAAATTCCAGGATGGATAGACTGTCCTCATAGGACGTCGCATGGCCTTGCTGAGGACGGTCAATCAGCAGCACATTGTCGTTGATCTGCTTGAGCACTTTACTCAAGCGACGGGCGCTGTCAGGGGGAACCAGTCGGTCCTGACCGCCGACTGCAATGCTGACAGGCATGCTCAATTTCTCGGGCCAATACTCGGCACTCCGTTTTTTATATTCCTCGGGAATTTCCTGTTTCGTTCCACCGAAGGAGGCCTGGATGGCCGGTTGGAACTGATCATATTCCAGATGATTGGCCGTAGGATTCATCGCGGCGACGCCATTGATGAGTTCCGGGTGAATCGCGGCAAAGGTCAGGCTGGACGATCCGCCCATGGAGCCGCCGCACAAAAATATGTTGGTAATTTGATATTTCGATTTCAGATCGTGGATGATTTGAACCAGATCGGCTTCAGCCTGGGGACCCATCCACGAGGTCCGTGCGCGATAATCGGGCGAGACATAAATCATCTGATATTTCTGAGCGATATCGCGGGCTGCCTTGCATTCACCACGCTGATTTTTAATGAATTGCCAGCGATCCGAGCCATGACCGTGCAGGGCGATTAAAAGTGAGTGTGGTTTCTGATCCGAAAACGCTTCAGGCAGAAGCATGACGTAGCGTTGTTTTGTCTGGTCACAGTCCGCGGTGAATTCAATATCCCGAGGCGCAGTTTTTTCTGAAGCAGCTTCGGTAGCGAAGACCAGCTTTGCCATCAGAGCGAGCAATATACTCGCTGCAAGTAAGATTTGATTTCGTGTGAACATACTATCGTTTCAATTAATGCGGGTTTGAATGTTTGTTACCAGAAGAAGCCAAAGATAATCCAGAACGAAAGTGCGATTAATAAAATCGCATACCAGTTCGGGTTCAGGTATTGTGGAACAGGTTTTGAAAACGGAGAGACTTTGATCTCAGCCAGTTCCTGTCGGCTTTCAGAGAGCCAGTCATGCTTTGGTGAAACATCCGACTGTTTCAGGGAAGTTCCTTTTTCCAGCCAACCCCATTTGAAGGCAGATCCCAACATGGCGAGTGAAGTGACCATCATGGATGCGGGGAAGGCGTACCATTGTTCGGTCAGTAGCGGACTGAAAAGCTGGCGTTCCACCAGTTCGCGGTCAATGAACCCCAGTAGGCCGAACAGGGAGCCGGCGATCAGGCCGACGAGGCCGCTTTGACGAGGAACGCGGGTCAGGATGCCTAACAGATAAATCGTAAACAGGGGAGTGACAAAAATGGGGATCAGGGTACGAAAGGCTTTGATCATATTGTCATAACGAACGATAAATGGGATATAGAGGAATCCCATCAGCAGGATGCCGATGGTGGCCCAGCGCGTGACTTTCAGGTAATGTTTTTCCGTCTGATCGGTACAGATCCAGCGTGCGTAAATATCACGAGTAAACAGGGCCGACAATGCAGAGCCGATGGAATCGAAGGTGCTGATGGCGGCGGATAAGATCCCGGCGACGACCAGTCCTTTGAAACCGGGGGCCAGAAACTGGTTCGCATAATAGGGAAACAACTGGTCGGCGGCGGAATGATCGGTAAATTCGGGAACGATCACGCGGCCCATGACGCCCATCAGCGTGGTTCCGATCATGATGGGCATGATCAGCAGACAGCCGAACAGCGTTGCCATTTTCATATCCCAGAGAGACCGTGCTCCCATTAACCGCATGGTTTGTGTGTGATTCACGGTGTAATAGCCCAGTCCTACGATGGTCCAGCCGATGACAATCAGATAAGGAGACGTCGCTTGACTGTCCTGGAATTGGCCGATGTGCAACCAATTAATCAGCGGCTGTCCTTTCTCGTCGGTTGACTCCGATAATTTTTGAACTGTTTCCGACCAGCCTCCACTGGCGGACCAGACGGCGCAGAAAATGGCGATGCCTCCGGCGATCATGATCAGGCTCTGTAAGGCGTCGGTCCAGACGACCGAGGTCAAGCCGCCCCAGGTTGTGTAGGCGGCGGTGAAGATGACGAGCAGGACGATCAAGGTCCAGATTTGTACGGGAGTAAAATCGAGGATTCCCTGCAACATCAGATAGATCGACCAGATCATCAGCCCCAGCATGCTGGTCCGGTATTGAATTTGAATCAGCGCGCTGATGGTTCGAATGGATTTTCCAAAACGGGTTTCCAGGTACTCGGCATTGGTATAAAAGCCGCCTCGATATAAGACAGGTACGACGATGAATGAAGCCAGGATGGCCCCGCAGACACTGGCCAGGGTAAAGGCCGTGATGATATGCATGCCGTGGTTATAGGCGTAGCCGGTCAACGAGACTGCGTCGGCATTGTCGACACTGGTGGCAAAAATCGAAAGTCCTAAACCCCACCAGGGGAGAGAGCGGCCGCCCAGAAACCAGTCACTACTGGATTTGGTACTGCGGGCCAGATAAAATCCGAACGCGATGACAGATCCATTCAGGACGAAAACGATTAACCAGTCCAGCCAACTCATAAGAGATTCCTATCGTGGTTATGCAAACGTTTTTAAGACTTCTGGTTCGACGTCATGTGCCAGACAAAACAGAATATCTCCCTGACTGGTCAGTGTGGGGCCGCGATGGGCAATCGCGATACCTTCGGAGTTGGCATGAATGATCGTGGGTTCGCGGTCGGGACGTTCGAGGAAGTAGAGGGCTCCCAATGGTTGCCCCGATGAAACGTCGGCCCCGACATCCACAAAACTTTCGAAGAGCCCGGACTCCGGCGCGAAAATATAGTCTTCGGCGTCGAGTGCCTGGATCCAGCGAGTGGGGGGCAGCCCTAAATCCGAGCGGCTCTGTTCTTCGCCTTGCAATACTTCCAGATGAACCAATACGTTGTGCAGCCCTTCCTGTGAGAGGCGATGGACGGCGGCGTTTGTGACTTCGCCCCCTCCCATTTCCGTGGTGACCACAGTTTTTCCCATGTTTTCCGCTTCGACCGGCAGGAGACCTTTGCCGGCGATGTCGGCGTACAGGAATGCGAAATCAGTATTATAGGCCTGGGTGGCCTGCGCCATCCGGCGGCGTTGTTCAAGATCATCCACCAGATGCATATGGGCGCACGGATAAAAATAGACGCCGCGTCCACCGGTGTGCAGATCGATGACGACATCGACGCGCGGAAAAATTTCGTGCGTCAGGTAATGCGCCATAATATCGGTGACGGTGCCATCGGCGTTTCCGGGGAAACAGCGATTCAGGTTCTTGCCATCCAGAGGAGAAAGGCGGGTGGCTGCTTTGGCGGCCGGAATGTTGATGGCGGGGATGAAAATAATGCGTCCTGAAATCTCATTTAAGTTGAGCGATTTCATGAGTTTCATGATGGCAATCTGGCCGGGATATTCATCGCCGTGATTGCCTGCCATCAGCAGCACGGTGGGCCCTTCGCCGTTTGCGAAGGTGGAAATGGGAATTTGGAGCTGCGACCAGCCACTCAGGTTATAGGAAAACGGAATATTCAGCGTGCCCCACTGAATTCCGGGTTTATCGAAATCGATATTCGTGCGAATGGGAGTTTGTGACATCGTGCTGATTCTATTTCAAAAGGGGAGAAATCGGATGTTGATTTTATTTTGATTCCGCGACAACGTGGGCCGCGATGAATTCTTCATTCAGCGTGATTCCGAGTCCGGGTCGATTGGGAACTTGAATCACGCCATTCTCAGCCTGCACTTTTTCGTAGGTCAATTCGTGCCGGAGTGGTTCGTCTTCGACACAGTCTTCAAAGATGAAGGCGTCCTTACAGGTGGCCAGCCAGTGTAGACTGGCGGCGACCGTGATCGGGCTGGTGTAGCAGTGATTACAGGGACGAGCGCCGATTTCTGCAACACGTTGTTTCAGGTACGAGGCCTCGGTGAAGCCATTGCGGGCCAGGTCGATTTGATACACGTCGAGGGCTCTCTGATCGAAGTAGGGGCGGAACGATTCACGGCCACACTCTTCTTCCCCGGCGGCAATGGGAACGGGTGAGCGGTCTTTGAGCCAGGCATAGCCGGCAACATCGTGGGGGAAGAGCGGCTCTTCGAGCCAGCCGATGTTGTAGTCTGAAAATGCGTGGGCGCGCTGTAGTGCGGTTCGGGCATCCCAGACACAACCTGCGTCAATCAGTAATATACCATCTTTCATTCCTTCACGAGCACCGGCGACGAGTTCCAGGTCGAGTTGTTCTGACTGGCCCATCGGTTCCCAACCAAATTTGACAGCCGTGTAGCCGTTTTCAATCCAGCGCTGGGCGATATCGCAGGTTTCCTGGCCATCTTTGCCGAACAGAATCGAGGCATAGGCCTGGAATTCGGTGTGGTGCTGGCCTCCCAGTAGACGGTGAATGGGCTCGCCAAAGTGTTTGCCTTTCAAATCCCAGAGCGCCATATCGATGGCCGCCATCGCGGTGATCGTGACGCCGGTTCTGCCAAAATACATGGTGTGCCGATACATTTTCTGCCAGAGTCGTTCTGTTTCCAGTGGGTTTTCGCCGATGAGCAGTTCTCTTAAACCGCAGGCGACATTGTGACTGTAGGGCGCGTCGATGATGGCTTTGACGACTTCCGGTGAGGAATCGGCTTCACCAATGCCTTCCAGACCATTGTCGGTTTTAATCCGTACCAGCACGGAATCCTGACAGCTGGCTGTTTTATTGGTGACGGAACCTGACCTCAAAATTTGACAAACGATTTGTTCGATTTTCATAGATAGGGGGAGCCTTAAATGAAGTGTCTATTTAATTATGTTTGATTGACTATGCCAGGATTTCTTTGACAACATGGCCATGCACGTCAGTTAAACGAAAATCCCGGCCTGCGTAGCGATAAGTGAGTCGTTCGTGGTCGATGCCCAGTAGATGCAGCATGGTGGCATGCAGATCATGCACGTGGACTTTATTTTCAGAAGCGGCGAAACCGGTTTCATCGGTAGCGCCGTGGACGTAGCCTCCTTTAACACCTCCGCCAGCCATCCACATACTAAAACCATAATGATTGTGATCCCGACCGTTCATGGCGGGAAGTTCTGCAACGGGGGTCCTGCCGAATTCGCCACCCCAGAGAGTCAATGTGGAGTCCAGCATGCCTCGTTGTTTCAGGTCTGTCAGAAACGCGGCGATCGGTTGGTCCCATTGTCCGCAGAGGCGTCTGAGATTTTTTTCGATGCCACTATGATGATCCCATTCCTGACCGCCACTGTGCCAGACCTGAATAAAGCGGACGCCCTGTTCGAGCAGGCGGCGGGTCATCAATAACTGACGGCCTTGCAGGCCATCCCCGTACATTTCGTGGATGTGCTTCGGTTCTTTGGAAAGATCAAGCACATTCGAGGCTTCAAACTGCATGCGGTAAGCCAATTCGAAGGACTGGATGCGCGCTTCGAGCAGGGAATCGTGTCCCCGTTGTGCTAAATGACGTTGATTGATTTTTTGTAATAGATCTAACTGTCGGCGTTGACGCTCGGGCGATTGCGGGTTGTTGATGTTTTCGATTAATCGCGAGACGTCGGTTTCTTTCGTATCCAGATGCGTTCCCTGAAAGGATCCAGGCAGAAAAGCGGAACGCCAGTTTTTAGGTCCGACTACTGGAAAACCATTCGGGCAGAGGACGACGAAACCGGGCAGGTTTTCATTGAGGGTACCGAGGCCGTAATTCACCCAGGAACCGAAGCTGGGGCGGGGCAGGGCGTTGTCGCCGCAATTCATCAATAGTAATGAGGGTTCATGATTGGGAATGTCAGAATGCATCGAACGGATGATACACATGTCATCGATATGGGCGGCTGTTTTTTGAAACAGCTCACTGACTTCGATGCCGGATTCCCCATATTTATGAAACTGAAAGGGAGACCCCAGGGCACCGGCGGTTTTGCGTTCTGTGGGCAGGTTCGGATTCGGGAGCGGCTTGCCATGAAACTTTTTGAGTAATGGTTTGGGATCAAAGGTGTCGACGTGCGAAGGGCCGCCGTTCATGAACAGGTGCACGACCTGTTTGGCTTGAGCCGGATGGTGTCGGGTGATGGGAGTGCTGCTGCCGGCTGCCTGTGCGTTTTCTTTGGCAGTCAGACCGGCTAATGCCAGCATGCCCATGCCCATCCCGGATCGCGTCAGCATTTCGCGCCGAGTGAAGGGGGGAAGATTTTGTGTGAGTGGATGCATGGTATACCTGCTGACTTAATCGATAAACTGAAATTCATTGGAGAGCAATAAAATCTGCGCCAGGCTTTGCCAGGGGGTAATCCGGATCTTGTCTGGTTCTCTGAAATCCTGTGAATAGTTCCAGTGTTTTACAGGTTGTTGACCGTTGTCTGTTTTGGAAGTAGCCGCTGTTTGAACCGGTTGGACACTGATTTCAGGGGACCAGATAAAAGTGTCGAATCCCAGATTGTCTGCAATATCGACGATAAAATCGATGGTTTGATCTTTCTTCAGTTTGACTTGGTCGAGATTGGTTTCCACCGACTTTTGATGAATGGTCCAGGGACCCAGAGTCTGTTTGCCGGCTATCAAGACTCGTCCCCGCACCCCATTTCCTTGCGGCAGTTCGTGTTTGAAACTGCCTTTGATGGAGACGGTCATCGTTTCAGGAGCGCGCCAGCGAATGACGGCGACATGGTTCATGTCATTCCCCGGATGGCCGCCGGTTTTATCTAAAAAGACCCAACCGATTTTGGGGTCGGGCAGGCGATCACTGCCTTGGTACTGTTTGCCGTTCCAATGGGGAATCGTCTTGAAATGGGATAATGTGTTTGTTTTTAAATCATAGGCGCCATAACCATATTCCCATTGAGACGCGATGGGAGCTTGTTTGAGGGGAGCCTGATCTGTTTCCAGATACGCACGCATGTCACTCAATTCTTCTTGCGTTGGTGCGCGTTGTAAAATTTTCTGATAGAGTTGCTGAATTCCTGCGGTCGGATTGGCAGTGTCTTCTGCTGCTTCTCCCAGGATCTGGGCCGCTTTGAGGACGAGCGGATGATTCATCAGGAACAGCGACTGTCCCGGAACCGAGGTTGAATTTCTGCTGCCGCTGCTGACATCGGGAGAAGGGAAATCGAAGGTGCGTAACAGGCCGGGCACGTTTTGCCGATTGATGGATGTATATAAGGTTCTACGTTTGTTGGAATTCGCAGTGATTCCATTGACCGATTTTCCACCGATTTTTAAATCCAGCTGATGACTGACCTGGAGAAGCGTATCGCGCATGGTTTCGAAGTCCTGACGGCGGCGATTCATTCTCCATAACAGTTTGTTCGCGGGATCGAGTTTCTCACCTGTTGCGCGTGAGATACTTTGTTGCTGGTATGTCGCAGAGGACATGATATAGCGATGGAGTTTTTTGATCGACCAGCCATGCTGCATAAACCAGCTTGCCAGGTGGTCCAGAAGTTCGGGGTGCGAAGGACGCGCGCCCTGAATCCCGAAGTCGCTGGGAGTCGAAACGATTCCCAGGCCAAAGTGATGCTGCCAGACCCGATTCACAATGACGCGGGCCGTCAGAGGGTTCTGAGGATCAGTAATGGCTTGGGCCAGTTCCAGTCTGCCGCTGCCTTGTGTGAAGGGTTGATCCGAAACCTGGTCGAAAAAACTGAGATAGCGTCTGGGAATCGACTGTGCCGGGGTTCCCGGATTTCCGCGTCGGAAAACTCGTGGTTCGATAATTTGTTCTGCATCCTGTAAGGATAACATCTGTGCCAGTTCGACGGGGGCTCCAGCACGGGCTTTGTCTAAAGCGGCATTCAAATCCTTGACTTTTTTCTGTAATTTGCGATCCGGAAACAGTTTCAAGATCGTGAAACCATGCCTTGGTGTGACCAGCGGCGAGTCAGGACTAAAAAAGGCTTGCCGGAACGTCTGTTTTTCTGAGGCGAACGGTTTCTGGTTTGATTTCTGATCGGGTTTGGGGGCTTCGACGATCCAGTTATTCCATTCCTGGTCGATTTGCTTGAACAGTTTTTCGTAGCTTGAAATCACATCCTGAAAGTGATCCAGTTTGTTGTTGAGCAGCTGAGAGGCGATGAGTGGAATGACAGGATCACTGTTTTGATTGCGCTGTGCCTGCTGAAGTAAGAGGGGGGCCTGGCTGGCGAATTGCGCGTCAGGAATTTTGGCCAGTTGATGCCAGAGACGGAATACCGGGGAGTTGGCTTTTTCAGTGAGATCCAGAAATTCCTGCCATTTCAATAAGACTTCCGGGTTCAGATCATCGCCATCGACGATGACATCAAACTTTACGGTATTCGGCCCATCCCTGCGTGACTGGGCAGCACTTAGATATTCCGCTAAACGCTCGTAAGTCCCCTGTAATACACTTTCATACTGTTGTTGATAAAGTTGTTCCAGATTTTCTGCGGCCTGTTTAATGTTTTGTGCCTGTGTCTTGAGCGGGTCAGGGAGGTTTTCCAGGTTTCGAAAGGGGAGATGAATCGGCTCGAGCGAATTTCGAAAGACTCCATACAGAGAGTAATAGTCTTCAATGGATACAGGATCATACTTATGGTCATGGCAGCGGGCGCAGCCCACCGTTAAGCCCAGAAATCCACGAGTGACCACGTCGATGCGGTCGGAGATGATATCATGCGTATCATTTTTGAATCGTGGTCCCAGAGTGATGAAGCCTAATGCTGCTTGAGACTGATGCGGTATCTGGTCTTTGATTAGATCGGCGGCCAGTTGTTCCAGAATAAACTGGTCAAAGGGTTTGTCCTGATTGAAACTTTGGATGACATAATCTCGGTAGGTGAATGCGTTGTGAAACGCCGGCTTTTCAAAAAAGACGTAGCCTTTCGTGTCTGCATAACGAGCGAGATCGAGCCAGTATCTGCCCCAGCGTTCTCCATAATGGGGAGAAGCGAGTTGTTGCTCAATCACCGATTCGATGGATTGCAGACTCTGGCTACTGGTGAAAATTTGGGACTGTTCGGCTGAGGGAGCCAGTCCGGTAAGATCCCAGGTAATCCTGCGCAGCAAGGTCGATAACTTGGCGGGGGGAGAGGGTTTGAGCTCACGCTGTTCCAGTTGAGACAGGATAAAATAATCGATTTCGTTTTGCGGCCAGGTTGTGTTCTTGACTTTGGGGCGGCTGGGATTTTGAATCGGTTGAAACGACCAGTGTTCCGCGAAGTTGACTTTTGTGGTGTTTCCAATGGCTGATTTTTCAGGCCAGACAGCGCCCTGACTGATCCACGTTGTCAGGATTTCGATTTCGTCTTTTTTCAGCGGTTGCTCGGGAGGCATTTCGAGTGACTCTCGTCGGACCGCACTGATGAGCAGGCTTTTCTCCGGGTGATTGACTTTGATCGTAGGGCCAGACTCGCCTCCTTTGAGTATGTGAGTGCGGGAATCAAGGCGCAGTTCGGCGAACTGTTTTTTGGGACCATGGCATTCAATACAGTGCTTGATCAGGAGCGGGCGAACGTGCTGTTCAAAAAAATGTTCCTGTTCTGCCTGATCAGGTTTCTCTTCTGCCCGGACAAATTGAAAGCTATTGGCAAGGCTACCGAACAAGATCAGCGTCTGAAGTAACAATGTTCTAAGATGTTTCATTTGAGTTTGCATAACAGAATTTCAGCTGATTTATTCAATATGATGTTCGATCGTTTCCAGTGCTTCTGTCAGACTTTTATTTTTCAACGCGTCGAGTATCGGAAGATGCTCTTCGTAGATTTGAATCGGGTTGGTATACCTTAAATGAGATTCACGAAAATGCCGTCGCACGCGAGAGACAATAGCAGACCAGATCGCTAACAGGTCAGGGGAATGAGAGCGAGTGACTAAAGCACGATGAAAGGCGATATCATGTTCTGAGATCAGTGTGAAATCTTTCGCTTCGCAAGCACGTTTCATTTTCTCCAAAATTGTTTCCCAGACGAGAAAATCGTCTTCCGTTAAAGTATCAAAAAAAAGACGGACCGCGTATTTTTCGATCGTGCAACGCAGGGGAATGATCAATTCGGTGATTTCATTGGGGGCTGAGGTAGATACGAGAGCGCCTTTATTCCGATCTGTTTCTACAATTCCCTCCCAGGCGAGTTGCTGGATGGCTTCTCGAATCGGACCGCGACTGACGGCGAACCGCTGTGCCAGATCCACCTCGCGTAGGCGTTCTCCTTCTGCGATTTTGCCCGAAAAAATATCTTCTCGCAAACGCTCTACGATCTGTTCGCCCAAGCCTCGTACTAATTGTGTTTCATTCATTGGCGTTCCTTAAAGCGATCGCTCTGTTTGCCTTTGGTCATTGTTGTTTCTAATTGTGAACCAGCCGGTGATCCCAGGCTGAATTCGGAGCAGTAAACATTTTACTCCACACTTTTCGCTTTTATAAACTCAAGTTGTAAATTGTTAACAATATATTGTCAAATTAAAACATCGTGTTTGAACTGAGAATATTCAAAACCTTGATTTAGGGTTATGTTTAAATGTATAGTTTCTGTGTTCGGTGATCAAATTGACAAAAGGAATTGAGTAATGCAGATTTGTCTGTACAGGGTGAGATTGATGGATGATTCTATGTGTTAGACATAACGATATATTAAATAATGACTTATGATAAATTACAGTCAGTTGCTAAAGTAGCATGCTTTTGTGAATTAGTTTAACTATGTGAATAAGTGTCAAAAGAACAGTACTGCTCTGGTGTGTTGTATGGTCGCGTTTTTTTCTTTGAAATAATAGTCGAAATATTAGAAAAAAACGGGAAGAAATGATTTGAGAAGCGCTATAGGGGGGTAGAGGGTGTCATTCATTACTGTGATAAGCATGAATGAACTAATCATGAAAATGCATGGGCTCACTTGCTTTTAATGAGCACGCAACGTTAGGGGACTAGTGCCTGCTTCCTATCATTGTGTACGTGAGCCTGTGCTTTTCTTTTTTTGTGCCCTTGTTCGATTTAGATCTCATCTCAATAGAGAATCTCATCCGGCGTCTTCACATGGCCGCAATGGACTGAGGGCAGCATTAAGATCTCACCTTCCGCTTTTTTGACTCGCGCACACCATTCCCAGTCGTGTGCGGGTGCGTGCTGATAATGGCTGTCCCAATAGCGAGGCGTTCGGTCTTTCCAGAACATCAGACAACCCGTTCCACAATAATCCACGGGTGTGATTTCAGTGCCAATTTCGGTAAACGCGTTGACGAGATGATAGTCGTCAAAATGCCCGCCTACAAATTGTGATTCCGCATGGCGGCTTCGATAGCAGCCACTCACCGCATTCGGTGGAACCCAGCCATCGGTCAGCTGATTCATCAGATTCGCACCTGCTTCCAGTGGAACCAGGATATCGTCTTCGATCAACCAGTGCACATCGCCCCTCATTTCTACGTTCAGGCGGTTACAGGAGTGAGCCATAAACTTTGCTACCTGATTCCTGCGTTCTTTCTCATTTGAATAACTGAAAGATACAGGATGGGGGATAATTCTGATTGTTTCAAATGTATTTTGATATCGATTTGTTTCCGTTCTCATCATTGATAGCATATTTTCATTCCTGGAATTATCTAATAGCACCAGTTCGACCGGTTCCGTGGAATTGATCAGTTTGACAGACTGGGCGACAGCTGAAATCCATTGCGGAAAAAATTCAGCAAGCCTGCCACTGATAATGGATCCGACGCTGAGTCTCGCACATGAGCGGCGCATTTGTGGTAACAGGATTTCCTGTCGCTTTTCATATTTGGTTTGTATATTTGCAGACCAGGAACTTGTATGCTGGCGATATTTCAGAATCGCCGTACTCAATGCAGGCGCACCCAGTCTTGCACCTCGCAAAGCCAGATCCCAGTCCCACATGGTATTGATTTTGTTTTGCCAGCGACCAGCCGTCTCAAATGCCTGACGGTTCCATAGCGCAGAAGTATTTACAAAATTTCTTGTCCAGAGCTGCCCTTGTTTCCATTCCGGGGCATCCCAGAGAGTTGTGAAATCTCCAAAGGCTTCTGCTCCCCCATATACAAAGGGAGTCGTTGGAGTCATTGTCTCCCAGTGTTCTTTTACATAATCAGGCGGCAGGATATCATCTCCATCGAGAAATAAAAGATAGTTTCCCGTTGCTTGCTCTGCACCGCGGTTTCGTGCTTCACAGACTCCGATGTGATAAGGCGTTTCCAGAGTGATGACTCCCTGGTCGTGATAGCTATTGGCAATATCAATAGAATCATCAAAGCTACAGTCATCAGAATAAATCACTTCACAAGGCATACTTTGATTCAAAGCCGAATCAATAGCCTCTGCCAGAAACAGGGCATTATTTCTGGCGGCGATTACAATACTGATTTTGTCTTCACGGACTTTCGGTTGCGCAGAAGGACGATTCTGTTGATGCGTTCTATCCGATTCCGGCCAGAGAGCGTTACCTACCATTTTGGGGCCCTTTTTAATGGTCTGTTGATTCTATAGAAATATACTTATATGAAGTATTCAGGAAGGGGCAAACAGGTCAAGATGAGAATCATCAGAGATTTGTTAAAGTGATGAGCAAACTTGCACTCAGGATGTGAAAAGCGGTAAGCGATAATAGTGAAAAGAGAGAACTGAAATAATGATTTTAATCAAATGAGACAGGGTCATGATCTTTAAAGGCGTTCCTGATCTCTTCGATACCTTTTTCTGAAATCTCAGTATTCTTGATCCGTAGGGTCTTAAGTACCTTGAGTGCGATGATGTGTGGGATAGAGGCATCACTTACTTTTGTATCTGAGATATTCAGCTTGAACAGTTTTGGATTATTCTGGATAAACGCGATGCCTTTGTCTGTGATTTTCAGTCTAGCCAGATCTACGTCTCCTAATCGAGTCAGCTGATTCAGGACTTGCAGGCCTGCATCAGTCAATTTTGGGTTTGATTTCATGGAAAGCGTTTTTAGATTTTTTAACTCGCTGATATGAGATAAGCCTTTATCTGTCAGGTTGGTAGAGTGAATATCCAGCAGTGTCAGAGAAGTGAGACCTTTGATAGGAACGAGTGCATCATCACCAAGTACACAGTCATCTAACCGAAGCTCTTTCAGGCTCATAATATTTTTTAAGGGAGATAGAAAGTTTTTGTCTAAAGGCTGGTCATGGTAAAGCTTAAGCTTAAGGATTTGAAAATCATTCTTGGGTAATCCTTTTGACGTATTGTTAACCAGTATGTTTGAACCACTTGCCAGGCGCAGTGTAAGTTCGCATTCATGTTTTAAAGCCCATTCGGCTGCTGCTCTTTGGTTCTGGGCTTCTTCTGGAGAAATTTTTGGGATGGGAATGGGATGAGGTTGGGGGAGATTGAACCCCATGAAATAAAGCAGTCCTGTATTTAACAAGACAACTCCCATAATTAACAGGAGTATGTTTTTTTTGTTCCAAAACCGATATGTCGGCTGAAACAGAGTGCTGGAGTACTGATTCAATGCCTCAACGGGAGGGGATAAATCGGTATTCTGGCATAGCTGAATCAGCTCCTGGCTATGGGTCAGATTGGTGTCTGATGTTTCGCTGAAATGAATATCCTCTTCCTGAGCCAGGAAGGCGTCAATTTTTTTTACAATCTCGGCCATCGTCTGGATTCTGTCGTTTGGATCTTTTTGGATCATTGACTGAAATAATTCTTCCAGTGGCTCAGGGATTTCAGGAAGGTAGTCGGATAAGTGCGGAGCGGTATCTTCCCGATGGGCAATAATCGTCTCTACGGGAGTGTTTTTTTTAAAAGGAAGCCGTCCTGTGAGCAGTTGATAGAATGTGCATCCCAGGCTGTAAATATCTGAGCGTTGATCAATCGATTTGACATTGAGTGCCTGTTCGGGAGCCATATAGTAGGCACTCCCCATGATGCAATTGCTGTCAGTCAGATCACTGAAAGATCTTTCGGAATGGCTGAGCCCTGCTAAGCCCAAATCAAGAATTTTAATCTTCCCCGCTGTCGTTAAAAACAGGTTTGATGGTTTAATGTCTCTGTGGATCAGATTGTTATTGTGGATATACTGAAACCCATTGGCTGCCTGTCTCAGGATGGAACAGGCAGCGGTGATGGAGAGCGCGCGTTCTATTTTGAGAATTTTTTTCAGGTCATGGCCTTCCAGATATTCCATGACAAGAAAGCAGGTTTCATCTGTCTCACCAGCATCAGTTGCCTTCACGATATTGGGATGATCCAGTTGTCCCACAAGTTCCATTTCGCGATAGAATCTTTGTGTCTGATTCGAGTTTTCCCAGTCGCTGTTCAGTAACAGTTTCAGCACCACCTGTTTTTTAAGATGTGCATGAATAGCCAGATAGACAACGCCCATCCCTCCCTGGCCAATTTTTTTGATTAAATGATAGTTGCCAACCACTCTGATAGTGTCTTGCTCCAGCTTTCTATTGAAAGTCGCGCTGGAACTCTGACTGGGACGCTGAGTGCTTTTTGATGAGTCTTTCTCCAACTGCTGGAGATTCGACCGTTGAATAGAGGACACCGTCGAATTGAATAATCGGTCTAATCGATCTTCGGTGAAGGGATGATTTTGTGAATCCGGATGACTTTGTTGCCGCTGATGGGAATCATGCCACTGTTTGAGTTCATAGTCTTCTGAGTATGCCTCTGCTTTTTTCTGGCAAAGGGGGCACTGATTCAGATGGTCTTTAACAAGGTTACCCATCTCTTCGTCAAGATCATTGACGAGATACTGGAATAACAAACTTTCCGCGATGCACTTTTCCATGAAAAACTCGGGATCAACTTATTTTTGAAAGACAACACTATCAAAAGAGAGTCGTTGAATTTCCTCCTTCAGTTTTTTTTGTACAAGAAACTTTGCTTTATAGATCCAGGTTATGTCTGTATCCAGTTCAGTTGCGGCTATTTTGGAAGGGATGTCTTTGATCCAGGTCAGCTCAAATGCTCTCCAGGTTTTTTCATCAAATTCAGGCCGAATATTTTCTAGAGCGATGGTGTAGATGTGGCTGCAAAATTCATCTGACCACATCGCATCAATTTCCCCTGGTTGCTCATAGATAAAGTCCTGAAGCCCGTTGGCCCCCGACTGGTTCTTAAATCGTTGGGCCTTTTTGTGAAAACGACAGATTTCGTGATATGTGACGGTACCCAGCCACGATCGGAAACGTCCCAGTTTTTGATTGTATTCAAAAGAATGAAACGAGGTGCTGATCTGGCGGAACACTTCCTGGCACACATCTTCCGAATCACAGTCGTTCAATCGAAATTTTCGACAGTAATTATAGATTAAAGGGCCATATATTTTTACAAACTCTCTCCATGCTTCTGAATCCGTGGGAACGCGCACACGTTTCAGGAGAGTGATATGTGTTGATGGCCAGTCGGAGCCGTAATTCATTCAGTCGTTCCTTTGAGGGATTTAGCAATGATCCATCGTTTTTCCTGGCTCCGTGTCGCTGTGTATGTGCGAAGTAATATACGTATGTGTTGAGTGGAGTCTGTTCCATTCTACTCAACTCAGGGCTTATATATAAAGATCAGGGTATGTATTAGTTTACTGAAACATAACACAGAATGAAATCATATTTTCAGGTACGCATTGGTTGGAGTGATTTTCAATTCTCATTGTAACGAGGATTGAGTGGGAAGTGCACCATTCTTTATATCAAAACTCTCTACAAAATAACCGCAGTTAAGTAGAGGATCATAGGCAAAGAATAAAGATTTGGACCAAAAAAACAGGAAAGAATGTTTGGCCAAACCTCTCAAACCGAGCATGTTCAGTAAATTGCTCAATTCAAAACTGGTTTGATGGACTTAGTAGGGGAGAAAGTGATTGGCTTTGGTATTTCTTCGTAGTGTTAATTTGCTATCAGTCAATATCTGCCATACTTGAGGCTTGAGGCGAATTCGGTCTATCAGCTTTACTGATCTGAAACCGACTGAGGTTCTAAAGTGAATCTGAAAAAATCTTTACATGTGATCTATTTATATGGATGATAAATGAACTAGTTTTGATCTACTGAAACCAGTGATGTGCGCGCTTTTTCAAGAAGCCGTGAGAGTTCCGTTAGTTCGTCTGAACTCAAATGCCCAATCAGTTTGCGATGCAGACAAAGATCCGGTTCGTCAATTTCTTTCAGAAGTTTGAGTGCCTTGGGAGTGATTTCAATATAAACAACGCGCCGATCTTCGGTGCATCGATTTCGTTTGACAAAGTCCTGTGCCTGCAAGCGGTCGAGTAAACCGGTGATTGCCGGGACGACCTGGACCATTCGATCTGCGATCTCCAGAGAAGGCATTGGTTTTCCTTCTCCGCGTAAAATTCGAAGTACGTTATATTGGGAAGGTGTCAGGCCATACTCACGAAATAATCTGCCAAACTGGTTATGAAAGACATCGCTGGTACGCAGGATATTCAGGATCGCTTCTTGCTCCGGAGAAGCGAAAGGTTGTTTTTTTCTAAGCTCTTGTTGCAAATTGCTTTGTGCCATCTTAATCCCTGACAAGTGAAACGTAATTGGATTATTTTATGTGTATGCTATCAGGTAGTCAATAGGCTGCTGATACTGCATCGTGGCGGAGATTGGTCAACGATTTCAGCGAAAAGTTTGATTTCGAAACTCCCTTGGAGTGCAATGTTCCTGTTCTTTGATGACCACGCTCAGATAGGCGGCACTGGAGAATCCGGCCATGGAAGCGATTTGTTCGAGTGTGAAGTCGGTATCAATCAAAAGTTGTTTTGCGCGGCGAAGCCGTTCTTCTGCGAGTATTTGATGTGGTGTTTTACCAACCAGTTTCATAAAGCGTCGTTCCAGGGAGCGTCTGGCAAGATTGACATGCTGTGCTATCTGGGAAACATTAATCTGCGTGCAGGCATTGCGTCGGATGAATTCCAGTGCGGAGGCAATGGCGACGTCATCGACGGCGATAATATCGGTCGATCTGCGAGGAACCAGATTTCGGGGAGGCAGCATCAGAGGTTGAACCGGTGCGGCTTTTCCTTGCATCAGGAGGTCGAGCAGGGCGGCTGCCTGATAACCGATCTGTTCTGCCTGGTGTGTGATACTGGTAAGATTCGGGTCAACGACTTCGCAGAAAACGTCATCGTTGTCGACGCCGACGACAGCGACCTGTTCCGGGACGGCGATATTGCGACGGCGACAGGCATCCAAAACACATAAAGCGCGCAAATCGTGTGCGGCCATTAAACCAACTGGTTTCGGCAACGATTCCAACCAGTCTCCCAGATCTTCCTGACCGCCATTCCAACTTTCCACAAAACGTCTGCGCGAAAGGGGGGAATAAATATCGCATTCGAATCCCTGCTGGTGTGAGATCTCTGCGAACGCATTCCTGCGACGTACTGACCAGTTGGCACGCTCCACGCCGACAAATGCAAAGTGTCTCAAGTGTCGGTCGCGTAAATGTTCAAATGCCATTTGTGCGATAGCACGATCATCGGAATAAACGCCGGGGAGTCCCAGGTCAGGCACCTGCTGTAATGTATCCACAATCGGTACGCCCGATTGCTGGAGCCGATCTGACATCTGTTGTGAGCGGATTCGGGCAATGATGCCGTCTCCTTCCCACTGTTTCATCCAATCGGGAAGAGTCGTCGCTGGTCCCCATTCATCAATGTACACAGACCAGGGGCCATGCGTTCGTGAATAGGTTGAGATTCCCTGTAAGATTCCACGCCCGAAGGTCTTTGAGGTTTCAATGAAGATGGCAACTTGTGGTGTAGCAGAACGGGACATGGTCTCTTTCTGAAGTGTCGCAAAAATAAAAGAGAATGACGCAACACTGGATTGATCCTGCGTCAGCCGAGCGGTTAGACTGGATATGATCATTCAAAATCAGATCATAGATGAATGAGTTTTGAAGAAACAGGAAATCTGGAATCTGATTTATGATTTTTTTAACGATTGATGCGCTACTGACCGAAATTGCTTTGAGGAAATCAAGATGAAGCAAATATTTGTACTTCGAATTGTAATGGCAGTGATCGTTGCAGGCGGTTGCATTTCCAGTTTATCTGCTGAAAAAACGAAAACTTATTCCGTAGGCATCGCCAAAGTCGATATCACTCCTGATTACCCGGTGATATTAAGTGGCTATGCCTCACGCAGTACAAAGCCAATAGATCGGGTCGAGCAGCAACTCTGGGCACGCGCAATTGTGATTCGTTCTGAAAATCATCAACCACAGATTTTGATATCGGTTGATAATTGTGGTGTTCCCGCATCCGTGACGAAAGCCGTTGTCGCGAATCTGAAAGATGAGTATTCCCTCACTCCTCAGAATCTGGTGATCTGCTCCACTCATACGCACGCGGCTCCAATGCTCACAGGAGTCCTCCCCAACTTATATACCAAAGATCTGACTACTTCAGAACAGGCGGGAATAGATCGCTACACTCAGGACTTGACGCTTCTACTGACGAAAGTGGCGGAAGAAGCCATCCATAAGACCGAACCCTCGCTTCTGGAGTGGGGAATTGGAACGGCGACGTTTGCCAAAAATCGCCGCAATATTACCGGGCCGAAAGATCATGACCTGCCGATCCTGCAGGTCAAAGGTATTGATGGAAAGACACGTGCGATCCTGGTGAACTATGCCTGCCATTGTACGACGCTAGGGGGAGTTCCCTTTATGTCCGGCGACTGGGCCGGTTGCGCTGTCGAGGGGATTGAAGCAGATATTCCCGGTTGTATGGCGATGGTGGTGATTGGTTGTGGTGCGGATCAGAATCCGAAGTTCAGAGGCGATGATCAGGGGGCGGCACGGGTCAATGGAAAAGGCATCGCAGACGGAGTCCGCCAGCGTCTCAAAAGCCAATTAACCCCACTATCAGGAGATCTGAAAACGGAGAGTGACGAACTGACACTTGAGCTGGACAAGCTGCCGACAGAGGATGAGTGGAAAGAGCGCGCACAGAAAAAGGGGATCAGGGGCTATCATGCGCAAAAGAATCTCAAACGTCTGGAGCGGGGACAGGCCTTAACGGATAAAATAGTTTACCCGGTGAAATCCTGGGTCTTTGGTGATGACCTGGCGATGGTCTTTTTGGGAGGAGAGGTTGTTGTCGATTATTCATTGGCGATAAAGCAACGCCATGGCTCGAAGCTATGGGTGACCTCCTATGCGAACGACGTTCCCTGTTATATACCCTCCGAACGGGTCCTGCAGGAAGGGGGCTATGAAGGCCGGAATGCAATGGTCTGGTATGACTTGCCTGGTCCTTTTGCGTCCGGGCTAGAGAAAAAAATCACGGATGAAGTAGATCGACAATTACCGGATGCCTATCAAGCGAAAGAGGATGTGAGTCGAACGGGGGGCAAACGACCGTTGACTCCCGCCGAATCGATTTCCCACATGAATTTCGCTGACAATCTCAAAGTTGAAGTGGTCGCTGCGGAACCTCTGGTCATTGATCCCGTCGCTGTGGAATTCGGTCCTGACGGGAAATTGTGGATTGTGGAAATGCGGGATTATCCGAATGGCATCGATGGAAATCTGAAGCCGGGGGGCGTTGTCAAATTTCTGGAAGACCTGGATAAAGACGGCGTCTATGACAAGGCGACCGTGTTCCTGGAAGGGCTGCCTTTTCCGACCGGCTTGATGGTCTGGAAGCAGGGCGTGCTGGTCTGTACGGCTCCCGATGTGATTTATGCGGAAGATACGAACGGCGATGGGAAAGCCGACTTGCAGAAAACAATCTTAACTGGCTTCGCCACCCATAATTATCAGGCACGGGTGAATAGTCTGGTTCCCGGACTTGATAACTGGGTCTATGCGTCGGGTGGCTTATTCGGCGGCATCATCAAATCGTTTAATGGTCAGACAGTGAATGTGACGAATCGTGATTTTCGGTTCAAACCGGATACCGGTGTGCTGGAGCCAGTCAGCGGCCGAACCCAACAGGGCCGCGTGCGCGATGACTGGGGGAACTGGTTTGGTTGTCGTAATGGAAGCTTGTGCGTGTATTATCCCGTCAATGAATCCTATTATCGTAAGAATCCGTTTGTGGTTTCGCCTCCGCCTGAGGTTGCTGTTCCCCGAGGCGATGATCCCAGCCAGCTCTACCCCGTGGGAGAACTGGTTCAGTTTCATTTAAGCGGACAGCGCGGGAGACCGACGTCTGCCTGTGGGCTGGGACTTTACCGGGATCGACGACTGGGGAACGGTTTTTTAGGGAACACGTTTGTCTGTGAACCGGTCAACCAGCTTGTGCATCGTCAGGTCATCCAGCCGGAAGGAGTGACATTTTTTGGGACACGTGCGCCGGAAGAACAGGATCGGGAATTCTTGACTTCAACCGATAACTGGTTTCGGCCGGTACAAGCAAGACCCGCGCCCGACGGATCATTGCTAATCGTGGACATGTATCGCTATCTCATCGAGCATCCCAAGTTTCTTTCACCCGAAGCAGTCCAGAAGCTGAATGTGCGTGCGGGAGAAACACGGGGCCGAATCTATCGGATCTCTCGCAAAGAACAGCAGTATAAACCGATTCCGAAATTGAAAGAGTTAGAACCGCAGTATCTGGCGAAGCTGCTCCGAAGCAGAAATGGTACACTGCGTGATATGGTACAGCAGGAACTGATCTTGCGGGCAGACGAAAAATGCATTCCAGAATTGAAGTCGATTGCCGCGGAGGGGAACTTACCGGAATCTCGTCTGCAAGCACTCTGCACTTTAGACGGTTTGCAGGCTCTCGATTCAGAGTTGTTACTACCACGAATTCAGGATTCGCATCCGGGAGTTCGCAGAGAAGCCCTGCGATTGTCAGAGCCATTTTTGAATGCATCAAAGCCTTTGGCAAATGCCGTTCTACAGCGAGTCAAGCAGGAAGAAGACTTGTCTGTCATTTTACAATTGGCTTATTCTCTCGGCGAATTAAAAAGCGAAATGGCAACACAGTCGTTGTTACAGTTGATGGAACAGCATTCTGGGAATGTCTATATCAGGTCGGCCGTGCTGACCAGTTTCGAACCGAGTCGTCTGGCACCGGCGATCGCCGTTTTGATTCCCCAAGTCAGTGATCAACCCAAGCTGCAGCCGGTTTTTGAGGCCTTACTGGGGATGGCGATCGCGACCAAAGATGCGGCTGTTCTGCAGCAGGTTGCTTCGCATTTGCTGGCTGATGCAGTTCAGAATGAGAAGACGCCTCTTTGGGAGTGGGCGGCGTTGTCTCGCATTCTGGAAGTGAGCAATGCCGCGAAACTCAGCCAGGATCAGGCGCTAGGTCAACAGATCAAAACATTACAAGAACGAGCCCGTCAACTGGTGGCAGATTCCGAGCGTGGGGCAGCAGAGCGGATTGCTGCGATTACGTTTGTGGTCCAGGCCGGTCAAGGTCAGGATGATCTGCAGTTGATCTCTGATTTATTAACGCCGCAAACGTCGCTGAAAATTCAAATGGCAGCAGTGCGCAGTTTAATTAATACGCAGAATGCGGAGGCGTTGAAAACGGTTCTGGAGAACTGGAAACAGTTTACGCCTGCGCTGCAGGCAGAAGTTCTGAGTCAACTTCTGGCACGCGAATCGACGACCGTTGTACTGTTAAACAACGTCGAGAAAAAACTGATTCAGCCCGCACAGATTGACTTAACCAGTCGCCAACGATTGATTGATCATAAAAATAAGAAAGTCAGTCAGCGTGCCCGGAAACTGTTTTCGGTGGCGACCAGTGCCAGTCGTGAAGCGGTACTCAAACGCTATCAATCGATCGATCTGAAACAGGCCAGTATCGAGCGGGGGAGTGCTGTGTTTGAGAAACAGTGTGCGAACTGTCATAAATTGAATGGCAAAGGATTTGTGGTGGGGCCGGACCTGGCGGCGTTGACGGATCAGTCAAAATCATTTCTGCTGACTTCGATACTCGATCCCAACAAAGCCGTCGACGGGCGTTATGCATCTTATCTGGCACTCACCGATGATGGCCGAATTAATACCGGGATTCTGGTGTCCGAGCAAAGTAACAGCATTACGTTAAAAGCACAGCAGGGGAAAGTGCAGACAATTCTCAGAACAGAAATCGAAGAATTGAGCAATACCGGCAAATCACTGATGCCGGAAGGTCTGGAACGCGAGATCCCGCCGGGAGCGATGGCGGATTTACTGGTCTTTCTACAGGAACACAGTGCCCCCATTCATTACAAGTATGCCGGAGCTGTTTCTCCGGATGCAAACTACCCGGATGATCCGAAAAAGTTGAAGCTGGTGAATCAATCTCCTGTTTCGGGGAAATTTAATGACGGGAACTGGGTTGGGTTCCGATTTGCCGGCGAACAGCCTCAGCCCAGACTTGATTTTGATCTTGGTAAAAAAATTCTGGTACGTTCGTTAAAAATTGTGTACGGCGTGAATCATGCACCCGGGTCGATTCACGCCCCCGCCTCGGTTCAAGTTTCCTTTAGTAATAACGGTCAGCAGTTTGGGAATCCGCTCAAGTTCTCTGACTTTGATGATCATCCCGATGGTCTGGGGCTCTATGAAATTGATCCGCGCACGGTTGCTATCACTTTTCCTGAACAACGGGCACGCTTTGTTCGTGTTGACTTTCAGAGTAAACAGGGCTGGCTCTTTCTGTCGGAAATCTCACTTGCCAGCAGCAGCTCAGCCGGGAAACAACATCAGGCAGTGCCTGTGAAGCCGGGAGACACGAAGCAGCCGACGGTTTCGGTGGACCCGGTTGCGAAAATCAAATCACTCGTCGCCAGCGTCAAAGTGGGCACTCCAGACGAGTACCGTGAAATTCCCGAGATCTGGCGACAGGCGATTGCACTGGGGAAACGAAATCAGGCAGAAGAGATTAAAAAATTACTCGAAGCGTCTTTGCCGGAAGAGAAAGGAACTCTGCGATGCTGGCAGGCGGTAGTGATTGGTGGCGGGATCATTAACGGGATTACGATTGCCGGCGATTGGCCGCGCACGCGAATCGAAGCCATCTTGAAGGAAGATCCGAAACTGGCTGCCCGCTGGCAGCATTCGCTCCAGAAAGCCATGAAGATGGCCGATGACCCACAAATCAAAGCGGGGACCCGCTATGATGCGCTTAGGATGATCGCCATGCTTGATTATGCAGACTGTCAGGCCCAGTTGAAACGCTATCTGGCTGATCCCAAGCTGGCAGAATTGCAGATGGGAGCCGTGAGTGGATTCGGGGATATTAATGATTCCAAAGCAACAGAAGATTTGCTCGACGCACTACCCCGTTTGACATCCCGTAATCGTAAAATTGCACTACTGTCTCTGCTAAGAACCGCTACTCGATGTGTGGCATTATTAGATGCTGTTCAGATGGAGAAAGTCTCCGCCAAGTTGATCGATGCGACCATTCAAAAACAGTTATTAGAACATCCCAATCCAGAGATTCAAAAACACGCGAAGCGAATTTTCAATCAGTAGGGAGAACTGATACATCGTAGAACAGGACAGTGAGCAGACAGCTTTACGTTGCCTGTTGTAAAACTTCCAGTATGCCTCTACAGAACTCGGGCAGGTCTCCGGGGCGGCGACTGGAAACGAAGTGACGATCCATGGTGACGGCCGCGTCTTCCCAGATCGCACCTGCGTTGATCAGGTCATCTTTGATGCCTGGTGAACCGGTGACCTTGACCCCCTGATAAATTCCCGCGGAGATCGGCATCCAGCCTCCATGACAGATGGCGGCGATCAGTTTCTGGCTCTCGTGGAATTCAGAGAGTAGTGATAAGACTTTTTCAAAGCGTCTGAGTTTGTCGGGCATCCAGCCGCCGGCGCAGATCACGCCTTGATAGTCGTTGGCGTTGATACTGTCGATCGTGGCATCTGAAACAGCCGGATAACCGTGTTTTCCCAGGTAAGTTTTGCCCGCTTCCAATCCCGCCATGGTGGTTTCTGCGCCCGCTTCTTCCAGGCGAAGTTTGGGGTACCAGAGTTCGAGGTCTTCATAATCCTCGCCGACAAACAAGAGGAACTTTTGCCCCGATAAGGGAAGGGAACCAGTCATCTATTCTTTCCTTAGATTTGAATGATTAATTTTTTTAATAGTGGGAGTCAGGCAGCGGGCCACATCAGCCCGAAGATCAATCCGACAATGACAGCATACAGGATCGATTCGATGACATGCCCGATAATTCGATTATGAAACCAGATCGCATGCTGTACGGCGGCTGAGAGAAACGTTAATAACCCGGCGGTTGCCAGGAAGCGAAATACAACTATGAATTCTGCACCCGGCTTAATTGCCAGAGTTGAAAGATATGCCAGAGCGAAACTGATGACAAGAAAATACAAAAAAGTCAGTCCGAGCTTCTTTCCCATATTCACTTTCGGGAAAACGGTCATGACGCCGCACGGGCCGTCATTCCATTTCTGCTGATACTCTTCACTTTTCATTTCCTCTGGTGAATTGCAACCGGGAAACATATAACTACCCAGTGGCACATTCTGCTGTTTGACCGCTTCCAGGAATTCGTCTTCACTCTCCAGCTTTTTCCAGTCATCGCGATGAAGTTGAAATATCATCCACGATAAAAAACTGGCAAAAAATAAAGCCACAGCCGACAATGCAATTGGAATTATCAAACTTGTCAACATATCATCTCTCCTGGATGCCGTTCAATAATGAGAGTGTGAAGGGAATCGTGGGATTGCCGAAATCAGGCAAGTCCCTGAAATGCATTTGGGTTCATCATAAAATGACAAATTCTGTTTTCCCAGTACGCAGCCAGACGATCGTCGAGAATTTACGAGATTGGATGTTTTGATCTCATTTGGAAATCATTTTCATATAAAGGAACCGACATGTCTCAATTGATCACACAGCCGACAGTCGTAGAAGCGGCAGGTAACAAACCCAAGCAGATCGAAGAATTTGTAGGACGCGCTAACACGGGTGATGAATCGATGAGCATCGCTCGGATGGTCTCTCCCGGTGGTTGGGTAGAGCCGGAACAAACGCCGGAGTTTCGTGAAACGTCGATTGTCCTCAAGGGAGTTCTGCGTGTGGAATGCGCTGACGGTGTGATCGAAGTCAAAGCAGGACAGGCGATTGTTTTGGAACCGGGTGAATGGGTACGGTATAGTACTCCCGGTGAAGCAGGCGCAGAATACATCGCGATTTGTACGCCCGCCTTTTCTCCCGATACGGTCCACCGTGTTGAAGAAGATTAAAACTGTGGTTTTTTTAATTCACAATTCTTATTACTTCGATTCGGAAAGGGAATAGTTTTATGTCTCAAACGACTCCTGCGATTCAAGAACTGGTGCCGTTGTTGTATGTCGAAGATGTCTCCAGGTCTGTAGATTTTTACTGCGATCAGCTTGGGTTTGAAATGAAACTCAAGTGGGAACCGGAGGGCACGCTGGCCTGGTGCCGACTGGAGCGGGGCAATGCGGCTTTGATGTTACAGCTAACCTGTCCCGATGAAGATGGAACCGCAGCCGAACGTTGCAAAGGGGTTAGTTTCTTTTTTCTGTGTGATGACGCGCAGGCAATTTTTGAAGAACTGACATTGCAAGGGCTTGATCTCGAACCACCAAAAGTAGCGTTTTACGGGATGAATCAGCTGTTTGTGAAAGACCCGGATGGTTATCAACTCTGCTTTCAGAATCAGGTTGAGATGGCTGTTGAATGATCGTAAGACTTTCTACAGCGCTGACTCTACTAAGTCTGCTGTAATAAATTGGTCAGCCAGATCACCTGATAGGGTTTAAGAACCAGATCGCCTCTGAGATTGGTATATAATTCGCCGCTGATTAAATCGACCCAGGAATCGGTGCCTATCAGATTGATTTCTGATAAGGGGACAATTTGTTCCTGGTTAGTGACATTATTAATCGCGAAAATACTTTGTTGACGATCCATACTCTGACGCCAGAATGCAAATACGCTATTACCCAGGTGCAGCGTAAATTGTGTTGCATTCGGATGAAACGCGGGCTGCCGCCGCCGTACTTTTAACAGGTGGCAGATGCCTTTAAAGACGCGTGCGTGCGTTGATTTTTCATTTGCCAGTTGTGTCTGTAGTTGGTCATAGTCCCAGCGATGACGGTTGATCGAACGATTTTGCCCCGTTTGTTCGACGGCGACTTGATCATTTCTCGTGCCCAGAAAACTATGTATGTAAACAGCGGGAATTCCTTCCAGCGCAAACATGATGGCATGCGCACAGAAGAAACGTTCAATTTGCCATTCGTCTTCGCCGTCCAGGGTCCCGCGCATGGCGTCGAATAATGAAATATTAATTTCATAAGGCCGCATGCCGCCATCCGGGAGTGAGCGCATTGAAATTCGAGCGCCAAATTGTTCCATCATCGAAACCATATTATTGATTTCGTCTTCATCCATTAACCCTTCCGCGGGCCGCAGGCCGATCCCGTCGTGCGAAGCAATGAAGTTCAGATAGGTTGTACCATGCAGCGCCGGGGGCATGCTCATCATCCATGTTTTTAAATGCTGGCAACTCCCGCAGAGCAGTGCATTCACCAGCAAGGGGGGCAGGGAAAAATTATAGATGGCATGCGCTTCGTTTGAGTTTCCAAAATAAGCCAGGTTCTCGCGGTTTGGAATATTGGTCTCGGTGATGATCATGGCATGGGGCGAGACAAATTGAATCAATGTGCGAAACAGACGCACAAGTTCATGGGTCTCCGGCAGACTCAAACAATTCGTGCCGACGGTTTTCCAGAGAAATGCGACCGCATCCAGACGGAAAATTTGAACGCCGTGATCAAGATATAATTTGACGACTTTAACAATTTCCTGCAGTAAATGCGGATTCGCAAAATTTAAATCGACCTGATCGAAGCTGAAAGTACACCACGCATAGCGAGGGCCTTCTGGCGTATCGATCCGCTGCAATAAACTGTTGGTTCGCGGACGAACAACCTCGGAGAGATCGTCATCCGGGCTGCCGCAGAAGAAGTAATCTTTACCCGGTGATTCTCCTCGTTTGAATTGTTGAAACCATTCACTCTGACTCGAACAGTGATTGATTACCAGGTCTGACATCAGGCGAAACTCGTCGGCAATCGCGTTGATATGATCCCAGTTTCCCAGCTTTGGATTGACTTGCCCGTAGTCGATGATGGAAAAGCCATCGTCGGAGCTGAAGGGGAAAAATGGAAGAATATGGATGCTGTTGATCGTTTCTTTGAGAAACGATTCTGAAAACTGCAACAATGTTTCCAGTGGCGGCTGCCCCTCCGTGAGCAGACTGTCGCCATAGGTAATCATCACGGTATCACGTTGATCCCAGTGGTTCTGGTGTGTTTCCGGTGTCTGGCAATTCCCATCCGGGGCCATGATATCAATCAAAGTCTGGGCGAAGGCGCTATGGTCAATCTCCGGATAAATAACCCGCAAGTGATTTTCGACGAGGAATCGGTACTCACTGATTGCGGAATGTTCGACAGGTTCAATCATATTTTCAGGAAAACTCCCGGTAGTCATCATCAACGGCGTAACACAGATGTCTGAATATATCCGGAATCGCGCTTTGCACCCGATTCCAACTGGGGATGAACGGCGTCTCCATCGGGTTTTCCAGAAAATGGAGACCGGCTTTTAATACATTTTCCGCGAATAATTCGACCGCCTTCTCTTCGTTATGCACATCAAACTTCAAACCATTAATGGTCGCATCGTTACGATATGTCTCGATAAAGTCCAGAGCAATGCGATAGTAGGTGGCTTTGATCGAACGAAAGGTTTCGGTCGAAAACACAACACCATTGGTGGCCAGTTTCCGAAAAACTCCTTTGGCAATATCAATCGACATTTTTGATAATCCCGCCTGGGCGTCTTCGACGGATAAATTCTGGTGTTTATGATCATACTTGTCGGCGATGTCAACCTGGCATAAGCGGTTTGTCGAATAATTACGATTCACTTCAGACAGCACACCGATTTCCAGTCCCCAGTCGCTGGGGATTCGAATGTCGTTAATCACATCCACGCGAAATGAAAATTCACCCGCCAGTGGGTAACGATAGCTGTCCAGATATTCGAGATAATCCAGTGACCCCAGAATTTTTTTCAAGGCACGCATTAAGGGCGTCACTAATAATCGGGTGACGCGACCATTCATCTTGCTGTCTGCCACACGTGCGTAGTAGCCTTTACAGAATTGATAATTAAAGCTGGGGTTGGCAACCGGATAAACCAATCGCGCGAGCAGGCTGCGATCGTACGTCAGAATATCACAATCATGCAGTGCGACCGAGGATGTGGTTCCCTGGGCCAGAATATAGCCGAGACAGTACCAGACGTTGCAGCCTTTTCCGAGTTCCTTTGGTGCCAGATCCTGTTCCTGTAGCATTCTGTTGACAGCCTGCATTCGTGGGCCATCATTCCAGAGAATGCGATGATTCTGAGGCAGGCGACTGAAAAACTGGATGGCATGTTTGTATTGCGTTTCGTCAGCCCGATCCAGGCCGATGACAATTTCGTGCAGATACTCGACTTTCGCCAGTTCCGTCACAATTTTATCAAGGGCGGGCCCTTCCAGTTCGCTGTAGAGACAGGGGAGAACCAGGCTCATCGGGCGGACTTCGGCAAATCGGACTAACTCGGCTTCCATCTCTTCCGTCGAACGTGAAGAGAGGTTGTGTAAAGTGGTAATGATACCGTTTTGGTAAAAGTCTCCCATACCAGACCTCCGTAATCAAAGCTTGAGCGCCAAAACCAGAATGATCAGGTCAGAAAGATCAGATCAGTGTTTCATCCAGTATTTGGGTTAACGCGTTGGCCCATCCTTGTGGACCTGTGTCTTCAGTAATAACGACCGAAGATTGCTTCTCAAGATCGGGTGGTTCATGATGGGACGAGCGCACAATGACGGCAATGTCTGCTGCATTCAACATGGCAACGTCATTCTGGCTATCGCCCAGTGCTACAAACGTGGGTTGTGCACCATACGAGTCAGTAAAACGCTCCCGTAACCAATGCAGACATTTTCCTTTGTCACACGCGCCAATCACATGCACAAACCGGCCACCTATCAGCAGCCGCAGACCATGATTGGCAATCAGTGCTTCAAACTTACGCAATTGATGTGCCGAGTCCTGCCAAATTAGCGGTTCGGAGAATTCTCGGGTCATCGCCAGCCGGGAATCGGATTCCGATAATCCCGTATATGCAATGACTTCAGAGACTTCCATATCCGTAAATCCAGTGAACTGGAATTTTTCCTCTGCCCGGATATTTTGAATGACAGAGAGTATTTCAGACCGACGTGCCCCTAAAATATGCACCTGGTCTCCTGTTTTATGTGCAGTTTGTCCCTTCTGATCCGCAGGCAGATAAATGGCCGAGCCGTTTTCTACGACATAAGGATCTGTGTTCTGGAGTGTGGTGCGAAGAGACGCTAATTCCGCTGCCGTTTTACTGGTATTCAAAATGAGAGGAATCCCCGTTGCGCGCAGACGTTCCATTACGGGGACCGCCGGGGCGAACGAATACGTATCGTGATCTAACAGAGTTCCGTCCAGATCCGTCATTACGATCAGAGGCGGCATGTGTTCTTTCATATCAGTAGATTTTGCAGGCATCTGAAGAGGACTAAGGGTTGAAAGGACAGATTCAGAAAACGAAGCGCTGCGCTCACGCAGGAGAGCCACAGGAATCATAACAGGATTGAAGTCAGTAAACAAAGGGAGTACGAAACTCGGTTAAACCTACTCGATTCCTCTATTTACGATCTGGCTCCCGATGGAATCAATCTAGGCAAGTGTGATAGAACGCTCAGTTTTTATTCATGGTGCTTATTGCTAAACTGAATTTAGAAAATATTAGAGAGGTTCTTCATTCCCATCAGATGCGATCAGCGGGTGCTTACTCATGCTCAGGCGAATTCAGCAGCTTGTTTTGTTGTTAATCATTTTCAATCTCTCCCCGGAATTGCATGCTGAAGGACCAATTCAGCAGACGCTTCGGGAGCCGTGGCAATCTCAGTACACACAGAAGAATGCCGTTGGGAAGCATGTTCTGGGGCTCTGGACCTTTGATGGAGGAACACCCGGAGCCGATCTTTCCGGCAATCAGCAGACAGCGACGTTTGATGGTGCGGTCATTGAATCCCAGGGACGATTTGGCGCTGCCTTGCGTTCATTTCCGGGGTTTCCTGTGGAAGACAAACGGCATTGGGCAATTGTAAAAGATTCTCCTCGTCTCTCTCCGCGTGGGGCATTTACACTGGAGATGTGGATCAAGCCTGAGGACGATTTTGACAAAGCCCATTCTGCTTTTCTGCTCGATAAAAAATATGTGAGCCATACCGACTACCAGTTGCTGTTTACTCGGGCAGGGCGGTCCGGCACACGCACCTTGAAAGCGGTGCTGGGTTTCGGAGACTTTTCAGAGACCTGGTATTCGAATCCGTTGAAGCTGGAAAAGGGCACCTGGTATCACGTTGCTTTTATTTATAACGGAGCCGGTCGTGGGCAGTTTTTGATCAATGGGATTCCCCAAGGAGAGAAAACGATTACGAGTGCCGGCTCGATTACTCCTGGATCTAGACCATTGACGATCGGTGATCGGAATGGGAGCAATTATGGTGGCTTCCCCGGTCTGATTGATCAGGTGCGGATCAGCGAAGGGGAACTTGAATTTCGTCCCGTGCGTTTTGAACGTGTCTCACAGCGATCCTGTTTTATTCGCATGGAACCCAAGCGGACACTCGATTTTGATATTACGAATCTGCAGCGAACCCAGTTACCGGAAGCAACTGTGACCTGGTCCTTAAATGGACTGGTTCAAGGAACTTCCACGCTGAAAAAACTGGCGCCAGGTCAGCCGCGCACTGTTTCATTTCCTCTTAATACCGCATTGCGTCCGGACAAGTATGAATTGAGCGCCAAATTGAAAGCAGGTGACGGGCAGGAAGCAACAGCCGCCGCATCCTTTCCGATTCAGATTGTTCCGCGACCGTTACCCAATCGTTTTCCAGTTGTGATGTGGGGGGCCGGCATCAATGAGATTGAGCGGCTCAAACAGATTGGTTTTACGCATGCGGCTGGAGTTCGTGCTAATTATTCCAAAATCTGGCAAGCGGAAAAACCGACACTGGCAGACACGGAAGAGAATGTGAAAACGCTGCGAGCAGGTTTGGACCGGGGTCTCGCGAATGGGGTTTCCTTTTATGCCTCACTTTCGCCGGGATCCTATCTGCGCAGCCGGGAGAACTTACAGCGGGTGAACCGTGATGGAACCCATCCTGCCAGTCGGGAAGATATCTGTCCTGTGATTCCCGAGATCAAACAGTTTTGTTACAACGTCGGGGTCTCCATGGTGCAGACTTATGGCGATTATCCTGCGTTCGATTCTGCCCTGTTGCATACCGAGGTGCGTGGGCATTCGCGTCCCTGTTTTCATGATCATGATCGAGCCGCCTTCAAAAAGTTTGCCGGAATCGAAATTCCCTCAGAAGCAGGACCGCCACGGGGTGTTGACTATCGACGTCTGAAGGATTTTCCTTCCAGTCGTATCGTGAAAGACGATCATCCGCTTTACGTCTATTACAAATGGCACTGGAAAACCGGTGATGGCTGGAATGATCTTAACAGCGATCT
Source organism: Gimesia alba (assembly GCF_007744675.1). Classification (NCBI taxonomy): domain Bacteria; kingdom Pseudomonadati; phylum Planctomycetota; class Planctomycetia; order Planctomycetales; family Planctomycetaceae; genus Gimesia; species Gimesia alba. The sequence continues at coordinate 1,961,995 of NZ_CP036269.1, forward strand.
GGAACGGGGGTTGAACTCAACGGATAAGAAAATCTGGACCTGGTACGATCCTGCTATGCGTGTGGCCAGCGTGTTTGGATCTGGCGGGAATGTGGATTATCTCTCGCACTGGACGTATTCCTATCCCGATCCGATTCGCATTAATGTCGTCCTGGATGAACTGTTTGCGATGGCGCGCGGGTCCCAAAAGCATCAGGATGTGATGAAGATGACACAGATCATCTGGTATCGTTCGCAAACCGCACCGCAAGCGAAAAAAACAGATCAGGAATCCCCGCAGCAGGCGAGTTGGGAACGTGAGCAGCCTGATGCGCCATTTATTACGATCGCGCCCCTGCATTTACGGGAAGCATTCTGGGCCAAGATTTCCCGTCCGATTAAGGGGATTATGTATCATGGCTGGCAATCACTGGTGCCGACAGAAACAACCGGTGGCTATCGCTATACCAATTCTCAGACACAGCATGAGCTGACACGCTTGATCCAGGAAGTGGTCCAGCCGTTAGGCCCGGCATTGAAAACGATGCCTGCTGCCAAAAATGATATTGCCTTTTATGAGAGCTTTGCTGCTCAGGTCTTTGCACGCAGAGGCACCTATGGTTGGAACGGTTACTGGCTGGGGGACGCCCATCAGATGCTGCAGTGGGCCGGGCTTCAAACTGATGTCGTCTTTGATGAAACAATCCAACAGCACGGTCTCGATCAGTATAAAGTTCTGTTCATGATGGATTGCGACGTCATTACTGAATCGATCTTAAACGAAATCGAAGCCTTTCAGAAACGCGGGGGAATCGTCGTTGCCGATGAGCGGGTTGCTCCGGCGGTGAACGCAGATCTGGTGATTGCTTCCTATAAACGAACCGGCAAAGCCGACCTGGATAAACGGGAATTGCAGAAAAAAGCACAGGAAGTGCGTCAAGCACTGGCGGGAAGATATGTGAGGGCTGTCGATTCGTCGAACTCCGATGTCGTTCCCTATTGTCGTCAGGGAAGTCACGCAGACTATATTTTCCTGGTGAACGATCATCGTGAATTTGGTGACTATGTCGGTCAACATGGTCGTGTAATGGAAAACGGCTTACCTGCGAAGACGACATTGTCCTTGAACCGTTCCAAGGGGTATCTGTATGACCTGGTTCATCATCGGCCGGTTTCGTTAAAAGAGTCCGCTGGGAAACGGGCTGCCTCGATTCAACTGGCGCCTGGTGCGGGCGGCATTTATCTGGCGACGGAGCAGCCACTGGATCGTGTTGATGTAACTGCCCCCAAACAGCTGAAACGGGGGGAGAGTGGTACCATTTCGATGAAAGTCCTGGACCCGAAAAATCGACCAGTCGCTGCGGTCATTCCCGTCGAAGTCTCCATTGAGGATGCAGAAGGACGCGTTGCCGAGTTTTCCGGTTACCGGGCGCTGAAAGGGGGCGTGCAGACGTTTCAGATTCAGATTGCGCCCAATGACAAAGCTGGGATCTGGCGTGTGCGTGTCAGAGAACTGGCTTCCGGCAAGGAGACTTCCGCCTTTATACGGGTGATCGATGACAATTCTGCGGTCAAACCGCATGGTCTGAATATTAAAGGCTTCAACCCCGAACAGCCGGCCGGCTGAGCTGGGTAGGGGGACGAGCGTCTGTTTTCCGCTATGTCTTCACTGCTTCTGAAATCTCTACCACAAGACAGACGCTGAAACGTGCTGTTGGCTGAGATTCTGCGCCTGAATCACACTTCAACTCTATCGGGCTTGATCGCAATATTCCTGCTCCCATTCTGATTTCTTCTTGATAGATCAATCTGAAATTCACGAAACATTAATTTAAAAAATTATTTGGTTGAATAAGACAACAGCAGCAGAGTCTTTTTTTTCAGGGGATTCTGTAAAGGCTATTTCTTTAATTGCTCACAGATTCTTAACAAACCACGCCTAAGATGACCGTCAAACTTATTGCGAATTATGAGGCATCTGGTTTGAAGCCTTTCATTTTACTTTCACTGTGAGCTGCGGTTGCTTTCATCATCAAAAGGTTTTGGTGCTCTGAAATCAAATTGGTGTAACAAAACTATGTCACAAATCTCACAACCTGCTTTTTTACCTCAAGCTGCTTCAGAGCGATCAGAAGCGGCTGCGGGAAGCTTTCGGCAATCGCTGCAGACAGCGTGGCTGGTTGACCCCAAATACGATTTGCTCTTTCTGGCGAATCTCGGTTGGCCTTTACTGGTTTTGTTTCAGTGGTGGGGCGGTCTGGAAATTCAGAGCGGCATCAGCTTCTGGCAGATTTATTTCATTACAACGCCTCATCGCTGGATCACACCAGCGCTCCTGTTTCTGGAACGGGACCGACTGCAGGCAAATAAGATGAAATATCTTTTGATCACGGTCTGCTTATTGACGATTCCCGTCGCTGTGAAGATTTCGACAGGCGCACTGACCTGTCTGTTGACCATCGATTACATCTGGAACGCCTGGCATTTCGCCGCCCAGCATCACGGTATTTATAGTATCTATGGCCGAAAAAACGGCGGCATCTCTCCCCGTCGTGCGCGGATTGATAAATGGCTGATGCGCACGTTTTTATTGTATGTCACATTTCGAATTGCCAGCTGGGTCTCACTGGGATCTGCTGATAGTCAGGGATGGGGCGTGGTCGATACTCTATTCGCTGCCATTCCGGCCGGCATGGTTCTGCGTGAACTCTGGCAGTTGCGTGCAGAAACGGTGGGACGTTGTCTCTATTTCACCAGTGTGATGACGCTTTATCTGGCAATGTTAGGGGCGGTCGTCATGAAAAATCCCATGATGTTGCTGGTATTGACGACGGCGTCTGCACTCTTTCATTCCATTGAATATCTGGCGATTGTCAGCTGGTCGGTGGATCGTACGCAGAAATCAGGTAAACCAACGACGGCGCTGTTCACCCGTTTGATGCCTCGCTGGGGGCTTGTGTTAGCTGTCTTTATCGTGATTCTGGGAATGGGAGCCTGGCTGATGGAGTCGCATCTGCTGGAACTCTGGCTCACGGCAAATTTAATCATGGCGTTTCTGCACTACGCCTATGATGGCTTGATCTGGAAATCACGGAGGCGCGTGCCCGCATGAAACAACAGGAGCGGAAATCGCGAAATCAGTTACAGGCAGACAGCAGAGAAAGTCTGCCGGAGCTTGACTGCCGGACAGCGAGTCGAACGGTGGCATTTGTGACCGCGGGCATTTTAACGTCTCTGGCTGGCTGGTGGGTAGGGAGTGTGCGTGTTGAAGGGGGATTGAGCCTGCCTTATGTTCGCGCTGATCTCATTGTGGTCAGTTTTCTATGCATGTCGCCTTTGGCGATACTGCTTGCGGAATCAATGACCGGGGTTTTAAAACGGCACAATCGTGTATTGTTTTGGACTGTGGAATTCGTTTTATTCATCGGGGCTGCCGGGATCCTTTTTCTGGCATTAACGGGAGATCGGACAAGTGTCACTCTGGGGCAGGATGATGCCTGGGAGTCATTTATATTGCGCCCGACCATTGCCTTCTGGCTCCTGATTTCTTCGCTCTTGCTTGCCGGAAATTTGTTTCGATATCAAGAATCAGCGTCAACGCCGCGCCAGGGAGCTTTGGTCTGGCTGTTGGTTTGTATTACTGCTCTGGTTGTACCTGCGTTTTATACTCAGTCGCGGGTCGATGAAATGGTGACGCAAACGGAAGAATATCTCGGAAGTGGACGATTAGGAGACGCGCGGAAACTGACGCGAGAGATCTGTGTGTTGTCGCCCTGGCAGAACATAGGCGGCACGTCTGCGGGAGATCTGGCACGCGATCTGGATCGGGACTGTTACGAAATCGAACGCAACCTGGCGTTCATGAAGCGGCGTCCCGTTCAAAGCGAAGAATTTCATTTTCAGCAAGCACGTTTGCTTTCCATTTTAGGCCAGCTCACAGCAGCGATCCGCTTGTTGGAACCCTGGACCGGAAAATCAGGAGCTAGTCCACTGAGTTATCAGCTACTGGGGAACATCTATCAACAGCAGGAGAATTGGGAGAAAAGCGAACGGTACTATCAACGGGCGCTGAAGGCCTGGAAATCACTACCGTATTCAGAGCAGCAGCAGGCGGGAATCGTCGCCGCCTGGAAAGGGATGGCATTTGCTGAAAGGAAAAGAGGGAACTATGCGGAAGCAGAAGTTGCGTATTTATCGGCGTTATCACTGGTTCCCACAGCGGACCAGCATTATCTACTGGCCCAGTTTTATGAAGATACACAACAGACGACAAAAGCACGAGATCATGCTCAACAGGCGATGGCGTTGAATGCGTCTCGCTATGCGATACCAGGAAAGAAACTGCTTACCTCTTTACAGCAACAGCACTTTGGTTGTCTGAATGTCTGGCGGAGGGGAAGTCTCTGACGTTGAGAATGGAAATTGATTACTGGCTGCAAACTGTGAGTCATTTTTGGTAATTCCACTGCCAGCACGGATCAGGCTGGGGTGGTGAATCGGTTATTTTTATTGTTTTAATTTGGAGAAAAGTACATGCAACATTCACGTTTTCAGCAACAGGCGAGACAGAAATGGCGTCGCGGTTTTACGTTGATTGAACTGCTGGTGGTGATTGCCATCATTGCCATTCTGATTGCCCTGTTATTACCCGCCGTTCAGCAGGCGCGCGAAGCAGCACGCCGCTCACAGTGTAAGAATAACCTCAAGCAGTATGGGATTGCGTTGCACAACCACCTGGATACTCACGGTTCATTCCCGCCCGGATATCTGTGTTATGATGAATCGGGGAATCGTTTCAAAACCGGGGGCTGGCAACATGGTCAGAATGAAATTGGATTCCACTGGCTGGTGATGATTCTACCCTTCATGGAACAGCCTGGGTTGTGGGATCAGGTCAAAGTCTGTGCCGATAATATCAGGGGAAGCTCGACGACGAACCCCTGGGATCATTGTGAATACCTGGCTCCGAATCATATTGGTCGTGAGCGTTTGCCGGCATTTAACAGTTGTCCTTCTGCTCCGACAGACAATTCCTACTATAGTGATGGTTCATATGGGCTGGAATCTTTGGCAAAGGGAAATAACTATGCCGTTAGCTGGGGATCCGGGAATATGCTTTCCTGGGAAAGCCGCAGCACGCGGGGGGCATTCGGCTGTTACTTCACGACGCAGGATAAAATCTCAATACCTTCCGGTGGTTCGGGAGATCATTTTCAACAGGATAAAGGATCGACTGACAGCGACTTTGTCGATGGTATGAGCAATACCGTTGCGGTCAGTGAAGTTGTCGGAACAGACGGTTTTGGTGGAAGCGTGAGTGTTGATATCCGCGGCGTCTGGTTTTCACCGGCAATGGGTGCGACAATCTTCTCTGCCTATAATAATCCCAATGCCCGCGTTGCCGATGTGTTGGCCGGATGTGACTCGTCAATTCCCACAGACGCCTATCCTTATCTGAATTGTACTGAAGAGCGTTCGACAGCTGATGTCTATGCTGCCGCCCGCAGCTACCATACGGGAGGAGTCAATGCCCTGATGGCCGATGGCGCGGTGCGTTTCATTAGTGATAATATCGACAACGCCGGGATCTGGCGGCCGTTGAACACCATCCGCTATGGCGAAACGATAGGTGAATTTTAAACGAGTGTGAGCTTCAAGAGTACGCTGCAGACAATGGTGTCTGTAGCGTTCTTTTTATGAAATAGATTGGGAAGTGAGTGAAAGATGAAAAACTGGATTTTATGTTTGATTCCTTGTCTGTTGTTGGCAGGTTGTGGTGAAAGTGCCGCACCTCCGCTGACGACCGAAGAAAACGTCTATGCGCATGTGGTTGGTCTGGGCGATGCGAGTGGCAGTGAAGACATGTTTCAGGCGGCCTTTGTTTCCGGAGCTGCACCCAAAAATCGCGAAGATTATGGTAAATATGCCTTCGTGGTTGACGGGACCGCCGAGATCAATGGAGATGAGGCATCGGTACCTGTCAAAATTATCGGTGGAGTGATCTCTTCTCAAGAAGGGGATAGTGCTGCGAAAGAAAAGGCGGGTGACAAATCGGAAACGCAAATGACCTGGAAGTTACAGCGCGAGGGCAAAGAGTGGAAAATCAAGGAAGCACCGCTCCCGGGTTAGGTCGTGTTGATTGATTCGTTTTGAATGTGATTCCCAGGACCGCAACCTGACCCAGGTCGGTTTTAACCGCGGCTAACGCCGTGCGGCTGATCTTGTTTTTGGATACTTTGCCTGTCAGAATGACTTATCAGCCGAAGGGTGTTAGCCCCGGTTCATCCTCATTTGTAAGGACAATTTGAATTAAGAAACGCTACCTGGGCTGTTTCTGTCTACACCAGCCAGACAATGGAAGTGCCGTTGAATGTCGCCGATTTACGAAGGGCACCGTTGATGCAGGTTAACGGCAAACTGAGGCACACGCTGATAGCCGTCTTGCTTTTGAGTATGACGGCTATCGCCGTTTCCTGCGCTGATGAGCCTCTTCCTTCTCAGACTGAAAAACGAACTGGTAGCAAGCAGCAAGCGGAGGCAGCGTTATTTCATCGCGATCCTGCGGCTGCCTGGAAGCAGTTTCTGTCTGCTAATTTTGCCGGCGATCAAGCCTGCGCCGATTGTCACCGTAAGGAATATGAAGCACACCAGCGTTCCGGCCATTCGCATACTGTGACGCGGATGCCGGAAAGCGAGTTGTCTGCCATTTTAGTTAAAGCCGGTGTCTATCAAGATTCCCGCCGTGATCAGAAGTGGGCGTTCTCAACTCGTGACGGCCAATTTCTGGTACAGGATGAAACGCATCCGACGATGCCCGCACTGCCGGTGACCTGGTTGCTCGGCTCAGGAGTCCATGCCCACACGGCGATTGCCGTCGATGAAAAGCGGGGGCAGGGGGTGGAACTCCGTTGGACCTGGCTGACTAATCAAAATGGCCTTGGTCTGACTCCCGATCATGAACAGTTCGATGAATATAACCGGAACAGTATCGAGTGTTTTGGGCGTCCCATGCAGCATCGTGAAGTGCTGGAATGTCTGGGATGCCACATGACGGTCGGTCCGCCGCCGGGGGCGCCCGTTCGTGCTGACTTATTCATTCCCAATATCGGCTGTGAACGTTGTCACGGCCCTCGTAAGCAACATGCGGAACTTGCGAAAATCGGTCGCGGTCACGAAAGTAAACCACTGATCAATTACGATAACGCGGAACAATACATCACCGCCTGTGCACAGTGTCATCGGGATGAAAACAGTGTTTCTTCGACTGCGCAGCCAAATGAACTGGCCCGTTTTCAGCCGTACGGTTTAAAGAAGAGCAAATGCTATCTGAATTCCGAGGGACAGCTCTCGTGCGCGTATTGTCATGATCCCCACGATGCGACCTCACACAATCGGGCAGAATACATCCAGCAGTGCAAGTCGTGTCACCAGGACAAGGTACAGTCAACCGTCTGCCCCGTGAAGCCACAGGGGGATTGCATTGACTGTCACATGCCAGCTGTCGAATGGACGGCCGGCATCAAGTTTCATGATCACTGGATTCGTAAACCGAAAGAATGAAAAATTAGCTGATGATATCGCGGCGTTGTTTGACGTAGTCCCAGACGACGTAGCGGTCGAGGTCGCGGCCGGCGGTGAAGAAGACTCGGCCCTGGGTGGCTTCGGCCAGCCGGTGGGCGAACTGGATGTCTTCGCTGGACTGGGACCAGCTGGGAATCAGAAAGATATTGATGGTGATGCCTTCGCGCTGGCATAAATGGGCTTCGCGCATCGTGGCGGCTTCGGTTTGCGGATCGGGCGGATATAGCAGATACAGCATTTCACCTTCAAAGTGCGCGGTGGGCAAGCCGTCGGTGATCAGGATGATTTGTCGATTAGGCGTGTCCTGCGTGGAGAGGAAGTGCCGGGAGAGCTGCAGTCCGTGTTGAATGTTCGTGAAGTGCGGCGGCACCATCTGCTCGCTGATCTGTTCGTCGCTCATATCCACTTTCAGGCGGACGACAGGATCGAAGATCGTGACTGGTTTGGGCATCAGCTCCACGATCTCGCCGGCGGTACGCGGTTTCGCGAAGGAATACATCTCGATGAATTGCAGATAATCGCCGGGAAATTCACCACGAATCAACGCTTCGAGTGCCAATCCCATCTGCTTCACATTGACATATTGTCCTTCATACCGCATGGAGCCGCTCATATCCATCAATACCGTCGTGGCACATTTAGGCGCGTTGCGGGTTTTATGAATCACTAGATCGTCTGACTTCAGTTGGATCGGTAGTCCCGGTCCGTCGCGCAGAATGGCGTTGGTGAAGGATTGCACGATATCCATATTTGTGACTGAATCGCCGAATTCGTATGGCTTCGTGCTCGGCAGTTCGACGGCCCCTTCGCCAACCACCGGGCCGCTATGGCGGCCGGTGCGTGATGCCTGCAGGTCGCTGAAAATGCGTTCGAGGATGCGGCTCTGGAACAGGCGATAGGCTTTTGGAGTCAAGCGGAACTGGCCTTTGGAAAACTCGAGTCCCTGCTGATCGGCCATTTCGCGCATCAGGTCCCGAACCTGTTTCTGCAGGGCTTCCAGTGTTTCCATATCCCCCGGCTGAGTGAATTCGGAAAGGGCTTCCATGTCGATGATCGCGATCTGTGCGGTCTCGCGGGCTTCTTCCATCTGCTTGAGCAGTTCGTCGATCTTTTCCAGTTCTGCTTTGATTTCCAGTGCTTCCGGGATCGTCATCGAAGTGCGACCGGTGAAATGGTAATTAGCTGCCAGCTCGTCAATTTCATACTTGTCGCCGAGTCGATCGACCAGTTGGACCAGCCCTTGCGAGAAGGGGCTCTGATCGTCGTTGACTTTGTACCAGAGCCGCTCCAGGTCATAGATCTGCTCTTCATGAACCGCCTGATGAAAGAAGTCTTTAACCCGTCGAGGGGGCTTCATGTGTTTTGCGTAATCACGATAGCTGCGGCGGGCTTTTTTGCGGACGCTGTCGGTTTCGTAGGTGGTAAGAATTTTGCGTTTGCGTTCTTCGAGCATCGCCAGCAGTGCATCCAGACTGGGGCCGAGGCCGGCGATTTGACTGGGGTCGAGGCGAATGGCGCGGGCCAGCTCTTCCTCGGTCAGTTCCCGCATCGAGCCATAATACATCATATGGTTGAGTGCTGGAGAGACCAAGTCAGGGGGCGGCTGCATTGGGTCGGGGATGCGCTTGGGATCATACTTCTGGTACGTATGAATAATGCCGCCGGTCAGTCGTTTGTCAGTCATATTGATGTCTCGATCTCTCTGACGAGAGTGAATTGAGAACGGGATTTCGATCAGGTTTCATAGGTGATGCGACCATGATCCTGCGAGCGTGAAATTTTGCTGTTGGCATACAGGCCGGCCAGCACGAATTCGATACATGACGCCCGAATCGCTTCGTCGCCGGAGGCGTTGACTTCGAAGGCTTTGTCCCAGATAGGGGGCACCCGTTTGAGTCGATCTGCATACTGCGATGAAGGCAGCATGTCTCCGACTTCGATTTTGATGCCTTGTGCAAAGATTTCGCTGATCTCGGCCAGACCATGTTCGACGATGTATTCCTGAAATACATCCTGAATCGCCTGGGCAATGATGGCGTCGAGCACCTGCCGTTCGGACATCTGGCTGGCTCCCATCAGATCCAGTTCCAGTTTCCCTAGTGAAGACGAATAGAGGTGCCCCAGATCGCTGATGCGGGGGACGGCCGGTTTTTCGCCGAGGACCGCGCCGCGGCGGCGGGCCGAAGCGACCATCATGCGATAGTTGGCGATGCTGAAGCGGGCACTGACGCCGGAATCGTGGTCAATATACTTCGAAGCCCGGGCGGCGACGGTGATCTGCTCGATAATTTCCCGCATGAAATAAGGCACGACGACCGGGACTTCGCCGTCCAGTTCCACGTTGGCTTCCTGTTCCATGATTTCAATCCCCAGGCTGCGGTCACGCGGGTAATGCGTGTGAATGACTGAGCCGATCCGGTCTTTGAGCTGCGGGATCACTTTTCCACTCCGGTTGAAAGTGGACGGATTGGAAGAGAACAGAATCAGCATGTCCAGATCGAAGCGGATTGGATAGCCGCGAATCTGGACGTCCCGTTCTTCCAGAATATTGAACAGGCCGACCTGCACGAGTTCGTCCAGTTCCGGCAGTTCATTCATGGCAAAGATGCCGCGATGCATGCGGGGAATCAGACCGAAGTGCAGGGCACTTTCCGCTGACATGCTTTCGCCGTGCGCGAGTTTGGCGGGATCGATTTCACCAATGACGTCGGCGAATTTGGTTCCGGGGGCCAGACGTTCGGCGTAGCGGTCTTCACGGGACCACCAGGCAATAGGAACTTCGTGGTCAGGAGTGTTTGCCAGGAATTTGCGACCGGTGCTGGTAATCGGTTGATAGGGATCGTCGTGGACCGGCGATTCGGGAATGTCGAGATACGGGATTTCGGGGTCGAGAAAACGGACGAGTAACCGCATGATGCGGCTTTTGGCCTGGCCTTTTTCTCCCAGGAAGAGCATGTCATGTTCTGAAAGTAACGCCAGCACGATATCCGGAATGACGGTGTCATCATAACCGACGATGCCGGGAAAGAGTTCCTCGCCGCTCTGCAGAGCACGCATTAAGTTATCATAAATCTCACGTTTGACCGTTTTGCTTTGCCAACCGCTTTCGCGAAGTTCCGCCAGATTGGTGGGACGATTCATAAAGGATTCTCATTCTGCTGTGATGAAGCGGGATTGTAGTTCTTAGACATTACTGCTCTGAACAGGTCAGGCAAGCCGACTCGTTCGCTGAAAAGATCAAGGCTCTATTTATCATAGACGAAACAGGAGCGGCGGCTATAGTGCAGTTGTTCAGGGGTTCTGGATTCAGTGAAAAAGGATTCTCGCCTCCTGATTTCAGACGCCTGTATTGGGATCACTGACTTTATCGGAATTCAGGTAGGCAATGATGTGTGCGGTGGTGCCTGCTCCCTCTTGAGACTCCAGCCAGAACTTTCCTTTAATAAGCGACAGGCGGAACTCGACATTACTCAGACCAATTCCACTGGCATCCGAAAGCTGGTGATCAAGTTGCTCTGTGTCAAAGCCAATTCCCTGATCTGAGACAGTCACTTCAATATCCTGGTTCGGCAAGTGTTTCAAACTGACATGTGCTTCGTCTGTTTGTGAATGCTTAACGACATTAAACAGCAGCTCGCGGATGCATTCATATAACACAATTTTTGAGGTTTCACTTTTCGGGTTGGCACGTTGATCGAGATCGAGAGTCACGTTGAGCTTATAGCGTTCTTTCATGTTCTGAGCTAACCACTCCACCGCGGTCGCCAGCCCCTCTTCGTGTAACACAACCGGATTCAGCTCTGCGGTTAAAGAACGAGTGATTTCGAGCCCTTGATTCAATAGCTCATCGGCGCGTACCAGTGTCTGCTTAATCGTTTCATCCGTCGTGTCATTTTTGGCAATATCAAGGTGGATGCGAACTCCGACCAGGACCTGTTGCAGATGATCGTGCAGAATATTGGCAAGATTGCGGCGTTCCTGCTGCCCGGCGACGGCGATAGCGCGGGACAATTCATTCTGTTGTTGCTCTGCCTGCTTGCGTTCGCTGATATCAGCAATGATTCCGGCAAAGATGCCAAATTGAGGAATGTCGGTTACCGAAAGTTCAATCGGGAATGTTGTTCCATCGCGGCGGCAGGCTTTCAGTTCCCGTCTGGCTCCCACGATTTCTGATTCCCCGGTTTCCAGGTAACGGGCGATGTATTCGTCGTGATGTGTTCGCGTGGGGGGAGAAGTCAGGATGCTGACATTCTGATCGATGATTTCCTCGGCTTGATAACCAAACATTTTCTCAGCAGCCGGGTTAAATGATTGTACGATGCCTTTGCGGTTGATCGTAATCACCGCTTCAATGGCAGTATCCACAATGGCTTTGAGTTGTGCCTGCGTCTGGCGTAATTCGCTGGAGACGGTCTTGTTTTGCAGGATTCGTTTCAAGGAAGCACGAAAGAGATCGGGGTCAATTGGTTTGACAAAATAGTCGGCAATACCGTTTCGAAAAGCGATGATCATGTTTTCAATTCTGTGTTGAGATGTGACCACCAGTAACTCGGCATGCGGGGCCAGCTGTTTCAGCTGGGGGAGAAGTTCGTCAATTCTACCATCAGGGAGATCGTGCTCGAGAATGATCAGGAAATAGTCAGACCAATTATTTCGGTCCAGCATTTGTTCCTGTGTTTCTGCAATATCAATGCGATAGCCGTCTCTCAACAAGATCTGGATCAGCTGAGACCGTGATTCGGAATCTGGTTCTACCAGCAGAACTGGTAAGCCTTGCGGATTAGACATGCTAGACGAATTATTTCCGGAAGTGAAATTCAATGAGCCCCCTTTAACCTTTCATATCTACTTCAAAATACCTGTTCGTACTGAGTCTGTAAATAAGATCCCGCGATTTTGTGCACCGGCTGGAATTTGACTGGGGAATTCCCCTATTCAATTTCGGAAAGAATCCCCGTTTTCCAAAAATGACAGAGTCTGTAATCTAGTCCACACTGGATGATTCACTTAAGAAATGCGTTTCGCGTAGAGCAATGGTATTCTCTGTTTTAGCTTAAGCAGATTGAGATTAACAGAAAATTCACTTTAAAATTCGTTTTACAAATGAATCATCATAAGGGCAGATAGTACGAGAGAGTCAGGTCAAAGGCAGGGCTCGTGTGCTCAATTGGTATGGAATGTACTATCTCGGCGTCTCTCTTTGAGTCGTGAAAAAACTTCTGAGCATAACTGGCAGGGATGTCTCGTGTTTTTCATCTTGGTTCAAGCGCTCTCTCCAGGAAATGATCTCAATGAAAACGACAGACAGTTCAACGGCATCAAAACATAAACAGAGTGGCACTCATTCCCGGAATCGATTTCTCCAGGAAGCGCAGGCAGAAGCATTAGATCATGGGTTAATTGCTGATCTGGCGAATGAACAGATCCGCCAGATGGCAAAGGAAGAACTGGTGCGGGTAATTAAAGCTGCCAATCCCTCTGTTTTGAATGCAGATTGTCGGCAACGTCTGCACTTGTTTGATCAAGTGACACTGCAACGGCTTGCGTTTTTGGCACGTTATTGCTGTCAGAACCATATTTCACGCACACAGATTTCAGGGAAAGGACGTCATGCTCGTTTTAACTCGAAAAAAAAATGAATCGATTCGGATTGCCGACGATATCGTTTTGACTGTCGTCAGGGTTCATGGCGGAAAAGTCAAGCTGGGCATTGAATGCCCGCGCAAAGTACCGATCCGACGAAGTGAGGTTCCACCAGCGCCTGTAAGTGAACCTGAGCTGTGTCTGGTCGAGCAGTTTGGGGAGTAGGCACTCGCCCTTTGACGAATCTCATCAGGAGTTCCCTGAGGAGGGAGGATAGGGGCTATCTCTTTCGGTTGGTACACAGCCTGTGGCGTGAGATTTAATTCAGTAACGGAGGAGAATGAAATGACACTCAAACCAGCGATTCGAGGAACTGTGGCACGATCCGATCGAGGCTTACCAGGGCTCAGTTCATTTTGGGGCAGGGCTCCTTTGGGAACGCTTCGAGATGAAATGGACAATCTGTTGAGCACGTTCTCCGGTGATGGAGGGATCGCGGTCGGTTTCAATGCCATGCTGGACATGTCGGAAACGGATGACGCAATCGAAGTGAAACTGGATGTACCAGGAATTCAACCCGAAGAGATTGAAGTGGAAGTGATTGGGAATTCGTTGCTGATCACGGGAGAGCGAAAAGAAGAGAAAGAGGAAAAAGGGAAAACCTTTCATCGAATTGAACGGACGAGCGGCCGCTTTTCCCGGTCTGTCAAATTGCCTTGTGAAGTGCAGAGTGAACACATTGAAGCAGAGTGTGCGGATGGTGTGTTGACCGTAAAACTTCCCAAGTCTGATTTCAGAAAGCCACATAAAGTCACTGTAAAAACGAAATCCTGAGATGACAATCGAAGCTGACACGCTTGGGGAAGCCTGTTTTTGAAATCCATCGGATTGAGAGCTTTTGTAATACAAAAAACTAAGGAGAGTATGGTGAAACTACAAGGAGAGATGCGAAGCAGATTGCTTCCCAATCCAGACAATCAGCTCATTGCACGAGTCAAACGCGCTTTAAGGACCTCCGGCTATGTTCCTTTAGCTCAAGTGCGCGTGATGGTCGATCGGGGACAGGTCTTTCTGGCAGGCGATGTTCCCACCAATTTTATGAAGCAGGTGGCTCAGACCCGGGCTTTGTCTGTCGATGGGGTCAAGTCATTAAGTAATGACCTGGTTGTGGAACGAGAGTTTTCTCAGTTTTGATGCTGTAGAGACACAGTTCTTGTAGGGCCGCCCAGGTAGCGTTTCTTAATTCGAATGCCTCTTTGCAAATGGAAAGAACCGGGGCTAACGCCCTTCGGCTAATAAGTCATTCCGGCTGGGAAATCACCAAAAACCGGATCAGCCGCACGGCGTTAGCCGCGGTTAATACCGATTTCGGTAAGGTTATAATCATGAGAATCACACTCAAAACCAATAAATAAACGCTATCTGGCTCGCCTGTGTGAGATTTCATCGAATGGAATTTGCGATGCTTATGAGCTGCATTGCATTGGCCTTGTCAACATGCTGGCATGCAGCAGGTCTCGTCTTCACCCGTGACCCATGTTGTGTGCCAGCAAAAGGCACTCTGATTTTTCTGCAGTGACGGCGTGTTGTGATCTCAGTACACGACTTTGAGCAGGCTGCTCAGAGAAAGAGAAATCCCTGTTGTTTCCCAAAGGGCGCTGACTTCGGCGTACCATGTTCGACGGGAAGCTGCGCGGCGTTCCAGTCGATTTTGCCAGGCTCATAATCATAAATATTCCGGTAACCCAGTTCCTGCAGACGCTGTACCGCCTGTTCGGAAAGTTTACATTCGAAATTCAGACTGTAAACAATGATCGTTTGACTTTTATCTGGGAACATCTGCAGGAATAGCTCATCAAACTGTGGGTCGAGTGGAATATTAATGGCGCCGCGTAAGTGAAACTTTTGATAGCATGCTTCGGGCAACACCTCGACCAGTTTCAAATCAGGACATGATACGATGAGCCCTTGTAAATCATTTCTGCTGATGGTCACCATGGTCTCGACCCTGTTGTACAAAACTCTTGAGCGGCTTTGCCCTCATTCTTTTTTGTACTTCTAAAATCATTGGAAGTGTGCCCGCCTACTTTCCACCTTATTTTATTAAGATCAAAGAAGATAAATATCAGGCTGAAAGAGCGACATCACGAGGGTGAATTTCTGATGCTGCTATCGGGAAATGCCCCAGTAGAAGTGTGAAGGTGAACTGGAAGAACATGGAATGTTGGTAAAAGCTGATGAGACTATTGTTTTTCAAGCACCCATTGGATTGCATTGCGGGTTAATTCGGTTGCGTTTTCCAGGTCCAACTTGTGTTTGATATTTTCCCGGTACGTCTCTACCGTTTTGGGGCTCAGATTCAGCTTTTCGGCAATCTGCCGCGTCGTTTCGCCCTGACCGATCTGCTCAAAGACTTCCAGTTCACGATCGGAGAGACTTTCAATGGGAGATTCATTGGAGTAATTATCTGAACCAATCGAGCGGCAGATCATACGCTCTGTAATTTCGGAACTGAGAAAGACCTTCCCTTTCAGCACCCGATAAATGGCTTCGATGAGCTGCTCCGGGGCCTGTTGTTTATTCACAAAGCCTAATGCGCCTGCCCGAATACACCGTTCTGCAAATAAGGTTTCATCATGCATGGAAACCGTCAGCATTTTGATCTGTTTGAATTGTGATTTGATATCTTTGATCAATTCCAGACCACTTCCATCTTTCAGCGAAATATCAACGATGATCAGGTCTGGCGGATCGTTCATCACCTGTTTGATCGCACCGACTTTGCTGTCTGCTTCTGCGCAGACTTGAAGATCCGGTTCCCGTTCAATCAGTCGCGAATATCCTTCTCTTACAATTGGGTGGTCATCGACAATCATAATTCGCGTTTTTTGCTGATTTGAATTGCTCATAAAATGATGCTCCCACCTCGTTCACTCATAATTTGATTGCAGAGCTGACGCTAAGAACCTGCTTCGAAAACTCAGAGACTTTTCCTGCCTCCTGCGCTCTCTAAGTATCATTATACAACTAGACAAAATTGTCCGAAAGAGCATGTTTCTTTCAATTTTGGGAATTCGAATAAGTGTCTGTTTTTACTCTGGGATCATCGTTTCCGGGGTTCTGGCCCCTTTACCAGGATCCTGCGGTTACTTTAAGATAGACTCGCATTATCCGCCCTGATGCTTGGTGTCAATGTTCCTGCTTTTTCAAAGCGATTCAGTTCCTCACATTTTCTAGACCTTCAGAGAGACAGACACTGATGAGTATCTATCAACGTTTCGGTGTGGAGCCGATCATTAATGCTTGCGGCAGTGTGACGCGGCTGGGCGGGGCACCGATGCCTTCGCAGGTATTGGAAGCGTTTCGCGAAGCCGCCGGTGAGTGGGTTCCGTTAGAGCAGCTGCAGGCCGCCGCTTCAAAAAAAATCGCCGCGCATACAGGGACGGAAGCAGGGTTGGTCACTTCCGGTGCTGCGGGGGCATTGACGTTGGGAACGGCTGCGATTCTGGCGGGACACAACATGCGACGGATCGAACAGCTGCCGCACTGCGAAGAGTTTCCCCATGAATTCATCATCGCGCGGGAACAGCGCAGCGGCTATGATCATGCCGTCCGCGCCGCGGGAGCAAGGCTGGTCGAGGTCGGCTTCAACGAAATTGTTTCCAATGCCGGCGTGCGTCGCACGGAAAGCTGGGAATATGCGTCGGCGATTACCGAGAAAACTGCGGGCATCGTGTATGTAAATGCGGCTGATTCACAACCGGCATTGGCCGAAGTTGTGGAAGTCGCGCGGCAGCATGAGTTACCGGTTCTAGTCGATGCGGCCGGTGAACTGCCTCCCCGCGACAATCTCAAAGCGATTGCTGCCACGGGGGCCGATCTGGTTGCCTTCAGCGGGGGGAAGGCGATTCGCGGGCCACAGTCCACCGGTCTGCTATGTGGCAAACGCGAGTTGATTTCTTCAGCCGCGTTACAGATGCTTGATATGGATGATCATTTCGAACTCTGGCAGCCTCCCGCTGATTTGATCGATACGTCATTATTTCAGGGAATCCCCCGACATGGAATTGGCAGGGCGCTCAAGGTTTCCAAGGAAGAAATTATGGCGTTCCTGACTGCGTTAGACCTGTTTGCTTCGGGAGCGTACGACGCGCAGAATCAGGAATTCCAGTCCTGGCTGGAAATGATCGGAGAAGAACTGGAACTCGCACAGGTCCACGCCACCTGTTATCTGGCCACGCCAATCAGCAGCGAACGCTGGCCTCTATTGGATATTCATATTGATGAAGACGCTGTAGGAACCGCGTTTGAAGTTTGTCAAAGATTACGTCAGGGATCGCCGTCTATCTATGTCAACCATGCCCGATTGCAGGAAGGGATACTGACGATCAATCCGCTGTGTCTCACTGCAGAGCACGCTCGAACGATAGCAACACGACTATGCGAAGAATTGAAGTAATCCGGGTCTCTGAAATTTAGCCTGTGTTCAGGTTTACTGTAGCGTCTCCATAGCCGTTTGGACCGAGTATATTAGAATGAAGTACGCGATGATCAATGGTGATTCGCTCTAGTGTTTCGAATTCTGGTTCGCAAAAGGCCAGTTGCCATGTTCATAAGCGATCGCCAACTGCGGCGTTTCGATTCGTTTACCTTTACTCGCCAGGCTATGCATCACCGCGTCTAGAATCCCCGTTGTGAGTAATGTGCGTTCGACTGGATATGAGGCCTGACCCGTGTGAATCATTTGTTCGATGGCTTTGAGCAGATAAGCGAAATGGCCGAAGGGGGGATTGAGTTCCAGTTTGAACCATGTTGCCAGCGGTTTTTTCTGGCCGCGCAGTTTCACCGCGACCGCGTAGTGCCGGCTGAGTCGGTTGGCCATCGCGATGGTACTTCTCAAACCGTCCTGATGTTCCAGAAAATAGAAGGCGCTGTTGTCTTTCAAAATATCCTCCCAGTCTCCCTTGGCGACATTGGGGATCACATCCAATGCCGCTTGTAACATAGGCCTTTCCCACAGACCCTGCCGTTCTGCCTCCCAGATCTGTGCCCCCCGCGCTGTCTGCACGGCAGTGACACCGGTGGGGCCATTTCGACGTTCAATCAAAGTTTGCTGTGCTTCGAGTGTGTGGAACCCGTGTGCTTCAAAGTGGCCACGACCGACAGATAAGACTGCTTCAATTTCGCAATCTTCGGGCAGCGTCATTGCCGGTTCACGCCACGTCACCGGCAATGAAGAACCCGCCATCAACGGAAAGTTCAGTTTGCGGGAAATGTCATACATGGCTTTCGCATCCTGCCAGCGATAACCCAGGTGCTTATCATTAAATACGGGGACTGCCTTGTGGTACTTTTGGAAGGTCGCGGTAATTTCATCAAAAAAACGTTTGCGGGGATACATGTGCTGATTAGTTTTCGGCGTGTGCGGGTACTTTCCATGTTCTCCAATACTCAGAACCCCGGCGACTTGAACCTGGTCGGTTCCCAGCGTGATTGCTTCTTCAATGGTCTTGGAAATCGGGAACTGATATTGACGCGACATTTTCCGGCTCAGGTCGCGTTTCGGAACCTGATCGGTAAACAAAGAGGCGAGATACAGGTCAGGCCCTGTTCCTCCTTGCTGCTGGAATCCTGAGAGGATTTTTCCCACCAGCACGTCAGCGTGGGAGTTTGGCGTATATTCCGTGACGATCGCTGCAACAGGTAACTTGGGGCGTGCGGGCGTGTCTGCAGCGCGGGTTGTGTTTGATAACAACAAGGGGAGGGAGGCGGACGAAGCATGCTGAAGCCAGGTTCGCCGGTTCATATGCGACATGTATTCTCTCCTGTTTCTCAGGTGCAGGTTAGCGAGACACTCCAGGTCAAAGGAATGAAAACAATCGACAAGTTAAAATAGATCAGTGGTTGTTTATGTTTACTATGTGGAATTCCCCGCGATTCTTCAAGGAAGCTCAGAAGAATCAAGAGTACCATAAATTCCGAAATGCAAAAAAGGATCTTGACCCGAAGATAGATACTGTTATAGTACTGTGTACTCTTTGGGAGATCATTATGCATATTCGAATTGAACGTGGTTCAGCGACACCAATTTCGCGGCAGATCATGGAACAGATCCGGGCGCATTGTCTTTCTGGAACCTTAAAACCAGGGGATAGCTTGCCTTCTGTGCGCAAGCTGGCACAGCGGTTGGCTGTCAATGTGAACACGGTCGTTCGTGTTTATGAGCGGTTGTCTGCCGAAGGGCTGGTCGAAATGCGTCACGGAGAAGGGACGTTTGTATTGCCACAGTCTGCTAAGGCAGAGAATTCTCAACAAATGGCAGAACAGCGCAATCAGTTTTCATTAGAGTTTTCTACGGTCATCCATCGTGGCATTTTATTGGGGCTGACGGCGACTGAATTGCGGAAAATGCTTACCGCATCGATTGCAGATGCGAAACGGGAACTTAAAGCAGAAGCTTCTGCGCAACGGTCACGCGAGTCGGAAACCCGAACGGCTTAACACTTACATCAGGAGATGCTCATGTCAGAAGCGGCGATCAAAATTCATCAGGTGCATCAGCAATTTGGTGCGAAAATTGTGCTGGAAAATGTGTCACTGGAAATCCCCCGCGGTCAGACACTGGCGCTGCTGGGGAGAAACGGGACCGGGAAAACCACGTTGATTCGCATCCTGCTCGGATTATTGAAACCGGATAGCGGGTCTATCGAAGTTGGTGGTTGCGATCCATCGCGGGAAGCGGTTGAGTTGCGTCGTCGTGTTGGCTATCTGGCAGAAGATCAGACCATGTATGGCTGGATGACTGCGATCGAACTCTGTCATTTCCTGTATCCATTTTATCCTGCGTGGAATCAGGCGCTCGCCGATGATTATCTGGAGCGGTTTCACATTCCCCGCCACCAGCGAATCGATCAGCTTTCCAAGGGACAAAATGTCAAACTCGGTTTAACACTGGCCCTTGCGCATCAACCAAACGTGGTAGTTCTGGATGATCCCGCATTAGGTCTGGATACGATCGCCCGCAAGGAATTCAATCGCGATCTGATCGAGCATCTGCAGGCAGCAGGGCGGACGGTGCTGTTCAGTTCGCATTTGCTCGATGAAGTCGAAGCGGTCGCGGACGCAGTGGCGATTTTGGATGGTGGCAGAATTATTCGGCAATCAGAGACTGAAACACTGCGGAGCGAAGTCAAGCGCATTGTCGTGAATGCCATTGAGATCACTGAAGTCTCACCTCCAGCAGGACTGCTCGATGTCCAGCGCCTGGAAGACCAGTTGATCTTGACCATTGATGGGGCGGCAGACTTTGTGGAGCGCTTGACCGAACTCGGGATCGATCATGAAGTCGTGAATTTGAGTCTGGACGAAATTTTTGAAGCGTTTGTTATTGGTCGCACGCATGGCTGGCCTCAGGCGGGCACTCCGGTTGTGGTGTGACATTCAAGCTGTTTAAAGCGTGATCAAATAAGGACCTGTTTTATGGATACCGTTTTACAGTCTCTGCTCTGGAAAGAATGGCAGGAACGCAAACGCACGTTTTTTGTTTGTCTGGCCTGGATTTTGTGTGGATTAGTGTATGTCGTCATTTATGAATTGGCCTCAGGATATCGCACGCCGGTAGCTCGATTTGGTTCGGTCTGTATGGTTTACGGCATGTTCATGACCGTGTTTCTGGCGATGCGAGTTTGTTTGAGTGAAGTCACACAAGGCACACTCACGTTCACGTCCTCATTGCCGGTGTCACTTTCCCGAGTAGCAACTATGCGAATGATTGGCGGAATTGTGTGTCTGGCAGGTCCCATATTTCTGGGATCAATCCTGTTAGCTGTACTTCTGGCTTTGGGAATTCTGGAACAGGTGCCCGCGCGCCGAGCAGGATTTCCTTCCGGTTTCTCAATCAGAGAAGCTTTCCAGTCTGACGCCTGTTGATGGATTGATCCTGCTGGCGAAAGTTACCAGTATCACAGCCGTATCGGCGACCGCTTTGTTCCTGATCCTGGCGTTGATTGGTGCGCGTCGACGTCATGAAGTCCATATTGGATTTCTAGGGGTGACGATTTCTTTTGCCTGGATCTTACCCACAGAAGCACGCATGATGTTATCCCGCGCGGGCCTCGATTCCATGGTAGACTGGATTGGTGCTCTGTTTCCACAGTCGATGGTCATTTATTACGGCTATGGGGACGGAGCCGGGAGTTTCAGCGATCTTGATATGCCCAACCGAATCTGGCTGCCTCTGTTTTTGAATCTACTGATTCTTGCCGGTTTGGGGTACTGGTTCACGCGGCGATATGGTACGCGGAATATGTCTGTCACACGGCAAAAAAAACGTCGTTGGAGTTGGCCGCCGTTTTTCTCGTGGCTCTCGTTCCCTCATCGCAGACAAGTCTCTGCTCTGGTCTGGATTAATTTGAGGCAGTCGGTTCCATTGGCAGTTGCTGGACTGTTACTAGCTGGGGTGCTGGCAACTGCGAATGTACTCTCGACGGGGCACACCGAAGGTCGAGCCATGCAACTGACGGCTTACAGTCTTCCTTCCGGCATGTGGATCACTGGCTTACTTTGGGCGACGGTTGTAGGGACAGGAGTCTTTGCTGGAGAGCTATCAAATGGCCTGGCGCATTTCTGGATGTCGCGACCGATACAGATCAATCGCTGGTTCTGGTTGAAGTATCTCGTCGGGTTGTGCGCCGTTCTACTGGTTTTGGATGGGACCACAATTCTGCTTAGTTGGAACTCACTAAACCAGGACACGGCAATGCAATCGATGTATTACTCAAATCTGTTGAGCTGGTCTTATATCGCCTGCTTTCCTGTGTTGCATGCGATGATGTATTCTCTGGCGGTACTGGGAGTCTGCTGGTGGAAAAAACCGGTGCGAGGTGCCGTGACAGCGCTGGCTCTCTTTTTTGTCAGTTCCATGATGATGGAGTCCATTCCCGGCGTGATGGATTTTGAACCCCTGCATGTGTATAACAATCTATTTATGGCAGAACGCCAAGGCAAGTTTGATCTCTCCGGCTTTCATTTTCCATTCGTATTTGGGATCATCGGTATGATCACGGTTTTCACCGCGTATCTGGCTTCACGAAAAGTGCAGCGATTGGAATTGTCTGTGTAGTGAATCAGATAGCAATGCGCTGATAAGCCGAATTGGTGATACGAAGTCCGGGATTTGTACTATTTGCAATCTGCCAACATAGAATTTGAGATTAAATTGTTGCATGCAATGGACTCCGGTCGAAAAATGAATATAGAGCAATGCTGTTTCTAAAGGCTGCCTTTTATTTTACGATCATTGTTTGAGTCTTGTTTTGATGTCTGCACTTACGTTTGAACTTTGGGATTCGATCGATGCGGTCGATGGTCCGGCCTGGGATCAATTATGCCAGCCCGCAGAGAATCTGTTCATGCAGCGGAGCTTGCTCGGAGCCATTGAGCGATCGTTGTCGGATGATGCGCAGTTCTGGTATGTTCTTTTTCGAGATCAAGATCAGCGGCCGGTATGTGCCGCCGCCTTTTCAGCGTACACGCTGGACATCAGTCTGCTCGCGGAAGGTTTCAGCGCGAAAGTTGCACAGCAGGTTGCGAAAGTTGCGCCTGGATTATTGCAGTTAAAAGTCATTTTTCTCGGCATGCCGGTTTCAGCAGGGCAGAACCATATCTGTTTTGCTGTTGATGCAGACAGGGCGGCGATTCTGAAACAACTGGATGAGTTACTCGTTTCAAAAGCCAGGGAAGTCAAAGCAGAATGCATTCTCGCAAAAGAATTTTCCGAAGCAGAACTGCCTTTGATGCAGCCTTTACTCGATTGTGGGTATCGTCTGGCCGACAGTCTGCCGATGAATCATATGCAGCCGGAACATGCTGATTTTGACGGGTTTCTAGCCAGTCTTAAGTCGGACACGCGCGGCAAACTTCGTAAGTCAATCAAGAAGATCAAGAAAAATCAATTACGCTTTGAATACTACCGTGGAACGGAAGCAGCGGAACGCATGACGGACGAGGTGTATCAGCTTTACCGGAATGTATTAGACCGCGCGAAGATTCAACTGGAACGACTGCCGAAGTCGTTTTTTCTCGAAATGCTGCAAGGTCTGCCCGACAATATGGAAGTCATTTTTCTGTATGAAGAGGATCGCGTGCTGGCGTTCGGTGCCTGCCTGTTTACAGATTCGGTGTTTGTGCCGATTTATCTGGGCGTGGATTACGAAAACAATTCGAAGTACGACCTGTATTTTAATATGCTGTTCGAAACCGCTGATCGCGCATTGAAGCAGGGGGCCCGGGATATCGTGCTGGGACAATCGGCCGATGACGTGAAGCACTTTAAATTGCGCAGCTACCAGCAGCCTTTATACCTTTATAGTAAAGGCATCTCGCTTTCGGCGCGGCTGGCGATGTCCTGTTGCTTTTCTCTATTGTTTCCCAAACGTGCCTTGAGATTTCCTCGCATGTCGACCGAACCGGCCGCCGCAGATTGACTGTAGTCGAGGGAAGCCTGCGTGGGGTGTGCCAGGGTGAGTCGTTGCGGATTCCAGGTCAGAAGTTTCTTGAAAACGTGACTCACTTTAAAATTGAGCGCTTTCACACAACGCACAAAACTCAATAAGGTTCCGAGCGAAGACGTCGGATAAGAACAGATATAGATATTCTCAAACTGCGGTCGAAAGCGGCTTTTAAAATGATACATGCCTTTGGTATCGAAAATCGCTCCCAGACAGTTGCCCCAGATTCGTAATCCCAGCCAAGAGACGAAACAATCGTCGGGAATACGTGCTTTGCAGCGCAAGGTTGGAATCGGGCAGAGTGAAACCGACTTGCAACCTTCTTCGGCTAGAACATCAATGGCCTGTTTCATCAGGAACGGGATAGTGCCTCGGACTGCATCGTTGCGCTGGCGATACATTTCAAAAGACCAGCTGTTTCCTCCGGCAAGGGGCGTGCAAAGTAAAAAACCTTCGAACCTGCCTCGACCCGCTTCGGCCTGCGCCACAAACAGCCGGCGTCGATGCAGGTATCCCGGTATCAGTTGCCCTTCAAAGAAAGGGATCTCTCCTGTTTGTGATTTATTGCAGATATGTTCCTCAGAGATCGTGAGTAATTCAGTAAGGATGGTCTGCCATTCGTCGGGAGCGTGATCCGCTTCGTGCAATTCTTTCAGGACCACGTTTTGTCTGCGCACATAATTCTCTTGTCTGCGGACCCACTCGAATGGTTTCCCGGACCAATGATGGTCTGCTAAATTCAGTCTGGCCTCTTCGCCGTATTTTGTGATTCGGAAACCCTGTTCCCGAAAGGTCGGCAGTTCTACTTCAGAAATTCCAAAGAACGAGATCACGAGCTGATTCAGGCGAGCGAATTCAATAAAATTTTCCAACAGCTTGTGCTGATCCGCTTTCGCGGCAATCAATCCACCCACAATATGCAGGTAACGACCATCGCGGCAGAAGCCAATGACGCCGCAATCTTCTTTGCCCCAGAAATAGTGCCGATTGGGTTCGGTCACCAGATAGGAATCGTGATATTCACCATATTTGAAAGCCAGCGATTCTAATTTCGCAATCCGTTCCGGGCGCATAGAGTCGTATGATGCAAAATAGTTCGTACCCTTCGGCGGAGAGAGTGTCGAAATCATAGTACAGGCCTGAAGCAACTTGATTGAATTGCATTGCAAAGATTGAGAGCAAATGTTCTCGTGACAAAGAATGTCGTCACGGAAAACTCAGTCAAAAGTAGGTAAACGCTTAATATAAAATTGGTTATGAGTATTACAGTTATTCCAGTTCACTGTAGGTGTGATGCGAAATGAGCTGCAAATATCTTCTGTCCATTTTATTTATTATGCGTATATTTCTTATGGCCCGTGAATTTATGCTAGAGGGTGTACAGCTAAGGGTCAAGTGAAAATTGCATGAATAGGTAAAATAGGTGCTGTTGTCTTGGGTGAGAGGTGTCTGGTGTGAGAGGAGAGTCTGGGAGTCGTTTTTACAGAGGCAGGGCAGTCAGAGGGCTCAATGCCAGAATGTCCGAGATGACTCGATTCAAACTGAATTCAGGGCTCGTTTTACTACGCAAGCATTGTGGATGTCGTATGACCATTCAGTTGTAAAATTGATGCATCGCGCTCACGATGTGCGAGCTGAGTCCCTTTTCGGTAAACGTCCTGGAAACTAGAATTCTGCTATGACATATCAACAAACGCCCCGAGCTCTGGATGAACTTCAATTCGAAAATCAGTTTACATGCGCATTGCCCGCTGACCGGGAGGCGAAAAACTTTCGCCGTCAGGTGAATGGTGCCTGTTTTTCGCGTGTGATGCCGACGCCGGTGGCCCGTCCGCAGTTGGTGGCTTACTCCAAAGAAGTCGCAGACCTGTTGGACTTGGAGAACAACGCTTCAGAGTCGGACGCGTTCGCTGCCGTCTTTGCCGGGAACCAGCTCCTGGAGGGCATGGAACCCTTTGCCATGTGTTATGGCGGTCACCAGTTTGGAAACTGGGCCGGTCAACTCGGAGATGGCCGCGCCATCAATCTGGGTGAGGTTCTCAACAGTCAGGGGGAACACTGGGCGCTGCAACTCAAAGGGGCCGGCCCGACTCCCTATTCGCGCACCGCAGACGGATTAGCCGTGTTACGTTCTTCCGTTCGGGAATTTCTCTGCAGTGAAGCCATGTATCATCTGGGAGTGCCGACGACGCGAGCCTTGAGTCTGGTTTTGACCGGCGAACAGGTCGAACGCGATATGTTTTACGACGGTCATCCCAAACTGGAACCGGGAGCCGTAGTCTGTCGCGTGGCTCCCTCGTTTCTCCGCTTTGGAAATTATCAGATCTTCTCATCCCGGGGCGACATTGAGACATTGCGCGCACTGGTTGATTTCACGATCCGGACCGAGTTTCCGCATCTGGGCGAACCGAGTCGTGATGTTTATTTAAACTGGTTTGCAGAAGTCTGCCGTCGCACTGCCGACATGATTGTGCACTGGATGCGAGTTGGTTTTGTGCATGGAGTGATGAATACCGATAATATGTCAGTGCTCGGATTGACCATTGATTATGGTCCCTATGGTTGGCTGGAAGACTATGATCCGAACTGGACGCCGAATACAACCGATGCGATGGGGCGGCGGTACCGGTTTGGGAATCAGCCGCAGATTGCGCTCTGGAATCTCGTGCAGTTTGCGAATGCCCTGTATCCGCTGATTGAAGATGCAGAGCCGTTGCAGCAGGCGCTGGATGTTTATGTGGATCATTATGAGCAGGGCTGGCAGGCAATGATGGCGGAGAAACTGGGCTTGAGTTCGTTACAGCCAGAGACTGATATAAAACTGATTGAAGAACTTCAAGAAGTCCTGCAACTGGTCGAAACCGATATGACGATCTTCTTCCGTAAGCTGGCGTTGCTGGAAGTCGACGGGGAGCCCTCGGCTGACATCGACGAAGCCGCGTTACTCGCACCGTTGAGAGACGCGTATTATGAACCGGAAAAAGTGGTGGGTGAGGTTCGCATCAGGATTTGTGACTGGCTGCAGTGTTACCAGAACCGGCTCCGCGAAGAGCCGTCGTCCGATGCCGTTCGCCGGGAAAAGATGAATCGCGTGAATCCGAAATTCGTTCTGCGGAATTATCTGGCACAGCTGGCCATTGATAAAGCGGAAGAGGGTGACTTTTCTTTGGTCAATGATCTGCTCGAATTGTTGCGGCGTCCATATGACGAACAGCCTGATCAGGAACAGTATGCGGGAAAACGACCGGAGTGGGCTCGGAGTCGCGCTGGCTGTTCGATGCTCTCCTGCAGTTCGTGATTCAGTAGACTTTATTTCTACCACGAAAGACACGAAACCTCACGAAAAAAATGTGAACGTTTCTTGTGTCATGGCAGGGTTCATACCGTATCTTGCTCCTGGGTGGCACCGTTGGCTTGCCCAACGGTGAAGGTACAATTCCAGAAACAGATGACCAACGTGCGGTAGGGGTGGCTCTATGTGGCCGCCCGCAGTGTCGGGGTGGTTTTTGTTTTACCGTGCGAATGATTTTACCGGATCCATTGGTACGGCAATTCAGAGTCGAATCTCTCCATGCGGGTCGCCACATGGGGCGACCCCTACGTTTCGATAACTAAGTCGCCGTGAATTACTTTGCACGGCCGGGCCAGCCGGGCCGTGGCACACGGTGAGTGTTATCAGTGAAGGGATGGTATCTGTTTTTTACTACCACGAAAGACACGAAAGCTCACGAAAAAAATGTGAAAGTCCCTTGTATCATGTCAGGGTTCATATCGTATCTTGCTCCCGGGTGGCACCGTTGGCTTGCCCAACGGTGAAGGTACAATTCCAGAAAAAGATGACCAACGTGCGGTAGGGGCGGCTCTATGTGGCCGCCCGCAGTGTCGGGGTGGTTTTTGTTTTACCGTGCGAATGATTTTACCGGATCCATTGGTACGGCAATTCAGAGTCGAATCTCACCAGGCGGGTCGCCACATGGGGCGACCCCTACGTTTCGATAACTAAGTCGCCGTGAATTACTTTGCACGGCCGGGCAAGCCGGGCCGTGGCACACGGTGAGTTACCCGTTGTCCGTGATCACGTCGGGCATGGTTTCGTCGGTGGGAATGAATTTCATGGAAACGGAATTGACACAGTGCCGTGTGTTTTTTTCGGTCATGCGCTCGCCGAGGAAAACGTGACCCAGGTGACCTCCACAGTTATGACAGACAATTTCCGTGCGAAAACCATCTGCATCGGGAATACGATCGACGGCGTTCGGCAGTTCGTCATCAAAACTGGGCCAGCCACAATGGCTTTCGAACTTGTCTTCACTGCGATATAGGGGGGCGTTGCAGCGGCGGCAAATAAATGTGCCCGCTGCTTTCAGGTTCGTATATTCGCCGAAAAAAGGCCGCTCGGTTCCTTTGTGCAGGATCACACGGGCTTCTTCGGGAGTGAGTTCATTATAGTTTGTTTCGGATGATTCCGATTCCATCAGCGAGTTCCAATAATAGGGAATGTGGTCGATCAAAGTCGGGTGAGTAACGCGGCAATTGAGATAAAATGAAACTCGTATCGCTCAGGATGGTCGATGAGCAGTCGTTCCATGCGTTGGTAAATTTTCTCGATCGTATTTTCCTGCGGTAAGTCTTCCGGGAGGGCGGCTGCAAGAACCGGTTCCGTAAAGGCCCGCTGAAAACTGATATAGTTGTGTGCCCAGGTTTCCCGGTCACCGGTCTCGTCAAACGCTGTATTGAACGGCACGGGAACATCGCGTGCTTCGGCGTGTTCGATGCGATAGGCGGCCGACAGTTCCGGTTCGTTCCGGATGGGGGCCGTCAGTTCTTCGATATCGCGATAATAAGCGGGAAAGAGAAAGTCTTCATAAAAACTACGGGGCAGCATATCGGCTTCTACGAAATCCAATAATGCATCACTGAGGACATCCATCAGCCCGTGACCCGTCGATTGCGTTTCGTTTTTTCCAAAGATCTGGACCAGCAGCTTACCGCCGGGGACCAGCTCCTCGGCCCGTGCCGCGTAAAAGTGGCTTAGATCCTGATAGGCCTGTTTCTGAAATGGAATCAGTTCGCTGGCGGCTACATCAACTCCTTCACGTGGTGCACCGGGATTGGGTTGCATGGCCAGGACAAAGCCTGGCAGCTGTGCCTTCGGTCTGGTTTCAAAAAATCCGATGGCGTTAAATGTCGTCGCCAGATGCAGGCTGCGGGGAGGCACGAGTCGTCCAAACGCGGACCCGCCGATGGCGGCGGTATAGACGTCGGTTGCTGAAAGAGCGGGCTTCGATTCAGGAAACAGATTCAAAAACATCTGATTAAAATCGTTCGTAGGCAAATCATCGAACAGCGCCCATACTGGTAAATCTGACTGGCGACGTACGATTTCAATCAGCCGACTCATCGTGTAGATCGCATTGGCTCCCTCTGAAGAGCCGATATCGAGAAAGTTCCACGAATGTTGATGCGAGTCTGGTTCCGGCAGCGCGGTGATCGCTTCTTCGAGCCAGGGGAGAAATGCCTCGGAAGCAGACCGCTGCTCTTTTGAGTTGGCATCGTAATATCCGCCCCCCTTCATCCCGGTCGTTGTGGGCATAATTGTTGATCCTGTTTCTGAATTGAGCCACGCGGCTGTCGCGGTGTTTTAATGGATATGTGTGTGAAGCTTCAATTTTCAATCCGCTGTATCTGTTGATTAAAGTGTATCGCATGCCGGGCTTTGATTCTACAAATGCAATGGCCTTGTTCCGCGAATCTTGACGAAGAGAGACTCTCAAATGGGGGGCAGGTCGACGATTTCACTCTGCACAACTATTTTGTTTCCCATTTTCACCAAATTGAGTCTGTTCGATTCATAAACTCTGATCAGTTAAGACTTTCTCAATGGCTCACGGTTGTGGCTTCTGCATAACGAATCCATGAACAGTGTCTGCAAGAAACCCCTCAAACTGAAAGTTTTTTTGACCAGCCGAATCGGAGATGGTAAATTAGTGACAGCAATTCAAAGCGTTCTGATTTCATTTCCGATTGATCGCGACAATTTCAAGCAGAAGTGATCTGCGTTCAGTCTGTCGAGTCACAAAGTGACGGCTCTCAATGTTGTCTCGTTGTGAATTGAAGGAGGGCTCTGTATGACCAGAAAAAACTCAGGCATTGTGAATGGCGCCTTAGAAGAAATTTCCGCACTGGAATATATCCTGCTAGGCGACTTGCTGGATTTGCTGGAAGAATCGGACGGCGATGCGGGCGCCTGGAAATGGATTTCCCAGGTACTGGATACACTCTTGAAAATGATGCCTCGCGAATTCGAATTGCAGGACGAAGGAGGCTACCTGGAAGAAGTCCTCGAAGAACAACCGAACTGGCAGGGGCAGGTTCGAAATCTGTATCAGGAACGCTGCGACTTATTGAAGAAGCTGAATGAGTTACAGGTTCGGATGCAGGATTCTCTGCCGCTGCATCAGATGCGTCAGATCGCCGGCGAACTCAGGCACGAACTCCGCGACTGGATCACCAGCTATATCGCCCACCAGCGCCACGAGCGCCGTATTATCCAAGACGCCTTCAACAGCGACATTGGTGCCGCCGACTGATTCATTTCGAATCGCTTCTCTTACTGGTTCATGACGCTTATGCAGTGAACTGTTTTCCTCTCTGACGCTGCGCGCCTTTCGATACGATGGTTGGTTGTAAAGCAGTCGGCATGTTACTCGGGCTGCTGTACTCTGATAGGAATCATCGATAAGGGCAGGGCCGCGTCAAGAGGGGAATCAAAATAATGGGAAGCCAAGCGACAAGTGAAACGCGTCGATATCAGCTCAATGACTGGCGAACATGGGCTGATGTGTGGTTCAATGCGGGACGAAGCGTGTCGAAAATAAGGGAAAGCATGAGCAGGTTTTTTGAAAATCGCTCTGAAACAAGGGACTTTGTAAGTGCTGATTTTCCCAGTCGTTTCATTTCTTCAGCTGAACCAGTAGTGTTCTCGCGCGCGACGCACAATTCCGCAAATCATGGCAAACGGCGCGTTGCTGTCAAGTCTGTTTTCTTCAGGTTGTGGACGATTTACTTTCCAAAGTCGTACACAAATACGTTGATCTTTGCAGTGCAGAGGGTTTGTTGAATCAGCGGTTCTATTTTGTCCCATTTGCCGCCGGCCAGACCGCAGCCGATGCGCGGCATGTGGACAGAGGCCCAGAGTTCTTCGGCCTTCTCGGCGACGGAGGTCAGACATTGTTCGATGGCCGGGTAGCGAACCGGTGGGCCTTTGCTGCCGGTTTTCATGCCGCGCTGACCAAGCATGTTGGCGACCCAGATGTACCGGTCAACATTCACGAACTGGACTTCGCCCAGACCGAAGTTATTTTTGGCCCGGCTGCGATGCCACTGGCGATATTCTGTTTCCGGTTCAGGCCAGCGGTTGCTGATTGCCAGTACGAAGCCTTTGCCCCAGCCACCCAGATCATTACAGATATGGGCAATGATCTTGTTTCCTTTGGCTTGCGGCTGGGTGGCATCGCCTTTCAAATAGGTGATCTCGGTCATGGTTTGGACTTGGAATCACAGATGGTGCTGGGCAGGTCGATGTTGTATTTCTTGAGCAGTTTGGCATATTCGCCGCTCTGGCAGAGTTTTTTCAGGCCGGCGTTAAAGGCATCGCGGACGTCGGGTTCTTCAAAGTTTGCTTTAAAATACGTGGCTTCGGGGAAGAGCGCGTGGTATTCGACTCCATCCAGTTGATGTCCTGTTGACTGGCTGATGGCATTGAAGATACTACGGTCAATCACGATCACAGCGTCCTTGGCTTCCCAGAACTGTTTGACCTGATCACTCTGATCGGCGACTTCCACATAGTTCTTGCGTTGTGGGGAATCGGGAGAGAACAGTTTTTTGAATTCGGGGCCGAGTTCGAGGTAGGCGTCTTGCCAAGTGAGGACTTTGTGATCGGCCAGATCGGCGACGGTTTCAATTTTCAGACCAGCCGATTTTTTCGTAATTGCGGAGTTCACGAAATCGATGAAATGATCGGAGTAGAAAATGCCTTCAACGTCTTTGAAATTTTGTACTCCTAAAGCGACGTCGGCCCGGTTTTCGGCGACGGCGGACTGCAGTTTTTCATAAGGCATTTGAATGAAATTGAGCTGATAGCTGGGGAGTGCCTGGGTGGCGATATCGACTTCGATGCCGGTTTTCGCATTTTTCATGACATAAGGAGCAATATCAACGCTGATGGCGACCGTCAACTGCGGCCTGTCGGCACCTTCAATCGGTTCCGGGATGATATCGACTTCGGGGTTCGCGTCAGGAGGGGGAGGCGTCGGTGTTTTCTCTTGTCCACACGCGGTGAACAGCAGACTCAGTAACATCAGGCATATGGCAGCGTCGACACGAAATCCGTTCATCGTCTTTTCTCCTGAGTAATGGGAATTTGCTGGAGTATATCGTGTGAGGAGCGTGTGCTCAATAGTTTCGTTTTCGTTGTCCGGGCAGAATTGTTTTCAGTATTTGAGTTTTAGATATGAGGGAACCCAAATAGAAGAACGACAATAAGTGGAAAAAAGCTGAGTAAGATCAAAAATAGCCCTAAACCATAATGCATATTTCGAACAAATTTGCGTCCATACAAAATGATCAAGATCGAAGCGGTCGGACCATTCATCAGGGGGTTCCGGTCTATGGCTGTACTGATCAGGATATGAATTCCTATCACCATCAACATGAGCCAGATAAACATAAGAGGCCTCTTTGGATTAAAACTTTTTTCCCTGATGTGGTTTCGTGATCTTCAACAGAGAGCTGTTACTAAGATAGCGGGAGTTCGATTGGTTCTCAAATCTGCTCGCCCAGAAAAACGGGTTCGCGGTGATAGCCAGTCATGACCTGGTAGTAGTGGGACGCGGGTTGCAGGATCAGATAGACATAGGGTTGTTCGTGCTGGTCGTGGATGATGGTGCCTTGAATGCCTTCTTTGATCTGAAACCAGACACCCCGTTCGAGGCCGAAGTTCGCCAGGATTTCGACCGGTTCCGGAGCATACATGGACCAGGCACCTGATTCGAGCGTGGAAACTTCACACCACCAGGCGAGGGGGGCGTTGCAGTTTCGCTGCCGATTGCCCCAGGGAAGGATTTGCAATTCGCCTTGATAAAAGACGGGGAGCAGCGGGCGCCGATGCCGTTGCAGGAACAGGATTTCTTTGTCGGCTGTTTCAGAACGCTGAATGATGCGTTCTTCGAGTTGATATTTTTGGATCAGTCTGGTGGGGATATCCCGCCAGGTGAGGGTAATTCCGGTACACATCAGAAACACATCTTTCCTGAAATATCACAGATATCGTAGTTATGTGTCGCGTCATGATAGATTTCATGCAGCGGCAGTGTCTCGGCACTGCGGATCACAAACCGGCCCAGTTTTTGATTGATGTCGCGTTTGAGTTGATCGAGGGGGCTTTGTGCCTCTTCGAAGAAAAGTGATTTTTGAATCTTGTCCCGCCAGGTCAGGTTTTCAGCGATGATGTGCATGTGACTGACGGGGTGGCTCGTCGGTGCCGCGGCTAGCATGGGCATGACGGCATCGTAGATGGTGCGAAACGAAGCAGAAGGGACTGCCAGGGGAGTCCGGCCGAGCCAGAGCGCCGTCTTGTTGGCATCGATCTGCAGACTGATATGACCGGCATAGACGCGGTGGTGATCGAGGGCTTCGATCAGGCGTTCGATGTTTCTGACGGCCCAGGCACGAATGCGATCCGGGTCCAGGGTTTTTCCGCCACAGGATCCGCCACGGGCAATGGCCTTGTGGGGCGGTCGGGAGGTTTGAATCGGATTAGTCGCATCGCCGCGGAGTTCCCACCAGAGGGCTTCGCCTTTAATCGTGAGCAGGTTACGAATCATCAGCCGATCTGCCTGGCGGTAATCCCAGCAGGTGCGAATATTTCTGTCGTGCAGTTTTTTGGCGCTGCGGCTGCCGATGCCACACAGTTCGCCGACCGGTTGTGAGCGTAGAAACGATTCACAGTCCTTTTCGATTACCTGCACGCCGAAGGGTTTGGCGGTATCACTGCCGAGCTTGGCCAGAGTGCGTGAGGGGGCGATGCCGATCGAAACGGGGACGCCGATCTGATCCTGAACCAGCGTCTGTAGTGCGCGGGTAGCTGCTTCCAGGGGGAGTTGAAAATAGCGGGAAAGTTCGGAAGCGTCGAAGAACATTTCATCAATGCTGTAGTATTCGACCAGCGGGCTGACGGTTTTGAGCAGGTCCAGCAGCTTTCGCGAGATGACTTCGTACCAGCGAAAATCCCGTTTGACAAAGACGGCGTGCGGGCAGAGCTTTTTGGCTTCCCAGATTGGGTGGCCGGTTTTGACGCCGTAGGATTTGAGCT
This sequence comes from Gimesia alba, assembly GCF_007744675.1. Classification (NCBI taxonomy): domain Bacteria; kingdom Pseudomonadati; phylum Planctomycetota; class Planctomycetia; order Planctomycetales; family Planctomycetaceae; genus Gimesia; species Gimesia alba. Next base: position 1,996,021 of record NZ_CP036269.1, read on the forward strand.
CATAGCTCTTGGCAATGACACACGCTCCCTGGTTACCCAAGACGCCGCAAGGAACGCCGCGCAGGCTGTAAGATCTGATTCTTTCACAGCTTACGTAGAAACAATCCGAGTCAATATGTCCAATGAAACTAGTGCCCATGCGGGCATCGTATCAAAATTATTATGGAATACTACTGAACAGTACCGGGGTTTTTACCGCGATTGTGTTGGAGAAATCAGGAGCAGTGTTCGGTTTCAGATTGGCAAGTTTTAGCATTTCGGGCGGCGTCAAAATGAAACGTTTGAAGTCATGATGCGGTATAGGAATTGGCTTGAGGGATCGTAAAGAAAAATGTGGAGCCTTCGCCGGGTTCAGATTCGACCCAGACCTGTCCCTGATGGGCTTCGATAATTCTTTTCACCATCGAGAGTCCTAATCCGGTTCCTTCATAGTCGCTGGCGTTAACCGCGCGCTTGAGTGGCTCAAAGATGCGTTGCTGTTCTTTTTCGGGGATGCCAATTCCATTATCCTGGACCATCGTTACCACAAACCGTCCTTCTGTTTTCGTGTTGATGCAAATCACAGGGGAAACATCTTTTACATATTTGCAGGCATTACCGATCAGATTCTGGAAGACTGTTGTCATCAGGGCCGCGTCAGCATCAACATCGTCCAGGGGGCCTATTTTTATGGTTGCACCCTGGTTTCGAATTTGTTCTTCCAAAAATTCACACGCGATTTTAATTGAGCTGCGTAGGGAAATATGATCCAGCTGCAAACTTTTATGCCCCAGTAGGGAAAAACGGAGCAGGTCATCGATCAATTTTTTGAGACGATTAGCAATCACCGGCAGACTGCGGAGCATTTCCAGAACCGGATATTCGAGAGAGGTTCCTGCTTCTTCGAGCACAATCTGGCTGATCGTTTTGATATTCCCCAGGGGAGCTTTTAAGTCATGTGATGCAGCCTGTGCAAAGGCCTGCAAATTTTCATTATGCAGTGTTAATGATATTAATTGTTTTTTGCGTTCGATGGCATGTCGAACCGTACGGTAGAGAATTGGTCCGGTGAGTTCTGCTTTAATAAGATAGTCCTGTGCCCCTTTTTGAATGACCTCTGTACTGAGAGCGTCTTCATCTGTGGTAGCCAGAGCAATAACAGGAGTAGCAGGAGAAGCTTTAAGGATCTGTGATAATGACTCAATCGCGGGAGTCTCTGATGAATCCAAATCAAGGACCAGAACTGAGAACGTATTTGTTTTGAGAGAGTCAAGCGCATCGGTAACGGATCGCACATGTGTGACGTTCGATTTTTTAGCAGTGTTGACTGTATTCCATTGGTCAATGATCAAGGTGGCATGAGTTGGATTTTCTTCAATTAATAAAACATCAAATTTTTCAAGTTGCTTTTCATTATTCATAAAGAAGGCCTGAACCAGTTAGATGGCGCTAGGAGAACGATTCAGTAATTATTAAAGTGATATAAATAGCATAAATAATATACAATTATTTTAGTGAATCAGGTTTGCGCCGAAACTGTTGCTATGACTAGGGTAAACACAAGCTTGATTCTATGTTCAACAGTACTATTGATGATGGGGGAAATGCACACCTTCACCATCTGTCACCTGTTTTTTTATTATTTTACTGTGAGGATGGAAGTTGAGGATCTGGGAAGAGAAGACTGGGTAAAAGTTCTGAGTCCATAACGCAACGTAACTAAAAAAACATTGTGGACGGTCAATTAAGAGTGACCATAATTCGTGTGCTGGATGATGGTCTTGATCAATTTCTGGTGCCTTAGGGGGAATAGAACTGATATGTATGATTCCAGGATGAGCCATACGAAATGTGTCAGTTTATGAGAGATATGTAAGACGGTAAGAGATGGTGGCTGAACGACGAAAGACAGTCTGAGCAAAATCAGAAACAAATCTGGTTTTTAGTATACTTGTCTAGACCGCATCAGATTTTACCATAACGTGCCTCAATCTAATATACTCGGTCCAAATAGCCTTGGAGACGCTATAGTAAAACTGGGCACAGTCTAGTTGTGGATAGAGCGATTTGTTTACGCGTAATGTGTTTCAAACGTGTCAGCCGACGCCAGATCCCAGACTTTTTTGTAGACCGGAGAAGGGGAATCTCCGAGAAGTTCACCCGGTTCCAGAAAATCAAAGGCTTCATGATAAGATGCCATTTTGGTGCGTCCGGTTCTCAGGAAGATATGCCAGGGGCGTAACTGTTCCGGGTGATCCAGACCAGCAGCGGCCACCACTTCGGAGAGGGCCTCCATGGTGTTCTTGTGAAAGTTGAAGGTCCGCGTACTTTTGTCTTCCACATTTAATGCGCGTTGTCGCCCCGGATCTTGTGTGGCAACGCCAACGGGGCAGGTATTGGTATGACATTTCTGAGCCTGAATACAGCCAACTGCCATCATGAAGCCTCGGGCAGAATTACACCAGTCCGCGCCGATTGCCAGACTGCGGGCCAGTGTGAAGGCTGAGCTGATTTTACCTGAAGCGGCGACTTTGATTTTATCTCTCAGGTCACAGCCGACCAGCGCGTTATGCACAAACATCAGTCCCCCTTTTAACGGCATTCCCATGTTGTCTGAGAACTCAAGAGGCGCAGCCCCGGTTCCGCCTTCACCGCCATCAACGGTGATGAAGTCAGGCAAGATGCCAGTTTGCAGCATGGCTTTGCAAACGCTGAGAAATTCACTGGGGTGTCCAATACAGAGTTTGAAACCAACTGGTTTGCCGCCCGAGAGTTCGCGTAGTTGTGCGATGTAATTACATAATTCGATCGGCGTGCTGAAAGAGGTATGGCCGGGAGGAGAAATGCAATCCTGCCCCATCAGAATTTTTCTGGTAGAAGCGATTTCAGCAGTGATTTTAGCAGCCGGTAAAACACCGCCGTGTCCTGGCTTGGCACCTTGTGAGATTTTAATCTCGATCATTTTCACTGCTTCATGCGCGGCTTGTTCTTGAAACAGGTCTGGATTAAAAGTGCCATCATTATTGCGGCAGCCAAAGTAACCCGTGCCGATTTGCCAGACCAGATCGCCGCCATTTTTCAGATGGTAAGGGCTCACGCCTCCTTCACCTGTGCAGTGGTAAAAATTACCTCTCTTGGCGCCTGCATTCAGGGCGAGAAGTGCATTCGGGCTGAGTGCTCCGAAACTCATCGCCGAGACATTGAGAATCGAACAGGAGTAGGGCTGTTTGCATTCCGGGCCGCCGACTGTGGTGCGGAACAGTTCTTCAGACTTGGGATGGGGCGCCATGGAATGATTGAGCCATTCGTACTCTTCGCCATAGATATCGAGTTCTGTTCCAAACGGTTTCAATCCATCAATATTTTTGGCACGCTCATAAATCAAAGATCGTTCATCATTATTGAAAGGACGGCCATCGATATTGCTTTCAACAAAGTACTGACGGATTTCGGGGCGAATTTCTTCAAACAGAAAACGCAGATGCGCAATAATCGGATAATTACGTGTAATACTGTGTTTCGTTTGTACCATGTCCCAGATCCCCAGTAATGATAACGGGATCAGAGCCAGTAGTGGCCAGAAAAAATGAGGGTCTACCGCGATTCCCAGGATGAAACTCAGGAAGGTCAGGATGACGGTCAGAATGAAAGCCAGATATCTCATTGAATTCACCAGTCGGGGCAATGAAAAATGGGTTTAACAGAATTGAAAAGCACCAAATCAGGTCGTTCAGGGAGTTGTACTCTTAGGATTCTCCGGTTCTTTTTCAACTCCCCGGGTTAAGAGGAAATCGACGACGAGCTGTAACTCACTGTCTGAAATCGAACTGGCAAACGCCGGCATATTGTGACCACCGTTATTAATTCGGATGATGAGATCATCACGTGTCAGCAGTTTGCCGATTTCAGTCAATTCGGGGCCGCGATGACCTCCGTAGCCGCCGATATCATGGCAGTACAGACAACCTTTGATGTGCATTAACTTGGCGCCTTCGGCCAGCGGACCATGATCGGTGCCCACAACGGACGCCGGTAATTCTTTCACGCCAAAATCGGGTGACCAGGGTTTTTTGTATCCATAAATGGTGAGTACAAGAAATGCTACGAATCCAAAGATCACAGTGCCGCCGGCCCAGGGACGTTTGGAGGGGGCGCGGTGTCCTTTATTCGAGATCAATGGCAGGAAAAATAAAACGATGAACCCGATCGTCGGTACTCCCAGAATCACCCAGGTTTCGAGTTGAGGCGGGAGTAATGAGAGCACGGCAAAGTACCAGAGGAAATACCAGTCTGGCAGCGGGTTAGCATTGATGCTACTGGGATTGGGAGGCGGATCGAGGGCCGGAGGTCCCAGAAAGATCGAACAGCCGAGAATGACGCCGACAATCAGCGTGGAAAAAATCATATCTCGCCACATGGCGTCGGGCCAGAAAGGGACTCCCGTTTTATGAATTCGTTTTTCGTAGGCTTCTTTGTAAGTTTCCGGGTCGACGGGGTCGTTGACATCAGGCATTTCTGAAATGCCGTGCCGCATGATCAACAGCATATGCAGGCCGATCCCGGCAAAGATCAGCGCCGGCATGATGAAGACGTGCATCGCAAAGAAGCGGGTGATGGTCGAACCGCCGACGGTCTCGCCGCCGAGAATAAAATGTGCCAGTGTGGGGCCGATGATGGGAGTTCTGCCCGCCATTTCTGCAGCGACGGTGACCGACCAGACACCGTTGGCATCCCAGCGTAAGAGCTGTCCGGTAAAGGCCATGCCCAGCACAACGAACAGCAGTACGACGCCGCTCATCCAGTTCATTTCGCGCGGATATTTATAGGTGGCATGCATATAAACCTGCACCATATGGATCACGGCCATCATGACCATTGCCGAGGCGCCGTAGTAATGCATGCCCCGCAGAATGCTTCCCAGGGGGGCGGTATCGGTGATGTATTTTAAACTTTGATAGGTTTCTTCACCGCCGGGCACATAGGACATGGCCAGGCAGACTCCGGTGAAGACTTGTACGATGAAGGCACAGAGCGTTGCACTTCCGAAGATGTACCACCAACGCGCATTGTCGGGCACCAGATGCACCATCAGCGGGACAATGTAATCGGAAAAACCAATTCGATTGTCGATCCAGTTCCAGGTTCGAGTCACAAAGTTATTACTCATTCAGCCGGATACTCGCTTTTCATCAAAGGTGGTTTCAGGTCAACGTCGTTAATGTCAGCGGAGTGGGTTCGGTTTCGATTTCAACCAGGCCCTCACTAATGCGCACATTCAGTTTGTAGAGAGGTTCCGGCGGCGGTCCAGCTGCGACGGTTCCATCTTCGTAGTACACACCACCATGGCAGGGGCACATGAACAGTTTGGGATCGTCAACCCATCTGACGGGACAACCCAGGTGTCGGCAGTTAATGGAAAACGCGATAAATTCGGTTTCGCTGACGCGGCGGATCCAGGCACCTGCTTTGGCGGTAACACCGGCCCAGATCACAGGCGAAGGATCTTCATATTGCACCAGTACAAAACCGCCGACCTTGAAGTCGTCCAGTTTGCCGACGGTTCTCCATTTATGTTTTGGTTTTCTGAAAATCGGTGCCAGTACATATCCGACGCCGGGGATGGCGATCATGAAGCCGATAATCGTGCCTAAGATAACAGAGACGCGGGTCAGAAACGTTCTGCGCTTAAGCTGGCAGCAGGGTTGATCTGTGGGGGGCTGTTGGTCGCTCACTTTGTTTCACTCCATGAACTATGAATCTCATGCATCCAGGACCAGACGGCACCCACAATGACCATGATGCCGATGACGGACATGCTCCAATGCGTCAGAATTCCCCAGCTCATGAACGTAATACCCATGGCGAGCGCGGCGGGAGCATAAGTGGGACGCATTTCCGGTTCTTCTGTTTGCTCTGTTTGAGACTCTGTTGATTCCGTACTCATTGACGCGCCTCCCGTAAAGAGCCCGTTGTTCCAGCGGTGTTTGGTGAAGCGATCTGTTCCATGTCAGCATACCAGCGTTTGAGAATGACCATGATCGCACTGACATAGAGTGAGCAGGGAGGGACCCACATTAACAGGCCTCCCAGTCGTTGGTCCATTCCAGGAGTCAGTCCCTGATCGTAGAGCATATTCAGGATGCCTAACCGATCGACGGGGTTCGCAAATGCAGGGCAGACTGAAATGACAGTAAATGTGATATAGATGCCGAGCAGAGTGCATCCCAGGCAAGCTGAGAACAGATAAATCACTGCCTGCGATGATGGTAGATGGAACCGTTTCACAGGCGAAAAGATGGGCCACCAGAAGGCCAGTCCTGCCAGTAGAAATGTCGCATCACGAAAGATACCGAGCGCATAATTTTCAGTGGAAGCATTACAGAATGAAGGAACGTGCCAGAACCACATCACGCCGAGGCCACTGAGCCATCCCAGAAACGGGACCGCCATCACACGACCTAAGCGGTTCATAAAGGGGTTGCGAAAGAGTTTTTCCATTGCTGTTTCAGAGAGGCTTAACAGAAGAAACAGGGGCACGATTAGTAGTAAGATCAAATGCTGAATGACGTGCGCGCTAAACAGGTAGCCGTCAGCCAGGACGCCGATCGGGGAGACATAGGCCATCGCCAGAGCAAACATGGCGAACACAAATGCCGCGATGCGTTTCCCTGAGGTTCCCTGATGAAACAGGAAATAGAGCCCGGCCAGGGGCAGGACCAGTAACCAGACTGGTGAATTCCATTTCCATAATTCGCTTGTCAGATCGAAATACGAACTCATTGTAGAAGTCCCAGATAAATAATTCCAAATACGGCCAGCCAGACCACATCCACAAAATGCCAATAGACGCCGACGGCACCGAAGACGTGTGTCTTACCGGGATTCAAACTCCCTTTGATGCCCATGATCAGCATGACACATAACGCGATCACACCTGCCGTCACGTGAATACCATGGAATCCGGTGACGGTGAAAAAGGTGGCCGAGAACAAGTCGGTATTAATGGTGATGTCATTCATCAACAGGCCCGTGTATTCCCAGGCCTGTCCTGCCAGGAAAGTGATTCCGAGTAGGATCGTCAAACTGAGTGAAAATACAAATGCTGATTTCTTACCCGCCTTGAGAAATCGTTCGGCAATCCAGAATGTCACACTGCTGGAGATCAGGAACAGACTGAAGATTCCGGTCCGATTGACATCCAGTACGGAAGACGTCACAACTTCTTTCGAACGTGTGTTGAACACGACATATGCGATCAACAACAGGAGAAAGAACACCGCTTCCGAAGCGATGAAAGACCAGGCAGCCAGTTTCGGTAGATTCGGACGACGTCCTTTATCTTGCGGCGTCTTTTCCGTTTTCCAGTCTGCGTGCTCCGGGTGGTTCATATCCCAGACGGGGCGACGGCTTTTGATTTCTGGGAGGGACGTGAAGTTTTCCGGTGGAGGTGGTGACGTGGTGGCCCATTCCAGCGTGAAGGCATCCCAGGGATTATCGCCGGCGATTTTTCCGCGGAGTAAGCTGGCTCCGATATTCCAGAGAAAGACCAGTGTGCCGACCGCCATGAAGACCGCACCCAGTGAAGCGATTCCATTTAAGAGCGCCCAGCCAGGGTTGTCGGCATAGGTATAGACTCGCCGCGGCATGCCCATCATACCCAGGAAGTGCTGCACCATGAATGTCATATTAAAGCCCAGCACCCACAACCAGAACTGCATGATTCCCAGACGTTCATTCAGCATGCGGCCAGTCATCTTCGGGAACCAGTAATAAGTGGCTGAGAACAACGCAAACACAAGCCCGCCAATCAGCACATAATGAAAGTGAGCGACGACGAAATAGGTATCGGTCAACTGCCAGTCGATGGGGACGGCGGCGAACATGATCCCCGTTAAGCCACCGATCACAAACTGCAGCAGAAAGCCTACTGCGAAGTGCATTGCCGTGTTGAATTGAAGTTCCCCGCCCCAGAGCGTGGCAGTCCAGTTGAAGACCTTGATACCGGTCGGAATGGCAATCAGCAGAGAACCGACGGCAAAAAAGATGTCGGCATACATTCCCAGGCCCACAGCAAACATATGGTGTGCCCAGACGCCGTATCCCAGGAGGACGATGGCGACTGATGAGGCAGCTACGAACGTGTAGCCGTAAATTGGTTTTCGAGAAAAGACGGGGATGACTTCAGAGATCATTCCGAAGCCTGGTAAGATCAGAATATAAACTTCGGGGTGTCCGAAGATCCAGAAGTAGTGTTGCCAGAGCACGGCGGAACCGCCGCGCGTCGGATCAAAAAATGCGGAACCGAGCCAGCGGTCGATTAACAACATCGCCAGTGCCGAGTTGAGGGCCGGCAAGGCCAGGATGATCAGAATCGCCTGCATCAGCATCATCCAGACGAACAGCGGAACCCGTTGTAAACTCATTCCCGGTGCCCGCAAACTGACAATCGTGGCAAAAATATTGATCGCTCCGGAAACAGAGCCGATACCCATGATTAACAGGCCGATGATCCAGTAGTCCACACCTTGCAGTGAGCTGTAGGCTTTGGTCGAGAGTGGGACATAACTGAACCAGCCCGCGTTGGGCGCCGATCCGGTCAAGAAGCTGAAGTGCAGCAGCAAGCCGCCAAAAAACAGCATCCAGAACCCGAATGCATTCAGGCGGGGAAACGCCACATCGCGGGCGCCGACCATCAGGGGAACGAAATAATTGGCAAAGCCGGTCAGTACGGGCATCCCCACCAGGAAGACCATTGTAGTACCATGCATGGTAAACAGCTGATTGAACATTTCTGGTGAGAGAAATGTATTATTGGGGAATGCCAGCTGGATTCGCATCAGTAGCGCTTCAAAGCCGCCAACTGCGAGATAAAATACGGCGGTCAGGATATACATGATGCCGATACGCTTATGATCGAGCGTGCTGACCCAATCCAGCATCGGGGTCGGAGTGACCCGGGGCTCGAGTGATGTCAGTTCAGATTGATCGATGGATCCTGTCGTCACTTGAGTGTCTCCAGGTAGGCTACGAGTTGTTTGATATGCTCATCACTCAGCTTGAAGTTGGGCATTTTACATCCTGGTTTGAGGGCTTGCGGATCTTTCAGCCACAATGCCAGGTTTTCCGGTGAATTCTCGATGACCCCGGCGCCAATTTCTTTGCGGCGGGCGAAGTGGGTCAAATCGGGGCCAATGGTCGCTTTGGCAGGAGTTCCATAAATCGTATGGCACTGCGGACAGGTTGCATTAAAAAAGTACTCTTTCCCGGCAGAGGCCAGAGGGGATAGTAGTTTGGGTTGTTTCGTGGCGAGTTTTTCACTGGCCACCCACTTGTCAAACTCGGCATCCGAGACGGCATACACTTTAAAGTTCATCCAGGCATGTTGCGCGCCGCAGTATTCGGAACAGCGCCCCTGATAGGAGCCTGGTTCGCTGGCTTGGAGCCAGATGTAGTTTTCGCGACCGGGAATCGCGTCAATCTTTCGGCCCAGTTGCGGAACCCAGAAGCAGTGGATCACGTCAGCAGAAGAAACCTGCACGCGCAGTTTTTTATTTTTGTCAGCCGGGATGTAAATCTCATTGGCGGAGATCACACCTGATTTGGGATATTTGACTTCCCACCACCATTGATGGCCCGTCACAATCAGATCGACGTCTGTATTCTCTGTCTGTCCGTCGGGATTGATTTTGGGAAACGCATTGAGTGTGATAACCAGATGGGCGCTGATCGCTACCAGCCAGATGACGATGACCACAGGACCGACCATCCAGTAGATTTCGGCTTTTTCACTACCAAAGTCCTGATCGGGTAAAGTCTCTTTGCGCCGTCCGCGTGAAATCGCGACCAGGATTAAACCCGCCACGATAGCAAAGATAATGGCACTGATAAGTAAAACCTGAAGAAAGAGATTGTTAATGGCCTCTGCCTGCGGAGACGCGGGGTCAAGAACAGGAATCACAGAGTTCATAATCAATGCCTGGAATCTGATATTCAAAGAGGTTTACTTCGCACTGAGAGAGCAGCTAAGTCTGATTGGATACGTAGTATAGTGCAATAGTCTGATTAGTGAATGTGAATTGATCAATTTCTATTAAGAAAAAAATGGGCAGGAACACAAAACTATCAAACAGATAGAACCCAGATAAACTATTTTACCTAAGTAGAGATGGAAAGGGGGCGCTGTCTTCATTTCCATCGTAACGCGGCGCGCACAGACTTTAATTTAACAGGAAGTTCATCGACTGGTTTTCTGATCGCTGGTTCTGAATGCTGCTTACTGGAAAGCAGACGCAATCATATTCGACAATTGTACCAGGCGCCAGGGGGCTTTTGAGCGAATGGCGGTTGTCAGGATGATTGCAAAGCCATCACGGCGTCGATCCATCCAGACCATGGTTCCGGTCGCTCCTGTATGGCCGAAGACACTCCGGTCGAGCAGATTCCCCCAGCTTCCGGACTGACCGGGATGATTCAGTCGCCACCCCAGGCCCCACGGTTGTGAACGGCGGATCGGTTCGGGCAGATCAGGATAATCGTTGAGCCGATTTGTGGTCGCCATTTCCATCATGGATCGAGAAAGCAGACGCTCGTCTTGCACTTTTCCATAATTCAGCATGCACTGGCAGATCACAGCCATATCTTCCGGTGCGATGAACATGCCACCCCAGGGAACTCCCAGATCCTGCCAGTAATCACTGTTCCAACCGAAATTCGAACCGATCTGGTATTCCGGCGTTTCCACACGTACCAGTCGTTCGCGCGGAAAGTCGCCACGCCCCAGCCAGGTACTTTGCAGACCGAGCGGCTTGATGATTTCGTCGCGCACATGTTGGGCGATTGTTTTTCTGGTGAGGCGCTGGACGATCTCTGCGACGATCAGTGTGCCCATGCTCTGATAGCTGAGTCCGGTTCCCGCTGGCTGGAAGAGAGGCACGGTGTCGTAGATGGCGCCGTGGATAAACTTGTCGAGTGGTGCCAGTGATTGCCGTAGCGCCACATTATTGTCCAGCATGTCGGGCATGCCGGAAGTATGTGTAAACAGGTGATGCACGAGTATCGACTCTTTATGGTGTGCTGCGAAATCGGGAATATAATGCGTCACCGGCAGACTGAGTACCAACTCGCCTCGTTCGACCAGTTTTAAGGCGCTCATGTAGACAATCGGTTTGGTGATGGATGCCAGCAGAAACATACCGTCGCGTCGTACGGGTTCGGCATTTTTTTCCGGTCCCTGTTTACCGAAGAATTGTGGCTCTACGATTTTTCCGTGGCGGCCGACAACAATTGCTGCTCCGGGCATGGTGCCTGCGTCGGTCCATTCTTTCAGTAGTTTTCCTGCCTGTTGCAGACGTTCTCCATCAAGGTCGATCTCCTGTGGTTTGACAAGGGGCAGTGAAGTCATAGGGGAAATCCTCTGAAAAGACGGTCTGTGTTGACTCTGGCGAACCCATTCACCATGATCGATATGATGGCGTTCGTCAAGCGATCGAGCGTTGACGCAAAGAACTTTCAATCAGACAAGGTCGAACTTATGTTGAAACAATTGATTGCCATTCTGACGGTCTTTGTTCTGGGGCTGGGGATCACCGGTTTAAACGCTGCAGAGTTGCCTGATCGAAATGGAACCGTGTCAATTCAAACTCAGGAATGGCCGTTTCAGCCGGGACCTCGCTCGGTTAAAGTTTATATCTATTACCCGGGTAACAAACTGGAAAATGTGAACGCGGAGACGGGCTTGATGCTCAATCTGCATAACTGGGGTGGCACGAATACATCAGGTGCCGGGAACCCGGCGGTGCTCACGAAAGAACTGAATGTGATTGCCATCTCAGTCGACTATCTGCAAAGCGGTTCCTGGAAAGAACAGGCAAAGACGGGGGCGCCCTATGATTATGGTTATCTGCAGTCGATTGATGCGTTACGGGCGCTGTCGTATGTGTATCATGGGTTACAGGAGAAGCAGATTCCGTTCAATTCAAAACGCATCTATTCCACCGGCGGTTCGGGGGGCGGGAATGTTACGCTGATGTGCAATAAATTCGCACCGCATACCTTTACGTGTGTGATTGATATCTGCGGCATGCCGCGACTTTCAGATGATATCGCGTTTCATTTACCCGGTGGCAGTAGCCTGAATGCCCGTTATAGTCAGGACAAAAACGCAAAGAATTATCTCACCCCGGGCGCACAGGAGATTCGATATATCGGCAATCCTGAGCATTTAAAATTAATGAAAGACCAGGGGCACGCGACAAAGATCATCGTCATTCATGGTACGGGAGATACCACTTGTCCGTATGCCGATGCGAAAGCGATGGTTCAAAATATGAAAGCCGCACAACTGGATGTCGAAGCGAAATTTGTTACGCCCGCGGACATTGATAATGTCGTTTTTACAAACACCGGCCATTCACTCGGCGATCGCACGAAGATGATGATCAAATACGGCGGAGAATATGCGATTCCCGGACGTGAAAAATTTCGTCTGCGTACGACTCCCACCGATTTTGAATTGAAGCAGGACGTGATTTATCCGACTTCCGACGGACGCTATGTGATCTCGTATGCAGACGGCGTACCAACGATCCGTTTTGAATCCAAGTGATTTTGATTACCTGCGGTGTGAAATCAAACCGTTGAACCCGGTGTGAAGTCAATCAACGCTTTGGGAGGGAGTGCGACTCGTAACGCATTCAGCACGGCCAGAACGTCAATCACTTCCTGAGTCAGCGCCCCGGCGACTGGGGGCAAATATCCCGCGGCAGCGAGTAGCATTCCCAGCATGCTCAAGCCCATGCCGCCGATCGCACTTTGCAGAGCGATGTGTCGCATGCGACGGCTGATGTGCAGAAATTCGTCAATTTTTTGCAGCGAGCTATCCATCACAATCACGTCGGCTGCTTCCGTAGTGACATCGCTGTTTTGGCCGAAAGCAACCCCCACGCTCGCCGCGATGAGAGCAGGCGCGTCGTTGATTCCATCACCGACAAAGATCGTGTTGGTCTGCGCCGTTTCTTCATTGACGATTTCCAGTTTTTGTTCGGGACTCTGGCTGAAGAACACATTTTCGATGCCAACCTGATCGGCGAGGTACCTTACTTCCGATTCTCGATCGCCGGAGACCAGCATCGTACGTTGAATCTGGTGTTGTGGTGAGAGATGTGTGATGAAAGAGAGACCATCCGTGCGTGGCGTATCCCGAAAACGATATGTGCCCGCGTATTGATCGTCAATCAGGATCAGACATTCCAGGCCACCCGCCTGTTCGGGGAGTTGGCTTTCGACTTCCGGCTGCTGTTTGAGAAGTTTCTTGCGGCTGGTAATCTGAATGGAATGTCCATTGACGATTCCCTGAAGACCTTGCCCGGGCGGCTCGCTGATTTCGGTGGCTTCGTGCGTGATGGTTTTCTCTGCCTGCACTGCACTCAGAATGGCCTGTGCCAGCGGGTGTTTGGAAAATCGTTCAATACTGCCGACGAGCGAGAGAACTTCTTCCAGCTGGAAGCCGTTGGCATAGATTTGTTCGGTGAGATGCGGCTCTCCATACGTCAGCGTACCTGTCTTATCGAAGATGATTGTGCGGCAGGTGTCCGCGGTTTCCAGTGCGGTCGGGTCACGAACAATGATCGCTCTACGGGCGGCCAGAGAGATGGAGCCAATGATGGCTACCGGGATTGCAATTAAGAGCGGGCAGGGGGTCGCGACCACCATCACCGCCAGAAAACGGACAGGATCTCCCGAGATGATCCAGGCGATGAGTCCGATTAAAACAGCAAGCGGCGTGTACCAGGCGCCCAGTTTGTCTGCCATCCGTCGCATGCGGGGGCGATGTTGTTCCGATGTCTGCATGACCTCCATGATTTTGGCGTAGCGCGAATCAACGGCCAGTTTCTCTGCACGGATTGTTAAAGCCGACTCGCCGTTTATCGCTCCCGAAAGTACCTGAGAGCCGGGCGTCTTGGACATCATATAAGGCTCACCCGTCAGATATGATTCATCCATCACGCCATGACCTTCCAGCACAGTTCCATCGATGGGACAGATCTCGTGAGGAAATATCACAAGCGTATCGTTAACGGCGATCTGATCCAGGGCAACATCCTCGATGCGCGAATCGATCTTGCGATGGGCGATTGAAGGCATGCGTTTACTTAATGCCTGTAGCACCGAGGAAGCGCTGCGGACGGCGTAGGCTTCCAGCGCTTCACCGCCGGAAAGCATTAACACGACCAGCGATCCCGCCAGATATTCATCGAGTAGAATCGAGACGACGATGGAAATGCCGGCCAAGAGATCCGAGCCGAATTCCCGGTGAAACATTTTGACCAGCAGCCCCCAGACCAGCGGCGTCCCCCCCAAAGCTAAGACAGCCCAGAGCGGGAAATTCTGCACTGTTTCTGAGGTCACGAATGCAAAACGCAAGATCAGATGCGCGGCGATCATAATGATCGTGAACACGGCGATCAAAGTTTCAAGAGATTTCCAGACAGGTGAACCCGGTTTCGACGGATTGGAGTTCGACACGCTGATTCCTTTTGTGTTTGAAGCCGAGACTGTTTGATTGGAGCGTGTTACCGGAATCACTCGGCAAATGTGATACCGTAACGGATTTGAGTTAGTTTAAAGGATAGTGGGTGAGACGAGTTTATTATAGCGGTTTCATGCATTAAGGGGAGTGCTAATTGTCTCTATCGGCAGATGGGAATTTAGACTGTTGGACAAACGGCAATCAGGCGACCACCATCTGCGCAATCAATCCGAAGACAAATCCGAGTACAGCTCCTAATGCAGGAGCCCAGCGACGTTCCAGTTTGGCCTGGGGGGCGATGTCCTGAAATGTCAGGTAAAGAATTCCGCCTGCTGCGAACAGCATCGTTAGCCCGACCATTTGGGGCACCCGCGACAATAAATAATATCCAATGAGACCAGAGAGCGGACCCAGCAGGACCAGCAGGCAAAACCCCGGCAGGATCATGTGTTTCTTCATAGTGACCGAGCTTCTTAATTCTCGGTAGGCGTTAAAACCTTCCGGCAAATTCTGCAGGCCGATTAAAATAGCGAGCAACATCCCCACTGAGCCTCCATTTGCAAACGTGGCTCCCAGTGCCAGCGATTCCGGCACGAAGTCCAGCAGCATGGCGATCAACTGCGAAGCGGAATTCTGGTGCGTTGCCAGAATCCGATCAATGATCATAAAGCAGACGCCGCCACAGAGAATGGCTGCGGATGCAATGAGTGGATTTAATTCTTCAATCCCCACCGGAACCAGTACCAGGGCGACCGCGGCCAGCAATACGCCACCTCCAAAGGCAATGATGGAGTGCCGAAATTCTTCTTCGAGCCAGCGCGGATGAATCCGTTCGATTTTCGCAAGGAACCCACCGATGGGAATGGTGCTTCCTGCCAGAGTCGTCAGCACAATGACTTCGAGTACGCCCGACAATGTTGTTCCTTGAAACAAAATATAAACGTAGGGAATGGAAAAGCAGGCTTTTCGCGGAAGAGTTGAACCGCTTTATACGTCACAGGATAGCAGTATTTCTGAAAACGCACAGCAGAGAAACGACCTGATTCCTGATCAGAAATAAAAATAGCCCGGTCGTGAAACCGGGCTACGAGAGTCATCATTAAAAACGGGACAGACTATTGAGGCAGTCGTCCGGTTTCTACTTTCGGGAAGGGACCCGAGCAGGCTTTCATGAATGCCACCAGATCTTTTTTATCCTGATCGGAAAGATTCAGTTTTTTCACTTTTTCGCTCAGGTAAGGGTTCGGCGTCCCCCCTTTGTTGTAGTGTTCGACGACTTCTTCAAGTGTTTTCTGAGAACCATCGTGCATGTAAGGGGCGCTGAATTCCACATTGCGGATCGTGGGGGTCTTGAATGCACCTTTATCTTTTTCCTGTTTGGTGACTTCATAGCGACCGAGATCCGGCTTTTTCGCATCCATTCCAACGCCGAGGTTATGGTATTTTTCGTCCGTCATATTCGGACCTACGTGACAGGCAGCACAGTTGACTTTTTCACTGAAGAATAAATCCATACCACGCAGAGCACTTTTTGACATCGGATGTTTTTTGGTCTGTGCCAGAATTGGCTGATAAACGTCCTCTAGATCTTCGAGGTCTTCTTTGTCCATTTTCAGGAATGGTTTCAATTTTTCCTGATAGTCAAACGGCGAAGGTCCCGTGACGAGCGTGCGCTCGAAGGCAGCAATTGCTTTACCGACATTATCAATGGTGATGCCGTCTTTGAAAATTTTCTTGAACTGCATCTGATAGCCGGGAATCCCTTTGAGCGTTTTCACGGCAGCTTCGTGTGTGTTGGCCATTTCGATGGGATTGGCAATTGGGCCGACTGCCTGTTCTTCCAGCGTGGCGGCACGGCCATCCCAGAACTGAGGGCCACTTAAAATGCGGTTATAGCTGATGGGAGAGTTGCGGCCTCCTTCCTGATCTCGTACACCGATACCAAACTGTGTATGTCGTCCGTAACCTTCATCGGGATGGTGGCAACTGGCACAACTGATGGTATTGTCAGAGGAGAGTCGCGTATCAAAATAAAGCTGGCGGCCCAGTTCGACTTTGGCGCGGGTGAGGGGATTCTCTTTGAGTCCTACCATCTGTGCGGCGCCGGCACTCAAGCCGAGCGGGAGCGTCACTTCCAGGATCTCATGATTCTCGGGCTGGCTGAGCCATTCCTTGATTTCTTTTTTTGTGAGCGGCCCTTTACCGGGAATACCGGAAGTCAGCTCGGGGGTACCCAACAGTACTTTGTTCGTTTTTTTCGCGGAAGCATTCTTCTCGGCAGCGTGAGAAACCGCTTGAGTCTGGACGGTCGCGAACACAACTCCACACGCGATACTGAGTTTCAGAAGCAGTGTGCTTCGGCCATGTTTCAATACGTTCATACTACTAATTCCCGGTTTTGTCTTTTGGAGATTACGAAATTTTGATTTAACATGCGTTCTGAGCAGTCAGAACTAAGGTGTGATTCAACAGATTCCAGCGATATGGAACTGTTGGGTGATTTTTTGAGGAAGGACTCATATATCAAATTGTAAACATGCGATGGAGGCTTTTCAATTTCGAAATGTGAGTATCGTGAGGCATAAATGAAAAACGAATGTGCACGTGGCAGGCGCGATCTTTTAGCTGACTTCAGCAGGACTGGTTTGCAGCAGAACCATTTCGTGGTATTTGCCCCCCGCTGCCATCAACGCATCATGAGTTCCCGTCTCGGTGATACGACCTGATTCGAACACGACAATCCGGTTAGCGTGGGTAATCGTACTTAACCGGTGTGCGATCACAAAACAGGTGCGCCCCTGCATTAAAGTCGTCAGGCTGTCCTGAATCAGTCGTTCACTTTCCGTATCCAGATTACTGGTAGCTTCATCAAGAATTAATATGCGTGGATCTGCCAGAATGGCCCGGGCAATGGCCAGCCGTTGCCGTTGTCCACCGCTCAATTTCACACCCCGCTCACCAATGATTGTTTGATAGCCGTCTGGAAGAACTTTGATAAACTCATCGGCATTGGCAATTTCCGCCGCCTGTTGAATTTCTGCGAGCGACGCATGCCGATTTCCATAGCCAATATTCTCAGCCACACTGCCATCGAATAGAAAGACATCCTGTTCGACCACACCGATGTGATTGCGATAGCTTTCGACATCCAGCTCGCGCAAATCGCGGCCATCCAGCAAAACGCGGCCCGATGTTGGATCATAAAAACGTGCGACCAGATTGCAGAACGTGGTTTTACCCGCACCGCTGGGGCCGACGAGGGCAATGGTTTCGCCAGGGTCGACATCCAGTGAGACTTCCTCTAAAGCAAACTGTTCAGAGCCCGGGTACTGGAAGCCGACATTTTCGAACGTAATTCGCCCCGTGATTTCCGATTTGCTGATGTTTTTTGCGGTCGACGATTCCATCTCGCGTGGTTCATCCAAGAGATCCAGCACACGGTCAAAGCCTGACAGGCTGTTTTGAAACTGGGCGGCACTTTGTGCGAGAACCGCCAAAGGGCCCAACAACATTAACAGATACGCCAGAAACATCACCAGTTCACCCAGCGTCAGCTCTCCCTGCAGAACTTGCCAACCGCCATATAAAAGCAGACAGGCAGAAGCGATGGGGATCAACGTTTCCCAGGCGATTTCAATGAGCCGTGACCACCACCAGGCATATAGCTCCTGACGCCCCATCAGATGATTGCTGCGCAAGACGCGGCTGGTTTCAGAACGCTGTCTGCCGAATGCTCGTACCACGCGCATGCCGCCGAACGATTCGGTTGCCTGTGCATCAACGGCGGCGCGCTGTGCACGAATGCGACGGTGCTGCGGTCGAATACGGCTGATCCAGGTGCGATGAGTCAGATAAACCATTGGTCCCAGGAAGATCGCCCCCAGCAGCAGTCGCCAGTCGACCCACGCCAGAATAATTAAGCTGCCCAGCAATTGAATAATCGCGCGGCAGGGATTGTATAACATGCCAAACACCAGTTCGCCCACACTGCCGGCATCCTCACGCAAGATACTCGTCGCTCCCCCGGATTTGAGTTCCTGAACTCGATGCAGAGGCAGGCGCACGGCCTGGGCGAAGACAGCCTTACGGACTTTCATTTGAATCATTTTTGTAACCCGGGTCGCGTGCCAGCGGCCCCAGATTTGCAGGGCTACACGAATCATCGAAATTACGATCACGGCGATGGTAATGGAAACCAGCAGTGGCCAGGGTTCATGTGGAATCCACTCAGGTAAAGAGGCCGGCAGCGGTTTTTTATCGAGTACGTTATCGACGACAAATTTGGTCGCAATCGGGGGGATTAACGCCAGTAGAGTGGCGATGGTTAATGTCAACAGTGCCAGAATCATCGACCGGCGATGAATTTTCAATAAGCCGAGAAAGCTGCGCACCAGTTCCCAGGAAGAACGCTCCCGCTTTGTCGATTTCTTGCCTGGTTCCGGGCCGTGCTTTTCATGAAACTCGGCTTTGTATTGTTCAAATTGCTGGCGACTGGAGAGCGGATTCGTACTCATGGATGATCTTTAATTTTGAACGATATCGCGAAGTGCATACCGATTCTGTTGAGTCACGGGATAATGTGATTAATGGCGACCTGCTTCTAGCTGTATTATAGAGAGTCATTCAAAGTAGCAAGCCACACTTTTAGTATATCCGTGTGCATTCGTGATTGCGAACAAGAGGTGGCCCGGCGGTAGAGGCCTTTAATGTCTTCAGCTGTTTTTGTTCTAAATCATCTGGCTTGTTTCAGACAGTTGGGCAGAGTGAAGAACAATTTGACTGGTAGAAGTGCCTGATCGGAGAGAGACTGAGGGAGAAAAAAACAAAATGCGCTTGCAGCACCGGTTGAATTCCCGGTGCTGCAAGGCGGGCTTTTAATTTGTTGCTTTGGGCTTGTCATCTGTCAGAGGGAAGTCGATCGTATTCTCTTTGTCTTCTTCCACCATCACGAGCAGTCCGGATTTTTCCATATCACCATACCATTCCGGAATCACGGAGACGGGCCCTGCATTTCCATCTACGGCGTCTTCGGGAAGTCCTGATCCGCCCGGGCTGGTCAATGCTGTGATCATCACTTTGTATTTACCAGGAATGACCCCATCATCTTCATCAAAGGTTCCCATTTCATAGAATCCCTCACGATTGATTTTTCCCTGTGCCGGAGGACCGCCGCCAACGGGGATGAAAACCAGCGAACCGATGCTCAATGGTTTTCCATTATAAGAGACTGTCCCGGTTACCAGTGACCGTTTGGGGTGACCATCACCACATCCCCAGGTCGAGAGAAGTATAAAACAGAGCAGGATCGAAACAAACGGGGAGCGATTCAGTCGTCGCTCAACGAGAGATGAAAGTTGAAAAAACATTACATTTCCTTAGAAGACTGGGTTTTGAGAGGCAATCTAAAAACGGATTTCTTAACACGGTGATTACCACTCGCCAAGAATTTCTCCTTTGGCCCGGGTTCCCAGCCCTTTGAACAGCCCTAGATCAATATTTTCGCTGATGAAGTGAACCGAACCATCGGCCATCATGAAATGGGCGCCCCCTTCGTGATAGCTGGTAAAGGGCGTATGATTCGTTCCAAAGTCCCCACGGTAATTAATCGGAAACTGAATATTTTTGCTATCGAGGGTCAACCGACGCGTATCAGTGTACCAGTAGATTCCCCATGTCCAGGGCTGGATACCTCCCCAGCCTTTTTTCATTGCTGCAGACCAGCCATTCGAAGAGGAAGATTCCCCCAAAAGAATGGTGTTTGTCTGGCCGTCTGTGATATCACGGAATTTTGTATTGCTAAGGGGGTACATCAATCCGGTGTTCGCCCAGCGCCAGTTATTACCGTCTGACGGATTTGTAACGTCGTCAACGCGTCCGGCACAAGCGCGATAATGCAGTGCACCTTGTGATACGATCCAGGGAAGAGTGGAGTTGACAATATCGGGAGAACGATTACCTAACGCCGATGAAGGGCAGGCAAGCACAGCGATCGGTCCCCAGATTTCGTTCGCGCCATTGTGTGGTGACGTATCTAATCTCCAGGGGCCCAACTCTGTGACCGGGTTTTTAGAGAATCCCTCCATGGCATGCAGCCGCGTTGCTTCATCGATATAAGGGAATATTTTCGGTGCCCATCCCATGTGATAACCACCGCCAGGATAACTGGGGGTGGGGTGACTGCCGTTGGGCAAACTGCCAAAGGTGTCGTGATAGTTGTGGAAGGCAATTCCCAATTGCTTGAGATTATTCTTACATTGTGAACGCCGGGCTGCTTCCCGGGCTTGTTGGACTGCCGGTAAGAGCAGGGCAATCAGAATCGCGATGATGGCGATGACAACTAACAGCTCGATCAGGGTAAATGCTTTTCGTCTAAAATATCTGCTCATGATCTCATTTCCTTAAATAAAACGAATATTTGGAAATATGGAATTAGTGAGCGTCTTGATTTAGTTTAGACTGAAGAATTATTAAGTTAAGATGATTAATAAATAGTAATTGTGTAAATCTGTATGTCAATGTTTTTTATACAAAATGACATTGTTGCTATGCTGAAAGACCAGGAAACCAAGTCTGTTTGTTTAAAAAAAGACTTAATTTCCAAGTAATCTTTATTTATGGATAAAATCCCTCAATTTCAAAATTTAAGACATTCCTGTTGAGAGTGAGTGGGTTAGTTTCTCTGGTATGTCTGGACCTGAGGTATTGTCGAAAGTACTATGAATTTAGATACGATGATGCATTTTCCTTCCGTTTTAATTCCTGCCCCGAATGAAGGCCTGTTTTGAAATTCACGCCTGATTATTACAAGCTGGTTGTCATAAACGTCGCGGTATTACTGGGAGGGAGCGTCTGCGCGGCAGATGAGGTGAACTTCAGTCGCGAGATCCTGCCGATTCTTTCCGATCGCTGCTTTCACTGCCACGGCCCTGATCCCGATCATCGTGAAGCCGATTTGCGGCTCGATTTACAAGAGGCCGCGACCGCGGATCGGGATGGAATCGCTGCCATTGTGCCGGGGAAACCGGAAGCGAGTGAATTGCTGACCCGGATTACCACCAGTGATGCCGATCTGTTAATGCCGCCGGCCGATTCGCATCGCAAGCCATTAACGAAGAAGCAGACAGATCTGATCAGGCAATGGATTGCTGAAGGTGCCAAGTGGGGCAGGCACTGGTCCTTTGAGCCACCGGCGAAAGCAGAATTCAATCCACAAGAGAAGCAACAAAATCCGATTGATGTGCTTGTTCAACGCAAGCTGGCGGAAGCAGGCCTGTCACTTTCACCGGCTACCACAAAGCAGACACTGCTGCGGCGCGTCTCATTTGATCTGACCGGACTGCCCCCCACGCCTGAGGAAGTCGACGCGTTTGTGAACGATCCGTCTCCCGATGCCTTTGCAAAAGTCGTTGACCGATTATTAAAGTCAAAACATTATGGCGAGCGAATGGCGATGTGGTGGCTGGATCTCGCCCGTTATTCTGACACGGACGGATTTCAACAGGATTCCACACGTACGAACTGGCCCTGGCGGGACTGGGTCGTTCAGTCGTTCAATGAGAACAAGCCCTTCGATCAGTTTACCATCGAACAATTCGCCGGTGACTTGTTGCCTGAGGCGACACCAGAACAGAAACTGGCGACCTGCTTTCATCGCAATCACATGACCAATGGAGAAGGGGGCCGCGATCCGGAAGAATCACGTATCGATTACGTGATTGACCGGGTCAACACGACGGGAACTGTCTGGCTGGGATTGACGCTTGGCTGCTGTCAGTGTCATTCGCATAAATTCGATCCGATCTCACAGGCCGACTATTATAGTCTGTTCGCGTTCTTTAACAGCATTGATGAAGATGGCAAAGCGGGCCGCGGTGCGAAGCCGTATCTCAAATATAAATCGCCGCTGGTGAAGCGTGCCATTCAGGAAGCACAACAGGTGGTCGACGAACGCCGGCCGTTAGAAGCACAGGCCCGCAAACAGGCCGAGCAAGAGTTTGAGCCGTGGTTGGCCGAGCAGCTGCAGGTTGTTCAAAAAGGATTCACTGCCTGGCATCAGCCACAGATCAGGTCGCTGAATTCTGTTGAAGGAACCATTTTGAAACAGGAAGCGGACGGCATCGTTCAGACAAGCGGACCCAAACCTCGCCAGGATGATTATCGCCTGACAGCAGCTACGAAGTTACCGCGTGTAACCGGCATCCGGCTGGAAGTCTTCCCTCACGCTTCGCATACTGAGGGCAAGTTGAGCCGGGGAGCGAATGGGGAATTTATTCTGACCGACGTCAAACTGCAGGTACGCCGTCAGGGGAGTTCCCAGTTGCGGGATATTGAGTTCGCGACCGCAGTGGCGGATGTTGAGAAAACAGCCAAAGGCCGCAACTACGGAAAAATCAAAGACACGCTTGACGATGATCCCCGTAACGGCTGGACTACCGAAACACACGATCCGAAGCAAAAACATACCGCTGTCTTCGCGTTAGCGGAACCCCTGGTTCTGGACGATCTGGAAGAGTTGATCTTCGTGATGTTGCATCGTTCGACCGAGGGGAACGCGAACATCGGCCGGTTTCGCGTGATGCTGACGGACCAGCCGGGACAAGCGGTACGCTCACTCGCGCCGATGCCTCTGGAAGCGCTCGCAAAAACCAAAGTGAGTGAGACATCGAAGGTTAACCCCAATCTGAGGAAGCATCTGCTGGAGCAATTTCTCATTGATCACAGCGCATATCAGAAGAGAAAAGCCGAACTGGATCGCGCGAATACACAACTGGCTCAAGTCAAAAAGGCGGCCGGGGAATTATCCGTGATGGTTTTATCCGAGCGAAAAGAGCCCCGCAAAACGTTTGTCTTGGAACGGGGAGTCTGGGATAAGCATGGTGCCGAAGTCCCCCGTTCGGTTCCTGAAGCGATATTCCCATTACCGAAAGAAAAAACAAAAGATCGTCTCGATCTGGCACGCTGGCTGGTGTCCGAAAAGAACCCGCTCACGGCGCGCGTGGTCGTCAATCATTTGTGGCAGATGTGTTTTGGAGTTGGGCTGGTTCGCACGCCGGGCGACTTTGGTCTACAGGGAGAACGCCCCACGCATCCGGACGTTATCGACTGGCTGGCCGTCGAACTCATGGAACACAATTGGGACCTGCAGCATATACAACGTTTAATTGTGACCAGCCAGACGTATCAGCAGCGCAGCGAAGTTTCGAAAGCATTGTTGGCCCGCGATCCGGAAAACCGCTTACTGGCGCGCGGCCCTCGATTTCGTTTACCCAGCTGGATGATTCACGATTCAGCCCTGCAGGCGAGCGGCTTACTCAACCCGGCTCTGGGAGGTCCTCCGGTGATGCCGTATCAGCCGGCGGGAGTCTGGGCCGAAATGTTTATGGGCCGTTTTCGTTATGAACCGAGCCAGGGGGCGGCCCAGTATCGACGGAGCCTGTATGCATTCTGGCGACGTTCGAGTGCGCCGACATTTTTGTTTGATAGTGCACAGCGACGTGTGTGTGAAGTCAAACCACGACGCACGAATACGCCTCTGCAGGCGCTGACGTTGCTCAATGATTTGACTGTTCTGGAAGCCTCCCGCGAACTGGCACGCATGGCGATTCAACAGAAAACGACCGTACCAGATCGCATGGATCTGTTGGCACGCCGCATTTTGTCCCGTTCGTTAGACGACCGGGAACGCGTGGTACTGGAGCGGGAGCTACAGATGGTACACGCCCATTATCGAAAACAGCCCGAGGATGCGTCAAGCCTGCTTGATGTCGGACAGCCGCCGATCAAAAACAACGTCCCACCGGACGAACTTGCCGCCTATATGATCATCGCCAGCATGGTCTTCAACCTGGATGAGGCAATCACCCATGAATGAGCAAATCCAACAACGTGCATTCGAAATATCCCGCCGTTATTTTCTGGGACGCGGTGCCGGCGTCGGTTTAGGCGCGATGGCGCTGGGACTGTTGGAAAGCACGCTTCGTGCTGAGACAGAGAAACCGAAGGCGATCGGTTTGCCGGATTTACCACATAAACCGCCTCGCGCCAAGAATGTCATTTTTCTGACACAGTCGGGTGGCCCATCACAGATTGAACTCTTCGATGATAAACCCGGTTTGATGAAATGGGCCGGTAAGGAACTGCCGGAAAGTGTGCGGCGGGGACAACGATTGACCACGATGACGGCCAATCAGAAGCAGTTGATCATGCCGTCGCGAACCAAATTCAAACGTTACGGCGAAAGTGGTGCGACCTTAGGAGAATGGCTGCCTTATCACGGCGAGGTGGCTGACGAGCTTTGTTTTATTAAATCGATGGTCACCGATCAGATCAATCATGCCCCGGCGATGACCAAATATCTGACAGGCCATCAACTGCCCGGGCGACCGTCGATTGGTGCCTGGTCGAGTTACGGACTGGGGAGCGAGAATCGGAATCTGCCCGATTATCTGGTGTTGATTTCCAAAATGAAGAGACCCAGCGATCAGCCGCTCTATGATCATTACTGGGGGAGCGGTTTTTTGCCCTCGCGTTATCAGGGGGTGAAGTTGCGAAATGCGAAAGAGCCCGTGTTATATCTGCGCGACCCGGATGGTCTGCCCCGGAATGTGAGACGGGGTATGCTGAATGGCATCGCCGAGCTGAATCAGATGCGCCTGGAACAGACGGGCGATCCAGAAATTGAAACACGCGTTCGTCAATATGAGATGGCCTGGCGGATGCAATCCAGTATTCCCGAGCTGAATGATCTGAGCGATGAGCCGGAATCCACGTTCGAACTGTATGGCCCCGATTCACGGCGGCCCGGCAGTTATGCCGCCAACTGTGTTTTAGCGCGACGTTTGATTGAACGCGGCGTGCGGTTCGTGCAGTTATTCCATCCCGACTGGGATCATCACAGCCGCCTGGGTTCGTGGTGTGTCGCGCGCTGTCGCGATACCGATCAGGCGAGTGCTGCGCTGGTGAAAGATCTCAAACAACGGGGCTTACTGGATGAGACGCTGGTGATCTGGGGCGGCGAGTTTGGTCGCGGCGTCGCCGGTCAAGGAAAGTGGGACAGTCCCGAAGGGGGCCGCGATCATCATCCGCGCTGCTTCACCACTTGGCTGGCAGGGGGCGGCGTCAAATCAGGCATGACGTATGGTGTCACCGATGAGTTCAGTTATAACGTGGCCGAAAATCCGGTTAATGTCCGCGATCTACATGCGACGGTACTGCATCTATTGGGGATCGACCATGAACGATTTACATTTCGACATCAGGGACTGGATTTCAGACTGACGGGAGTCGAACCGTCGAACATCATCAAGGAAATATTAGCATGAGACGGTTTACAGTCATGGCGTTTTTGATCGTGGGAATGTGTGCGAGCCTGCTTTGCAGCGCCGAAGCACGTGAGCCGGATGCAGTAATTGATATTTGGCCGAGTGCAGCACCGGGGGAAACAACGCGTCATACAGGCACGAAACTGGCCCGACGTGCCAATGAAAATCCACCGGCGACACGCGTGAAAGACATCACCCGCCCGCAGTTGCAGGTGTTTCAGCCGCCTGCTGATAAACGAAATGGTGTGGCGGTTTTGATCTTTCCTGGCGGCGGATACAATTATGTTGTGACAGATAAGGAAGGTTCGGAAGCCGCGGAATGGTTGAATGAGTTGGGGATTACCGCGTTTGTCGTGCACTATCGGACGAAACAGAAATCTCCTTCTATGCAGAAGAATGCACAGTTACCTCCTGCGTCGGAACGACCTCTGCAGGATGGTCAGCGTGCCTTGAGTCTGGTTCGCCAGCGGGCCGCTGAGTGGGGCGTCAAGCCGGACCGGATTGGCGTGATCGGCTTTTCCGCAGGAGGGCAGGCGGCTGCATTGGTCACCACGCGATTTGATGAGCGGTCTTACAAGCCCAATGATGCGATTGATCAAGTTTCCTGTCGTCCCGATTTCAGTCTGCTGGTTTATCCCTGGCGACTGGTTGACGACAAAACGGGCGCACTGAATGAAGTCTTCACGGTTTCAAAGTTGACGCCTCCCACGTTTCTGGTGCATGCTCACAATGACGGTGCCACGCCTCTCAGCAGTATTTTGTTCTATACGGCGCTCAAGAAAATTGGTGTCGGCAGCGAGTTGCACATCTATGAAACGGGCGGACACGGCTACGGCATGCGCCCCGTTGAAAATTCTGACGTCGATACCTGGACCGATCGCGCAGAAGACTGGCTGCGTCAGCGGTCGTTGACTTCTGCTAAGAAATGATCAATCGGCGGCTGGCTTTGTTGGCTCACAATGTTTGAGGGCCAACAAAGTATAGGCGGTGACCAGATTCGGGTCGCCTTCAAACCAGCGGTTGGATTTCGAGTTGACCCAGCTGCCGTTTTTCTGCTGTAGCGAAAAGAGATGGTCGGCAAGCTCTTTGCGCCAGTCATGTTCTTCTCCCTGGCTATCCTTGACCTGCGCCTCGTTCAACGTCGCGAGGGCTTTGGAAAAGAGCTGGTAATAGTAGTATAGACCGTTGTCGCCCATGCCGGGGTTGTTTTCGACGGTGTAGTTTTTCTGAATCCAGTCGATGGCCGCTTTGACGCGGGGATCTTTCGGAGTAAGTCCCGCATAGATCATACTTTTCAGACCCGCGTACGTCATACTGCCATAAGAACGGAGCCCTTGTTCTTTCGTTTTTCCTGCGGGAGAAGCACCACCGGCTGAGACGTTGTAATAGAAGCCGCCATCGTTCACCTTGGCGGCAGCAGGCGACGTATTATATTCGCTTTCGAGATTTTGGCAGCGGGAGACGAACGTGAGTGCTTTTTGAATCGCGGGATCGTCTGATTTCGCACCCGCGGCTTTCAAGGCTTCTATCATGAAGACCGTATTGGACAGGTCGGGGCGGCTTTTACCAGGGCCGTAACCGACGCCGCCATATTCGAGATCGCTCGGTTTGACATCTTTCGATTCATCGAACTGCAGGCCACGTAGAAACGTTTCCGCTTTTTTGATCTGCGGTGTGTATTTACCTGATTGGTTCGCGTCCTGGAGCGCCATCAACGCGACTGCGGTTTCGTAGCCCGAGTGTTGGCTGCGGGCCGAGCAGATGCGACCGTCTTCCTGACAGAAGGACACCAGTTTCTTTAGTGCTTTTTCGATTGTGGGATCCGTGACGGGAACACCCGATTCAATCAGAGCCGAGGTGACCAGTGCCGAGATGCCGGCAGCTTCATTAAAGGTCCAGGTGCCGTCTTCGTTTTGTGAATTTTTCAGAAACGTAATTGCTTTTTCACGCGAAGCTTTGAGCTTTGCCGGTGCCGGTCCTGCAGCTAAGACGAGTGAAGAATTCCAGCAAACGAAACCGAGTAACATGAGACGCAGAAAACAGCACATCGATGGACGCTCCTTGAATTGAGGGGATTGTTCTCGATTCAGGAGCCGCAAAATATGTTCCATATTTGTTGCAGGTGGGGAATGGCTAAATCAAAGGATGATTTTGCATGGCATGACAATTAATTTTCAGGAGTGGTTGAAAAAACCGCCAGTGCTGTCGAAAAAAGCGTCACGTTCGGATGGGCTTAGTTGTTCCTATGCTTTGAGGATTTCTTTGACAACGTGGCCGTGAACGTCGGTCAGGCGGAAGTCGCGACCGGCGTGGCGGTAAGTCAGTTTTTCATGATCCAGCCCCATGATATGTAAGATCGTGGCATGGAAATCATGCACGTGAACCATGTCTTTTACGACATAGTTTCCAATGTCGTCGGTTGCGCCGTGAATCACACCGCCGCGCACATTGCCGCCGGCAAGCCAGCAGGAAAACGCGTTGGGGTGATGCGTGCGTGATTTGGTTCCTTTGCCGTCCTGTGCCCAGGGAGAACGGCCGAATTCCGTACAGAATACGAGCAGCGTGTCTTCCAGGAGGCCCCGCTGTTTCAGATCCGTGATCAGTGCGGCGATCGGCTGGTCGACGCGACGGGCGTATTTTTCATGCGAGGCGATATCGCGGTGGGCGGCATCCCAGTTATCGCGGCAGGCTCCGACGGCGTCGATAATTTCAATAAAGCGAACGCCCCGTTCGACCAGGCGGCGGGCCATCACACACTGGGCGGCGTAACTCGATTGATCTCCCTGATCCACTCCATAGGCGGTCAATGTTTCCTTTGTTTCTTTGGAAAGATCAAGGGCTTCGGGTGCCTGCTGTTGCAGACCTGTGGCGGCGGTAAAGGAGGCGACGCGTCCGGCGAGTTGGCTATCCTGCTGGCGTTGTTTTAAGTGGCGTTGATTCATTTTTGACAAGAGAGAGAGTTCCAATTGCTGTCGCTCCCTTGAGGTTGGCGACTTCAAAAATGGAATCGGATCATTGCCGGGTACAACCTGCACACCACCGTTCACAGCAGGTAGGAAATTAGCGTCCCACAATTGGGGGCCGTTGTACGGACGATGTTCGGAAATGACGATGTGTGAGGGCAGATTCTCATTGAACGATTTCAAGCCGTAACTCATCCAGGCGCCGATGCCCGGCATGGCGGTGGTGGTGCTGCCGGTGTGCAGTTGCAGCGTGGCTTCGCCATGATCGCGGTGATCACAGCTCATGGAGCGAATCAAGGCGACTTCATGCATCTGCTGGCGAATGTGGGGGAACAGATCACTGACTTCCGTCCCGCATTCTCGGTTCGGCTGGAATTTCCATAACGGGGCTTTTAGATATCGTTTGATCGTTGGCTGCCCGGAGACCGCTGCTTTTGCTTCTTCACCGATTGACTGATCGTGTCGTTTCGTCAATGCGGGTTTGGGGTCGAAGGTGTCAACGTGCGAATATCCGCCCGACATGTAGAGCATGATCACATGCTTGGCCTGGGGCCGATGATGAGGCACGCTATCGCTTGCGGGCAACATGGAAGGGAGTAAGAGCCCCGCCGTCGTTCCCAGGCCCGCCTGCAGCAGGCTTCTGCGATGAATGTGTTTGGAATTGTGCATTTTGTCATTCCTCAGTGGCAACTGCGGTTGGCATCAGTCGATGAAAAAGAATTCGTTACTCGTCAGCATTACTTTGGCGAGCCCTGTCCAGGCTGCCTGGTTTGCTGTCGCAGAATTCTGCGATTGTTCTTTCAGAATCTGCGCACGGTATGCGTGCAGAGTTTGTAAAAAATCAGCCTGTTCTTCCGGTGTCGGATTGCGAGACAAGGCAAGTTGAAACGCGGTCTGGATCTGTTTTTCTTCTGTTGTGTTCGATTGTAAAATTCGTTCTCCGAATGCCTCTGCGCGCTTGGGGAGAAAGGGTGAATTCATTAGGTACAAAGCCTGTGTCGGAAGATTCGAACTGTTACGTGTTCCCGTCGTTTCGTTCGTGTCCGGTCCGTTAAACAGGCCGAGGAACGGGTGTTTAAACAGGCGTTGCGTCATCAGATACACGCTCCGTTTTTGGGACGGGTAGACCTGATGAAAGGGGCCGTTCAGACTGTAGCCTTTTTTATGCCAGGGAATGAAAGGATGCGGCCCGCCCGGTTCACGATCGAGTTCGCCGGAAACAAACAGCATCGCATCGCGGATCGATTCCGCATCGAGTCGTCGGCGGGCATATTTCCAGAGATAAACATTTTCCGGATCGCGCTGGCTGTTGTCTTTGATGTCATTGCTGTCCAGTCGGTACACGCGGCTGAGCATCATCTGGCGGTGCAGCGCCTTGAGCGACCATTGTTGTTCGATCAGTTGATTGGCCAAATAATCGAGTAGTTCGGGATGCGAAGGGGCAGCTCCCAAGACGCCAAAGTTATCGACCGTTTTGACCAGACCTTGGCCAAAGTGGTGATACCAGAGTCGGTTGACCATCACGCGGGCCGTTAACGGATGCTCGGCTGCGGTAATCCAGTTGGCGAGTTCTTCGCGCCCGGATCGTTTCTGATCTAAATCGGGTTTGGTTTTGGAGATCACGCTGATGAACTGGCGGGGGACAACATCGCCGGGAGTCTCCGGATTCCCGCGGCGATGCAGTTTCGCATGGTGCGGTTTCCCGTCGATGACGGCATACAACATCTCTGCCGGGGGCTGTTTGACGAGTCTGGCTTTTTCTTTTTTCAACCAGGGTAAGCCATGGATCATCAGTTCGCGGAATTTCCCTTTATGCGAGGCGAGGAGCTTCTGCCGCCGCGCTTCGAGTTTGTCGGTCGGTTGCCCGTTTTTCTTTGCCTGTTTGATTTTCGCCGCCACCTGTTTGTATTCTTCAAGCGTCGGTTTAAGCCAGGGGCGGAAGTGATTTCGAATCTGATGTTGATAATAGCTGAGCAGATCCCAGTATTCGTTAATTTTCTGTTGTGAATCCGGATCATTTTCCGCGGCGACGAGTTGTGTGGGGGAGGGCTCGTTGGACGCGCCCATGGTCGGGTAGAGTGTGCTTTCAAAGATGCCGTACAAGCCGTAATAATCGGTGGCGAGCATCGGATCGAATTTATGATCGTGACAGCGGGCACATTTGAGAGTGACGCCCATGATGCCGCGGCCAATGGTGTCGATCGTGTCGTCAATGGTCAGGTGCTGGTCTTCATACCGCGTATTCCCGAACCGGCGGGAGAGGGCGATGAAGCCGGTCGCAATTTTGAGCTGCCGGGCACGCTCTGGATCGTCTTCCTGTTTCGCCAGAATATCGCCGGCCAACTGTGCCTGCAGAAACTGGTCGTAAGGCAGATCGGCGTTGAATGCATCGATCACCCAGTTACGGTAGAGATAGGCATCCGGTATCGGAAAGTCTCCGACATCGCCCTGGGTGTCGGCGTAGCGTGCGACATCCAGCCAGTGACGGCCCCAGCGTTCTCCGTAGGGGGTGGATGCCAACAGGCGATCGACGACTTTGGAAAATGCATTCAGATCGGTGTCGGGATCGTTAAGAAAATCGGTTACTTCCTCTGGAGTCGGGGGCAGGCCGGTCAGGTCGAAGGTAGCCCGCCGGATGAGAGTGCGCCGGGACGCCAGGGGGGCGGGCGTGATTATTTCTTTTTCCAGCCGCTGATAAATAAAGCGATCGATGGGCGAATCGGCCCACTCTTGATTGTTGACTTCTGGCGGCGCAACCGACTGACGCGGCAGAAAACACCAGTGCGATGTGGTCAGCGGCTTGGTTTTCTTCGCCTGAGATGTGGTCAATGGTTTGACCTTTTCCGCAGGCCAGGGAGCGCCCCATTCGATCCATTGTTTGAAATGCTGGATCGTTTTTGCACTCAGTTTATCATCCTCATCAGGGGGCATTTTGAGTGCTTTGTGCGTGCGTTGGATGGATTGATACAAGAGACTTTCTTGAGGTTTACCGGGGATGATGGCTGGCCCGAATTCGCCCCCTTTGATGAACGCCGATCGGGAATTGACGGCGAGACTGTTTTCCGCGTCGGCGTCGCCGGTATGACAGTCGGCGCATTGTTCAATCAGCACAGGTCGAATATGCAACTCAAAAAATTCGATCTGATTGGCGGGGGGCTTCGCTGGTTCGGCTGCAGAGAGCGCGCTTGGCAGGCTGAAGAGTGCCGCCAATGCCAAGAGGAAACGTTGAATTTGACTTCGATGATGATCGATCATGGTTGAACTCATACCATTGGGGGATCAGAAAAATTGCTGATTAGCCGCGTGCGATTCCTGCCTGCTGAAAGGCGGGGGCGATATTTTGATAACAGGTTTTGGCGGCTGCGACGGGATCGTAGCCTTTCTGTTTGAAAACCATGCCACTGACTTCACAGCAGATGTCGCCTCGGTAGCCGTCTTTGACCGCCAGTTTGAGTAACTGGACATAGTCGATGTCGCCACTTTCGCCGGGGAGCACAAAGCGGGCTTTGTTGTCTTTCAGGACCGTATCTTTGATCTGAATGAAACTGGTGAAGGGCATCATGATTCGCATCGAATCTTCCAGGGAAATGTCCCGGTGAGTAAAGTGACTGTAATCATAGTTCAGGCGAATCCAGGGACTGTCGATCTGCTCGACCAGCCAGACGCCTTGCTCGGGACGATCAACGACGCCGCCCCGATGCGGTTTGACAGCGATCACCGTTTTTGTGCTCGCGGCGACCTTGGCCCACTCTTTGAGGTTATCGCGCATTTCATTTTTACGCTCATCCCATTTTCCGCTGCCGGCCGTGGTTTCAATCAACGGTGGTTGTTCCGGTTTCAAGGCGTGTCCCAGTTCGGCAGCCCGCTTCAGTCGTTCGAGGACTTTCTGCTGGCTCGCTTTCGAGCCGGTCAGGTCGCAGTGTTCCATGAGTGAGGTCAGTTTCAAGCCGGTGGCATTCAGTTTTTTCGAGACCTCGGTACGCCGCCGGGGATTGAGCTTGAGCGGCGTCGCATCCCAGGCATCCATCAGACAGAGTTCGACAGAATCGTATCCGACGTCTGCGACAACCTGCAGCGCCTGTTCGGTTTTCATATGCGGCATGCCGTACAGGCTGAAGCCGAGTGTTAATTGGGGCTTGGCTGGTTTTCCTGCCTGTACGCTGTTGACGCCCGCCAGACAGATGGCGGCGGCACTGGTGGAATAAAGAAACTGGCGACGTGTGAGCGGCTTCATATCTGATGTTCCTCTGTCAGGATCATTGGTTGGTGTTAGCTGTTGAGATGGCGAACCGATTCGCCGGGTGTCAGGTGCGGTTCCAGGGTTAAGTCGACGTTGGCAATGGTGTTGCCCATGGTCAGGCGGGTTTCCAGTTGACGCACAGCCAGGCGACCGATGTTATGGGCGTGAATGTCAAACGTGGTGAGTTGTGGATAGAGGCCGGTAATAAAGGCATGATCGTTGTTACCTGAAATCACGCTGATCTCTTCACCTACTTTGATTCCTCGTCGGGCCAATGAACCATACACGACCGCTGCGACACTGTCGGCACCGGCGAACAATGCTGTGGGGCGTGTTTTGGCTTTCAAGAGTTGATCGACCAGATGTTGCACGGCTTCCGTTGAGAGGGGTGGTTTGACAGGCAGAGTCCAGCCTTTCGAGGGAGGATCGACAAAACGTTGCACGTTGAGTCCGCGTCGTACGGCTTGGGAAACGAAGCCCGTTTCTCGGTTTTGCATAATCAGGTGATCGGGTTTGGGGCTTAGGAAGGCGACGTTGTGGTGCCCGTGATCGGCCAGGAAGTCGGCGGCTTTCGCGCCCAGGAGCACATCATTCGCACCGACACAATCGCCCCAGCAACCTTCAGGGCGTCCCAAGAGCCAGACCGAAGGGATCTGCGAGAGACGGTTCAGGAGAGTGCTGTTTGATTCGATCAGCATTTTTCCCTGGAGTGCTCCGATGAGAAACAGACCATCGATCTGGTCAAAATCCAAATGAGCGGGAACGGCCTGGAGATCCGGAATATGTGCGACTTGAAAACGGACTCCGAGTTCGGAAAAGGCGTCTTCAACGCCACTGATGGCAGAACTGACAACGGGGAGTGAGATGAGCGATCGATCTAACCCAAGAGAGAGAACGAGTAGCTGTTTTCCTCTGAGGATACTGGCTGTGCTCTGGCTGATTTCATTTTTGGGACGCCGCTTACGAAGCGGGCGGTAGTCCAGCGAGGCGGCGACTTGTCGAATGCGTTGTTTGGCCGCTTCACTGATACTCGGGTCGTCTCGCAAGGCACGGCTCACAGTACTGACAGCACAGTCGGCGGCTTTGGCGACGGTTTTGACTGTGACGAGTTCGGCAGTTTTGCTCACAGGGGCCTCGTTGGTGTATTCGTCATTCAATGACGGGTTTAACGCAAACTAATGCATATAGCAGGAAGTTGCGTGTTATAGAAATACGTTTCTGGTTTGCTTCAATCTTGTTGATAAACAATCGAGTCATAGATGTAAAGTGGAATTGGGTTATATGTAACAAGATTGATGGAAATCGAGAGCACAGTGAACTAAAAGCGATTTACGCAAATAGATGTTATTTGCGTGTTTTGATGTGATCAGGTTCTGGAGACTGCTTTGGGGCCGTCGTCGTATTGAGGCTCAATTGAACGGGAGCCTGTATTGCTCTTTATCAGTCTTCCAATTTGAGTGATAGTATGCTGGAAGTGAGGCTGTTACGAATCATGAACAGGAATCCTTAGGTAGGAAATATGGATTGGAAATTAGAGTTAATGTTCGCAGTACGTGCTCTCGTCGCTGCGGTTTTGGGTGGTTTTATTGGTTGGGAACGCGAATGGCATGGACGCGAAGCCGGTATGCGGACTTACGCCGCGGTCGCGCTTGGCTCGTGCGTCTTTGCCTTGGTCTCGTCGCATATTCCCGGAGCGGAGCCGTCACGACTCGCTTCAAACATTGTGACCGGCATCGGTTTTTTGGGGGCTGGCATTATCCTGCGTGACCGTGGCCGGACCGTGGGACTGACGACTGCGGCGACCATTTGGTCGACTGCCGCCGTGGGGACTGCCGTCGGTTTTGGGATGTATCTGCTGGCGACGCTCACGTCCCTGATTATATTTGGCGTTCTCGCATCGCATCATGTTCGCGGCTGGAAAAAGTCCTCAGGAGAAGGTGTCGAAGGTACCTCAGCCGCCAATGAATTTGACAACAATGATTCTATTGAACGTTGAAAGACTACTGCTAAGGTCGCAGGTTCTTTATTTTGCGATGAAATCCGCTTCCTTCAGTGACAAACGAACGGGGCCTTGCATAGTGGTGATCCAGAGCTCTCCTGGTTTGACTTCTGTCACATAGGGATAGGAGACCCGGTTTTCTCGTTTCTGTCCTGCGGGAGTTAAATCGCGGGCGATGATGACGGGGTCGCTCCAGGTTTTGCATTCGTCATCGGAAAACGCGAGGGACAATTCTTCGCGGCGTCCGCGCTTTCGCTTGGGATCACGAAAGCGATTCCAGAGCATCACGATCCGGCCGCTTTCCAGTCGTTGCAGAATTGCGGGGGAACTGCTGGCAGGAATTTGGGACGGACGAATCGTGCGCCACGAAGCGCCTTCATCGGTAGAGAAGGCTTCCCAGAAGCGTCCGAATCGGGTGCGGATCAATGCATAAATCCGGCCGTCTTTCAATTCGACAATCGTGCCTTCCATTGCACCGTCGTGATCGCCGGAACCGCCCAGATCGATCATATTACTGTGATTCCAGGTGGCGCCTTCATCGTCTGAATAGTAAGTCTGCATCACGTGCCGTCCCGGGTTGGCGATGGCTTTGGAAACGGCGACAATGATGCGCCCCGATTTGGTTTGAATCATGCTGCGAATGGCGCCGCACCAGCTATGATCCTGAATAATCTGCGGAGGCAACCAGGTTTGACCGCCATCGGTACTGCGCACAATATAAGCGGGAAGGTAGCAGTCGGATTGCGGCCCTCCTTTGCTGTCATCCCAATGGAATTTTTTCTCGGCCAGATTCATGAAGGCCAGGATGATGGTTCCGTTGCGCGTTTTGATGATGGCGCGCTCCCGGCTGGTCTGGAACTGATCGGGGTTGGCATACAGCGGTTTTGCGTTCCACGTTTTGCCGGCATCCTGGCTGATCAAAACCTGTTTATCATCGGGCGCCAGCAGGCTGTCTTTTGATAATTTCAGAAAGGGACCCAGATGTTGATGCGGCAGCTTTTGTGTCTGCGGATGATTCCATTCTGCGAGAGACAGATTCGTCGCAAGTAACGCTGTGGTGATAGTGCCGATGAAAAGTAAAAGTGGCTTCATTTCTCTCTGCCTTATTTTCAAAAATGTGGATTCTAAAGTGGTATCTGTCCATCGTCAGATCGGGTATGCTATTCTTTCAGCTCAAAATCGACAAAGAAGGGTTCACTTCCGGCTTCAATGGTTGCTTCCAGTTCTGATTTTGAATGATATTTGTCCGGAATGGGGATCGCAGGTTTCGTTGCTGCATCAATTTCTCCCAGTGATTTGCCTTCGGTGTCAGCGGGAAGAATCGGTGTGCCTTTGATTTCGACGCGATGATTTCCCAACGGGACGCCGCCTTTGTTCGAGATTTCATACATGCCATTGATGATCTTCCCAGCGGCAACCGGCCCTGCAGGTTGAGGAAGAAACCGAATCACGGCCCCTTCGAGTGGTTCTCCATTTAGGGTGACGCTACCTTTGACAATGCGGCGGTCCGGTGCATCACTGACGCCTCCGCAGCCGAAAGTCAATAATAACATCCCCCAAAGAATGAATTGTTTTCCAGGCATCACAGCCTCCTTCTGAGAGCACTGACCGTTTCAAACGAGTCAGTGCAAAATGATACTTGATAAATCATGACAGTAAGAAGAGAGTGAAGTTAAAACTCGCCGACCACTTCTTTCCCGGAGCGGGTGGTCAGGGCAGACAGTGTACCCTGATCGATATTTTCCGAGAGAAAGCGGACGGAGCCATCGCATAAGGTGAAATGGCAACCGCCGACGTGGTAGCTGGAAAAGCCCTGGGGTCTGAAGGCGAACGTGCCACCGCCGGGAACGGTGTCGATACTATTAATCCCACTGCTGGTGTCAAAGACATCATAGCCCGTATAGGAATTGCCGTTCAGTCCTGTCTGCGAAAGGGAGCCGGTGATTTCGCCCACGAGCAGCGTACTGCTGGTGCCATCAATGATGTCCCGCATTTTGACGCTGGAGATGGCATAGAGCACGCCGTTGCCGACGGAGGTTGGACGCACGCCTGAGCCACTGTTGCATTTCCAACTGACAGAATCAGCAACGCCTCCAATATCGGTTCTTCCCATTCCATCTGGCAGGGCGCCCGCGAATGCGCCTGCTTTATTGACGATGGTATCGGGTTGCGGATTACTGGGACACAGAAAAGGCTGCACGGGGGAAAGGCATCCGCTGGAAGTGAAGTTTGCGGGAACGAAGGGAGTTGAGCCAGAGAAATTGAGATTGTTATAGATATTGGCCTGATCGATATAAGGCAGAATGTGCACACCCCAGGAAAACATGTGGCTGCCTGAGTAGCCGCTGCAGCCTCCACTGATGGCGGCACCCATCGGGAAGACACTGTGTGTATCGTGATAGTTATGCAATGCCAGGGCCACCTGTTTGAAATTGTTTTTGCAGGAAGAACGGCGTGCCGCTTCGCGCGCCTGTTGCACTGCTGGTAGTAAAATGGCAATCAGGATGGCAATAATGGCAATCACCACCAGCAATTCAATCAGTGTAAATCCACGCGCTCTTTTCTCTGAGTTGATCTGTAACATAGCACCGTCTCCATCAAACTTAGCAATAAACAAATACGAAAAGAATATCTCGGCACAAAGATACAACGTTCACCCTGTGCAGGGTTTTGATGATCACTTTCAAACTATTTTTCGGGTCGAGCAGTCTTATTTTAAAATCAGAGACAGGGGCGTCTTGCTGATTGAAATCGTATTTTGACGGAATTCGTTTTTGTTACTTACTGTTGCTCTATGTTATTCACAGGGGGCTTTTAACTGTGGTTTCAAATGGTCTGTCAGGAGTTTGGTTGCTTCGTCGTTGTCCCGGTCTGCAATGGCATTGGCGATGAGTTCGTGATCCCGCAGCCCTTTGCTGGTGGGAGGGTGGCCGTACAAATCGCCTGCATGGAAGTAATCCAGTAGAACGCCATGGAACTGTTTCACAAAATTGCCGTGCGAGGCGGCCAGAATGGTCTGGTGGAACAGACAGTCCAGCTCCTTGTAAGTTTTACTGGTGCCGGTGGGATCCTGATTGATCTTCTGCATGACCCGTTGCATCTCGACGACGATGGTTTGCAGCCGAATAATTTCTTCGGCAGTAATCAATTCTACTGCCAGTGAGATCGAACCGATTTCGATGACGGCTCGCAGCTGTTGTAATTCGCTCCATCCCTGGGGACTGGCGACTTGAGGTACGAGTGCTTTTCTCAAAACGGAAGAAAAGTTATCGGCTTCTGCAACACAGAGTCCAAGTCCCTGGCGTCCTGTCACCACGCCCAAGCCTCTGAGTGACCCGATGGCTTCCCGAACCACAGTGCGCGAGACGCCAAACTGATCTGCCAGATCGGCTTCCGTTCCCAGACGGTCGCCGGGGGCGAGGCGGTCGTTCCGAATTCGTTCGCAAAGGTGATCGGCCAGTTCAGCACTTAAGGTTTTTGCTGATTCCTGGGGACGAGCATCCATCGATGTTTTCATTGTAAAACTGCTTTCGTGTGAGCGTCATTTAAAATGGCAAACAGGGCTCGCGTGGACAAACCACAGAACACCAGTTTCTTGAATCGGCTTCCCAAAGAGTGGGATCAATTCGTTGCCAGCAAACTGATTTTGTATTATAAGATGTGAGATTGTATTACAATCTGGAGTATTATCATATAACTGTAAGCGTGGACGTCAAGAAAATTAGTGACGTTTTGCACAAGTTTACTGATGTTTTGAATAAGGCTCTGATAGAAATCATGTGTGTTTGATGTTTTGTTGCTGGCATCAACGAATGACTCATTTCTGATCAGGGACTGGTAGATGGATACGAATCGTTTCACATTAGGTGAAGGGCAAACGCCTCTCTTGCGTTCTCGTCATATGGGGCCAAGCGCGGGCCTCGATCATTTGTATTTCAAACTGGAAACAATCAATCCGACGGGGTCTTATAAAGATCGTTTTGCTGCTGCCGCGATTACCGATATGCAGGCGCAGGGCAAAACACGCATGGTGACTTCGTCCAGCGGGAATGCCGGTTCCGCGCTGGCGGCTTACAGTGCTGCCGCCGGTATGGCGTGCCAGGTGGCTGTGTTTATTGGCGCTCCAGAAAATAAGTTGAAACAGATGCTGGCCTACGGTGCTCAAATCTGGAAGATTCAGGATTTTGGAGCCGACCCGGAAATTACCCGAGAGGCCTTTGAGTATCTCAGGCACGTAGGTTCGGCGGCGGATGCGCAGCTTCAGATCAGCAGTTATCAATATAGTCCCGTCAGTATGATGGGAGTGGAAGCCATTGGTTCAGAACTGGTAAGTCAATCGGAGTCGATGTCGCGGTCGATCGATCATGTCTTCTGTTGCGCTGGGGGCGGGGGACTACTGCTGGCGATTGTGCGGGGCTTTGAATCTGCGCTGCGGGAGAAAAAAATCGAGTGTCTGCCTGCCATGCACTGTGTTCAGCCGGCGGGAAACAATACGATCGCTGGTCCGTTACGCGAGGGATTAGATCAGGCGCAGCCCTGTCACAGTACAACGGCAATCGGTGGACTGCAGGTGGCCAGTGTACTTGACGGAGACGCTGTGATAGCCGCCTGCCGGCAGACGGGGGGCACCGGTTATCTCGTCGACGATGAAACGGTTTTTGAGGTGCAGTCCCAACTGGCACGTCAGGAAGGCATCTTCTGTGAACCGGCGGCTGCGGTTTCCCTGGCAGGCGTTCTGCAGGCGGCCAAAGCAGGCAAAATTCAACGCGAGGAGACAGTGGTCTGTGTCGTAACAGGGACCGGGTTTAAAGACCAGGCTGCCCTCGATCGTATGTTGGCTTCGACAGTTTGTCCGGTCGTCACACTGCCTGAATTTATTGATCTGACTACTTAAATTCCCATTCAAAAGAAAGTCGATTTCTATCATGAGTTCAATCAAGATGATTACTGCACTGGGAACACCATTGACGCCCGAGGAAGAATTGCATATTCCGGGGCTGGAAGCGCATATTCATGATCAGTTGGCACATGGCATCAATGGATTCTTAGTCGCCGGGACAATGGGGTTGATGCAGTTGCTCACGGAATCGACGTATCGGCAACTGGTCGAACAGAGTGTGCACTTCAATGCCGGCAAAGCGGAATTACTGGTGGGGGTCGGCGATACGAGTTTCGTGCGGACTCGCGATCGCATTCGTATGGTCGAGCAATTTGATATTGATGGCGTGGTCGCATTGGCTCCTTTTTTCCTCAAATACAGTCAGGAAGATCTGGTTGATTATTATCTGTCACTGGCCGAATTGAGTTCCAAACCGCTGTATCTGTATGACCTGCCTCAGACAACGGGGACGAAGCTGGAAGTGGAAACGGTGTTGAAGTTGGCAGAGCATCCGAATATTCATGGCATCAAATGTTCGGATCATTTTGTCACGATTCGGCCCGTGCTGGATATGATGGGAGATGAGTTTCGCGTGATTGTGGCACAACCGAATTTAATGGATGTTCTGTTGCGGTCCGGTGTCCGCGAACATCTGGACGGGATTTATGGTCTGGTGCCAGAATGGATTGAAAAGATGGTCGCGGCGACTGAGACAGAGAACTGGACCGAGTTGGCGTTGATTCAACAGGACCTGTCGGCACTGTTGCGACTTCTGGTCACCCCTCCCGCACCGCTGTTTTCGACAGTCACGGCGATTTTAAACATGCGGGGCATTCCCGGTAATTTTGCGCCTCGTCCGATGCGTCCTTTGACCGCGGGTGAGCAGACTCAGCTTGCCGAACATCCTCTCATTCAGAAGGTCTTCGCCGGGAAAACCATTTCTTCTGTCGATGTTTAAACCAGAATCTTGCTCTCAGATGAGACCTTTAATCTGCTTGTGGATCAACCTGTTTGACCAGCTTATGAACGGAGGCGGAGATCAGATCTTCCGTATCAGGTCCCCAGCGATAGGCGGGGCGTCCGTATTCATACAGATTCGAACCCCCTTCGTAGCCTCCTTCCAGCCAGACGCGTTTGGAAGGGATGTAGGAGATCATGTCGTCTGCGTAGCCGCAGACCCAGGTGCCCGGTCCGAATTCGCGTTTGAAGCGGAGCGAGTAATCGACCACGGTTTCTGCGCCCATCCCAATCATCAGCATTTCCGTGCCGAGCCGCCAGGCATGGATCGGATAAGGATAAGCGGCGGGAAAGGTTTCGCCCTGGTCCAGTTTTTTCAGTAAGCGCGCTGCCCAGCGTTTTTTGATGGCACTGCCGCTTTTGGTGTCGGCTTCCAGATCAGCGCGGGTGACGACTTTCAGATAAGGGAGTTCGACATACTCAAATGCAGTTTTCAAACCGGGAGAGATCGGCTCAAGTGGTTTCTTCAGAACTTTTTCGACGGCGACCGCCAGCATGTGACCATATTTTTCACAGAGTTCGACTTTTC
This sequence comes from Gimesia alba, assembly GCF_007744675.1. Lineage (NCBI taxonomy): Bacteria > Pseudomonadati > Planctomycetota > Planctomycetia > Planctomycetales > Planctomycetaceae > Gimesia > Gimesia alba. Next base: position 2,037,475 of record NZ_CP036269.1, read on the forward strand.
TGCGCGGGAGCGGATTCTGATCTCCGCCGCAGGTGTTAACGAACATGGCGGTGACACCGGGATGATTCTTTTCGAGTTCCAACTGGGCGAAGCCGGGATAATCGCCGCAGATCTTGGTAAAACTGAGGGTCGTCGGGTGGCAGGCATAACCAAACAGGACGGCGTCGAGTTTTCCGTCAGGACGCGTGACGGTCATGACGGGAACCGCGTGATCTACGGGGCCGACCAGTGCTTTTCCTGATTTGAGGAGATTAGGGATATCCGCTTCCCGGTTATTGCGACGATTGACGGCGAACGTGGTATGGCCGGTTCCCCTCTGCAGACGAGCAGGGGACAGGCTTGCGAGAGACTGGCCAATCATCTCCACGGTTTTGACAACCATGAGGTCGGTATATTCTGCGACGAGTTGGTCTTGCTGGGGAGTGGTGGGATAGTAGTCGTAGAGATCGTCACCCAGCCGGGGACCACAGTGGTTGTGCGAGAACGTAAACATGATCTGTTTCCGTTCGAGTCCATATTTGTTTTTGATCTGTGCGAAGACCCGGTCGCTCATACTTTTGGGAACGCCTTGAAAATCGCTGGAGATCAGCACGGCGCGATTTCCGTTGTTGTCTTCCAGCGCGAGTGCTTTCATCCAGATGTCGTGCAGCTTCGCGTCGGGTGCCCGTTTCGATCCGTAGCCGGCCAGCCAGACTCCGGTTTCCGGGGTGATCACTGCTTTGGCAAGCCCCGCTTTCCAGGTCTCAGCGGCATCGACTGTTCTGTCCGTCAATCCACACAGGCCAATTACAAGCAGACTGAAAGCGGCTAAAAAACAGCGAGAAAAAACAGGAGTAGATTTTGGTTTCGAGACCCGGTTCATGATGCTGCGCTCCTTTTGCCTGGGCAGGATTTGATCGGTGAGTGCTATTTTCTAATGTAAGTTTACAAAAGTGAAATAGCAAGCATGATTCAATTTCTGGGAGTCTCGGAACCGGAATTCGATTTGTCTTTCGAGAACGAGTGCCTGAAGCTGGGGTCGGATCGTTTGAATCGACCTTGGAGAAAGAGTAACTCATCATGAATGATGGCAGAACCGCCGGTTAAGCAGTCTGTTTGCTACTATCATTGTGGTTGTTTGAGGCTTGTCCGATCCGGGCGGCGATTTCAGGAATGAAAACATTGCGGTCGATGGGTTTGGATAAGTAGGCATCACAGCCTGCCGTCAGGCAGCGTTGGTCATCACCTTTCATTGCATGCGCGGTTAATGCGACGATTTGTCCTGTGTATCCGAGTTCACGAAGTGTCTGGGTTGCTTCATAACCATCCATGACGGGCATTTGCATATCCATCAAAATCAGATCGAACGGGTCATCCGATTCCTTCGCGGCCAGCGCGAGTTTAATACCTTCGACACCATTTTTGGCAATGGTGACTTCGGCACCCGCTTTATTTAAAATAAATCTGATCAAACGCTGATTGTCTGGCCCATCTTCCACCAGCAGAATTCGACCTTTAACCGGACTATTGACGGAATATTCCAGTGGCGTTGATCGGGGGGCCGATGAGTCATCGATGGAAGTCAGCATGGGGGTGTCGGGGGGGATTGAGGCTGCAATGCTCAGCGTGAACTCACTGCCTTTGCCATATTCACTTTTGAGGCTTACGTTACCCCCGAGCAGTTCCGCAATCCGTTTGGTGATGGTTAATCCCAACCCTGTTCCACCGTGCTTGCGTGAGGTCGAAGAATCTGCCTGACCAAAGGGTTGAAAAATGTGGTGCATTTCAGCATCAGAAATACCCATGCCTGTATCGCTGATTTGAAAACAGAGCAATTGACTCTGGGGATGATATTCGATTCTGATTCGAATTGTACCATTGCTGGTGAATTTGATCGCGTTTCCAGTAAGATTAACGAGTGCCTGTTTCAGACGCGTTGGATCAGTCTGGATCACAGCAGGTACTTCACCGTGGAGTTCCAGGTGTAGTTCGTTCTGATTTTCTTTGGCGCGGTCCTCCAGCAGCGTTTGGACATCAAGTAATATATGGACTGGATTGAGTTTTCGTTTTTCCAGGTCGATTCTTCCGGATTCAATTTTGGAAAGATCCAGGATATCGTTGATGATATCCAGTAAATAGTGCCCGTTGCGCTGTATTGTCTGAGCCGCTTTTGACCGGTCTGTTTCGGAAATCTCTTCATTCTGCAGAATCTCGCTGAAGCCCAGAATGGCCGTCATCGGCGTGCGAATTTCGTGGCTCATATTTGCCAGGAAAATACTCTTGGCATGTGTGGCAGCCTCTGCAGCTCTATGGGCATTCTTCAAGCGCTCCCGGGTTTCCTCCAGTTCATTAATGATTTGCGCCGAGTTGACAAGTGCATTCGCCTGAGTATCAGTAAACTCCCGGCTTTTTTGCCGGTTTTCGTCAAATCTATTGCGAAGATTGACCAGTGTCTGTTTGATATCAGCGATTGTCGTTTGCAGATCACTTATTGCCAGTGTGGCATTGGAAATTGCTTCAATGGGCGGGAGCGATTCGTCTTCTCTTCGGTATGTTTCGATGATTTGCGCACTGACCTCAGAGAGCGCCTGATGTAATTTTGAGACAACTGACTGCTCAAGTTGTTCGGTCAGTTTTTCCAGCTTGAGAAGCGCGTGATTTGATTTGGTCATGCTGATGATGCTCCTGCATCTTTGTGGTATTTCATCGATACGATCGACTTACTGGAATTTCGAACTGAATTTGATTGAGTTTCCGGGATATCCTTGATTTCACCCGAATTGTGACACGAACGGTTTTGGAGAATTGAGAGTAGACTCAAAAATGCAGGCAGTCGGAAGCTGCATTGTTGTATCTTGAGTTTCACCTCATGGAATACGAATTTGTGAGTGGAAATATGATTAATTTTGTCGATTTTCTTTGAGGTGAGAACGAAGCTGGTAGTTTCGTTTGGTCTAAGAGACACTTTGTAAAAACGGTGTTGAATCGAAATCTGAGGTAGATTTCATTCTTTGTTTCGAGGGGACAGCATTCAAAGGATTTGGAAGTTGATAATGTCTGAGTTGATGTGCCTGAATCAGATCTTTAGCATAGTGCAAACTTTTCAGGAAAGAGATAAAAACCTCCTTTTAAAGAATTATGAGCATTCCTTTCTCCAGTGATTGTAAGGGGTTATCTGGTTTGGATCATTTCTGTAAGTTTGATTCCAGTGTGGAGGGATTTTGCTATTTGAGAGGCGCGGTAAATTACTTCAGAATGGAAGATGCAAGACCGAATTGGGAGTGCAAGTTGAGAGAAGAGGTTTTCCTCTGCTAATGAAACAAATTTGAAATGAGGATTGTCAAGTTCCTTGAACTCTGACTTCACTTTCCATTCATACTTTGAAACGAGCGCTTCAAATAGGCCTGCAGATTCTTTGATTTTTCTTGAGCCAGTCTGTTTAAAGAATCACGAGAGGGATCCAGATCGGTTGCCGTATTTGATCAAATTCATGTGGAAGGGCACTCATCATTTTCCTGAGTAGCGTTTATTAATTTGATTGGTCCTTACCCATGACGTATAACCGGGGCTAACGCTCTGCGGCTAATGGGCCTTTTCTGCGGTCATCGTCCAGTAAACAGGGGCAACAACACACGGTCGGCTACAGTGAATTCTTACATCGCGAACTCTGTAGACCTCAAAATCAGGATCAGAACTATTAAATAAACGCTACCTAGGGCAGACATGCACGCAACCAGAGGTTGTCAGACGAAACGCGCTTTGCTTTCTGTATCATCACAGGGCTCAATAATTAAAGAGGTTTCTTGCATCTGATTGTATAGTATTCTGTGCAGTTTTTTTATGTGCATATGTTTTGGCGGGTCTGACTGTTTGTCTTTGTTTTTGCTGATCATACTTCGGTTACTACCCACAAAACGTGTCATTTTTCTGTCTAACCGGATGAAAAAAATATTCTAAATATTGTCAGTTCTCATAAATAACCTAAAATTTACAGAACATTAACGTAATAAGAGTGTTTCTTATCTTGCCAACAACGTGATAGTGTCGGTTATCCTTCCCCCCACCGCTGTTCTTAATTCTCAGGGCCTGAAGTTCAATTTAAGAAACATATGAGCTGATTTTGTCAGATTCTGACAAACTTTGTTTGGGCCGCTGTTCGTCATTTACTTTTATCAGGAAATCTATTTATGCGATCGAAGAACGTACACAAAAAAAGAGGTTTTACGCTGATCGAATTGCTGGTGGTGATTGCCATCATTGCGATTCTGATTGCACTGTTACTGCCGGCCGTGCAGCAGGCACGTGAAGCCGCCCGTCGCAGCACCTGTAAAAACAGTCTAAAGCAGATGGGGATAGCATTACACAACTACCACGATACGCACCGCACGTTTCCTCCGGGAGCTGTCTTCTATGGAACTGGTTCTGCTCCTGCCAACGGGCGTTCTGCAGACTGGGGAACCACCTGGGTTGTACAAATTCTGCCCTTTATGGACCAGGCCCCGTTGTACAACAAATATAATATGTCGTTAAAAGCACGGAGTGCCAATGCAAGTGCTGCTGACAGTCCCTTGCGTACCAAACTCACGCTTTTGCGTTGCCCCTCTCAGCCAGGGGTGGACCGATTTTTGTTGACTCAGGACTTCACCGGGTTTTCAAAAATCACCTATGCCGGTTCTGTCGGCTCAGGTTCAACACTGGATATTGCTGACTTCAACGATAACTCCCGTCGTGGGATCTTCAGTGCGATCGCACAAAACGGTGCAAAAATTCGTGATATCACCGACGGAACGACGAATGTGATTATGGCGAGTGAAATCGTAACCGGTACCAATACCGGCGATGACAAGGGAGCCTGGGGCTGGTGTACCGGGGCATTGTTTAGCGGAACCAACGAAAACGGTGTGTTGACTCCCAATACCAGTCTGGTGACCGACCGGACTCCTTATGCGTCCAATAATACTTCAGACAAGAACTATAATCGACGCAACAATCCGGATGACACCAATGCAGGATCAGGTCAGGCAGCACGTAGTTTCCACGTAGGCGGCGTGCATGCATTACTGGGTGATGGTGCTGTCCGATTCATCTCTGAAAATATTGATCAGACCACCTATCTGAATCTACTGGCAATTGGTGATGGAAACGTGATTGGCGAGTTCTAAGGTGCAACTGATCTTCGATCGTCAATAAGGGTTTGCAGCTCCAATCATTTCCATTGGAGCTGCTTTTTTACTTCAATACTAAAGGCAAAGAGAGATGAACAGTAAAATCGGATTTGGAAAGCAATTGCTTTGCTGTTTCACTGTGATTTTGATGACGGCCGTTTTAGCTGCCTGCGGTGGTCGAGAGGCCCCCCCACAGTCTGAGCATACTCGAAATGAGGTCGCACAAAAATCAGTCGAAGAATTTGTGGCATCTGCTAAAAAAAGCCCCAAGGAAGCAGCCCAGAACCTCTCTGTTCTAATGGAGTCACTCGAAGCATATGCCAGCGAGTTTCAGGGGCCTTACATCCAATTACGAGACACGGCCAAAGAACTGCAGTCACTCTATCAGAGTTCAGCTGCGAAGGACAAAATTGAAGCGCAGCTGGATACACTCAAGCAGCAGGCGGAATCTTTATAAACAAGAGACAATGCCGAATTACGATAGAAAAGTGATCGCATGAGGTCGTTCATGCGATCACTTTTTTGTCTCTGTATTTTCTGCTTCAGTCTTCAATTGTAAGAGATCGAATCGTGCCGTTCGTGTTGAGATTTTTGCCGAACGAGAGTGTGGCTGTGAGACGCAGGTCAGGATAACCGGCGATCGTTACCGTGGGCGGAGTTAAATATCCAGCACCTGGATTGAGAATCTTGATTTCGGTTACCTTTCCGTCTTTGATGATGGCTGTCGCGCTGGCAGGAGTGTGCTTCCAGAGATTCCCTCTTCCAGGCTGGTAGCGGTAATAATTCGAGACTTCATCCAGCCGTTCGTTGGTGATGCCGTGTTTGCCCAATGCGTCCAGCAGCACTTTTTTATTCGCACGGGCTCTGGCTTCAGTGGGATGTCCGTTTTGTGCCGGTTTCACATTGCTGAAGGCATCTCGAAAAACTTGTGCTTCGACACCCAGCGCTGCAGCGATGAGGGCCACTGGTCGCCCGTGATCGCGGGGATCGGTTTCGTATCCGCCGTTGAACAATACAGTGCCTGCAGGGGCATTTGGGGAAACGGGAGGTCGTTCGGGACCTTCGAATCGATCTTCACCAGGATGTGGTGCGGGACGTGGCGGGCGACCTCGTTCTGGACGGCGGTGATGGTCGTCTCCTGGTCTCCGCCCCTGTTCGTGTCCTCGTTGATGATCTGGTCGATGACCATGTCCACGGTCGTGTTCTGGCCTGCGTCCTCGCTCGTGTTCTGGTCTGTGACCTCGTTCGTGATGTGGACCGTGCCCCCGTTCCTCTTCAGGGCGCGGGGGGCGTGGCAGTTCCTCACGCGTCAATTTTCCGTCCTTGTCCCAATCCAGTTTTTTCAGAACTGCTTCCGACTGTTCGAGTTCCTGAGCAGAAATCTCGCCATTCTGATCGGTATCAAATAAACTCAGGATTGGATCGGGAGGCGGGGAACCCGGACGACCGCAATTCCGGTCACTACGTGATTTTTGAGATGAGATACCAGTGGTGACTAAACCAGCGATGGCAACAAAGGCAATAAAAAACTTCATCTGGATGACTCTCCTATTGGGGAGAATAGGGACTTGATTCATCACTGTTCCGCCAATGCCGTTTGCCGATATTGGCTGGAATAATGACCCGCTGCAGAAACTAACGGGGGCCGCGGGAGATCGCTACCAGTTTTTTTGAAGATTAGTTCAGAGAATCTAGAATTGGAAGCAGATTTGAAAGAAACCAGTCATTCGCTACCTTCCAGTGCAAACCAGGCCTGCATCTGGTAAGAGCAGTTGCACTGCGATGATCCATCAGGAACGAGCACCAGACCGCCGGCGGGGATGGCGTTGATGTAGCACCCCAGGCGGATGCCACCAAAGTTTTCGACGCCTGCCTTACGGGTCAGGTCCACATATCCGAGGGTAGCCGAGCGGAAGACCATCATGTGTTTGCTGGCGGAGATCTGTCCGCAGCCATAGGAACGATCGAATTTGAAATCGAGGGGAGTCCCCGTCTTCAAGTTCCAGGCGCCCCCTTGGGCATAGATCTTGTCGCCGTTGATCACAGGATGTGACTGATATTCGGCTTTGATATCCCAGATCCGTTTGCCTGTTTTTGCATCGATGGCCGCCATGCGTCCGCCGACTTCAGAAGGGAGTCTGAAGAATTTGTGCCGGATGCCCTGATAGAACATCAGCAGGATTTCGTGATCTTCGGAAACCGCGAGCTGGGTGCCGAAGACGTCTTGATCGTCTTCCCAGAGATCTTTGCCCGTTTTGGCCTGGAAGGCTTTCAGCTTGCCTTTGCGATGCACATCTTCCGGCAGTGGGGGATTGGGACGGCCGTTCCGTCTGGCTTCTTTGATGTGATCGGCTTTGGCGATTTCGCGGTCAACAAGATAGACGCTGTTGTCGCCAATCGTAATCGCGTTATTGCGGATGGAGTATTCAGGTTGATAGGTCCAGAGCACATTGCCCGTGTTGGCATCGACGGCGAAAAACAGCACCGATTCATTCCGCAGCTTGAGTCCTTTGTAGCGCGGGCTGGTGTAATGTGCGTCGTTGCTGACGGTGCCATAAATCACACCCTGATGATAACCGAGATAACCCCAGTTCTGATTCGGATCGTCGCGGCTGACCGGCGTCGAAATCTTTCGCACCAGCTTGCCGGTTTTCAATTCGATTTGATGGCAGAATGAATCTTTACAGACAAAGGCGTAGTCACCGCCCAAACAGAAGTTACTGCCGACTTCTGCTGTGCTGACATCATGGTGAATGCCATTCATGTCGATGAGATTATTTTTGAGTTGGTATTTCCAGAGGGTATGTCCGTTGTAGGCGTCGAGCCCACACAAACCATGCAGGCCGCCGACGACCATCACGCCCCGATTGACCAGCGGCGCGGGACCCTGGCCGTGACGATTGGGGATCTGAAAATCAACATCGCGATACCAGTACATGCGGAGCGGTCCTTTGACGATTTCGTCATCCGAGTTGACCGTGTTGGTCGAATTGGAATACTGGTGCGTCCAGCTGCCTGCCCCTTGCAGGTCGGCCTTGGTTTCCACCTCTAACTTTTCAACAGGTCCCCAGCAGAGCTGACCGCCGTACGGACGCTGAATCCGGCGGGCTTCCTGTAACAGAGCCGGACTCATTTCTCGCTCCAGCGACGCCGAACAGATCACCAGATTCGCAAAGTTCTTCGAATAGGGAACGTGCTCCGGATCCGCAACATGCACGGCGACACGTGAACCATACACGCCGGCATCAGCTAACATTTCGTGTGCTTCATTGGCTTTGGCTTTATCTGGCATGACCAGATAAATCTGAAACTCTGACTGCCGGGCCAGTGCGAGTGCCAGATTCGCATTCTCGGCTCCCAGGTCGACGCAGATCCCTGTTTTGACATCAGTCTTATTAGTGATGGCTTTTGCCGCCTGTTGATAAAGTGGACTGACAATGACCGGTTTTTCTGGGGCGTTTTGAGTTGCTTCCGGTGGTTTCGCATTCGCAAAGCAGCAGATCACGCCCTGGTCGGTGCTGGCGACGAGACATTCCTCGGCGGCCGCCAGTCCGCGAACGGTGCCTTCAATTTCGTGTGACCACCAGGTGTTGGCTTGCGCTTTATAATCGACGCCGGTGACTTTGTTGTGAGAACCGCAGTACGCATCGCTACCGGCAATGATCACATCGGTGATCGTATAATCCAGCGGGATCAGTCGTTTCTCTTTGAGCTGTCGGACCGATATCGGCGTGCCTTTGCGGTCGCGGGTTTTCTGGTCTGACCATTCACTGTAAACCAGTGACGGACCACTGCCGCGTAGAATGCCCCGGGGTGTTGCAGCCATCGGTCCGGTTCCCGGTTGTTGTGACAAGTCACCCGTTTTCTGATCAAACAGGCAACCGGCGTTACAGAAAAAACGATCGGCGAGCATCACATCGGAACCGCCGCGCTGCTGGTTTTTCTGCAGATGATAATATTGAAATTTGCCGGTCGTGCGTTCGAAGGCCGCGGGAACTGCGCGCCCTGTGGGCATGAAAATCTGGTCTGCACTGGCAGCCAGATAACCCTGCGACGAGACGCCGCTTTTCGCACTCGCACCGCCATGCGGCTGATTCATGAGTAACTGTCCCGAGTCCTGATTGCTCCAGATGACCTCTCCGGTTTCCGCATTGAGGGCATACAGATAAACGCCATCCGAAGGCCAGACACCGGCGGCGAAATAAACCTGGTCGCCCACGACGACCGGGCCGCCTCGACCCGGCCAGTGTGAGATCAATCGATCGTTGCCCATGATGAATTTCCGTTTTGGTCCGCCCTGTTTTTTCCAGAGCAGGGAACCGTCTTTGATCGATAATGCATAGAGGTTGCCGTCATCGCTGGCGACAAATACGCGGTCCTTCCAAGCAGCCGGTGCAAAACGGATCGGGCCTTCAGTGAAAAACTTCCATTTGAGGACGCCCGTTTTCAAATCGAGTGCATAGAGTTGGTCGTCGGTCGAACTGCCAAATAGCACCGTCTGATTCACAATGATCGGCTGAAAGACTTCGTCGAATTTGATACGCGTGTGTGTGGGCCAGGCAGGCATTGGTATTTGTTTGGTGCGATACGTCCACTGCAGCTCCATCCGTGTGGGCAGGGGATCTTCAGTAAAGCCGCTGCGGGCTGCATCGCCCCGATATTGCGGCCAGTCGGCCTGGGTCGTGCAGGGGAAGAAATAAAGAGCAAACAGGAAAAGAAAAGCCGGCAGGGTTTTCATGGAGGCCTCTGAGCGTCTGGTTTTGGTAGGGTGGTTTGGTCGGAGTGTTTTGATCCGTTCATGGTAAACCATCGGGCGGGGCTTGTCACCGATAACCGCGAAAAATCGACTCAATCAACGTCGAATTTGAACCAGCGAATCAGGCTCACGTTCTGTTCGTAGCACCAGAACGTGACGAACAGACTGCCATCAGACAGACGGGCGATGTGCGGGGCACCAAATTTGAGGGCAGCAAAGTTGGCAGACATGTTTTCGACCGTTTTTGTTGTTCCATCCAGCGACTGATGTCCCCAGAGAGGCCATTGGTCGAGATTACTCCATTCTCCCTGTGCGTTGAGTCGGGAATGGCAGGCCCAGAGCCCGGGTTGATCCAGCCGCCGATAAACGTTAAGCAGACTGCCGTCGTCGAGTAGACAGGGCGTCAACGTCTGGCCTGCTATTTGCGTGGAAGTGGGAGCTGACCACGAAGCCCCGCCATCATCGCTGAAGGCATAATGATTGGGGCGATCTGCATTCGCACCTTCATTATAACACCAGGCAACCGCTAGCAGGCGGTCGTTGGGTAATTCAATCACCTTCGATTCCCAGAAGATCAACTGGTCGTCGACGCTATACATGATATCGAGGTATTCAGGCCAGCTCGCCCCTTGATCTTTTGAAACGAGGGCCACCATCCGGTTGCCGTTTGGTAAATTTCCGTCCCAGTCGCGCCAGGTCGAAGTCGGCCAGAGCCAGCGTCCATCATTCAGCACCGTGATCGGACTGCACATTTCAAATTCGGGACCGACCAGCGGAGGCGTGATCGTTTCCGGTTCGTTCCATGTCTCTCCCTGATCGCGGGAACGCATCAACAGCAGTTCCGCCGGTACCAGTCCCAGCGTCTCAGGATTACTGAGTCCTTCATCAACGTGTGTGCTGCGGTCGTAACGAATCAGGTTCGCGATGAGTTCGCCGTTCGGCGTTGTGGCAACGCGTCCGAAGGTCGACGTCACGCGGTCCGTTGTCGGTGGATTGAGTTGTCCCTGATGGTCCCACGTTTGCCCCTGATCGTGAGACCGCGACCAGTGTACCTGAAGGTTGGTCGCTTCAAACGCTTCGCCCAGTACATACGTGCTGACTAGTGTTCCGTCGGCTAAGACGGCGACCGAAGGAAAGTAAGCATGCACACTCTTGACGTGCGGCTTCTCGTTGCGAAACAGGATGCCGGTTTCCAGTTGGTTGAGTGGCATGCGCTTTCCTTGCTGCTGAGAATCGTTTACTTTTTGTGCTTCAGTTTTAAGTCCGCCAGGTAAATCGCGGTGATCGGTTTTCCGTTCTCGTCTTTTTCGTGGCTGGAGTAATAGGAGACGCGTGCCCGATCGGGACCAAGAATCAGAATACCAGGATAAGAATTATCGCCGCCGCTGGGTAGTGATGCAAATTCATGTAACTGGTCGTTTTTGAACCAGTAGAGTGACGTGACGTACTTTCCGTTCTTTCGTTGACGACCGCCGACCAGATAGTGATCACCCCACTTGGCCAGGAGCGGGCCGCCAATATAACGGTCGAGTTGTTTGCGTTCCCAGTGATCAAAGGGAGGCCGCGAACGCATGACCCAGGCGGGGTTGGAGCCGCTGCGCCCGATCGCCAGCAGGTCACCGTTTTTTTCAAACAGAAACGCGGTTTCGTCTCCCTGTTTTTCGTTGAACAGACTGGCGGTTTTCCAGACGAGGCCGTCATCGCTTTCCAGAATCGCGGTTTCAATGAGCTCACGATCTTTGTTGTCTTCGGTGAAGTTTCGAATGCGGCGACCACAGAGGTAGGCTTTGTCGCCATAGGCGGCGGCCCGCCAGATGTAATGGCCATAGGTCCCTTCCAGCATAGTCGGCTTTGACCAGTTCGAACCATCGGCAGACCAGACCGCATATCCCAGATGCTGATTGATCGTTCTGGTTTTGGGGGGCGCGTCGCCGCAGTACCAGGTGCCGGTGTAGACAAACAGTTTGTCTTTGAAAATCAAAAAGTGCGGGTCGCGGACATCGCGTCGGGGAACGGAGAATTCATCCACCTGCTTCCAGGTTTCCGCGTCATCACTCTGCATGATTAGAATGCGAGAAGACGGAAACAGCATATGCCCACCCGGGCAAGTGCGGAAGGTGAGATAATATTTCCCTTTGAATTCAATCATATCGGTGAAGGCATTATGTTCGCCGTTATCGAAAACTTTGCGGACGTTGGTGACTTCGACTTCAGGCAGGGAACTGTCTTCTCCTGCGGGGAGAGTAGAAGTCGAGAGCAGGACACTGATGAGCAGGGCGAATACAAAAATGAGTGAGGGGGCGCGTTTGAGCATGTTGTTGAACCTCGAACAGGGGAATAATTCAGTTGGTTTCCGGTGGAGAGATTAATAGATATTTCAAGTGAGACCGCATCACGGAGCGGGCACGTTCGACGTCGCGATCCTGAATGGCGCTGACCAGTTCAAAGTGCTGCCAGATGATGCGCTCATTAACGTCGTCTTCCAGCACGGGCGATTCCCGGGCGGGATACGAATTTTCAAACAGGGTTGCCAGCAGTTTCTGCATATCGGCGATTAACGTTGAGCCCGACATCTTTAGAATCAACCCATGAAACTGGCGTTCGATTTCAATCCGATGTTTGCGATCTTCGGGGATGCGGGCCGCCTGTTTGAATTCTTCGGCGAGTGCCGCCAGTTGAGTGATCTGTTCCTCGCTGGCATTTTTGATCGCCAGTTCAATGGCACCGACTTCGAGGGCATAGCGAAAGTGAGCCAGGTCGGCCAGTTTTTCCGGTGACCGGGCCAGCGAAGGCAGACAATTTGCCCAGACCTCAATCGGGTCAGGATGGCGGACGAGGAGCCCTTTTCGTTTGCGACCTTCGAGCAGCCCCAACGCGCACAGCCGATTGACGGCTTCACGGGCAATCCGCCGCGAGACATTGTATTCTTCGGCCAGTTCTGCTTCAGTGAGGAAGAAATCGCCATCGGTAAATTCGGCGGACTGGATCCGATGCCGAATGCGTTCAGACAGATCCAGGGCCAGCGTATTTGTCGGTTCTTTGTCTATAAGTGTCATTACAATGGCGTTTTCAGGGTAATTGTTCTTGAAAAAGGGTTGCGGTAGATTATTATATGGCATTTAATCGGTGTGTCAAATTCAAAGACGGAATTTCTGAATGACGATCTTGGAAGACCATGTTCTGGAGTGTGAGATCCTCGTGGCAGGGGGCGGCATGGCGGGTTGCTGTGCTGCGATTGCTGCTGCGCGGTGCGGTGCCCGTGTTATTTTGTGCCAGGATCGTTCTGTGTTAGGCGGCAATGCGTCGAGCGAAGTCCGCATGCATATTGTCGGCGCGAACGGGACCGGGCACTTTGATCGCGGCGAAGAACTGCAGACCGAAGCCCGTGAAGGGGGGATCATTGAAGAGTTGCGGCTGGAGAACTGCGTTTGCAATCCGCAACGCTCGGCATCGATGTTCGATCTGATTCTCTATGAAAAATGTAAAGCCGAACCGAATCTGATGCTGCTGCTGAATACTTTTGTGACAGCTGTGAGATTGAACGGTGACCGAATTCAGCAGGCGATCGCCGAGCGACAGAGTACGGAAGATCGTTTCACAATCAATGCGGAAATATTCATTGACTGTACCGGTGATGGGCGGCTGGCGGCAGAGGCGGGGGCGCTGTTCATGGAAGGCCGCGAAGGACAGGCGCAGTTTCAGGAAAAACTGGCTCCCGAAACAGCAGACAATCAGCGGCTCGGTTCCACCATTCTGATGCAGGCCCGTCGGCATGACCGGCCGATGCCGTTTGTGGCACCGGAATGGGCTCGTTCCTTTAAAAAGGAAGAACTGAAGCTGCGACTCTACGCGACACCTGGCGAAGAAGAGCCGACACACGAGTACGGATACTGGTGGGCCGAGTGGGGCGGCACGTTGGATACGATCAAAGAGAACGAAACAATCCGCGATGAGCTGCTGGCGATTGTGATGGGCATCTGGGATCATGTGAAGAACGGTCCGCCGGGGACACCTGCGGGCGATGATCCATTTTCCGCAGCCCACTGGGCGCTCGACTGGTTCGGTTTTCTCCCCGGTAAACGGGAGAGCCGGCGGTTCATTGGTCGACACGTTCTGACCGAAGAGGATCTGCTCTCGTCCCGCGATTTTCCCGATGCGATCGCCTACGGCGGCTGGTCGCTCGATCTGCATCCGCCCGCCGGCATTGATGCACCAGAAGAAGAACCGTGCACGCAGCATCCGGTGCCGCACCTGTATAATGTGCCTCTCTCCGCCTGTGTTTCTGCGGATCTGAGCAATCTGATGTTTGCCGGGCGGAATATTTCTGCGACGCATGTGGCATTTTCTTCGACGCGTGTAATGGCGACCTGTGCGGTGATCGGACAGGGCGTGGGAACCGCGGCGGCGTATGCGGCTCTACATAATGTTATGCCGGCAGACGCGATTTCGAATCCCGCGGTGATGAAACAAATCCAGCAGCGGCTCATACGCGATGATGCCTATTTGGTCGGGATCAGAAATGAAGACAAAGCTGACTTCGCACAAACGGCGCGGATCACTGCCAGCAGCGAACAAGTTGGTTATGAAGCGGTGAATGTGATTTCAGGTCAGACGCGGAGTGTGCACGGCGATCAGGGCGCACCACCAGAGCTGTCTTTTCCCGGCGGTCATCGCTGGATGTCTGAGCCTACGGACGGATTGCCGGCGTCGTTGCTGTTGGAATGGGAGACGCCGATTGAAGTGCGTGAAGTTCAACTTATTTTCGATACGGGCCTGCATCGGCATCTGACGCTGAGTCATCATGATGGTTACACCTCGAAGATGGTCTGGGGAGCAGCACAGCCGGAGACGGTCCGGGATTATTCGATTGAAGTCTTCGATGGTACTGACTGGAAATCAATGGTTTCTGTAACAGACAATTATCAAAGACGTCGTGTGCATCCAGTGGAAACACAATTGTCTGTGAGTCAGTTTCGTGTGGTGGTGACGGCGACGAACGGGATAGATCATGCCCGGATTTGTGAAGTGCGGGTTTATTAATAATGTGGGAATCGGTGGCTGTTTTAGCACTGTCGGGCAAGCCGACAGTGGCACTCGGTGAGTCGATAAGCATAGTTTTTAAGCTGGTTTTATACGAAAAGTGAGCGGAATGGCGCTAGCCACCGTTTTTGAAGCAGCGACCCTGAGCCCAAAACGGCGGCTAGCGCCGACCCGCTCACAATAGGAATGCTTACAATGAAGACTTTTCGATCATGGATGGCACACGGGAGTTGTTTTCTGGAAGGGTTACATGATGATTTCAGATCATTCAATTCACAAACTGGTGTGCGTGTTGGCGTTCGTGGGACTGTTGTTTGATTTCGGTTTGGCCGACGCGGCAGATCTGGAAACAAAGAGCCTCTTTCCGCGGATTGAAGCAATTTCATTTGATAGCACTCATTTGAAGAAACAAAAACGGGCGGTCATCGTGTTGCCAGACCACTGGCAGTCAATCAAGCCAGCAGAGCGGCGCACGCTGGTGATCTTACATGGTCGCGGGCGGCACGAGTTGACGTTGATTGATGACAAAACGATTCGGCAACAGTTGCTGGATTCCGGACTGTTTGTGATTCTGCCGGACGGCGATGATGGCTGGTATATCAATTCGCCCGTACGCAAACAGGACGTGTATGAATCGTATCTGGAAGAAGTCCTCGATGTCGTCTCGCAGCAATATCAGTTGCCGCACAATCGGAAACGCTGGGCGATTGCCGGCTGGTCGATGGGCGGATTTGGTTGTGTGAACTTTGCCGAACGACATCCCGAACAGTTTGCCGCCGTCAGTTCGATCATCGGACTGCTTGATTTTCCCCGCTCGGGTTTGCCGAAAGGGCAGTCGTATAAAGTGCCCGTGGAGCGATTTGGTTCTGATGAAACGGTCTGGAAGGAGTTCAATCCACTTCATCGTGCGGAAAAGCTGAAGGGGATGTCGGTACTCATCATCACCGCCGACGCCGCCTTTGACCGCACGATGAACGAGCGTTTTCGCGATCGGCTGAGCGAACTCAAGCAGCCACACCAATACATTGAGCTCAAAGGGGGGCACACGTTTCCGGTGGTCAGGGAAGCGATTCCGTATGTGCTGGAGTTTACGAAACGGGAATTGTCTGCCGATCATAAATGACTTCTTGATTCATCGAGATCATCGGGTGGTACCGGATGCAATCCGGTATTGCCGCAGTCAACAGGAAGTGGAGGTGTTTACGATGTGTGGAGAGTGGCTGTGCCTCATACTGTCTGATTCAGAATGGTTGGCAGCACTGCTGTGCATTGTCTGATTGAGCAGCGACCTCCTGCTCGCTGCGCTCGGCCCGAATTGCATTCGGGCTTACCCGCTACGAGTGGTTTTCAGAAAGGGCGTGTCTTTGCTATTGCGTTCTATTATAATAGCACAAGATACTCGTCTTTTACTGATTACAGGTCGTCAGACTATGCTCGATCATATCGTTCTCCTTGAGGTGATTGATGAAAAAGCCAATCAAGAATAAATATGTTGTGGGGCAGGAATACTATGATGTGGAGACTTGGAATGCTTCCTTCGAGGTGAAAAAGTATATTTACGAAGGGGTAGTGGCTTCAGACTGCTCTACTGCGAAATGCGAAAAACTGCTGCATCAATTTCGACCGGCCGAGTATCCCGACGCCGAATCGGTACCCGATGAGCTTTGGATTCACTATTGGGTGAAGGATATCCTGGATGGGCCTTTAACGAACCTGGAGCGGCGCAAAGCGGTCATGTCCCAACAGGCAATTGATGAAAAAAGCAAACATCTGCCCGTTGTAACGGAGCTGGATGATTTGCATGTCAGCACCGAAATTACTCCCAGTGGTTCACTGGAATATTGCGAATTGGATCACAGAGGGGACCTGGAAGCGGCCTTGAATCGCCAGGATCCGATCTGTTTATTATTTAAGTATGAACCGACGATCGAAGATCTGGAGTTGGTTGCTCAGTTTTCTCAGAATCTGGGAATCTATTTTGGTTACAACGCGGCGCCGAAGTTTGTGGAAACTCTGGAGCCGTTGTCAGAGAAAGAAAATTTGAAGTCACTTTGTATATCGCAGTTCCCTCGCCCGGAAAGTACTTTCCTGGAGATGCTGGAAACGTTTTCGGGTTTGCAAGTTCTCAATCTGTTCTATTCCAGGATCTCTGATCAGATTGGGGGCTGTCTGATTGAACTGGATGATCTACACTTTCTGGATCTGACCTATACGAAAATTACGGACTGGGTGCAGTATGATCTTGCAGGTCTTTCCAAAATGGACAGACTCACTCTGGATCAAACACGGATCACGGATGATTTCTTTCGGATGGAAGATCTCTGGCCACAATTGGACTCTTTGAGTCTGAAGGGAACCCGACTCACGGATCAGGGGGTGACTTTGCTGAGGCAGTTTACTACTTTGCAAGACTTAAGTTTGGACGGGACGGACATTACGGATGCGGCGATACCGTACCTGACTCAGATGAAGAATCTAAAAAACCTGTCTGTCGAAAAAACCGCGATCACGATCCGGGGCGCTCGCGAACTGATTGAATCGATGGAAAACTCCTGGGTCCGGTGTTGAAGAACAAGTCTCATAAAAAACTTCCTCTTCATTTTTCACTTATTCTGCACAACTGATTTTGAGTTCGAAACCGAGATTGGTGTAAGATAGGAGAAGTATACCTGATTCTCTCTTTTGAATTTGAGCCTCCGACCTGATTTCTGCTTGTGAGCCCCGCCGTGAAAAAAATCGTTCCCTTGTTCCTGTTTGTTGTTCTCTGTTCCCTGTTGTCTGCTGTCGTTGCTGAGGAAATGCCGCGGGAGCAGAATCTGTTGCAGAATCCGGAATTTCGATTGCGGAAAACGGCTGTAGCGGAGTCCGGCCGATCGATTCTCTGCTGGAATACGGATCACTATGGTGATGTGAGTGCGGGAGCGGAAAATGAGAAACTGAAAATTAAACCGTCGACGAAAGCGGTTGCGATTGAGCCGGGCAAGCGGTTCTGGCAGTTTGCGACGCTACCTGAACTGAAGTTGGCGGCCGGCGATGTCGTCAGTCTGTCGGTCAACGGGTATCAGGAAACCAGTGGCGCACTCAAAGCACGGCTCTGTCTGATGCTGGTTGAAAGTGCCGACGGTGAGTGGTCACCGGCGGACTTTGGTCTGTCAGACAAACGGACGTTTGCGAAACATGGGCGAGGCGAATTGATTCGGGCACCGCAGCTGGAAACATCATCGGAGCAGGCAGGGCAGGAATTTATACTGCAATTTTCCGGTCTCAAAGTTGATCCACGGTTTGAACATCAACGCGCGTCGAATGCAGCGTTTCGGAATGTGGTGGGAGTGCTGGTCGAATTTGTGAATGACTCCGACAAACGAGTCTGGATTCATTCGCCCACGCTGATCAAAGGGGACAAGGCAGTAACGGAAACGGTTTCCTCGCGTGCCCTGCCGGACCTGTATCGACGGATTCCGCGGACGATGGAGAAACTGACCAGCGGAAAGCCGGTAACAATTCTAACACTCGGTTCCAGTATCGATCGCGGCAGTGCGAACCCGCGACTCTATTTTTATGACGAAGACCCCACCAGCCCGGACTTTAAAGAGCCTTTGACCGACGCGCGGCCACGAAAGCCGGCAGCTTTGAAACAGCTGCTGTTCGAACGCATGCAGCGGCCCGATCTGCAGGATTACGTCGGCTGGTCGCAACACTATTTCATGTATACCGGACGCATGCGGCGGGAGTTGCTGCGGAAGTTCAATTATCCGGTCGAGAAGATTCTGCTCAACGTGATGGCCTGCGATGGTTCGTCGATTGGCGAATCTCACAGCGGCTTTCTTGAATATGCGTCGCTGGAACAGTCGCCCGATCCTGGTAATAACGGTCATCCCGCCGGCAAGACGTGGCAGGAACTGTATCCAGCATTGTTTGAAAACGGAAAGAAGCCGGGACCGGATCTGGTGATCTTCGGGCACGGGCATAACGAGCATATTGACCGTCCCGATGAAATCGCCGCCTATGAAGGAGCCGTCCGCTGGTTTCAGCGGCACTATCCCGGCGTGGAATTTGTTTCGTGCATGTGGATTCGTGATAAAGGGCAGCCGAATTCAATGACCGAACCGATGCAGCAACTCTGCGCGCATTACGGAATTCCCTTTGTCGATCTGGGGCAGTTGTTGACGGATCTGAAGACAACCTGCAATCAGTACGCGCTGGCCCCCGATGGTGGGCACCCGGGAGCCGCCAGTCATTATCTGTGGTTCAAACAGTTGGAGCAGATCTTCGAAATGCCTGAGAATCCACAGCCGGGAATCCCGCAACGACAGTTGCCCGCGCGGATGAATGATTATGCTGCGAACTGGGAAGGAGAAATGACCCGCTTCGACGTTGACAGTCCGCGGATTGTGGACGGACGGATGATGATTCTGGAAGAGGCGGCTTTCAATCTCTGGGCAGATAACAAACGGGAAATGATGCAGTTACAGATCGATGGTCAGCCGGCACAACATGCGGGACATGGGCGAAGCAGTTTCACACGTCCCAATCCACGGAATTCCACATTCGTGCATGGGCGGCTGTCGCGCGGGGATCGTCACATTATTGAAATTCCCAACACGAGCGCGCGGCTCACGACGGTCGATTGTAAAGTGGGATTGAACCGCCGGTTCTATGGCGTTGACGCGAAAGGCTGGCGTGGGACGTCTGCCGTGAAGACTTTCAAGTCGATGTGGGGCACTCCCTATGGAGAGCAGGCGTTTTACCTGACGCCGGGCGAAGCGATTGAAATTGAAGTCGAGGCGACCGATGTGTCAATCGCCTGGCTGGATCGTGTTGAAGGGGGCACGCTGGTGACTGAAGTCGACGGGAAAACGGTCTGGTCACAACCGACCAGCGAACCGTTTATGGATTCACAGGGACGGAAACATTTCATCGAGAACCGCCGCGGCGTAACGGGGCTACCGTTTGGTAAATATCGGATCAAATTGCAGGCACAGGAAAAACCGGTTTGGGTGCTGGGTGTGTTTGGTTATGACGAGCGGTAGGCGGACTGCGAAAGACTCGAAATGATTTCTACCACGAAAAGCACGAACATTTTCTGGCAGGAGTGCTGGACAGAAAAAGGGTGGTACCGGATGCAATCCGGTATTGCCGCAGGCAACAGGAGGTGGCTGGGTAAACGGTGCTTTGTGAGCCAGTATGCCTTTTGATGACTGATTCAATCCGATTGGTGGCTCTGCTGTGAATTGTCTGCTTGAGCTGTGACCTCCTGCTCGCTTCGCTCGGCCCGAATTGCATTCGGGCTTACCCTTACCTGACGGATAAGTTGTTTGTATATATTGTGATGCGTCAATGTGAGTCTAATTCAATCCTGTTCTTTTTCGGCTGGAAATTATCTTTTTCAAAAATTCTGCGTTAGATTAGAGCCAGTTGATCTAAATAACTGATACGGAGCGTTGTTTTGATTGGATGTCGCCTTCACTTGCGCAGGAGAGGTTTCCGTTTTGTCGAATCGTGATCTCGATGAAGAGTATGTGGCGTTGATTGCCGGGAGCCAGCCTGTGTTGCGCGGGATTTTGGTCGCACTGATTCGTCGGGGAGCGGATGTGGATGATGTGCTGCAGGAAACGAATACCGTTCTGTGGCGGAAGCGGAACGAGTATGACTGGGATCGCAATTTCCTTCCCTGGGCGTGCCGGATTGCTCAATTGCAGGCACTCGCGTTTTTCAAACGAGTCAAGAACGACGGTCAGGCGGTGTTTGACGAACAGACACTGGAACAGATCGCGACGGTGGCGACCGGTCGGGCGGTGGATGCAAAATCGCATGCAGCGGCACTTGAGTCCTGTATGGAAAAACTACCTCCCGAACATCGGCAACTGGTGGAGAGCCGGTATTGTGATGCGATGCCTGTAAACCAGATCGCATCCGAAGCAGGGAGAACAGCCGACGCGGTTTCGATGACCTTATACCGCATTCGGAAAACGCTCATGGAGTGTATCCAAAAGACAGTGGCCCAGGAGGCACGATTATGAACCCCGAACTTGAAGCGGTTCGCAAAGAGCTGGCGGCACTCACCAGCCGTATGCTTGAAAACAGAATGACAACAGACGAAGACGCACGGCTTACGGAGATTCTCAATGTCCATCCCGAATTGATTGAAGAATATGCGAACCAGATTCATCTGGATTCTCTGCTTACGTCGAACCTGTATGCTGCGATACCGGAAGAGTTCAGTCTGGAAGCACTCGTGGTGCAGGAAACGGACGAAAACATTTCCATCAATGTGGATGTGGCTACGACAGTCGAGCCCGTATCACGAAGCCGGAATAGCTGGTTGTCCTGGATCGCGACTGCCGTGGTGCTGTTACTGGCGGGGGGATTATTCTGGTTCAATCAAGCCGAGCAACAGAAAACAGCGGAGCAGCCAAATGCAGTTGTGCCCGGCTATGCAGGAATGTTACTCGATACTGAAGATGCGGTCTGGGAAGACCGCGACGCGGAAGAGATTCCGTACGGCACCAAATTCCCTACGGGAGAATCACTGCGGTTGAAATCGGGTATCGCGCGGATTCGGTTTGATAGCGGCGCCGGCGTCATGCTGGAAGGACCGGCCCAGATTGAACTCCGTTCGCCACTGAATGCCGTGCTGCACTATGGCACGCTGTCCGCCTATGTGCCTGAAGAAGCGCAGGGCTTTACCGTGGATACGAATAAAATCCGGATTGTGGATCAGGGAACCCGCTTCGGCGCGGTAGTAGATGCATCGGGCGAAGCGGAAGTGCATGTGTTTGAAGGTGAAGTCGGAGTGAAGCCGGTAGCGGCCGAGAATCAGGTGATTGCCAGTCTGAAAGCAAGCCAGGCGCTGCGGTTCTCCAACGGGAATGTCAAAGGGGCGGAAATCAGAGTAACGCCGGCCAGGTTTGCTGATGCACCGACGCCCGAGCAGCTTATCGCAGCGAAATCGGGAAGCTATCCGCCTCAGGAAACACTCGATTTTGAAAAGCTGGAGCCGATGAATCAGGTCTCTCTCATTAGAGAAAATTCAGCACTGCCGAAGGGGATCAGAGTGGGGGAAGATTTCGAATATCCGACTTCTTCTCTGTATCAACAGAGCGGAGGCGTGGGTTTCAGTCATGAAGGCTGGTGGACCGATCAGAACTTTACGCGATTGATGATTCCTGAAAAACAACTGCAGTGGAGAGACCTGGATGGCGGTCCGATGATCGTACATGCCCGCGGGCATCATCATGCTTACCCGTCGCTCGCACATCGAATTGCCCGCAAACTGGAAACGCCACTCACCGACGATTTCTACTTCAGCATGCTGGTTCAATATCATGGCGTGGACGAAGACGATTTCTTTGGTCTCTGGTTCGATAGCTCGATGGGCGGCATGGGGTCTAGCCATGCCCGGGTTCCGAGTATCGGATTCAAAGAACGAAAATTCTTTGCCCGCTTCAACGTGAAACAGGAAGCCTTTTTTGAGCAACCGGTAGACGATGAAACGTTTCTGCTGGTGGGGCATCTTTCCAAAAAGAACTCGAAATTCTTTAATCACCTGGAATTCTGGGTCAATCCGGTGGGAGAGCGCAGTGAGACTCCCGATGTGGTTGTCAAACGGAATAAAGAGGCCAACCTGCTGAAATCGATCAACGCACTGGGAGTGCGGATCGGTCAGTACACCGAAGTCAGCGATTCGCTTTATCTGGATCGGCTGGTGATTGGTGATACTTTTGAATCGGTGACCCGACCCGCCGGGCAGAACTGATTTTCTTATTATTTGAACTGAAAGACTTGTGATGCATCGCGCTCTGACATCTGATTTTTTTTCCTGGCGAGCCATCTCGACGCTGCTGGTTTGCGGACTGCTGTTCGGTTCTCAACAGACGTTTGCGGAGGAGCCGCCACGACTCGCGCACGGTTTAGTCAATCGGCAGATCGATACGCTGAAGAAAAATCAACCCGGGTTTGGCTGGAAGGGGGGCTGGGTGCTCTCGCAACGGCAGCCGGCGCTGTTTGTTGACGCGAAGCATAAATCATCCAACGAAAACCACAAGGCAATCGCACATGAAGCGCTGATTCAAGGTTCGGTACAACGAAATAACCCTCTGCGGCGGGAGCTGAAGGAGACGTACCAGGATCAGGAACTGTATTTGCGATTCCGCTTCCGTTATGCAGCCGATGCGAAGCAGCGCGATGAGGGGGAGTTCTTCGTATTCTGGCTGGATCGCTACGAAGGTACTGACAACGCCGTGCATGCGAATCACACGCCCAACATCGGCGTGCATGTGGCGTCCAGTGGTCCGAATAAGGGAAAAGTCGTATTCATGGTGCGGATCGGTTCGCAGAAGACGGCCTGGAGTTCGGTGGAACTCCAGCGCGATCGAGATTATCTGATCGTCGGACGGCTGTCGAAGCCCGAAAAATCATTGCGGGCCGGCTTTACCAAATTCGAATTATGGGTCGATCCAAAGCCCGGTGAGCTGGAACAGCCCGTGGCGACGACCGTGAATCCGCAGAGTGTGAACGGCGTGAGTTGGGTCGGCTTTGCCACCGGCTACAAAACCGAATTCGATGACCGGATCTATGTGAGCGATCTGGTCTTGAGCCGCACCTGGAGTGATGTGCTCGATCTTTCGCCTGAACAGATTCCGAAAATGGCGACGAAACAGCAGACTGCCTGGGCAGCACCAGTCCATTTTGACAAGGATATTTATCCACTGCTCAAGTCGCGCTGTTTCAGTTGTCATGCCGGTGCGAATCCCGATTCGGGCTATCGGCTGGATGTCTACGAGGAACTGCTCGGCTTCAGTACGGGGGAAGAGTTAATAAAGCCGGGAAACAGCGAGCAGAGTAAGCTGGTCGAACTGGTCTCAACACAAGTCGCAGAAGTACGGATGCCGCCTGTCGATGCAGGGCCCGCACTCTCCAAACAGGAAGTAGCCAAGCTACGCGCCTGGATCGATCAGGGGGCGAAGTGGGATTACAAGTTGCTGCCGACACCGAAAACGGAGTCGGATCACTGGGCCTTTCAAACCATCAAACGGCCTGACGTTCCCAAGGTGAAAAGTAGCAAACCCATTCGCACGCCCGTCGATGCCTTCATTGCCCGTGCCTGGCAGAAAGCGGGGATCAATCCCGCTCCCGAAGCGGTCAAAGCGACGTTGATTCGCCGGCTTTCGCTCGATTTGACGGGACTGCCGCCGAGTGCAGATGAGATTGAAGCCTTCGTTAATAACACCGATCCGCGGGCCTATGAGAAACTGGTCGAGCGGCTGCTGGCATCGAAACATTATGGCGAACGCTGGGCGCGTTTCTGGCTGGATCTGACGCGCTGGGCGGAGAGTCACGGCTATCAGCATGACCTGCCACGACCGTATGCGTGGCGGTATCGCGATTATGTGATTGAGAGTTTTAATGCAGACAAGCCCTTTGATCAGTTTATCAAGGAACAGCTCGCCGGCGATGAACTCAAGCCTT
Organism: Gimesia alba; assembly: GCF_007744675.1. Lineage (NCBI taxonomy): Bacteria > Pseudomonadati > Planctomycetota > Planctomycetia > Planctomycetales > Planctomycetaceae > Gimesia > Gimesia alba. The sequence continues at coordinate 2,061,883 of NZ_CP036269.1, forward strand.
ACGCGGACGAGCATGTGATTGCGACCGGTTTTTTGGCGTCGGCACGCATCAGCGGGAACCAGATGGATAAGGCGGCCCAGCGGAACGACGTGCTCGTTGATATTGTGAATGTGACCAGCGGTGCGCTGCTGGGGCTGACGCTCGAATGTGCACAGTGCCACAATCATAAATTCGATCCCTTGACGCAGCGGGACTACTATCGTCTGCAGGGGTTTTTCGTGAACGGTCAACTGGGCAACCTGTCTCTCAAAGGAGACGGCCTGCCGAATCCGACTGAAATGAAAACCTGGATGCCGAAAGGGACGTTTGATTTTTATCAGCGCGAAGCGAAGAAACTGATCAATCGAAAACGATTTGCCCACACGAAGACGCCGCACACGTGGGGCTATTATTCTCCGCTGACAGGGCAAAAACAGATCGAGCGGCTACCGGTGGTGAACCGCGATCCGATTCCTTATTCGGCGGAACGATTAAAACAGACCAAGTCCGTCATTCTGATTCGCGGAGATGTGCATAAGCCGGGACTGGAAGTGGGGAAAGGCTGGCCCGCCGTGCTCGGAGCGACGACCGTCGATTCGGAAACACTTTCGCGGACTGCGCTGGCGGACTGGCTGACCGACCGCAAGAATCCTTTAGTGTCGCGGGTCTGGGTGAACCGGCTCTGGCAGTATCATTTTGGACGCGGCCTGGTTTCCACGCCCAGTGATTTTGGTGTGCAGGGAGAAAAACCGTCGCACCCGGAACTGTTGGACTGGCTGGCGACTGAACTGATGGAGCGGGGTTGGAGTACGAAACACATTCATCGGCAGATTGTATTGTCGTCGACGTATCGGCAGGCCCGTTCGTTCAACGAAGCGAATCTGAAACTCGATCCGGAAAACCGGTTGCTCTGGAGCTGGCCGCGACGCCGATTGGAAGCGGAAGCGATACGGGATTCGATTCTGTGTGCAACGGGCGAACTGAAACGCGAGCTGGGCGGGCCGAGCGTGCCTCAGGAACGTGAAGAAGCAAATTTGAGGCGGACGATTTATCTGTTTCAACGCCGGAGCGAGATGCCGTCGGTGATGGCGATGTTCGATGCGCCGGACAGTATTGCCAGCTGTTCGCGGCGGCAGGTTTCGACAGTAGCGCTGCAGCCGCTGTTTATGTTGAACAGTCAGTTTATGAACCGCCGGGCACAGGTGCTGGCGAAAAACATTGTTGCCGAAACAGGCGACGATCACGGGCAGCAAGTGACACAGGCGTTTGTGCGTGTGCTGGGACGCCAACCGACGGCGCAGGAACAGAATCGGTCGCTGGCCTTTTTCCAATCAGACAGTTCTGCAGAGTCAGACGAACGCCGACTCTCGATGTTGTGCCATGCGTTACTGAATTTGAACGAGTTAATTTATATCCCTTAATTTCGAGGGCGTTTATGTTATTTGATCCAATGGCTATGAAATCTGGTTTTTCCACACCGCCACTCAGTCGCCGTGCGATGCTGGGGCAGAGCGTGCTTGGCTTTGGTGCGCTGGGGCTGGCCTCTTTGCTGGCGGAAGAGGGATTGCTGTATGCCGGAGATGGGACGCCGGCGGTAACCGGCAAGAGTCATTTTCCTGCGACCGCGAAGAGTGTGATCTTTCTGTTTATGTCAGGCGCACCAAGTCAGGTTGATACGTTCGATCCGAAACCACTGTTGACGAAGCTGGAAGGAGAGCCGGTACCTGCCAGTATTGCGGCGCGGGTGCCGAACATTCCGCGGGCGGGACTGGGATCGAAGTTGATGGCCTCGCCTTTCCAATTCAAGCAGTATGGCCAGAGTGGGATTCCGGTATCCAATATGTTTCCCGAGACCGCAAAGCTGATCGATGAAATCTGTGTGATGCGTTCGGTGAATCACCGTGTGCCCGTGCATGGTCCGGGTGAATGTATCGCGCTGACCGGTTCGGCAATCGGGGATCGGCCGAGTCTGGGAGCGTGGATGACGTATGGACTGGGAAGTGAGAGCCGCGATCTGCCTGGTTTTATTTCAATGTTATCGAATAGCAGCGGTCCGGCTCCACAGACGCCGGGCTGGGGTAACGGGTTTTTACCGTCGCGGTATCAGGGCACGCTCGTGGATGGGAAACGCGGGATACCTTATACGAAGATGCCCGCCGGTTATTCACAGGGAAATCGGCGTGAGCAGCTGGACTTTATCAAGTGGATGAATCAGGAACATCTGGCCCAACTCGGGCAGGATTCAGAGCTGGAAGCGCGGATCGCATCTTATGAACTGGGCTTTCGACTGCAGACCTCGGCACCGGAAGTTTTTGATCTGGAAAGCGAATCGGCAGAGACCGCAAAACTGTATGGATTGGATGACAAGCCGACGGCGGAATTTGGTAGACATTGTCTGATTGCCCGCCGGCTGGTGGAGCGGGGCGTGCGAGTCGTTCAACTGCGCAATGGCGGCTGGGATGCGCATGGGGCGATCAAAGCCAATCATACCAGGCGGGCGAAGGCCACGGATCGACCGGTGGCGGCGCTGCTACAGGATTTGAAACAGCGAGGGTTGCTGGAAGAGACGCTGGTGATCTGGGGGGGCGAATTCGGACGCACGCCAACCACGGAAGGGAACGCCTCGGGGGATAAGCGCGGCCGCGATCATCTGCCAACGACGTATTGCATGTGGATGGCTGGCGGCGGCGTGAAAGGGGGACAGATCATCGGTCAGACGGATGACCTGGGATATACGCCAGTGGAACGGCCGGTCTCACCTGCGGACTTGCATGCCACGTTATTGCATGCATTGGGACTTGATCAGCACAAACTGTTTTACATGCATAATAATCGGAAAGAGATTGCCACGGTGCTGGGAGGGGAAGTGATTGGTGAGGTGTTTGGGTGACAGCTGCCTGAGGCCAAATATCAGCACTGTTGGGCAAGCCAACAGTGCCACCCCGGAACGCGAAAAATGCGATTTTATAGCTGGTATTTATCAAAATGTGAGCGGCATGGCGCTAGCCACCGGTATCGAAACACAAACCAGCGCACCTACCGGCGGCTAGTAACTCCGCTCTTAAGTTCGTTCCTACCAGAAAGTTTTTTTACGTTGTTTCCCTGTTTTTTGTAGACCACCAGATTGCTGGTGACAAAAATGCTCTTCCGAGGTTTGATGAGGAATCTCACCTCGCCCATCAGAACCAGGGAAGAGCAATGTCAGGCAAGGCTGCCCATATTGAATTGACGTCGAGTATGCATCAGATTTTATCGCAACTGGCTGCGAGTCGGAATGCCAGCCGGGCAATTATTGTGCGAGCCCGGATTATTTTACTCGCATTCAACAAGCTTGATAATCAGACCATCTCAGACACTGTCGAACGCTGCCCTAAAACGGTCGGACTTTGGCGGCGTCGCTGGCGGGACTCCTATCAGGCACTCCTGCAGATGCAGTTCAATCTCAACCAGAGTGCCTTCCAACGGGCGATCATTGATACCCTCAGCGACGCGCCCCGTAGCGGATCGCCAGGACGTTTTACTGACGAACAGATTACGGGACTGATTTCACTGGCCTGTGAGAAGCCCCAGAACAGCGGGCGACCAGTGACCTCCTGGACGGGAGCCGAACTGGCCGACGAAGCACAACGGCGTCAACTGGTCGATTCGATTTCCGCCAGCCATGTGAATCGGATCTTGCGTGAAGTGAATCTGAAGCCTCATCGCAGCCGCTACTGGTGCAATACCACCGAGAAAGATCCTGAGCTGTTTCAGCGGCAGGTAGAAACGGTCTGCCGAACTTACCATGAGGCGCCACAGTTGTATGACCAGCGAAGAACTCACACGGTCTGCATTGATGAAATGACCAGCCTGCAGGCCAACGAACGGCGGGCTGAGACAAAACCGCCACGTCCCGGACAATCGGCCAGGGAAGAGTTTCAGTATACCCGTCATGGCGCTGTGTGCGTGACAGCCAACTGGCATGTGGTACAAGGACAACTCTTGGCCACGACGATTACCGAAACGCGCGACAACCACGATTTCGCCCGTCACATCGCGCAGACGATCGCCACTGATCCACAGGCAGGCTGGGTGTTCGTTGTCGACAATTTAAACACGCACTGCGGCGCGCCACTCGTCGAATTGGTAGCGCAGCAACTGGGAATCAATCCGGCCCATCTGGGAAAAGTAAAACGGCAGGGTGTGTTGAAAACAATGACCAGTCGGCGTGCGTTCCTGACCAATCCAGCGCATCGCATCCGCTTTATTTATCTGCCCAAGCACAGTTCCTGGTTGAACCAGATCGAAATCGTATTCGGCATCATTAAACGTCGGGCACTGCGTCGAGGCAGCTTCACCTCCAAACAGGACCTGATCGAAAAACTGCAGAACTTCATTGAATACTTCAACCAGCACATGGCCCGTCCTATGCGTTGGACCTACACCGGACACCGCACAAAGCAGCAGCAGATCGAACGCCCACGCACCTGGAGAGAACTCCGGAAAACCAGGAAACAATGGCAACAATTCGCCGTGGTGGGAAACTATTTGTAAGCGGAGTTACTAGCGCCGAGCCGCTCACAGTGGGTACGCTTTCACAAGCACTGTTGGGCAAGCCAACAGTGGCACACGCCGCTTTTGAAATAAAAAAATGACACGTAGTTATCAGGAGTATCAATTTCGTTCAGGGATTATTGTTTGTTTTAGATTAGTGAAGGATAAGTCATGCGTTCTTTTAGAAGAGGTCGAAAGGGTTTTACTCTGATCGAATTGCTGGTGGTGATTGCCATTATTGCGATTCTGATTGCGTTATTATTGCCGGCTGTTCAACAAGCACGGGAAGCGGCTCGTCGCAGTACCTGTAAAAATCAACTGAAACAGATCGGTCTGGCGTTGCATAATTATCACGAAACACATCGTATTTTTCCTCAGGGGGGATTTGGCCAGTCGATCGGTTCAGGAACTTCTGCCAGTACGGCGAATAATGTGAGTATGAGTTTTCTGGTGATGATCCTGCCGTTTGTTGATCAGGCGCCGATGTATGAATCATTTAATTTGAATCGGGGATATTCCTATTCCGCAAATCGACAGGTCTGCCTGAATGTGCCCCCTGTTTATCTTTGTCCCAGTTCCAATAAAACACATTCAACTCATACCAGCGAAGTCGTGGGGTCTGCGCCGATGTATGCTTCGCATTATGTCGGCAACATGGGGCCAGTCGGAACGAATGCCACGACTTCAGCGCCTTATCAGCTGGAGTGTGAAAATCCGTCGTCCGGGACTTCAGTGCCGAATTGCCGCAGCGGGAATGATGTTTCCAATATGGGCGTGCTGGGAGGTCCTCGATCGAATGTACGATTGCGGGATATTCTGGACGGAAGCTCGAATACAATTATGGTCGGTGAAATGTCGGGGCACAAATATCTGACCGAAGCCATCGCACCGCGAGGCTGGAATCGGGGTTGTCATAATGATTCGTGCGGCAGCAGTAAAAATGTCAAATTCGGGATCAACGTACACGGTTTTGTCTCTGGCGAGTTCAACAATATGAGCTTTGGCAGTGTTCATGAAGGGGGCTGTCATCTGCTGATGGGCGATGGCAGCGTGCATTTTGCCTCTGAAAATATTGACATGAATGTGTACCTCGCGACCGCCAGCCGCGAAGGGGGCGAAACGAATACGCTGGAATTCTAATTGACCACTAAACTGACATCTCCCGTGAACGTTTGCGGGAGATGTTTTTTGATCTCTTTCTCAATAGATCGTTTGTCGGATGGGGAATATGAACAGTCTGAAGCGTTACATGGTTGTATTCAGCGGGATTGGTTGTCTGTTGCTGGCAGGTTGTAGTGCAGGGAGCAGCGATGTCACGTTATATGATGTTTCCGGCACCGTGAGTTATAACGGGAAACCAGTTCCCTTTGGCTCGGTCCTGTTTATTGCCGACGCCGATGAAGGCAACGCGGGGCCACAGGGAGTCGCGGAGATTAATGACGGCAAATTTAACACGGCAGAGGCAGGCCGCGGTGTGGTCGGCGGCGCGTACAAGGTGATTATTAAGGGACGCAGTGTGCGTGCTTCTGCTGAAGATGATGAAGGCCAGGGAGCCGAGCCGTTGTTTGCCGATTATCAGACGGCGGTGGTTTTTCCGGAAGAGAACACAGAGCAGAAATTCGAAGTTCCGGAACGGCAATCAAAGCCCGGTGTAATATTGGAAGAGTAGAAGCACCAGTATGATTTTGAGCTTTTTTAGTGAATAAAACTGGTGTGAAGGAGTGATTTCTCAAACACTGTTGGGCAAGCCAACAGTGCCACCCTGGAATGCGAAAAATATGATTTTATAGCTGGTATATAATGAAAAATGAGCGGAATGGCGCTAGCCACCGGTATCGAAACACAAGCCAGCGCACCTACCGGCGGCTAGCGCCGACCCGCTCACAGTTGCAACGCCTATCGTTTGGGGAGAATGATTACAGATCGAACTTGATGCCCTGCGCGAGGGGCAACTCCGTTGAATAGTTGATCGTATTCGTCGTGCGGCGCATGTAGGCTTTCCAGGCGTCGGAGCCGGATTCGCGGCCGCCGCCGGTCTCTTTTTCGCCGCCGAATGCGCCGCCGATTTCTGCACCGCTGGGGCCGACGTTGATATTCGCAATACCACAGTCAGAACCGGCGGGAGAGAGGAACTGTTCTGCCTGCCGAATGTCATTGGTCATGATCGCAGAGGAAAGGCCCTGCGGGACGGCGTTGTGCATCTCGATCGCTTCATCGAGCGTTCGATACCGCATGACGTACAGAATGGGGGCGAAGGTTTCCTGCTGGACGATGTCGGTCTGCCCGGGCATTTCGACAATCGCGGGATGCACGTAGCAGCCGTCTGCATATTCTGTTTCATCGATTTGATGTCCGAAATGGACGATGCCACCTTGTTCTTTGGCGGTTTTCAATGCGTGCTGCATGGTATCGAGTGCGCGTTGATCGACAAGCGGTCCAACGAGTGTACCGGGTTCAAGCGGGTTGCCGATAGGCAATCGCTGGTAGGCGTTTTTCAACGCCGTCAGTAGTTGATCGGCAATGCTTTCATGCACGATCAGACGCCGCAGACTGGTGCAGCGCTGACCGCAGGTCCCGACGGCAGAAAACAGAGCCGAGCGGACTGTCATTTCGAGGTCCGCCGATTCGGTGACGATCATCGCGTTGTTGCCACCCAGTTCGAGCAGGCTGCGTCCAAGACGCTTGGCAACGGTCGTAGCGACCGCCCGACCCATGGGAATCGAACCAGTGGCTGAAATCAGCGGGACATCATGGTGTTCGGCGAGGGCGTTGCCGATCGTGGCATCGCCGATGATCAGATTCGAAAGACCGTCGGGGGCTTCCGGGAAATTTTGTGCAACCTGGTTCACAATCTGTTGGCAGGCAATCGCACAGAGGGGCGTTTTTTCGGATGGTTTCCAGATGACGGTATCGCCACAGACAAACGCCAGCATGGCGTTCCAGGCCCAGACGGCGACAGGGAAGTTGAAGGCACTGATCACGCCGATGGGGCCGAGGGGATGCCATTGCTCCATTAAGCGGTGTCCCGGTCGTTCGCTGGCGATCGTTTTTCCATAAAGCTGACGGCTTAAACCGACTGCGAAGTCGCAGATGTCGATCATCTCCTGGACTTCGCCGAGTGCTTCCTGGGTGATCTTGCCGGCTTCCCAGCTGACGATGGTCGCTAGATCGGCTTTGTGTTCCCGCAAAGCTTCGCCGAGCAGACGGACGAATTCTCCGCGACGGGGTGCGGGAACTTCGCGCCACTTCAGAAAGGCACTCTGTGCGGTATCGACCACCAGACCGACATCGCCGAGTGTGGCTTCGTTGAACGTGGCCAGCGTTGAGCCGTCGATGGGGGACTTACCTGATAGCAGTTCGCCTGCGCCGGTTTGCCATTTCGTTCCGACAGCGACCGCCGCGGGTTGATCCGCCACGCCGATACGTTGTAATGCTTCATGGATGGAATGAGTCATCGTTTTGTTCCCTTGATGAATGTTGATTAATCCAGGGCAAAGGTTTCTGTTTCATAATAACAGCCGAAACGGTTGTTGATAAATTGTTCGAAGGGAATCTCTTCCTGTCGGATCAGGCCGGTGCCTTTGATCTGATTTTGTTGCACCAGATCGACGACGGCACAGATGCCTGCGCCGGTGGTGAGCTGAATGCCACTCCAGACTTCGCCGTTGATTTCCTGTGCGTATAGTTTGCGCAAGTCGCTTTTTTCGACGAACTGTCCGTTGCGATTTCCCCGCACCGTGCAGAACACAATCACGACATCCTGAAAGGTGACGGGAATCGAGTGTTCCATGATATCTTTGAGCAATTCGCGACGCTCACTGAGCCGCAGGTCTCGCAACAAGAATTTCATTAGCTGGTGGTGACCGGGATAACGGATGGTTTTGTAATTCAATTCGCGAACATGACCGTCCATCGTTTCGCAGAGCGTTCCGAGTCCTCCCGATGTGTTGAAGGCTTCATAGACGTTGCCGTCGAGGGTGAACTGTTCCAGGCCTTCCAGAGGCAGATGATTTTTGATTTTATGTCCGTGAATCACTTCACAGGGATTACAATATTCATTGATCAGTCCGTCGGTGGACCAGGTCAGATTGTAGCCGAGCGCGTTCGTTGGATGTTGCGGCAGCGCGCCGACGCGCATCCGGACGGTATCAATTTCGTCAAACCATTTCATGACATGATTGGTGACGATGGTCACAAAACCGGGGGCGAGTCCGCACTGGGGCACAAAGACCTGACCGGGGCTGGCGTCGTCGGCGATCTCTTTGACCGCGGCGGTGGTCTGTCGGTCTTCGGTGAGATCGAAGTAATTGATACCCGCTTCCTGTGCGGCGCGGGCGACTCCCGGATTCTCGCGAAAGCTGAGCGCAGAGATCACGGCGGTGCAGCCTTGCATCAGGTGAACCAGTTCGGCGTGCGAGTCGGCATTCAGCACGCGTGTTTCTGCGGTGGGAATGCGTTGTTGTATTCGTTCGAGGGCAGCGGGAACACGGTCGGCGATTCGCAGTTGATAATCGCCTGACCTGGTGAGCAGCGAGGCGATCATCCGTCCGATTTTTCCCGCACCGATTAATAAGATCGTTTGAGACATGGCAGGTTCTCCAGACAGGGATGAAAGATGTGATATGATAGAGGGAACCTCTACACAATTATATACGCCGAAAACTGCTTTTCTGATTGAGTTTCTGTTTTGGCGTGATTTCGCGTATTAATGGAAGAGTGGCGTCTTGACTTTCAAACGGGCCACGAAACAATAGGGTTATAAGGAGATAAATTATGACCAGCCAACAACTTGCGACTTTTGATTGGAAACGCTATCCCGAGACAGCCGCGTTCCTGAACGAGCGGATTGATGCGTTTTGTGCACAATCCCCACGTATCAAACAATTTGCGCAGGATTTGCAGACGAAAACCGGAACTCGGCTGATTGACTGGGTCGATCATTTTGAATTGCACTGGTCCGATGAACTGGAACAGACACTGATCAGCCTGGGTTATGAAGCGGCCAGCGGTTTAAAGTTCAAACTGTTCCAGCATCCGGCGGCACATTTTCCCGCCATTCAGGCGAGCAGTGGGGAGTCGGAGTCACTCTATGTGCGCGTGGATTCGGTGGTTGACTTTTTAGCCATCCATCAGTGTGCGCTGGAACTTCCCATTGAAGGAGCCCCGGGTGCCGCCGTGCGTCAGCGACTGGCATTTCATGAAGACGGAGTCGAACTTCACGTCATTGAACGACATGGCGTCCGCATCGACGCGGTGAAGAAGCAGCCTGAGGCAGATTTAAAAGACCTGCTCTATCATGCTCAGGCCTTTCATTTGCGCAAGCGGGATTTTGCCGGCGATGTGGACGGATTTGAACATGCCGAGTCGATGATTCGCGTCGCCATTGAAGATCTGGGAGTCGACCGGACGTGCGATCTGTTTTTCGCAGCTGAGCGGGCATACTGGCAGCAACGGAACGCGGTCGCCCGCATTCAAAAAACGCGGCAGGATTTGCTGGGCGTCGGCTGGGCGAATCACGATCATCATACGTATCGCTCGAGCCGAACACATTTCTGGCGATTGATCTCGCTGTTGGAACTGCTCGGTTTCCAATTGCGCGAACGGTTTTATGCGGGCAAAGAGGCAGGTTGGGGCGCGCAGGTGCTCGAACATCCGACGACCGGCGTGGTCATTTTTGCCGACGTGGATCTTTCTCCCGAAGAAGTCTCGCAGGACTTTGCGCATGAGCCGCTCCCCGAATTGAAGGAACTGGGAACGGTGGGGCTCTGGTGCCGTCTGCACGGCGAAGCCTTTCTGCAGGCGGGCATGCATCACCTGGAATGCCTGTTTGATTTTGATGCCGCCCGCGATCAACTGGCGGACGAGAACGACGTGAAGACGATGAAGCCGTTTACCGATCTGCCGCACCTGCGTCAGGCATTTACAGCGGGGGAAATCTGGCCAGTCAAAGAGAGCCGGATTCAGTCGTTGCTGGATGACGGCCTGATTACCGATGAAGAAGCAGACAAATTCCGCACGAAAGGAGCCATTGGTTCGCACCTGGAAATTCTGCAGCGGGAAGAAGGCTTCAAAGGCTTTAATCAGTCGGGGATCAATGACATTATTCTGGAGACGAATCCGTTGAAGATGCAGACGTGACAGGGAAGTGAGTTTTTTTTGCTACCACGAAAAACACGAAAGGTCACGAAAAAGACCCAAGTTGGGTGGCACTGTTGGCTTGCCCAACAGTGTTTGAGAAAGACATCCTTGGCAGGAAAAGTAAGTGTCGGGTGGTCCCGAATGTAATTCGGGATTGCCGGAGGCAACAGGAAGTGGCAGTATGAATGAAGTACGTTTCAAGAGCGTACCTCATGCTCAGTACTCTGTTGTAAATTCTATGCGTGGGCTGTGACCTCCTGCTCGCTGCGCTCGGCCCGAATTGCATTCGGGCTTACCCTTTCTTTTCTTTAAGCAAAGTCAGACTTCAGGCAAGACCCAAGGGGCGCGCCATTCTTCGCGGCCGCGGAGCTGGTTGGCTTCTTTGTCGTTTTCGAAGGTTTCCGTTTTCGGATCGAGGACCAGTGTGCGGCCGACACGGGCGGCGATGTTGCCGGCGTGGCAGAGGACGGACGCGGGGTGCCCGACCGTTTCCAGATCACAGGCTGGTTTGTTGCGGGTCTTGATGCATTCAATGAAGTTCTGCACATGGGGTGCCGCAACGCTGTCGCCTTTGACTTCTTTGATCAGTTTGCCGCGTTCGCCATACACGCGCCAGCGGCTGTTGCCGATGGTCATGTGGGCTTTGTCGCCGTAGATGACAGCGCCCTCCGATTCGCCGTGATAGTGGTAGGGAGCCCAGATCCGCATTTCATAGGTGAGGATCTTCGGCGTTTTGCTCTGATATTCGTAAGTCACCTGCAGCGTATCGGGCCATTCCTGCATGTCGTCGAAATACCATTTGCCCCCGGTCGCGGAAATTTTGGTGGGGAGTGAAATCGCTGCGTCCCCCTGTGCTTCGCAGGCGGCGTTGAGTGCGGCGAACGCCATGTCGAGCCGATGCACGCCGTCATTACCCAGGTCGCCGGTGCCGTAATCGTGGAACCAGCGCCAGCGTCCGTGAAAACGATTTTTATTGAAGGGGCGTTTTTTCGCCGGGCCGAGCCACATATCGTAATCGACAGTTTCTGGAGGTGTGCCATCGGGTGGATAACCGATGTTGCCTTGCTTGGTGCTTTCCCAGGCTTTGGCGACAAGACAGCGACCGAGGGCGCCACTGCGGATATAGTCGAGCGCCGACTTGAGCCGTTCGGTGGAACGGTGCTGTGACCCCAGCTGCACGATGCGATTGTGTTTTTTCATCGCGGCGACCATGCGTTGGCCTTCGATGATATTATGCCCGTCCGGTTTTTCGACGTAGACGTCTTTCCCGGCCTGACAGGCGAGGATGGTGGGGATCGCATGCCAGTGATCGGGCGCGCCGATGACGATGGCATCGAGGCTCTTATCATCAATCAGACGTCGAAAGTCTTTGACGACCTTGGGCTGCTTGCCTTGCAGCTTAGTCACGGTATCGACGGTGTTTCCCAGGCGGGCGGAATCGACTTCGGCGATGGTCACGATTTCTGCATTCGGATTGGCGGCGAAATATTGATTCAAGGCCGAGGCACGACCGCCGGCACCCATCACGCCGACCCGCACGCGTTCGCTGGCGGAGGCTTTGGTAACCTGTTCGAGCGAAAGACTGGCCAGACCGACGGCGGAACCCTGTAAGAATTTTCTGCGATCTATGATTGCATATTCCCGTGTTTGAAAAGTCGCGGCGTGAGGGATGAATAGATCAACGAACTTTTATTATAGAAAATGGAGAGTGCAGGGCAAAAGAAAACTTGCAGAGGAACACATTTTTTTGCTACCACGAAAGGCACAAAAACACACGAAAAAGATCCAAGTTGGGTGCCACTGTTGGCTTGCCCAACAGTGCTTAAGAATGGCATTCTTGGCGGGGGTGGTACCGGATGTAATCCGGTATTGCCGGAGGCAACAGGAGGTGGTAGTGTGAGTGAAGTAGGTTTTAAGAGCGTACCTCACTCTGGAAACTGCAATTCCTGGGAGACTCTATTGCGAATTGGATGCGTGCGCTGCAACCTCCTGCTCGCTGCGTTCGGCCCGAATTGCATTCGGGCTTACCCTTTCTTTGGGACTGTTGTTTCTGGATCCATTGGGCATATGAAACGGATTCGTTCCTCGCTCGGCGGGTCTGCACAGAGACCGACCCCTACCATTTAAGAAATCGTGCTGGTTTAGCCTGTGTCCAGGTTTACTGTTGTGTCTCCAAGGCTGTTTGGACCGAGTAGATTAGAATGAAGCACGCTATGGTTAAATGTGGCGCGCTCTGGAATCCCATAGGTGGTTTCAACTTCTCATTTACTATTTTCTTCTTCTTCTTTTTCTTCCTCTACCATCTCGTGGTATTTCTGTTTGATTTCGTTGATGTCAACGGTGGGTTCGGGGAACTGCATGTTGAGGGACTCCAGGGTCTCAGCGACGATGTGTGAGATGGCCAGATTGCGGAACCATTTGTGGTTGGAGGGGATGATAAACCAGGGGGCGTGTTCCGTGCTGCATTTGCTTAAGGCGGCCTCGAAGGCCTGGGTGTACTCGTGCCATAAAGGGCGTTCGGCGTAGTCGCTGTCACTGATTTTCCAGTGTCGTTTGGGGTCGTCGATCCGTTTTTTAAAGCGTTTCAGTTGTTCTTCTGCGTCGATATGCAGATAGAATTTCAGGATGTGAGTGTTGTTGTCGTGCAGCAGTTTTTCGAAGTGGTTGATGTGTTCATAACGTTTGGACCAGACCGCCTCAGGAACCAGATTGTGCACGCGGACGACCAGTACGTCTTCATAATGCGAGCGGTTAAAGATCGCGACCTGGCCTCTTTCCGGTGTGGCACGGTGGTAGCGCCAGAGGAAATCGTGGGCCGCTTCAGTGTGTGAAGGGACCTTGAAACCGGTGACCCTGCAGCCTTGAGGATTCATGGCACCCAGCACATGTTTAATCGTGCCATCCTTTCCTGCGGCGTCGCCCCCCTGCAGGCAGATCAAGAGCGAACGCTTGCCTTCAGCGTACATCAGGTATTGCAGCTCCTGCATTTTTTTCTGATATGCTTTGATCTCGGTCGAAGCCGTTGCGCGGGATTTTTGCCCATCTTTATAGCCCGCGTCGATCTGAGACAGATCCACTTTACTCCCCGGTGTCACGCGAAATTGTTTGCAGTAATCCATGGTTAAGTTACCTCGGTTTGGGGTAGTGAAAGGGAAAATCGTTTTGATGCTGGTCTACTTCCGGTTCATTCGACTTTTGAGAAATCGTTTGTACCAGGCGGGTCGATGATTTTCGATCTGTTCGACTTTTCGATAGATCGCCAGCTTGACGAGATCGAGGATGACCATCCAGACCAGCATGTAGAGCCAGACCAGGCCGATGATTGTCCAGGGAATGGGAGAGACGAACCAGCCGAGTCCGCACATTAGAACGGCGAGGAGTTGTGTCCCGACGATCGCCAGAAACAACGGCTGTGCCGGCCAGGGAGGCATGAAAAACAGGCTGCGGGAACGCATCACAAACAGCAGCAGGTGCCCGCCGGCGACGATCTGCAGGAAGATGACCGTTTGCAGATGATCGGGTGTCACATGAATCCAGGTGAGCCAGTCGTGATTGCCCATCCATTCCATGCCGATCAACAGCAGAGTGAATGTCTGTGCGACCGACAGCAGCCCCATCAGGCTCGAAATCGTGAGCAGCCGCCGCATATTCCAGCGCACCGGTTTGTCGGGCAAGAGCGTGTTGTCGTAAGCAATGGTCATGATGGGCACGTCGTCGAGTAGCGCCAGGAAGACGATCATCACCGGCGTGAGCGGCGAGAAACCGAAGAAGCAGGTTGAAAGCACGACCACGAACATGATGTCGAGCGTCATGCTGACGCGGAACAAAACATAGTTGATGATGCGTTCGAAAATCTTGCGTGCTTCATCGATGGCATCGACGATGGTCGAGAGGCCGGGCTCGGTCAGAATCAAATCCGCGGCCGCCCGCGCGGCATCGGTGGCACCACTAACGGCGACGCCGCAATCGGCCTGCTTGAGAGCCGGCGCGTCATTCACGCCGTCGCCCGTCATTGCGACCACGTGTCCACGGTCCTGCAGTGCTTTGACAATGCCGTATTTGTGTTCGGGGAAAACGCGGCCGAAGCCATCGGCTTTTTCTACACAGGCCGTGATCGGTTCGGGCAGATGGCTCATATCCATTTCTTTGGTAAACAGGTCGGCGGCGGCCTGCAGATGATTGCCGATGCCCAACTGGCCGGAGATTTCGTTGCCGATCGCCACATCATCGCCGGTGATCATTTTGACCTCGATTCCATGCTCCTGTGCTTGCCGGATGGTCTCTTTGGAATCATCCCGCGGCGGGTCCAGCAGAGACAGGATGCCCAGGAACTTCCAGCTCGCACCATCGTCTGCCGATTCGGCGACACCCAGCGCCCGCATACCCCGGGCGGCGAGATCAAGTACGGATTGTTCGCCTTTTGTTTTCGTTTCATCATCGAGCTGACAGAGTTCGATGATGACTTGCGGGGCTCCTTTGGTATATTTCCAAGTTTTGCCGTCCGCGTCGATAACAGTCGTTTCCGTCCGCTTGCTGACCGGATCGAAGGGGACGAATTTTTCCACGCGAAAGCTGTCGAGTACATCGGTCTGCTTGAGACCAGCAACGACGGCCAGGTCAATGGGATCGTCGTCGTCCCGTTGTGAAGCAAGGGCACCGGCGAGGGTAATGGTTTCGGGATTGTCAGTGTCAAACAGAATCGGCTCGCCGAGACTCAACTGGTTTTTGGTCAGTGTGCCGGTTTTATCGGAGCAGAGGATATCGACGCCCGCCAGTTCTTCGATGGCTTCCAGCCGCGACACGATGGCTTTCTTTCTAGACAATGCCAGCGCGCCCAAGGCATTGGTGACGGTGATCACCGTCGGCATGGCGACGGGAATCGAAGCGATCAATAGGACGAGGATCAGCCGCAGAATGTCGACGAGTTCGGTCCAGTGCCAGTCATCTTTCACGATAACATCTCGGTAGAATTCCACGCTGAACAGAACGAAAGCCAGTATCATCGACAGGAAGATCAGAAAGTCGCCGATCTGCCCGACCGCTTTCTGGGAGTGCGAAGCCGCGGTGCCGGCAGTCGCGACGAGGCTGGCGGTCCGACCGAAGAAGGTGTTTTTTCCGGTGCCGATGACGACGGCCGTCATTTCCCCTTTCTTGGCAATACTGCCGGAGTAGCCGCTGTCGCCCACTTTTTTACTCACCGGTAACGATTCGCCGGTGAGAGCGGCCTGATCGATGCTGAGGTAATCGCCGCCGATGAAACGGACGTCGGCCGGCAGGACTTCGCCGAGCTTGATCCGAATGACATCGCCGGGCACCACTTCGGCGGCATCGATGGGGGAGAACTTTCCGTCGCGGAGCGCCCGGGCTTTAGGCGCCATGCCTGCTTTCAAAGCGGCCAGCGCATTAGATGCTTTTCGTTCCTGCCAGAAACCGGAGGCCGCGTTGTAAACGAGCAGGCCCATGATGATGCCGAAGTCGGGCCAGTGGCCGATGAGGGCGGAGAGAAATGCAGCCGCTTCGATCATCCAGGGAATCGGTCCCCAGAAGTAACGCAGAAATTTCATCAGGTCGCTGATCTCTTCGTCGGCCAGCTCGTTGCGACCGTATTGTTCGAGGCGCTTCGACGCTTCTGCAGAGGAGAGACCGGCGGCCGTTGTTTCGAGCCGTTGATAGACGGTCTCCAGGTCGGCCTGTTCCAGATCGGGTTCACTGTTTGAGCTGTCGCTGGTGGAAGCAGGGGCTGAATTCATCTAACGGGCTCTCCGAAGCTGTGGGGAAATCGGACTGGCCGACGCGGTTGTTACCTGCTGCGGAGTATACTGGCTGAGGAACAGATCGACAATACGATCACGGCGGAGGCAATTTTTCAAAAGCGGGTGGGCGAAAAGGGATTCGCGTCGATGTGCGTTGGTTTGCCTTGTATGAGTTCTGCAATCAACCTTCCAGTGGCGGCGGCCATACTCATGCCGAGCATGTTGTGGCCGGTGGCGAGATAAGCGTTCGTGAAGCGGGGGGTACGGCCGATGATCGGCAGACTGTCCCAGGTCATCGGACGCCAGCCGAACCAGCGCTCCTGTTCATTTTCGGTGAAAGGGGTGCGGAGATAGGGTTCGGCAGATCGCTTCAACTGGGTGATACGATGTGGGGGAAGGGAGGTGTCATAGCCGGCGAACTCCATCATCGAACCGAGTCGATAGCCGTTCTGGAACGGAGAGACGCCGACTTTGTGCTCGGGGAACAGCATCGGATACTGCGGGCAGGGCGTGGGCCGCTGCATAGTGACGGAATAGCCTTTGCCCGGCTGGATGGGAATGCGGCATTCCAGTTCTGCGGACAGCTGCGGGCTCCAGGCACCGGTGGCAAAGATCATCCAATTCGCCTCCAGTTCTCCGCACGAAGTTGTCAGCTGTGTGACTCGATCCGCCGATTTTTGAAGCCCTTGCAATTCACAGTTCTCAACAAACGTAATGCCCCGCTGTTTGAGCCGGGCGATCCATTGGGAATTGAGCAGGTCGGGGCGCACCGAGGCATCGTCCGGATAATAGAAGCCGCCGGCAAGATCAGGTTTGAGTGCCGGGTCGAAGGCGGGTAAATCGGCGCCTTTGATTTGATGGGCGTTCACACCAAAGTGATCGGACAGGATCTGATCTGTTTTCGAAAATTCGTGCATCCCGGCTTCCGTCTGCAGGACATACAGCAGCCCCTTTTGCTGCCATTCGCATTCCAGCTGCTCTTCTGTGATGAGTCTCTTGTATTCGGTCATTGAAGAATCGAGGATCGCTTTGAGGTGGTTTCCCGCGGCGAGCATTTGACGATGCGTGCAGCGGCGGGCGAATTGCCACATCCAGTTCCAGAGTGCGGGGCTGAACTGTGGTTTGACGCGAAACGGTGCATGTGGGTTGAATAACGATTTCAAAGCCGTCTTAAACGCCCCCGGTTCGGTCAACGGCAGAACATGGCTCGGGCAGATATAGCCGCAGTTGCCGTGCGAGCAGGCGCCGGCGAGGGAACCTCGATCGATGACGGTGACTTGCAGGCCTGCTTTGGACAGGTAGTGCGCGCACGCAATGCCGATGATGCCCGCGCCGACGACGATCGCTGATTCCGATTGGGAAGAGGAATTCATGCTGGTCCTTCCACAGTGATGCCATAGCGGAACGGGTCGTCGGGTTGTTGAATGAGTTGTCCTTCGCTGCAGATAAAGGCGGTGCCTGTAATCGTCGGGATGATGTGCTGGTCAGTCAATTCGCGATACGTGGCAATAAAACGACTGCCAATAATACTTTCCTGAATCCAGGGTTCATGCGGCTGCAGTTTACCATCTGCTGCCAGGCAGGCGAGCTTGGCGCTGGTGCCAGTGCCGCAGGGGGAACGATCGTAGGCGCCGCCCGGACAATAGACGAAATTACGGCTGCGTGCGTCAAAGGATTCCGCCGGGCCGAAGAATTCGATGTGATCGATCTCTTCACCGTTCGCGCCGGTGATTTGCTGTCGTTCCAGTTCCGAACGAATCCGCTGTGCGGCGTCGGTGAGTGGCTTCAGATTCGGGAATGTGAGTGCAAACGGCGATTGTTCCACGAGGAAAAACCAGTTGCCTCCCCAGGCGATGTCACCCACAACGGTTCCCAGTTCGGGCACGTTCAGACTGACTTTGTGACGATAGCGATAACTGGTTACATTCTCAATCATGACTTTATTGGGAGAGAGCAGATTGGCTTCAACGATGCCGACCGGTGTTTCGAGCCGACAAACACCAAGGTCGATCCGACCGAGGTAGTAGAGCGTGACGACGACGCCGATGGCACCATGTCCGCACATTCCCAGATAACCGGTATTGTTGAAAAAGATCACTCCCGCCGCACAGGTGGAGTTGACTGGTTCGCACAGTAACGCGCCGACGACCGCCTCTGATCCGCGCGGCTCATTGATGGCGGTACTGCGGTAGCTGTCGTATTGTTCTTTGAAGCGTTGCCGGCGTTCCTGCAGGGAGCCGGAGCCGAGATCAGGGCCCCCGTCGATGATGACCCGCGTCGGTTCGCCTTCCGTGTGTGAATCGATGATGCGCATAACAGGCTCCTGTGAATTAGGTGGATGAACCGGGCCACGCACTCCACCAGTTTCGGAATTGTTCCCACTGCGAACGCGCAAATTGCTTTTGGCTGGGACTCAGTGAATCGGTTGCGTAGAAATGATGCTCGTATTCCGGATTGCCTTCCAGAACCATCAGATATTTATAGTACAACACCAGGTCCGGTCCTTCATCAAAGGTGGCCAGCACGTTGAGTGCTTCGGTCAGTTCGAGCGCCAGATTGCGTGCTTCAACATCCCCGGCTGCGGCCTGTTCGCAGAGAGCAATCAGACGCAGCGTTTCTTTAGGCAGGGCGTTACCCACGCCGGTAATGGCGCCGGCGGCGCCGCAGTGAACGTAACCGTGAAAGACCTGCGTATCCACGCCGGCGATCAGCACCAAATCGGGGTCGCTGTGTGTGATGTGTTCGCCCGCGTAACTGAGTGAAGCGGCGCCCCCGAATTCTTTGAATCCCACGAGATTGGTGTGGTCGCGGCGGAGGTCAAAGAACAGATCGGCCTTCGTTTCGAACCCGTAATAAGGGCTGTTATAAATGACGGCGGGAAGGGGATCACCGGCTTGCAGAATGTCCGCGAAATGCGCACGCTGGGCGGCGGCCGACGTGCCCCGCGAGAGGACACGCGGAATGACCATCAGCCCGGCAGCACCGATTTCTCGGGCAAGTGTGGTGATCGCGACCGCACGCTCCGTGTTTTGGGCGCCGGTGCCAACCACGACGGGCACTCCCGCTTCGACCAGTTGACGCACTCCTTCCATGCGTTGTTCGTCGGTGAGCAAAGGCCAGTCGCCCATCGAGCCACAATAGACGACGGCTCGCATGCCGACATCGATCAGCTCACGTCCCTTGCGGACTAACGCTTTGAAATCGGGTGTGCCTTCCGCAGAGCAGGGCGTCATCAGGGCGGGGATACATCCACGGAAAATTTGTGATCGGTCAGTCACCAAGGGTCTCCTTCTGCAAGATTGCCATCATGACAGCCGCATGATGATCACGTAAGTCCATCAGATTGAATAGTACTGGAAAAGTTCTCGGGTGTCTTGACCAAGTGTCGACAACGGACTTTAAAATGCGCATAATCAGGGACGGGAGCCAGACCAATGATTCATGAGTTATTAAGCCAGATCGATCCCCCCTTTACGGGGGAAGCCTTGTTTGACCACCTGTCTGACATTGTGTTTTTCATCAAGAATGAGCGAGGGGAATATCTGGTTGTAAACAACACGCTCGTGGATCGTTGTGGCGTTCAGGACAAACAGCAGTTGATTGGCCGCACGGCGGCGGAAGTGCTGAGGCCTCCTCTCGGCGCAAGTTATGCAGCCCAGGATCTCAGGGTGGTACAGACGGGACAGCCTATCACGTCACAGCTTGAATTGCATATCTATGCTTCCGGTGATGTGGGCTGGTGTCTGACGACCAAGCTCCCATTGCGTCAGAAAAAAACGGGCGCTGTGATCGGTCTGGTCGGCGTCTCGCAGGACCTGCATCTGCCCGATACGGCGACTGAATTGTATCAGAATCTTCTGGCCGCGATTTCCCATGCGGAGACACATCTGGCAAAGCCTCCGACCGTGGAAGAACTGGCAGAGGTCGCTGAGATGTCCCCTTACCAGCTCAACCGCCGCATGCGTCACGTGTTTGGTCTGACCGCTGGTCAATGGCTGTTAAAGCTGCGCATCGATCGGGCACAGCAAACACTCAGAGAGAGTGACGCCTCGATTGCGTCAGTGGCGCTGAGTGTCGGTTACGCAGACCAGAGTGCCTTCACCCGCCAGTTCCGTAGGACCACAGGCATGTCGCCGCGTGATTATCAGCGGATGGTGAAGAACGCGGGGGAGTAGGTATGTTTTTGCTACCACGAAAGGCACGAAAAGACACGAAATAAAAAGCTCTAAAAAGGGGCCGGTCCAGAAGAATCGAGACCAGACCCTTTAAATCCGTTCCTGTAAAAAAAGATTTCCACTGGATTCAGAAATTAAAGTGAAATATATTATCACTCTAAATAATTATAAAAAGAACAACGTTTCCAATTCCGGTTATAAGCAGAAAGAAATTTAGAATGTCAGGCCATTGAGTTCTGACCAAAGGCTTACTGTAGGGTATAGAAGAATTAAGCTCGTTGTTTCTTGTCTAGGTCTTAATATAAAATGGTTAGAAAAGTAGTTATTCTGATTACGAGCTCTCTTCTGTTATATTTACTTTCATTCATCTTCGTAGTCTCTGCACCAGTTGGTATTTTGGATTATTCAGACTGGGATGATCGCATCATGGTCATTAAAATATACTCTCCTGTTTTTGATGCCATACATTACAGTAACTCGGTCCGAGATACTTGTTTTAATATTTGTTCTTTAACTGGTAACCTGGAAAATTTTGTCTTGTTATATGGAGAGAATGAAATTTATATGGTGGATGTTTATTATGAATAACGTGACGTTGCACTCCAAAAGGGTCAGGTCCAGAATAAACGAGACCAGACCCCTTAAATCCGTTCCAGGCGGGCGGACACATGGGTACCGCCCCTACGTTGAAGTAGGCGACGTTAAAACAAATGCAAACGTTGGATAACGAATACCAACCGTGAGCGGGACGGCGCTAGCCGCCGTTTTTGGGTCAGGGGCGCTGTTTCACAAACGGTGGCTAGCGCCATACCGCTCACAATTTTCCAATAAATCAGTTATAAAACCATGTTTTGCTCTACCACGAACGGCACGAAAATTAAAAGCCCTAAAGAGGGCAGGTGGCAGGTCCCGAACCATCGAGACAAGATCCCTTAAATCTGTTCATTTTTTTACGATTAGAGACAAGCCCTAGAAATGTTCACACTCATTTGTGATTGGGAAATCATCAGGATGCTTGAAAAGTCTTGTGAGAAATTCTCCAAAAGAGTCAGCGACTTTGACGATTTCTTCCGGATCATGCCATGACATTTCGAAGCTCCATGTAACAACAGATGGCTCCCCTGGTTTCCGATAGTCAAGGCAGAGTAAGTTCATCTCACTCATCTCTCTTGCATTGTGACCAGCTGTATCGATAACGGCAATCGGAACTAATAATCCTCCACTCTCGTAAAGCCTGTCTGAATAATCAAACCTAGCTAATAAAAAGCCAATTGTGTAGTCAAGTCTAACGTCACTAGCTCCTCCCGGCCTCCAAGAGGGAATTGGTGGTTGGGGCAGTCTTTCATCTCCAAGTGGCTTAAAGATATTACAGAAACGGCAAATCATTCTAATTTTACCATCGAGTGATTGAAAACATTGTTTTCCGGGAATACCACCATGGTAATGTAAGAACTGTTGTATTAGTTCATCTGGTAATTTAATTTTTTGTTCAAAATAGTTTGATGTTTTTATTTCAAATTGATGGATGTCTTCTAAAGAAACAGCTGGAAGTAGACTTTCTAAATTGTATTCCAAGTTAATTTCTGCATTGTTCATTTCTTCTCTCCATTCAAACTTAACGAGGCGCATCTGCTCAATGACCTGAAGCGTTTAAAAGGGGCAGTTCCAGAATCATCGAGACCAGGCTTTTTAAAATCTTTTCGCTCGTTCTTGCCCATAAATCTCACCAAATTTCTTCAGTGTAAGCACATGGAGTTTTCAAGTTGTCGGGGTCGATTGGGTAGGGCATCAATGAGGAATTGTGTTCCAGTAAGTCCACCAAAACATCGACAAATCCCTTACCCTCCAACAGAATCATTTCTGCATTTGAGAAATGATAAAAAACACAATCCCAAGCATCAGGCTCTCCAATCATGCGCCAATTGAAAAAGTCACCCTCAGGTGTCGTTCCCCATCCAAGTAGTCCTTCAGGTTCAGGGTAACCTTTGAATGGCAAGTCGTTTCCTGACTGTTGATCGTCGCTGTATCGTCGTGAAGCTGTAGATATCCAACTCAAAACGTCTGATACATCCCGCAAATTCCAGATAATGATGCTTCCGCACTCACCTCCTGAAGGCATGATGCATCCAGAACCGTATTTATCAATAAACTTCTTGTAATCAGTTGGGAGTGAAAGACCGAGTTCCGACTCGACGGTCTGCCAGGATCTTTTAAAGCTGTGTTTTTTTTCTGGAGGTGGTAGTAAATCTAACAGTCGTTTCCAATTATCCAGCATGATGGATTCCTATCAGGATATTTTATGAGATCGGTTTCATTCGAAAATTGGTGAGAAAAAAGATGCCAGGTCCATTAAATTTTTGTTCTGGTACTTTAATGATTTCCCTGATGTTTTACTCTACCACGCAAGGCACGAAAACTCACGAAACTTTTGGTTGGTGAGAATCTGATCGGGGTTGAGAGTGGCTGCTGTTGAAAACGTGTTGCTCATAGTTTGTAGGGGGCGAGCCATGTGTCGACCCGCGGTATCGATGTTTGTTGTGATGGTTGATGGGAAAGTTTTATCCGGGTTCCCTCGAAGACGGAAATCGTTCATATGTCACCAGGCGGGCGGACACGTGGGTACCGCCCCTACGTTGAGATAGGCAACGTTAAAACAAATGCAAACGTTGGATAACGGATACCAACCGTGAGCGGGACGGCGCTAGTCGCCGTTTTTGGGTCAGGGACGCTGTTTCACAAACGGTGGCTAGCGCCATGCCGCTCACAATTTTTCCAATAAATCAGATATAAAACCATATTTTGCTCTACCACGAACGGCACGAAACTTTTGGTTGGTGGGAATCTGAACGGGATCGAGAGTGGCTCGCTCGATCTTGCGGTGGCTCTGTTGAGTTCCTGCTCGCTGCGCTCGGGACGAATTGCATTCGAGCCTGCCCATGAAAAAGGTTGGTGAAGCTGGTCTGTGGTGGAATGGGGCTGCTTTGATTGTGGGTCGGTTTCTGCACTTGTTTGCGATTTTCATCTCTCATGCTGCCGGTGGTATCTGGTAGGATTTGTTTGCCGGTGGTTTGGATTTCACATGGGTTGGAAACGGCGGCTAGCGCCGACCCGCTTACGGTGGGGGTGGCATTTCTGGTTCCGTTTACGGTGGTGAGTTGGGATCACAGGATGCCAGGCGGGCGGCCACGTAGGGTCGCGCCCTACTTTTTTTGCTGGTTTCTTTTGAAGTTGGGGATCAAGTTGATGAATTTTCTTTCTGTGTTGCCGTTCATGAAACGTGATTTTCCTGAAGGGCGTGGGGTGGTCAAGGGGGATCGGGGAAAAGTTGTGTGGCGGGGGAGTGGTGAGATGTGCTGTAGGTGTGGTGGGGAGTGTTGTGAGCGAGGCGATGTGCGGCGATGTGTGTCGACCCGCATAACTTTTTGGGGCTGGTTGATGTCAAATGTGGCTGAAACAAGCGGGTTTTCCCATGCTGCCGTTTGTTTCGTTCCTGGTCTTCACCTGAATCAGTACTGCTCACGCGCGCGACGCGCAACTGCAGAGGATCATGGCGAATGGCGGGGTGGTGTCAAGGTGTTTCTTTTCACTGAAAAGGGAACATTTTTCACCGCTGACTGAGGGGATGTTCTGGTGCGTCAGGTTTACGTAATCTGACTCAGCCGCAAAATCGGGAGTTTGTTTAGAGAGTTAAAAAAATGTTCGTGAACCATTTGCTGCAAGTCTGGTATTTTCTGAGTGGGAACTGGCGAAAACTGCTTAAAAGTTGCCTGAATTTAGTTCATAGATCGGCGTTGATGCATTATACTGGACGATGATGGAAATTCAGGCCAGATCAGTGTTTTTGATTCCCTCCCGGCCTGAATTGCAAACTCGAAGAGTTCGCTGTCCCAAAGCGACTTGATTGCGTTCATTTTTGAAAAGCTTCGAGAAGGAGAACTGCCTTGCGTCCTTTCCTGAAATTATCTTGCCTGATGTTGCTGATGACTGCGTTGAATGGTTTCAATGGAGGGTCGG
Source organism: Gimesia alba (assembly GCF_007744675.1). Taxonomy (NCBI): domain Bacteria; kingdom Pseudomonadati; phylum Planctomycetota; class Planctomycetia; order Planctomycetales; family Planctomycetaceae; genus Gimesia; species Gimesia alba. The sequence continues at coordinate 2,086,475 of NZ_CP036269.1, forward strand.
CTGATGCTCAGGTTCAGGCTCCGAAAGTCGCTCCGCAAAACGAGCAGGCGGGGATTGAGTTCTTCGAAAATAAGATTCGTCCGGTCCTGGTCGAGCATTGCTACGACTGTCATTCGGGCACCCCCGATCCGGAAAATGCTTCGTTTGTATTGGACACCCGCGCGGGAATTCAGCAGGGGGGCGATTCGGGAAAAGCGGTCGTGCCGGGGAATCTGAAACAGAGTCTGATTCTGCAGGCGCTGGAACACGATCCCGATTTTTATGCGATGCCGCCGGATGAGAAACTGCCCGCGCAGGTGATTGCCGATTTTCGCAAGTGGATTCAGATGGGCGCTCCTGATCCTCGGAAAGGAAACGTGCCGAGCAGTCCGAAGAAGAAAACGGAACTCGCGATTGATTTTGATAAAGAACGCGAGTTCTGGTCGTTTCGCCCTTTGACGAAGCCGACGGTTCCCGAAGTAAAAAGTGAAGCCTGGTCAGGCAGTGCGATTGACTGTTTTATCAAAGCGAAACTGGATGAGAAAAAACTGACTCCGGTTGATACGGCGGATCGGCGGACGCTGGTGCGTCGCATTTATTTTGATCTGACCGGATTGCCGCCGAGCGCGGAGGAGATAGAGAAGTTTGTGAACGATCCTTCTCCGCAGGCGTACGAGCATCTGATCGATCGCTTACTCAATTCACCACAGTATGGTGAGACGTGGGGACGGCACTGGCTGGATCTGGCCCGCTATGCGGATTCGAACGGCCTGGATATCAACCTGACATTTTACAATGCCTGGCGGTATCGCGATTATGTGATCCAGGCGTTTAACGAAGATAAGCCTTACAACGAATTTATTCGCGAGCAGATTGCCGGCGATCTACTGCCTTATGAAAACGATGATGAGCGGACGCGGAATATTGTCGCCACCGGGTTTCTGGTGATGGGCGCGAAAATGCTCAGCGAGCGGGATAAAGAAAAACTGCGGATGGACGTGGTCGACGAGCAGATTGATGTGACGGGTCGGGCGTTTATGGGAATGACGCTGGGTTGTGCCCGCTGTCACGATCATAAATTCGATCCGATTCCGATGACCGACTATTACGCGCTGGCCGGGATCTTTCGCAGCACGGAGACCGTGCATGGGAATCGTCTGAATAATCAATTCGTATCGGGCTGGATGACGCGACCGTTGCCAATCAAACCCGAACATGCGGCGGCGCTGGAGAAACATGCCGCCGAGCTGAAAACGCTGGAAGAGAAACTGAAAGCCGACTCGGATCAGTTAAAACAATTGAATGGCGATACCAAACAACAGCAACACTTGAAAAGACTGTCGGGGATTGTGGTCGATGATGCCCAGGCAGTGAAAACGGGTGCGTGGAAAGAGTCGGTCTATTCGAAAAATTATCTGGGCGTGGGTTACGTGCATGATATGAATGAAGAGCAGGGGAAGAAGACGATTCGCTTTACCCCGGATCTGCCCGCCGCCGGCAAGTACGAAGTGCGTTTTGCGTTTCCAGGGAGCAGAGGTCGTGCCGATCGCGTGCCTGTGACGATTCATTCGCTGCAGGGAGCAAAAACCATTTATGTCGATCAGACAAAGCCGGGACCGATTGATAGTGTCTTGACATCGCTTGGTAATTTTGAATTTGCCGCGGGTAAAGCGGGCGCTGTTGAAGTTTCAAACAAAGGAGCTTCCGGTTATGTGGTTGTGGACGCGATGCAGTTCATTCCGCAGTTTCAGCTTCCAATGCAGAATGACGTGCTGGTCGCGAAAAAGCCGACTGTTGATTCTGCAGCCGACGTTCGCGCAGCGAAAATCAAAACGCTGGAAGCGAGTGTGAAAACGTTGACGGCTCAGATTAAAAAATTGAAAGCGAATGCCCCGCCCGCCGCGCCGATGGCGCTGGCCGTGGGTGAGCAGCCTGATCCTGCCGACTATCGAATTGCCCGGCGGGGAAATATTCACCAGTTGGGTGATAAAGTGGATCGTGGCTTTTTGACGATTGCTTCGATTCAGGAGCCGCCTGAGGTCAGTCCCAAGCAGAGCGGTCGGCTGGAACTGGCAAACTGGTTGAGTCAGCCACAGAATCCGCTCACCAGCCGGGTGATTGTGAATCGGGTCTGGAAGCATCTGTTTGGCAACGGGCTGGTGCGGAGCGTTGATAATTTTGGTCACCTGGGAGAACAGCCGACACATCCGGAGTTGCTGGATTATCTGGCGCAGCGGTTTGTTTCCGAAGGCTGGTCGATCAAGACCTTGATTCGTGAAATCATGATCAGTCGGGCGTATCAGTTGAGTTCGAAGTTTGATACGGATCAGTATCAACAGGACCCCGGGAACCATTTCCTGTGGCGGATGAATCGTCGGCGTCTCTCAGCGGAAAGTATTCGCGATGCGGTGCTGTCGATTTCGGGGAAGATTGATTTACAGCAGGGAGGCTCGTCGGTGGCACATTATCCCGAGCAGGCCATCAGTCCGAACAAGAATAAAAAATTAAAGCAGAACCCGTCTGAGTTTCGACGGAGTGTCTATTTACCGATCGTGCGGGGCAATGTGCCGGCTTCTTTGACGGTGTTTGATTTTCCGGCTCCTGAAATGCTGGTGGGAAATCGCCCTGTGACGACGGTGCCCGCTCAGGCGTTATTTATGATGAATAGTCCGTTTGTGATCGACCAGGCACAGGCGACGGCGGAGCGACTTTTAAGCGAGAAAAAACAGAGCGATTCTGAACGCGTTTCGAAATTGTATCTAGCCTGTCTGGGCCGCGATGCGAATCAGACAGAACAGGCGGAAGCATTACAGTATATCGAGTCTCTGATGAAAGCGGATTCGAATTCGGACAAAGCGGCTGCACGGGTGAAGGCCTGGACCTCTTATTGTCAGATTCTGTTTGCTTCGACCGAATTTCGCTTCTTGAATTGATGTTCGATTACGATTTTTAAACCGTAGCGAGTACTTACTTTTTAATAAGAATGAATGGCTATGCAACCACTCAATTTATCTCGTCGGCAAATGTTGAAATCATCGGCTTGCGGATTTGGTTATCTGGCGATGGCGGGCTTAAGCTCTGAAGCGGCTTTGAAAACTCAGTCACCGTTACAGTCCAAAGCGCCGCACTTCGCGCCTCGCGCCAAACGTGTGATTTTCCTGTTCATGCATGGCGGACCGAGCCAGGTGGATACGTTTGACTATAAGCCACGTTTGGCGAAAGAGGACGGGCAGCGACTGCCGTTCAAAGCGGCGAAGAACATCGAGAAATCGTCGCAGGAAAATTTGCGTCTGATGAAATCTCCCTGGAAGTTCAAGCAGCGGGGCGAGAGCGGGCTTTGGATTTCCGAGTTGTTTGATAACGTGGCCGAACATGCGGATGATTTGTGTGTGATTAACTCGATGCACACCAACGGCCAGTCGCACGGTCAGGCGGTGATGAAACTGCATACGGGGTCGGACAGTCTGGTGCGGCCTTCGGTCGGTTCATGGATGGTGTATGGCTTGGGCACGGAAAATAACAACTTGCCCGGCTTCATTTCGATCTGCCCTTCACGCGGTCATGGTGGCGTGCGGAATTTTGGTAGCGCGTTTCTGCCTGCCGTCTATCAGGGAACAGCTATTGGCGATGCTGATACTGCTGCCAGGGAAGCGCAGATTCGATTCCTGGCGAACAATGCGTCTTCGGAGTCACAGCAACGAAAACAACTGGGACTGTTACAGGCGATGAATGAGCGGCATCTGAAGCAGGTCAAGGTCGACCAGGAAATTGAAGGGGTGATCAATTCGTATGAGTTGGCCTTCCGGATGCAGTCGGAAGTTCCCACGCTGATGGATCTGACGGCGGAGACCAAAGAGACGCATGAATTATATGGGATCAATGACAAGACGACGGAGGATTTTGGGCGTCAATGTCTGATGGCCCGCCGTTTTGCCGAAGCAGGCGTGCGTTATATTGAAGTGGCGCTGGGCAATAATCGCTGGGATCAACACAGCGGCTTGAAGAGCGGGCACGAACGGAATTCACGGATGGTAGATAAACCGATTGCCGGTTTGCTGGCTGACTTGAAACAACGTGGATTGCTGGAAGACACCCTGGTGGTCTGGGGCGGTGAGTTCGGACGGACGCCGATTGCTCAGGGGACCAACGGACGGGATCATAATCCGCAAGGCTATTCGATGTGGCTGGCAGGAGCGGGGGTCAAACGGGGGCACGTGCATGGTGCCACCGATGAATATGGCTATTATGCGACCCGCGATAAAGTTCACATCCACGATTTACATGCCACGCTGCTGCATCTGATGGGCATGGATCATAAGCGGCTGACGTACCGTTATGCCGGTCGGGATTTCCGACTGACGGACATTTATGGAGAAGTGGTGCACGAGATTCTCACTAGTTGAAAATCGGCCTGATCTGCGAGACTTGTGAACGAGAACCGGAGACCGGCTTTTTCTGTCCTTATATTATAGTGTCTGGTCCCCCGCTGATGCGGCGAAAGCATGGGGGCGTTAAGCACTGCGATACTCAGGGCTTCTGATGAATGGCGACTTCCCGATTTTGGGGGTGGTTGCAGAATTTCATCGGAATAGTTACAATCCCGAGCTTAGGGTGGACTTTGCGCGCAACTCGTTATCTCTTCATGAGATATGAGCGAAATTGTGATTCGTAAAGTACAGAATCGACTAACAGAGAAATTCAAGAACCTGAAGAATTATAATGTCTGACAACAATGACGCGCTGGTAGAAGCGGCGATGGAAAGCATCGCGGCCGCACAATCTCTTTCGGAACTGGATGAAGTGCGCGTCCAATACCTGGGGAAGAAGGGGAAACTCAAGGACCTGCAAGCCCAGCTGAAATCGTTGTCGCCCGAAGAAAAACGTGAGTTTGGAAAGACGCTCAATACGATCAAGCAGAGCATCCAGACCGGGCTGACGGAAAAGAAAACGCAGCTGGAAGAGAAAGAAAATTCGGGTCCGGATCTCGAAGCCATCGATGTGACGCTGCCCGGCGTGCGTGCTTTACCCGGCTGTCGGCATCCGTTGATGACGACGATGGATGAAGTCAAATCGATTCTGATCGGTCTGGGTTTTCGCTACGATGATTATCCCGAGGTGGAAACGGAATTCTTTAACTTCGATGCATTGAATACGCCCGACTGGCATCCGGCGCGGGATATGCACGATTCATTTTATACGACCAAAGGGAATGTGTTACGGACCCATACTTCGGCCTTCCAAACGCGGGCGATGAAGAATTTCGGGCCGCCTCCGTTGCGGGCGATGACTTCAGGTCGCTGTTATCGGCGGGATGAAATTGACGCTTCTCACTTTCCGATCTTTCATCAACTGGATGTGATCGCCATTGATGAGAATATCAGTTTTGCAGATCTGAAATGGGTCTTGTATCAATTAGCCAGTAGCTTGTTTGGCAAAGATGTGCAACTCCGTTTCCGCCCCAGTTATTTTCCCTTCACTACGCCGAGTGCGGAAGTGGATGTGATGTTTAACGGCAAATGGTTGGAGATTCTGGGAGCCGGAATGATTCGTCCCGAAGTTCTGGAAGCCGGTGGGGTCGACTCGGAAAAATGGCAAGGATTTGCCTTCGGCCTGGGACTGGATCGGATGGCGATGATTCGACACGGGATCACTGATATCCGGCTGATGTATGAAAATGAAGAAGCGTTTTTGCGTCAGTTTTAATGAACGTTTCCTGGTAAAAGCTGGCACGATATTTCTGGCATAGAGAGAGTACGATGCGAATAAATACTGGTTGGTTGCGCGATTATCTGTCTGAAGACTGCAAAGAGAGCGAACTGCTTGATGCCTTCATGACGGTGGGCCTGGAAGTCGAAGAAGAACATGATCTTGCACAAGCGTTAGAGCCGATCAGGGTTGGTTTTATTCGAGAGAAGAAACCGGTTGGTGATGATGGCCAATATTTCGAATGCCTGGTCGAAATTGACAAAGGTAAGCTGGTAACGATTCTCTGTGCCACTGCTCATCCCGTTGAGATTGGATGGGGTGTTCCCGTTGCGGTTGCCGGTACGAAGCTGCCCAGCGGTGCTTTGATCTCCGAAGGAAAATTCAAGGGAATTCGTTCGGAAGGAATGATCTGCCTGGATGGTGAATTGGGAATGATTGCGAAATCAACCGGTCTGCAGGTTTTCAAAGACGAAGCAGCGCTCGGCGAGAGTCTGCCTTCCGTGTCTCCGTTCCAGGAATCTCTGGTTGAAGTTTCGGTCCTTCCGAATCGTCCCGATTGTCTGGGAATGATCGGGATCGCCCGTGAAGTCGCTGCTGTCTTGGACATGCAGTTGAAGTATCCCAGTCAGCGGGTGATTCAACCTGCCGCCGGTCAGAGTGAGTCTGTTGCGGTTGAGATCGATGATGCATCACTGTGTTCGCGTTATGCCTGTCAGGTGTTTGATGGAGTTCAAGTTCGCAGTTCGCCTCACTGGCTTCAGAGCCGCCTGCAAACAGCGGGATTGCGTCCGATTAATAACGTCGTGGATATCACGAACTTTGTAATGCTGGAATGGGGACAGCCGTTACACGCGTTTGATTTCGATTCCTTAAAGGGGAATCGGATTGAAGTCCGCCGCATTCGCAAAGATGAAAAACTGAAGCTCCTGGATGAAACTGAAGTCGATGGCGCGGAGCAGCCGTTGGTGATTGCCGATGCGGAGAAACCGATCGCTCTAGCAGGGATTATGGGGGGCTGGAACTCCCAGACCACGGTTGGCTCAAAACGCATTTTGCTGGAAGCCGCTTGTTTTGATCCGGTTTGTATTCGGACCTCTTCTCGAAAGCTGCGAATCAGCACGGATTCCTCGTATCGCTTTGAGCGGGGAACTGACCCGAATGACATGTTGAGCGGTGCTTTCACCCGAGCTGCGGAACTGCTGCAGGATGCGGAACTGTCCGAAGCCAAGCCAGCTTCTACGATTACAGACAGCTACCCCAGCGTGCGGGAGCGGACGAAATTCGCTTTGGATTCCGACCGATTCTCAAAGTTATTAGGTGCAGAAATCAGCGATGAGCAGATCAAAGACTGTCTTTCCAAACTGGAAATGACGGCTGATGAGGGGCTGACGATTTCCGTGCCGACCTGGCGCGTGGATGTGAATAATGAAGTCGTGCTTGCCGAAGATGTTGCGCGGCTCTTGCGGTATGACAGTATTGTTATGAAACCGATGATAGCGACGACGACCAAAGGCCGCATTTCTGAAACAGATGGACTCCGAACCAACGTTGCGAAATTTCTGACGAGTAACGGTTTCCTGGAATGCCGTACGCCTCCGCTGACAACAGAGCAGGTTGCTTTCTCATTCAGTCAATGGGCTGGCGATGCGATTCAGGTGCAGAACCCGATCTCCAAAGAAATGACGACGCTCCGCCAAAGTCTGGTGGGGAGCCTGGTTGAAGTGGCCGAGCGGAATGCCCGTCGCGGTGCCAGCAGTTTCCGGTTTTTCGAGATCGATCGGACCTTCCGTCAGAATGATGATGTGATTGATGAACGCTGGATGGTTGGCGGCGTACTGGGAGGTTATGTCAATGACTCTGCCTGGGTTGCCTCCGAGAAGGAATTTGATTTTCTACGTGCCAAGGGGGTGGTTGAAAATCTGTTTTCTCAGATCAGTGTGGATGACATCACATTTGAACGTGATACTCCTGCTAAGGGGTACCGTGGTGAAGAGTTCGCCGCGCTGAAGCACGGGGATCAACGGATTGGTGCACTGGGACGAATTGACCTGAACGAACTCGGGATCAAGGATCGTGCACGCGTGCCTTTGTACGGTTTCGAATTGGATCTCTCGGCTTTGGTTCAAGTGAAATCGCCCGCTCGAATGTTTAGCGGCCTGGCCCGGACTCAGGTGATTGCCCGTGATATTTCGATTCTGGTTCCGATTGATTTACGTTACGCCGAGATTGAGGCATCACTAGAAAAAGCGTTCGCTGCTGCGGTCGAGAATCTGCAGGTTGAACCACGCAAAGAGAGTGATGCACCGGTCGCGCTAAATCCGAAACTGGAAAATGTCATCTGTGTCGATACCTTTACGGGTGAAAGTATCGGGGCTGATGCGATGAGCTTGACGATTCGCATGCTGTTCCGCGATGACGCACATACCCTGACTTCGGGTGAGGCACAGCAATTGATGGACTATGTCGTGAAGCAGCTCAATGCAGAGCATGGTGCGGTTCAGCGGTAGCCTTTGAACGGTTTGAATCTGCCGCCCGAAAAGGGAACAGGCTTTCATTCGTCCGATAAATGAATTCAACAGACACGTCTCATTTTTGAGGCGTGTTTTCTTTTCTATGCTGCAATTATCGCAACCTGGGAAGCTGATCATAGTGACCTATGCCGGGAGGCGCCATTTGGTATAACTTTCAGATACTTCTCCCTGAGCAGATCGGTGGCGTTTCTGATCTGAGTTGTTTGAGGCAGCGATGTCTCAATTCAATCTTTTCATTTCTAAAAAGTACAAAAGATGCGGAATTTTGCGGTTGAACTTGTTTGCTGTTTATGATTATATATAATATATAATCATGGCGTTTCAGGGCAGACTTGCGCTATAATGATGGCAACGATCTGTTAATTCGAGTCGAGCGCTGTTGCGTCTAAGTAGTTGATTACAAAAAACAAACGTGCTTTTGGATACATCACGATGATACGACGACTTCTGGTGAGTTGGGGATTATGCATCTTTGTCATGATCCTGAGCCGTCCGCTTCTGGCAGATGATGCTGATTTGAAAAAAACAGACTTCTTCGAAAAACGAATTCGTCCGTTACTGATTAACCAGTGTTATGACTGCCACAGTGAGGATTCCGTTGAGAGCGGATTACGGGTCGATTCTCTGTCGGCGTTAGTCCGGGGGGGAGAGCGGGGGCCTTCTGTCGTGATCGGAAAGCCCGAGCAAAGCCTGTTGATTAGTGCGGTGAACCACAGCGGTCAATTACACATGCCGCCCAAAGATAAGTTGTCTCAAAAAGAGATCAGCGATTTAACCGAATGGATTCGACTGGGAGCCTACTGGCCGAATTCAAAACCGATTGCGCAATCGAACGAGAATGAATCTGAGGGGCCGCTTTTTACAGAGCAGGAAAAAGCGTTCTGGGCCTTTCAGCCGCCTCAAAAACCAAGTCTACCGTCGGTTAAGCAGTCTGGTTGGGTTCAGAATCGGATTGACAATTTCGTATTATCAAGGTTGGAACAGAAAGGCTATGCGCCGGCTCTTCCCGCCGAGAAGCAGGACCTGATTCGTCGAGCGACGTTTGATCTGATTGGTTTGCCGCCCACTCGAAAAGAAGTCGATGACTTTGTCAAAGATGATTCGCCGAATGCTTTTGCTAAGGTCATTGATCGGCTTTTGGAATCACCCCGTTACGGTGAACGCTGGGGACGGCACTGGCTGGATGTGGCACGCTATGCCGATTCAAACGGCCTCGACGAAAACCTGTCTTATGCGAATGCGTTTCGATTCCGCGATTATGTGATTGCGGCATTCAATCAAGATAAGCCTTTTGATCAGTTTGTCCAGGAACAACTGGCAGGCGATATTCTGGCGGAACAAGTTAACGACGACAGCCGCATCGAGAAAATTACCGCGACCGGGTTTCTGTCTATCGGCGCTAAGATGCTGGCGGAAGATGACCAAACCAAAATGCAGATGGATATCATCGACGAGCAACTGGATACCGTCGGTCGTACTTTTATGGGACTTACATTGGGGTGTGCCCGCTGTCATTCTCATAAATTCGATCCGATTCCGATTGAAGATTATTACTCGCTGGCGGGGATCTTCAAAAGTACGAAAACGATGGAAAACTTCAAGGTGGTTGCCCGCTGGCAGGAACGAACTCTGGCCAGCCCTGAAGAGATTCAAAAACTGGAACAACATAAAAAACAGATCGCAGACCTCGACTCTGAGATTCAATCAGTTGTGAAACAGGCCGATGAACAGTTTCTGAGGGAAGAGCGAAAGCATGTCTCCGATTATTTACTGGCGGCCGAGATTAAAAAACACGCTGATGAATTAATGAAGGGGACAAAACCGATCGGCGAAACACTTCAGGCCGATTCAGCGGATTCTGTCCTGATCGTGGAAGCGGAAAACTATCAGGCGGGCAATGTGAAAAAATCCCTGACCGGTTACGGCGAGGGAATTGGCGTCATTTACAATAAAGGGATGCTGCCGAATATCGCGGAGTATGAAGTTGAATTGCCGAAAGCGGGGCGGTATCAATTCGAAATTCGCTATGCCGCCGCGTCTGCACGGCCGGTTCAATTATTGATTAATGGTCAACTCGTCAAAAATAAGGCAGCAGGAGAAGTGACCGGAAGCTGGTATCCCAAGTCACAACAATGGAAAGTAGAAGGCTTCTACCAGTTCAACAAAGGGAATAATAAAATCCGCCTGGAAAGTAAGATTCCGTTTCCACATATTGATAAGTTGTTGATTGCAACTCCTCGGGAGCCTTCCAGGAAAGAGCGGAATTTGATTGCCGAAATCGCGGCTCCCGAAAGCAAACTCATTGGCAGTATCACAGCACAGTGGGCCGATTATCTGGCGAAACATTCACAGGAGGAGACCTCTCCCTTTTATATCTGGAGCGAACTGGTACGCACGGGGAAGACACCAGAAACACTCGGGCCTTCATACCAGCGGTTTCAAAGTCTGAATGATCTGCCTGAAGCAGAACGGCTGCCGCGGGCGGCTCAGCTTTACGGGGCATTGTTTGCAGAAGTCGAACAGGAGTGGCAGGCTTATCTGAAAACCGACGAGGGTAAAAATACGAAAAGTCTGCCGAATGCGGAGAGCGAAGCGATTCGGCAAGTGCTATATGATCCGAAAGGACCGTTCGCGTTACCTGCGGACCGTGAAACGTTTTATGCTGCTGCAGTGAAAACCGAACTGACGGAAAAAAGAACTGCCCGGAAAGAGCTGGAAAAAACACTTCCTCAATATCCGACGGCCATGGCCGTTTCAGAACAAAAGCCGGAAAACGTGAAGGTACATTTGCGAGGAAGTCACTTCACGCTGGGAAAAGAAGTTCCTCGGCAGTTCCTGCGAATTATTGAGGGAGAGCAACAGACTCCCATCAATGATCAGCAGAGTGGTCGTTTGCAGTTAGCCCAGTGGTTGACCAGCGGTCGGCATCCTCTGACGGCTCGTGTCATGGTGAATCGACTCTGGCGCTGGCATTTCGGAAAGGGGCTGGTGCGAACACCCGATAACTTTGGAAAACTGGGAGAACGTCCGACGCATCCAGAGCTGCTCGACTGGCTGGCGGTTCAATTTGTAGAACAGGGCTGGTCGATTAAGTCGATGCATCGTCTCATTATGCTGTCTTCGACCTACCAGATGAGTACAAGGTATAACGCGGAGTTGGCAGCCGTTGATCCCGAGAATCGATTGCTCTGGCGGATGAACCGCAGACGCCTGGAAGCAGAAGCAATTCGCGATTCAATTTTAGCCGTGTGTGGAAAGCTCGACTATGAAATGGGAGGCTCGCTATTGGGTGTTGAGAATCGAAAATATGTCACGAGCACCAGAAATGTGAATCCGGTCGTTTATCAAACGAATCGTCGTTCCGTCTATTTGCCGATTGTGAGGAGTGCCTTGTATGAGGTACTGCAGGCATTTGATTTTGCCGATCCCAGTGTTCTTTCTGGCGATCGAACGCATACTACGGTGGCACCTCAGGCGCTGTTCATGATGAATAGTGAATTCGTGATGCAGAATACGATGGACCTGGCGGATCAAGTGCTGCATGAGACCCATTTAGATCAGCGCGCCAAAGTGAATCGAATTTATGAAAAAATCTTCAGTCGTCCTGCGTCAGCGATGGAAACATCTCGCGCGCTGAACTACATCGGACATTACAGACAGGAATTGAAGTCGTTAGAGATGTCAGACGAAGAAAAAGAGCAGCGAACCTGGCAGAGTCTGTGCCGGGTGTTGATTGCCTCCAATGAATTTTTGTTTGTTGATTAAAGACAGCGAGAACGAAGAGTTTACGAGTTTGTTTTGAATTGGAATTCAGATGAATCAATGGAAGACAAATAACGGACGTACGGTGATCTCGCGACGGGAAATGTTGCGCAGGAGTTCTGCCGGCTTTGGCAGTCTGGCTTTAGCTGCCTTACTGGGAAGTAACGGTCAGGCTGCGCAGCAGAAAGTCGTTCAGCAGCCGCATTTCACCCCTAAGGCCAAGCGTGTGATCTTTCTGTTCATGCACGGCGGCCCTTCGCACATGGATACGTTCGATTACAAACCCCAGTTGCAGAAAGACAGTGGCAAGCCGCTGCCGTTTGACAAGCCTCGTGTTTTCTCAGCCACGACCGGAAATTTACTGGGGTCACCCTGGAAGTTCAAGCAACATGGCGAGAGCGGTGCCTGGGTGAGTGAAGTCTTTCCGCATGTCGCGGGATGCGTTGATGACTTATGTATTATCAATTCGATGTACGGCTCTAATTCCCGGCATGGGGGAGCACTTTTGGAATTGCATACGGGGAGTGACACGTTTGTTCGCCCCAGCATGGGATCCTGGATCACCTACGGTTTGGGATCCGAGAATCGGGACTTGCCCGGGTTTATCACCGTCTGTCCGACGTTAACCCATGGAGGCGTGAATGCCTACAGTTCTTCTTTCCTGCCCGCGGATTATCAGGGGACGCCGATTGGAAATGCCAGTATTCCGGCTGACCGCGCTTTGATCCCTTTCATCAAAAATAAAAGCGGCATTCCCTTAGCAGTACAACGTCAGGAACTGGATTTCCTGCAGCAGATGAATCGGGAGCATTTGGAAAGTTCCGGTCCCGATGCGGCATTGGAAGGGCGGATTAATTCCTTTGAGCTGGCCTATCGGATGCAGACAGCGGCTCCCGAACTGCAGGATATCAGTGATGAATCTGAGACGACGCAAAAAATGTATGGTCTGGATAATGATGTCACAAAGAATTTTGGACGCCAGTGTCTGATGGCACGTCGTTTTGCAGAGCGGGGAGTCCGTTTCGTTCAAATTACGCACAGTTATAAATGGGATCAACATTCCGGATTGAAAACGGCGATACCACGAAATGCGAAGGAAGTCGATCAGCCGATCGCTGCTTTGCTCAAAGATTTGAAGTCGCGCGGTTTGCTGGAAGACACTTTAGTTCTTTGGGGCGGGGAGTTCGGTCGGACACCTGTCAGTCAGGGAGATGACGGCCGAGATCATAATCCTCAAGGGTATACGATGTGGATGGCCGGAGGTGGCGTCAAAGGTGGATTGCAGTATGGTGCCACCGATGACTATGGCTATTATGCTGTAAAAAATAAGGTTCACATCCATGACCTGCATGCCAGCATTTTACATTTACTCGGGCTTGATCATAAAAAGTTGACCTATCAGTTTGCCGGCCGTGATTTCCGATTAACGGACGTGCATGGCGAAGTCATGTATGACCTGTTTGCCTGATTATTTTCTGTTAATAAAAAGAAAACTTTTTAGAGGTGCCTTTTGCCACAAATTCAAGTGAAGAGTGCATTGGTCGAAGCTGATGACCTGCGGGAATTCTGTTTGCAGCTACTCATGCATGCTAATCTAAAACATGAGGACGCAGAGCTGGTTGCGGACTCTCTGGTTGAATCAAACCTGCGCGGCATTGACTCGCATGGCGTGGCTCGCTTGCCGCATTATCTGGAGCGTATTCGTCAGCAAAGTATCAATGCTCGTCCCGAAATGCGGTGGGAACAACTGGGTACGGCTGCGGGCCGCGTTGACGGGGATCACGGACTCGGTCAACTGGCGATGGTCAAGGCGGCGGATCATGCGATTGAACTGGCACGCGATTCCGGAGCCGGCTGGGTTTCGATCTGTAACTCTTCGCACTGTGGTGCACTGGCTTATTATGGGTTAAGGATGGCTCAGGCGGGCATGATCGGTTTTGCTTTTACGCACGTCGATCCCATGGTCACACCCCACGGAGCACGAGAACCGTTTTGCGGAACGAATCCGATTTGCATTACCGCACCGGGAAGGCACGGGAAGTCACTTTGTCTGGATATGGCGACGAGCATTACACCCTGGAATACGATTGCCAATGCCGCGACGGAAGGGGTTTCGATTCCGGGAGACTGGGCATTGGATGCGAATGGGCAGGGGACCACTGATCCGAACGAAGTCGCTGCGATTTTTCCTTTTGGTGGTTTCAAAGGCTCGGGTCTGGGATTGATGATTGATGTATTGTGCGCGTTACTCGGAGGGGCTCCGATTGGTCCTGATATCCCTAAAATGTACGGCGATCTTTCACAAAGACGATTGCTGGGAGGCATGGTTGGAGCAATCGATATCAGCCGTTTCACATCAGTCGAATCATTCCAGGAACGGATTGGCGAGATCATTCAACGCTGGGGTGCATTACAGCCGCTTCACGAGGGTTGGCAAGTCTATTATCCGGGTGAGCCGGAAGAAGTGATGCGCCTGGAGCGAATGAAAACCGGAATTCCCGTGGGGTGTCAGTTGATTAAGCAATTCAATCAAATGGCGCAGCAACGTGGCCTGTCTCCTCTTGACGTTTCTGAATTGCCGCATGATGTGGACACAACTCTGGAAACTTCTCCTACCGAATCTCTGACTTGATTGAACATCTATGAACGGGCCATTCCTGCTGGCTGCCACTCAACTGAATATTTCCGTCCTCGATTCTGCAATCATTCTGGCGTATCTGATTATGATTACCGGGATGGGGCTGTACGTCAGTCGTAAGCAAAAGCAAACGGTCGACAGCTATTTCCTGGCGGGGCGTTCTCTTAAATGGCCTACGATTGGGTTGTCTTTATTTGCGACCAATATCTCGACCGTACATCTGATTGGTCTTGCCGCGGATGGATATCGAGTGGGCTTAGTCGTGGGAAACTTCGAGTGCCTGGCGGCGTTCACATTGATTATTCTCGGTCTGGTTTTTGCACCGATTTATCATCGCAGTGGTGTCGTGACGCTACCTGATTTTCTGGAACAGCGTTTTAGCGCGGGGTCTCGGATTGTATTGGCGATTATGGGGGTCGTCGCGGCATTGTTTATTCATATAGGCATGACACTGTATGCCGGCTCTACCATCATGCATGAGTTCTTCGGATTTGATGTTTTTACTTCTGTGATCGTGATTTCTGCCATCACAACGCTATATACGGTGGTGGGGGGATTGAAGGCGGTCGTGATTACGGAATCGATCCAGACGGTGTTACTGATTATTGGTTCGATTGCCATCACCTGGTTTGCTGCCGGGGCATTGAATGAGCAAGGGATCGATTCCTTTACAAAGCTGCGAGCCGCACTTCCCGAAAAGCACATGAGTATGTTGCATGAGAGCGGGGGGTTTTCCTGGTTTGCTTTCGTGCTGGGTTATCCTGTACTGGGAATCTGGTACTGGTGTGCCGACCAGACCATCGTGCAGCGAGTTCTGGGAGGGGAGACCGAAAAAGACGCCCAGGTTGGGCCGTTATTTGCAGGGTTCATCAAAGTTCTGCCGTTATTGATTATGGTGTTTCCTGGAGTCCTCGCATATGTCCTGTTTCGGGATCAAATTGGAGATAACCCGAATAGCGCGCTCCCTGTTTTAATCAGTCAACTGATTCCTGAAGGCCTGAAAGGCATGATTGCAGCCGGCTTACTGGCGGCACTCATGAGTACGATTGCCGGTGCCTTGAATAGTACGGCAACGTTAATCAGTATCGACGTTGTGAAAAAACTGAAACCGGAGACCAGCGATGCACGGCTGGTTGTAGTGGGGCGGATTACTGCGGTGGTCGTGATGATTCTGGCGATAGGCTGGTCAACGATGGGGAGTAAGTTTGAGAGTATCTTTTCGGGGCTCAATAGCATGATTGCCTGTCTAGCCCCTCCGATTACGGTGGTGTTTATCTGGGGCGTGCTTTGGAAACGGGGGACGGAAAAAGCGTCGCTGATTACGTTAATCGTTGGTTCAATCTTAGGCGGGCTGACATTCGTGTTAGACTTTGGTTTTGGAATGATCACCGACGATTTGGGGATTCCCTTCATGCTTCAGGCCTGGTGGTTGTTTGTGATTTGTTCGGTCGTCTTTGTAGCGATCAGCCTGTTGACACCCCCGCCAACTGCTGATCAGATCGAAATGATGTGCTGGAAGCATCCGTTGAAAGAGATTGTTTTCCGCAAACTATCGGGGGTGACCGACCCGCGGCTGATTGCGCTGCTGCTGGCGGGGATCATGTCTTCGATCTATATCACGTTTGCTTAAGCAAGTCTTGCTGGGCGGTTACTTTTCTGGCTTTGGAGTCGACTTAAGCATTTCATCAATCATCGGTACGATATGTTTCTCGTACGTAAAACCTTCTTCTCCGTATTCCTGCTTTTCATTGTCGAATCGTTTTTTCAGCTTTCCATCAGGACCGTAGACATAGGCCGCCGGGATCGCAGCCAGATTCAGACTCTCGTACAGCTCTTCATCGGGTGTACTGGAAATCAGATTGACGATGTCTGCTTTCTGTTTGGAATAGAATTCCATGAGTTCTTCGCTATTTGACTCGGGGGGGGAGTCTTTACTCCCGATATAGTTCAGATTGAATGAGACGCAGACCACTTTTTCCGGAAACTTCTTTTGTAACGCGACCAGCTGAGGGAATTCTCGTAGACAAGGTTCACACCAGGTCGACCACAAATCGACGACGACAATTTTCCCCTTTTGTTTTTTGATAAAATCCTGTGCTTGATCCCAGCTGGCAATTTCTGCCGTGACGCCGTCTTTTTCAAATGTTTTTGCGCCGGGAATGGCAGGTTCCTGTTTCTCGACCGTTGCTGGTGCAGTCTCTGGAGCCGCTTCTGTTTCAGGTGGAGTCGTGGGAGCAGGTGAGTTTTGATTGCAGCCGTGGAGCAGTATTAAACAGCATACAAAACAGAGCGTTTTTGCTGACATAAGTAAAGTCTTTCTGGAAGTCGTCTTTTTGAGAAACACGCGTTGATTGATTACTTCGACACTTTAACCATTCCGGCTGCTTTTGCCTGAGGGACTGGATCTTCATAGGGAAGTGCTTTCAGAAATTCGACGAGGTCGGCGAGTTCCTGTTTTGAAAGCTGGCTCGTGTTTCCGTGTTGATCGTCATGATTATAAATGGTGAATACCTCTTCGAGGGTTTTTGCTTTACCATGATGCAGGTAAGGAGCCGTCCGGTAGATCCCCAACAACGTAGGCGTATCATAAGCAGGTCCCATTTTTTCACCGGGGTTATCAACAGAAGTACCCACGTCGTGCCGAACAATTTTCGCGCTGGGGACTGAGTCTGTCAGGAAGGGACCGCTATGGCATGAGGCACATTTTGTCTGTTTGGAAAAGAAGAGTTCGCGACCCCGTTTGGCAGCCGGGCTGAGTCCCTTTTTAGCATAAGGGCTCAGCGTGAATTCATGTGTATTGGAATAAGCGGCCATCGCATCCAGTGCCCGCGATAAGCCTTTGTTGGGAGCATCCAGGGAAGGGTTGATTTTTCCTCTGACCAGTCCGCTACCCTGCATCAGGGGGCCGCGGATCGTATGTTCGAAGTCCTGTACTTCATCGCGATCTGCAGACCAGTGAATCGGATGCGTCCAGGCCATACCGGCCAGAGATTGGGTGTTTCTTAAGCCTTCCGGATTATGCCAGGTTCTACCATCAGATTGTCCATCGGGGTGACAGCTCGCGCAGGAGATCCATAAACGGCTCGTCATCGGCTGTAGTGCTGTGTAGAACAGGCGTTTGCCCAGAAGTATTTCTTCATCCAGTGGGTTCTCTGTTACATCTATGATTGCCCGAGGACGCAGAGTTTGTGTGTCATAAGCAACGACATTGAAGTCCAACGAATTGTAAACGTAAAACGTGTTTCCATCAGGGGCGACCCGGACCGCGCGGGGATTATGTCCCAGTCTGAGTGAAGAGCGAAACGTTAACTCGCGGTAGTCATCGTCAATGACATTGCAGACGTAGAGCTCATCGGTCCCGGCGAATACCACAAAGAACGTTTTTCCATCAGGGGTGATCGCGGTATCCCACGGGTTACAAGTCACACGGGCTCCGCGAAAGGAATCCATGGGAATTTTTCGTCGGCGTTTTCCTTCACCTGGTTTTGTATCAACAATCGAAACAATCGGGAAGATCGAACCAGCACCATGGGCTACGGTAATCCGTGAGCGAATATGGGGCAGGTATGCTTTTGCGCGACGGGGGTGCAGGGTGATCTGGCGCGAAAGATTGTCCGTGCTTCCCCCGGGCCACTCGTCGGTAGTTTTACCACTGGCGACATCAATCTGCCGAACCAGGGCGGTGTAGTATTCGGTTGTAAACAGGCTTTGATCGTCGTTAGAAATTGCAATGCCACGTAAATGACTTCCCGATGAAAATTCCCGGTTGACTTTGTGGTTATGCGTATCGATTTCTACGATCCGGCCCGGATAATCGAGCGTGACAAAGATTTTGGAACCGTCACTGGATGAGGCAACGCCGTACGGTTCATCAAAGACTTCTGTCTGCCCCGTTATTTTGCCTGAGTCTGCATCAAGAAAAACAACTATGTCTTCGTCGTAGACGGCGGTTGCCAGCTGGTGGCTTTTTCCCAGAAAGGTTACGCCTTCCGGGTGTTTGCCGACTTTGATTTCACTCTGTTTTTTATTTGATGCCAAATCGACAATCGTGACTGTGCCACTGTCGCGGTTCGAACAGGCGAGCAGCTTGCCGTCTGCAGAAATATCCATCAAGCTATTGGATTGACCGGCGCTTGCACGCTGCTGGCCCATCAACAGGCAAAGGAAACAGAGCGTTGTCAGAGGCAGGAAAAATCGAACGGACCTTGCACTGAGATACATTGAAACCCCTTTACGAAACGTGAAGATTCGCTTTGGTTTAACGCGGCAGGAAATAGAAACCCCGCTAACCGGTTCAGGAAAGCGGGGTCTACTCATTTGATAAATGATGGTCTCAAATCGTTAGTTCAAGATTTTGGAAGTATCTTTAACGATTTTATTGATCTTGTCTTTAGACAGATCGCTCTTCTTCAAAGCGTGATTGACTTTCACTTTTCCTCCGACCCACATCAATACGGTGATGTCGGCGTCTTTAGAGATTTTGTAAGAAGAAGGACCAGCTTCGCCTTCGAAGTTTGTCAAAGGTGTGTTCTTGATTTTCTTGCTGTCAGCGATCTTTTTGAGTTGAGCGCTGGATTTGTCAGCATCGTCAGTCAGATGAACAACAAACGCTGCCATTTTCTGATCACGGTTTTGACCAACTTTGTTGTCGATCTGTGCAATCAGATCTTGAACATCACCATCCATTTCGCGAGCGAAGATGTTGACTACAGGACGGCCACCATAGCTGCAACGATAGCAGAGTGACTTACCAGCGTTAGGGCCCGTACAATCATTGACTGTATATGCGCCGGGTCTTCCGCCTACTTCGATACCAGATTTCAATTCTGCTGCAGAACTGAGCGAACTGGCTGCTACGAACATTAACGCGACTGAGAGTGTAAGCAGTCTTTTCATGTATTTCTCCTTAATTTCCAATGCTTGACAAAAAATCCTGCAGGTGCAGGGGATACGTTAGTACTAACGTATCGGTGAATTTTAATGTGAGTGAATCGGGAGTGCAAACGATTTAGCACTTTTTCTTTTGGTTGCAGGAATCATAAATTCATGCGTTCTTCATCAGTTCAGGGAAGATCCTCGAAGTAAGATCTTATACATCAAGGCCTTTCCCAGATAGCGGGCAATTTCTTTGAATCCTCTCCAAATGTCTGAGAGACTACAAAACCACTGGCCTGGGATGTGTAAAAAATTCGGCCATTTGAAACAACCGCTCCTAGACACTCCCGAGAATCAATGGCAGGCCCCGTGGAAACCAGTTTCCCATTATCAGATAAATCAATCATATCCATATTCGCTCCCAGAACATAAGGCTCCGAGAGGGTAAACCGACAGCAGGCATAGTTGTGACCGATACTGCTGACGACCTTGCCCGTCTGATGATCAAACACGTTGCCTTTTCCTCGTAGTGCATTGGAAAAGATGAAATCTTTACCAACGGTCACGACGTTCAGGGCCGACGTGACGGCGTCCGATTGCCAGACCAGCGATCCGTCCTTCGCATCCAGACACCAGACAAATCGGTCCTGCGTATTTTCATTCGCACGGTTGTAGCCGCCAATATAAATCCGGCCGCCACGGGCACTCAACGTACATTTGGAAGTGACGTAATACTTGTTCGTCAGCCAGACGACCTTACCTGTTTTGGGATCGAGGCAGGCGGTAATGCCATTATTCTCGACGGGCAATCCACGCCGCCTGCGCTGGCTGCTGGCGTATCCAAAAAAGGTCGAGTAATACAGCTTGCCATCCAGAACAGCGATGCCACAATCATTTCCGCCGCGTCCATACTTAGAAAAATCTTTTTCCCAGACGACCTTGCCCGTATCCAGATCCCAGGCCCAGATTCGAGGACGATGATCTTTCGGGTAATAAGGATTGTCATTCGAATAAATCCAGCTCATCACTTCCCGTCCGTCTGGTCTGACCGCGGGTTTGCCGCCGAACGTGAATGCCTTTTCTGTTCCCTGGGCTGCATACTCGCCGGAACCGGAAGCATAGATCGCGATATTACCATGCACTACCGGGGGAAACTGACGGCTCCAACTGGGCGATCCGGTAAATGGTGCCTCCCAGAGCAATTTTCCTGTGGCAGCATCCAGACATCGCATGCGTGATTTTTTGATGCCTGCCTGCGGAATCAGAAGTTTCCCATTGATATATAGCGGCGAGGTGAATGACAGATACACGTCGGGCCAATAACGTCTCCATAACAGTCGGCCCGTGTCCTGCTCGACCGCGATGATCTGTCCTTCCGCGGTATGAGTATAAAGTCGGCCGCCGCCACAGACGGGCAGATGTTTCACCGTCCCCTCCAGTCGGCGTGCCCAGCGCATTCGCAAAGGAGGCTTCAATCCCTGGGCATTCGCATTGGTCCCACCGAAGTCTCCATAATTGGTATACCAGTCATATTTCGCATCCGCCAGAGGACCCGTGAGGGGGCTGCGAATTTTCCAGATCTCTAAATCCCGTTCCGGCAAAGCGACTGCAGGTTGTGGAACCGTGCCGTCTGCATTCAAAACATACAGATAACCATCTTCGCACGGGACATAAATCTTACCGTTGCCAATCGCGACCGGCGCCGTAATCGGTGCATCGAAAGCCGTCTTGAACGTGGTCGGCTTGCCTCCCGTCAGAGGGACCACATAGAGCTTCCCATCGAGACCGCCGTAAACGGCATGATCTTGCGTTATTACCGGAGAACATACCGAAGCCGCTTCACAGAGCACTTCTGTTTTCTCTTCTCCCATCGCGTGTCGACATAATCCAAGCCCTGCTTCCGGCCGTACCCGGTACACATCGTTCCCGCGGATACTGACCGAGGCGAAGCTGAGCAGGCCCGGATCCCGGATCGATGTTTGTGTCCCTTTAACGTAGTCTGCTTTGATTTGATCGCCTTCCAGTCGCATCACTTCCACACGTCCGGCGTTGTCCCGCCGATGCCATTGCACATAGACATTGCCTGCTGCATCAGCACTCTGACCGAATGTCGCGGGATATTCGGAGCCGGCATATTTCGGAATCTCTCCCACGGCACGCAAGTGAGGTTTCTTTCCCGCATCATCCAGAAAGACAGTACGACCTCCCGCTGGAATTACGATGCTGTTTCCCGCCAGACAGATATCGCGCGAGCAGACAAAATGATCTCGCCACGTCACTCGATCCTTGCGGTGAGCCAGCCAGTCAGCGCCGCTCCAGCGATTGCCATCGAACTCAACGACTTCTTTCACAAAGTCCCATGTCCAGGCAACCTCACCGTTCGGCTCTACTGCATAGACTTGAGCACCGAGTGTCGCAAAGTAGACGCGGTTGTTATTGACGACCGGGGCCGAAAAAATGGGCTCGCGGCAGTCAATTTCTTTGACAACAGAACCATCTTTGAGATCAAGAACATAATAGTAACCGGCGGTCGTGCCGACATGCAGATATTGATCAATAATCGCTGGTGAAGCGACATTGCTGCAGTTCCCGGCACCGCCTTTCGTAGTAAACTTCCAGAGAACCTGGTTGGTTTTCCCGTCAATTGCGAAGACCACTCCCGAGCCATCCACGACGAATATGTTTCCGTCGCTGATGACGGGAGAAGTATAAATGCCGTCCGTTAATGGAATGGCTGCCGCCAGCGATAAAGGCGTCTGGAGAGAGACGTTCGCTGCGTTTCCGGAACGTTGTGCGTTTCCTTTCAATTGAAGCCAGTCCTCGTCTGCTTGGGCGATTGTGCAGCATAAAACTAGACTCATCACTGTCTGAACCAATACAGAACTCAGTCTGATTTTCATCATCGGAATGGACTTTCTCGTGTTGCAGTTTTGAGGGAACTCAGGAGGGCCTCTTGATACAAACAGACGATTACATTGAATCAGTTGTTCGAGGTTGTCTGGTCATCTCGGCAGGGATATTTAACTGGAAATCAACACCTCGATCATAAACTGGAAATTTGAGAGAAGCTACTATTTTAACGTTATTTCGAAAATATCACCGAAATTATTTTGTGTTGATGATGATACAAAAAAACGGCTTCCGGAGAGGAAGCCGTTTTGAATTTTATGAAGTCTCAACTGTGCTTACAACAACTTGGAGACCGCTTCCCCATCGTGGGCCACCTTGAAGGGACGACCGTCGGGTGAGAAGATTTCTTTGTCCAATGGCAAGCCCAATGCCGAAGCAATCGTGGCGTTAAAGTCGGCTGGCGCTACGCCATCTTCATCAACGCTCTGACCACCTGCATCAGATTTCCCGTAGAACTGGCCTCCTTTAATTCCACCACCCATTAAGGCGGCAGAGAAGACGCCGGGATGATGGTCTCGACCCGCATTCTGGTTAATCACAGGCGTTCGCCCAAACTCAGTCGTCAGGACCACAAGTGTCTCATCCAATAGACCCAGAGCAGCCAGGTCTTTCAACAGATTGCCCAATGCTTTATCCAGGATTCCTGTACGTGTAGGCAGAATTCGGTCATCATAGATATCGCGGTGCATATCCCAGCCGCCAAACGTGACTTCCACGCAACGCACATTATTTTCCACCAGACGGCGGGCCAGCATACAGCCTTGGCCGAAGGAATTTCGACCATACTTATCGCGGTCTTCTGGTTTCTCTTCGTTCAAATCAAAGGCTTTCAACTCATCGCTGGAGAGCAGACTGGTTGCCTGTGAATAGAAGTCCGTGTAAGCCAGGACATCTTTCGTCTTGAATTTACTCTGAAACTTGCGATCGAATTTATTGATCAGATCAATACGCTTTTCGAAAGAAGTGTCAGACATGTATGCGGGAGACTGGGTATTCTCCAGACCGCGATTGGGATCGCCAATTGGCAGCGGACTGAAAGAAGGATCCAGGAATCCGGCACTCGGGTGTCGGGCGGGCGCACTAATGAGAACGGTATCAGGCAGGTTTTTATTTTGCCGGCCTTTGAAACGCTGAATCCAGGGACCCATCGAAGGATGCCGGGTTGAAGCGATCGTTTTATAGCTGGTTCGCATCATGTATTCACCGGGACCATGGGCACCGGTTTCCGTATACATCGAATTGATCACAGCCATTTTATCGAATTCTTCCGCCAGAGTTGGCAGGAATTCACTGATTTTTGTACCGGGCACACTGGTCTTAATGGCCTTGGTATCTCCTTGATTTTTATGACCTGGTTTCAAGTCAAACGTATCAAGGTGTGTCATCGCGCCAGCCATATAAAGATAGATCAACCGCTTGGCTTTTCCACCTTTCGCTTTCGCAGGCGCCGCTTCCACCATTTGGTTGAATACCGGAAGTACGCTGACTCCCAGTGCTGATTTCGCGGCATATTCAAGAAACTGTCGCCGACCCACTCCGTCGAGTTTTGAAAGGATATCTCGCATTAACTGTGCCTTTTATAGTGAATTAGTATTATTTGTTTTTAATCCAGGTCCCGGCTGGTTTGCCGGGACTTTAGGTTATGCAAACTATTGGATAAACAGAAACTCGCGTGTATTCACGAGTGACCAGATGACGTTTCCATAACCGGCCGGCCCGTTCTTTTCGATTTCATCCATGGCAATCTTGGACTCTTCGCTGTCAGGCCGTCGATTCAGAATGGTCATGAAAATGACATCGACGCCGTCTTTAATTGTTTTCTGTTCGATGACGTTGTTGTAAATCGTCGAACCCTTTTCCAACATCATGTGTGTGACAGGTCCGTTAAACATAAACAGGATCTGTGGCACCGAACCCGAGTCGGAAGAGGCGGAGATCAACTCACGATCTGATTGACCAAACGTTCGCAAAAAGTGACTGGGTGGAACCGGGGAAGGAAGTTCTGAAGCACGTGCCAGTAACTGGCCTTTGTACTTATACTTCTTTTCCCGTTTGTAACGCGTTTTGTCGATCTCTGCCCGCTTCTTTACATCTGCTTCCAGAACTTCTTCCGCAGTCGCCGTATTCAAGTCGACTGCGATAATGTCCGATTTGAGATTTGAGGGAAACTCTCGGTATTCTTCCGGATCGACAACTGCCAGGGTTAGAAACGAATCCCAGGCTTGCTCTGCCGTCATCCGACGCAGTACCGGACCTGGAAAATGGTATTGTTCGCTTAAAGAAACATCGGTTGTGGATGCTTCTCTCTGATAAGTTTTCGTATTGAACAGAATACGCAGATATTCCTTCATATCGAAATTGAGACGTTTCATCTCGGATTCGAGATACTTCATCAATTCAGGGTTTTCCGCGACAGTATGATCCATCATGTCGTCCACAGGCTCAATCTGACCGCGTCCGAAGACCTGCGTCCAGAGTCGATTGGAAATCGTCAGCGCAAAACGGGGATTGTCTTTAGATACCATCCAGCGGGCAAACGCCTGACGGGGTGCTTCCCCTTTTTTGATGTCAGCTGGTTTCCCAAAAATCGTTTTGGGCTCTACCACCGATTTTGGCTTAGCGTCTGAATAAGCATAGTCATGCGGCAGTTGAATTTTACGGTTGATCTGGTCATTCACGACCATCATATTCACCCGAATCATCCGGTTGAATCGCCCCTGATTGCGGCGTCGATCTTTTTCTTCCTGACCCATTTCCTGATATTCTTTTCGCAGACGTCGGTTCGGGTCTTCGCCGGTATAGAAGCGTTTGTCGCGACCACTGGCGCGGGTTGAGGAACCGAATGTAAAGGCAGCCATCTGGTAGAATTCTTTTTGCTTCCAGCGATCGAACGGATGATCGTGACACTGAGCACATCCAATCCGGGTTCCCAGGAAGATTCGAACGGTGTTGTTCATGTTATCCAGAGGCATGCCGGAATCACGTTGCAGATAACCGGTGGCAGGGTTTTCCCAGATCAGCCCTTCGGCGGTAATCATTTCCTGGACCATTTTGTCCCAGGGTTTATTTTCAGCCAGAGACTGTTTGATCCACTGACGATAAGGGGCACCGTCCACATTGTTATTCAGGCGGTCGGTATAACGAAAGACATCAGCCCAGTAATTGAAGTAGTGGCTGGCGTAACCATCGCTGTCGAGCAAGCGGTCAATCAAACGTTTCCTTTTGTCCGGATGTCGCGATGCCAGGAAGTAACGGGTTTCCCGATAGGTGGGAATCGTTCCCGTGATATCCAGATAGATGCGACGCAGGAATTGTTCATCCGACGCCAGTGGGTTAGGTTTGACTTTGTATTTGGAATAATTGGCTTCGACCAGTTTGTCGATTTTTTCGGCTGATCTGAGTGCCGACGAAAGCTTCGTGGGGCTGACCGGTTTGGATTTCACCATGAACCGGGGGGGCAAGGGCTCTTCTTTTTTCGGTGCCGCTTTTTTCGCTGCTCTTCTGCGCGGTGCCGCTTCAGAATCGGGCAGGCTTGAAAAAATGAGAAACGTTAAAACGACAGCACAACTTCCATACAACTTCCAGTGCCGCGTAAGTCCACCCGGGCAACTGACCTGTTTTCCTGACATGCAATAACTCCCTCAGTCGTTCCTTGAGTAATCAGATATGACCGAACACCAGACTATAACAAAGATTATGATCTGGCCTCGTATCATTTATTCTACACAAAACAGATCAGGAATAACTAATGCAAACTCGATTAATTTTTTCTTAAGAGTTTGGATTTATTGAAACAGACAGGGTACAAAAAGTAACTGTTCACAAGGGGAGTGAACTCCGTTTCAACTGATTCAAGTGCTATGAATCATTCAGAAATACCTGATACCATATAACACCTCTCTTCTTTCCTGAATCTCATTGTTTATTTGTGAATAATTTTCAGTTCTTGACACAGCCGTGATGTTTTCTAAGCTACGCCTCTTATGCGTCGCGCGCGAGAAAACACTTTCTTCAGTTGATTCCTTTTTCACCTGATGATGTTATCACCATAAAACCCTCTCGTTTGACGCAGTTCAGTATCTGAACGGTTTGCATGCATGCTGGACCTTCACTGTCAATTTTATGTCGTTCGACACGCTTCGAACGCATATCGGCGCTTTGTCGGTGCTGATTCAGCATCTGTTCGTCACCTTTCCACCACTGATGGCGCTTGACTGAATCACGCCGTTCGCGAAGATCAACCTCTCGCAAAGCATCACTGAGAAAATAAATAAAACGGAACAGAATCAGCATCAGTAACCTCATCATATTTGAACTCCTCGGTTTAACGGTCTTCTCCTCATTGCAACGAAATTGTGCTCTCTCTCCTTAGTAAAGAAAGACGTCGTCTCGGCTCAGACATTCTACTCGATGGTCTGCTGCGCGTCCTGAATGAAAATCGGGCACCGGTGCAGAGAGAGAAGTGAATGGGGGATGTTTGTGGTCACTCTTACTTGATTCAGCCGGGCAGTCTGGTACAGTGAAGATTCCTCAATTTCGTCGGCGTGCTCAGACTTGAAACTTCATTCAACAACCAGGAGCAGTTTTCGTGAACTCTTTTCCCCGCTTCATCGTGATGCAGACGCTGGTCTGGTTTTGTCTGATTGCCTTCACACCGTTGAGTTTGTCCTTCGCGAACGAGAAACCACAACAACCCAATATCGTGGTTGTGCTGGTCGATGATCTCCGCTGGGATGAACTGGGCTGCATGGGACATCCTTTTGTCCGCACGCCCCACATCGATCGCATCGCTCGGGAAGGGGCGCGCTTTCGCAATGCGTTTTGCTCAACACCTCTCTGTTCTCCCGTCCGGGCCTGCCTGCTCACTGGCCTGTATACTCACAATCACGGCATCTTCGATAACATCAATCGCAGCAAACACAGCCATACACTGAAGACGTTTCCTCAGTCATTGCAGAAAGCGGGTTACGAAACCGGCTATGTCGGCAAGTGGCATATGGGGAACGATGATACCGCCCGCCCCGGTTTTGATTACTGGGTCAGCATGAAAGGGCAGGGGACCTCCTTTGATCCGGTCTTGAATATTAATGGCGAGCGCATTCCGCAGCAGGGACATACGACCGATGTCCTCAACCGGAAAGTCAATGAATTCGTGAAACAGAAAAGGGACAAACCCTTCTGCCTCTATATCGCCCATAAGGCGCTGCACCCGGAATTGACCCAGCGCGACGATGGCAGCATCACCGACCCCTCCGCAGCGAAGTTCATGCCCGCCAAACGGCATGAGAACTTATACACGAACGATGCCATCCCGCGTCGATTAAATGTCGTCGATTCTCTGGAAGGCAAACGCGCACTCAAACGCACCGTTCCCGGACTGCCTCCACTCAGTCAGCAGACAGGCACCAGTGACGAAGTGATTCGCGATCGTCTGCGGATGCTGGCCGGCATCGACGAAGGAGTGGGCCAGTTATGTGACCTGTTGGAACAGCAAAATCAGCTCGACAATACCGTGTTTGTCTTCACCAGTGATCACGGTTACTGGTATGGCGAACATGGTTTGAGTGTCGAACGCCGCCTGCCTTATGAGGAGGGCATTCGTGTTCCACTTTTGGTGCGTTATCCGCCGCTCGTCAAAGCGGGCACGCTGATTGATCAGTTCGCCGTCAGTGTTGATCTGGCTCCGACCATCCTGGATCTGGCACAGGTCAAAGCCGATCACAAATTCGACGGCGTCAGTCTGGTTCCCTTGCTCAAAGGGGAGCAGCCTGCCAACTGGCGGCAGTCGTTTCTGGTCGAATACAACAGCGATACCGTGTTTCCCCGCCTGGTCAAGATGGGCTACAAAGCCGTCCGCACGCCGCGCTGGAAGTACATTCAGTTTAACGAGCTGGAAGGCATGGACGAGCTCTACGATGTCCAGAACGATCCTTACGAATTCAAAAATCGGATCGACGACCCAGCAATGCAGGACACGATCAAAACCTTGCAGGCAGAGTTACAGCGATTGATGAATTGAATCAGCAGGGGCTTCTCATCATGGATGATCATGGGTAAGCCCGAATGCAATTCGGGCCGAGCGCAGCGAGCAGGAGGTTACGGTGCAAGCTTACAATAACATGAAGGCTCCGAGTCAAAGTCCATCAGAGATACCTTTCTCAAACGGTGGTGTTGTAACATCCTGTTGTTTTCAACAACCCCGAATTGCATTCGGCCCCCTCACAGCCCTCTGATCAATCGGCATTGATGCGTCGCCGATTTCGCTTTTTTCGATCACTTTTCCTCTCTCCCGCTTCATTCTCCTCTCAGGGGACCTCATAATAAACTAAGTTAATATATTCCCGGCGTGCCAAATCGCCCTTTGTCATTCCCACCTGAGACCTCAACAGGATCCTTTCATGCCGCTGTCATCCTCTTTGAAACAGGTTCGCCTGACGATCGTACTCACTGCTGTTTTTTCAGTATTCCTGATCAGTCTGACAGTGAGTGCAATTTCAGCTGATAAAACGGAAGATGCCAAACCAAAGGTCGATTATTCGTCCGAGATGCCCCGCATCCTGCCGCGGACGCCGGCCGAAGCATTGAAGTCGTTCAAGCTGCACGATGATTTTCAAATCGAACTCGTCGCAGCAGAACCGTTGGTCCGCGATCCGGTCGCCATGTGTTTTGATGAGCGCGGGCGTGCCTACGTCATCGAAATGCCCGAGTACAACGATGCCAACAAAGAGGGCTACAGTTCGGTCAAACTTCTGGAAGATACCAACGGCGATGGAAAATATGACAAGAGCTATCCCTTCCTGACCGATATGACATTGCCCACCGCGGTTTGCAGTTATAAAGGGGGCGTCTTTGTCGGCGCACCGCCCTATGTCTATTACTGCAAAGACACGGACGGCGACCGTAAAGCCGATGTGCGCGAAATCGTGATGACCGGCTTTGGACGCGACAAAGGGGACGAAGGCATGATCAATTCATTTCGCTGGGGCCTCGATAACAAGATTCATTTTTCCACAGGCACCGATGGGGGCGTGATTACCGTTGCCGCTGACAAGGAGAAAAAAACTTACAACACCCGGGGCCGCGGGGTCATTCTCGATCCTGAAACCCGTACGATTGAACTGACCACAGGCGGCGGTCAGCATGGCATGAGCCTGGGAATCTGGAACCGCAACTTCGTCTGCTCGAATGGCGTTCCCATGCAGGTGCTGATGTACGATGACCGTTATATCGCCCGCAATCCCTATCTGGCACCACCGGCAGCCCCCGTTTCGATTGCCCCCGGCGGCAAATTTACAAAACTGCTCCGCATCAGTCAGATTGAACCCTGGCGCATTTTGCGAACGCGATTGCGTGCCCAGAGTGCAAAAGGGGACTATGAAAAAGGGAACCCATCCGGTTACTTCACGGCGGCCACTGGTGTCACCGTTTATCGGGGAGACGCTTGGCCTTTAGAATTTCAAGGTAACATCTTTGTGGGCGAGCCCGCCAATAATCTGGTCTATCGCGCCGCGCCCCAGCCCGACGGATTGTCTCTCGTCGCACCGCGTGCCGATCAGGATGCGGAATTTCTGGCCTCGACCGATGTCTGGTTTCGACCGGTCCAGTTTGAGAACGGACCCGACGGCGCGTTGTACGTTCTGGACATGTACCGCGAGCTCATCGAAGGCGCGCCCTTCATCCCGGAAGACATTCTGAAACACATCGATCCGATTGGCGGTCAGGAAATGGGACGCATCTATCGCATCGTTCCCAAAGATTTTCAGCAGCCGACACTGCCCGATTTCGAAACACTTTCCTCAAAAGAACTGGTCGCATTATTGGAAAGTGATAACGGCTGGACTCGCGATACTGCCCAGCGTCTGTTGTTCGAACGTCAGGATACCTCCGTCAGCAATGATTTAATTCAACTGGCAAGAAAATCCGGCAAGCCGATTACCCGGGCAACCGCACTCTGGTCGCTGCAAGGGACAAAATCACTCGATGAGGGGACGCTGCTCAAAGGGCTCAAGGACGAGAATTTTCAAGTCAGAAAACAGGCCTTGCAGATCGCAGAGCAGTATGCAAACTCAGCTAATATTCAGAAACAGATGCTGGCACTGGCTAGTGATCCATCGCTGGAAGTCCAGTACCAGGCCGCTTTTTCACTGGGCGCTTTTGAATCCTCAGCACGCAATCAGGCACTCGCTGATCTGCTGACACGCCATGTAGATAACAAATGGATGCGCATGGCCGTTCAGAGTTCTCTGAACAAGGGAGCCGGTGAAGTCTTTGCACTGCTGGTGAAGAATCCAACGTTACTCAAGCAGAAACCGGCTCAGGCATTTCTTATCTCGTTGGCAGTGCAGATAGGAGCTCAGAAGGATTCAGAGAACGTGAAGCGGCTCTTGTCGTCTCTGAAATCGTTGCCGGCAGCAGATCAGAAATTCGCCGAAATCTTATTCCGCAATTTGCTCTCTCGCGCTTCGGGGACCACGAAAACGGTGATAAACCAATCGTCCAGCGGACATACGGCGAAGCTTTTGAAAGGGATGATGCAAACCGCGATGCAACAGGCTACCAATGCCAAACTGCCTGTGAAAGCCCGCGTGGATGCCATTCCGACATTGAGCATTGGAAAATTTGATGATACCGGAGATGTCTTCGAAGAACTGCTTACCGTACAGCAACCTTTGCCAATCCGCCAGCGCGCCATCACGGCGCTGGGTTTGGTTAACGATCTTCGTGTTGCCGCACTGCTGATTGAGTCCTGGCCGGGCTTCAGTCCGCAGCTACGAATGAGTGCGGTCGAAACTCTGTTTTCCCGCAAGCCCTGGATGGTGAGTTTGCTCGATTCGATCAAGGCAGGCAAGATTAACCCCGGCGATATCAGCCCCGAACGGGTTCAACTGTTAAAGACAAATCCGGACAGCAAAATCAAGAAACGGGCCGATGCCCTGTTTCATAATCAGCGATTAACGGGGCGCTCCGATATCGTCAAAGAATATCAGGCCGCGCTCAAACTCAAGGGAGATCCCGCGAACGGCAAACTGGTGTTCAAGAAAGCCTGCTCTGCCTGCCACCGTCTGGAGAATGTCGGCGTGCAACTCGGTGCCGACTTGAAAGCCATCAAAGATCGCGGCACGGAAGCGGTTCTGCTGAATATTCTCGATCCGAATCGGGAAGTGAAGCCACAGTATGTGACCTATCTGCTCGTCACCACGCAAGGCAGAACGCTTACAGGACTGATCAAAGAAGAAAATGCGAACAGCATCACCATCGCCCGCGCCGATGGAACACAGGATACTGTGCTCCGCATTGACATTGATGAAATGATCAGCTCGAAGCTCTCCTTTATGCCCGAAGGACTCGAAAAGCAGATCAACAAACAGGAAATGGCCGACCTGCTCGCTTATCTGAATGCAACCAAATAGTCGATTTTCTGAGGATGCGAGTCAGGTCACAATTCGCACGAACCGACGACGGAATTCGCTCGGCGTCTGTCCGAAGCGGCGGCGAAAATGAATGGTAAATCGGGAAGGATCGGCATAGCCGACCCGCGCGGCAATCTCGTGGATGGGACGATTCGATTGTCGCAGCAAATTCGCTGCTTTCTGTATCCGCAGTTCAATCAGATAGTCACTGAATCCCAGCCCCAATGTGTCGCGGAACAGACGCGCCAGATGGCCCGGGCTGCATCCGGCGATCTGCTTTGCCAGTTCCGGAAGTCGAATTGATTCATGGAAATGAAACGCCAGATACGCACAGGCGCGGGACAAGGGGTCGCGCGGCAGAGATTGGTCGTGGGTAGCATCAGCCAGCCGAAACCAAATGGCATCCAGGTGAGTCAACGCTTCCTCTTCCGCTTCTTCCACACTGCCGGCGACAATTGCATCCACCAGCGGTCGATGCGATTCAAACAAAACTGAAAGATCGGGCCAGCATTCTTTGATCGTTTTAATACGGAACGCATTCTGTGCCTCAAACGCGGCCTGCCACGACTGGGCTAAACCGGGTACGTTAGCCAGGTCGATGATTGCCTGATGCAGCCCCCGGTCATCATTGGCAAAGCGGCGATAATCTCCTTTTTCGGATGCGATTTGCAGCTTTTGAAACCGCTTGAGTAACTTCTGGGGATCGCTGCCTTGCTGTACATTTTCAGCTGCATAACGCGCGGCAAAACTTTCCAGAGTCGCACGCAGTCTGGTTACGGATTTCATTGGTGTTTGATTCATTGTCTCTGTTTTTCGAATACGTCCTATGTGAATTCGCGCGCCAAGTTGCATCTATACAATATTGTATCCGTTTGCACAGAAAGTAAAATGGATGGTTCCCGGGACTGCTTGTGAAACTGAGTTTAAGTAGAATGAGAGTCTACATCCATTGAATGAACGCGCTAAGGAATCTCTGATGAAACCGATATTGATGTTTCTTGTCTGGTTACTGATCCCGCTGACTGGATTCGCAGAGCAGAAGCTGCTTCTGCAACGTGATTTTGAAGCGGAGGCGGTCGGAGAACCGCCTCAGGGCGGGATGGCATTTCTTCCCGGTTCGAAACCCGACGTCAAGGTGGTGGGATTGGGCGCGGGGCAGTCATCTCGGTGCCTCAAAGCAGTGCGTTCGGATTCCGGAAGGCTGACCGCACTTGCGTTTGAGTTTTCTGAACCACAGCAGCGAGTTCTTATTGAACTTTCGTTTGCGTTTTCACCGGGTAAAGGGCGTTCGTTGAATCTCTGGTCCTTCGAGCCAAAGGGACAGGATGCAAGCCAGTTTAATCTGTGTATTCAGAATGGTTCGTTGCAGCAGTACGACGGACGCACTAAAACCTGGCAGGTGATTTCGCGCAATGTAAAGCCATCAACCGATGCGGACCATCCCGTGTGGCATCGCCTGAAGATGGTCTTTGATGCGAAGCAACCGGGAATTGATTTCTGGTTGTCCCAACCGGGGACGCTCTCTTTACCGAAAAAGCCCACAGGCACACTCCACACATATCGTACCAATCTGGATCTCGCAGGCATCGCACTCGTGTCCGGCAAACGTTTGGCACCGGATGCCTGGTATTATGTTGATGACCTGATTGTGCAGGGAGGGCCACAGCTTCCTTCGCCGGGAATGGTCAAACCATTGCCGAAACCGGTGACGCTTTGGACGGGTCCACCGATTCCGGCTGACTTCGAAAAAATTCCCTTCGTGCCCGGAATGACGCATCAGACGATTCACCGTGCTACGAAAGACGGTTATAAATTTCTGCATGGTGCCGCCATTATCGCTCACAAGGGAACGTTATACGCGAACTGGGCCAACAGTCCGAAGAATGAAAACGGTCCAGAGGAAACACTGCAGGGCCGACGTTCGAAAGATGGCGGCAAGACCTGGTCGGATCTGGAAATAATCGGCCCGGGCTTTGAAGGTCCTGACCGTCACAGTCACGGCGTATTGCTGGTGCATCAGGGGAAGCTCTGGACCATCTGCAGTCGGTTTGGGATCGGCAAACCGGCAAAGCGATTTCCCGGCTTGCAGGCAGAAGCGTTTGTCTTGAATGAAGCCACCGATGCTTGGGAGTCACAGGGTATTGTCATGCAGAACTGCTGGCCTTATGACGAACCGGTGCGCATGGAGAACGGGAATCTGATTACCGGCGGACAGGACAAAGACGGCTTGCCCGTCGTTGCCATCAGTCACGGGGATGATCTTACCCGTTGGGATACCGTGTTGATTCCGTTTCCCCCCGAACTGAAGCCGTCCTTTGCCGAAACCACGGTGATGGCAAGCGGGAAGACTGTGCGCGCCATTATTCGCGGCGGTGCGGGTGTGGCCTGGATCGCGACCAGCGATGACTATGGCCGGACCTGGTCTCCCGCAAAGCAGAGTAATTTACCCATGCCGCGCAGTAAGGCCTATTTCGGAAAGTTAAGTACGGGACAGGAATATCTGGTTTCGAATTTAAAGAACCGAGACACGCTGGTGATTTCGGTGAGTAAGCCAGGGGAAACTACATTGAGCCGGATGTGGAAGATCCGTCACGGCAAGTCCGGGCCTCCCCGCTTTACCGGATTTGCCAAAGGGAAGCAGTGGTCGTATCCCTATGCCCATGAGCACGATGGCAAACTCTACGTTGTGTATTCCATCGGTAAGGAGGATTGTGGCCTGTCGATTCTGCCCCTTGAATCATTGCAGGTCCCTGCAGATTCAAACTCTGGACAGTGAAATCCAGCGTTTTCTTTTTTCGGCGCTCTTCTGAAACTCCCTTAAAGTCTTTGAGATTCCCATATCGAAAGATTCGGGGGCGCAGTGCGCGAATACGGCGCGAATCGATTTCGCGAAAATTCAAAATGGTCTGCTTGTCAACTAAGGCTGACATTCTAAGGTTGCAACAGTAAAGAAAATTGAGTGGCCACTTCATGTTTCAAAACGTTCAATCAAAAACTGAGTTAATAACCTCCCCTCATTGAAGGAGTTCGTTAGATGAAACGCTTATTAAAAACATCAGTGGCATTCGCGACGATTTTAGCTGTTTCGTTTTCAGCCACGTTCACCCATGCCGCTGAGAAAAAAGACATTGTCGACACCGCTGTTAACGCGGGTTCGTTCAAAACACTGGCGGCTGCATTGGGAGCCGCTGATCTCGTAGACGCACTAAAGGGCAAAGGACCATTCACCGTTTTCGCTCCCACCGATGCGGCATTCAAAAAGCTGCCGGCGGGAACAGTAGAAACCCTGTTGAAACCAGAGAACAAAGACCAGCTCATCGCGATTCTGACATACCATGTCGTGCCAGGTAAAGTCGCTTCGAAGGATGTCGTAAAATTAAAAGGTGCCAAGACATTAAATGGACAGCGAGCCGATATTCAGACGCAGGGCGGGAAAGTCAAAGTTGACGGTGCCAGCGTGGAAGCCGTTGACATCGAGTGTTCCAACGGCATCATCCATGTGATTGACAGTGTGATTCTCCCCAGTGAGAAAAACATCGTCGTCACCGCCTCGGAAGCAGAAAAATTCAAGACACTCCTCGCAGCGGCAACAGCAGCAGGTCTGGCAGATGTGCTTGCGAATAAAGGGCCGTTTACGGTCTTTGCTCCCACCGATGAAGCATTCGCGAAACTTCCGGAAGGTACTGTCGCCAGTCTCTTGAAGCCGGAAAATAAAGAAAAGCTGGCAGCGATTCTGAAATACCATGTCGTCGCAGGACGCGTTTACTCCGAAGATGCCTTGGCTGCGGGCAAAGCGAAAACACTGCAAGGCAAGAAGGTGAAAATCAGTGCTTCCAACGGTGTCGCTAAAGTAAATAATGCGAAGTTGCTGGCAACAGACATCGATGCATCAAACGGCGTGATTCACATCATTGATACAGTCATCATGCCTCCTGAGGATAAGAAACTCAGTGCTGTAGAAGCGTGTGAGAAAATCAAGCACACAGTCGCACGCGGGGCCAATTTGTATAATCACGGGCACTATGGTGAAACAACAAAATTATACAAAAAAACGATGCAAACCATGCTGGACAGCGTAGATAACATGCCGGAAGAAATTCGCGTCAACATGAAGCGGGCACTAACCCACTCTGAAAAAATGCACTGCGCCTCACAGCAGGCATGGACCCTGAGACATGCATTGGATCATGCTTACATGCAAATGTCAGCTCTCTAAATGAAAGTACTCTTCCGTTTTGAACTCCCGTGGTCATGGTCTCTATGGCGACGGGAGTTTTTTCAATCGCAGGCAGGTTTTGAGTTTTAATCAATATTCGAGATCAGCGCCTGGATGGAAACTTCGAGCTTTCCGGTACGAAACATTGCCACAATCGCAACGTGCTCGTAATAAATTTTCATTGGATCGTGGGGCTGCTGAAATCCTTCCAGGAAGTGACGCCGCAAGCGGGAGACGAGTGTGATCCAGATCGACATCAAACCCTGTTCCGGTGATCTCGCGACGATGGACTGATGAAACTTGATATCCAGTTCCGCGAGTTGGACATAGTCGTGCGTTTCACAGGCGACTTTCATTTCATCCAGAATCGAATCCCATTCGGCAAAATCCGATTCATCCAGGTCGGCAAAAATCGATTTCAAGGCGAACGATTCAACCGTCTGCCTCAATGGAATCACCAGTTCCTGCATCGAATCAGAAGAAGAGGGCGCCACACGTACTCCACAGTTGGGTTTCGACTCCACCATGCCCTCGTGGGCCAGTTGTTTGAGCGCTTCTCGAATCGGCGCCCGGCTGACCTGAAACCGTTCCGCCAGGCTCACTTCGCGTAACGGCGTGCCTTCTTGAATTCGCCCCGTAATGATTTCCATCCGTAGCAGGTCTACAATTTCTTGCTTCTGATTCTGTGCTAGCTCGGTTTGACTCATAATAGCACCGCTTCTTCATCTCTGGTGAATGGGTTGGCTTTCTGTTTTGGATCATGTTTTGAGTAATTGTAAACAATCATGACCTGGGAATCCAGTATTGGTTAGGAAGATAAATGAGAGTCAGGCTTGCTGTATTGCTTAAAGGTTGTGTTTTGGTTGGTTGTTGTCGATGTGAGAAAAATGCCTTTGGTAAAATTGTATACAATATGTTATGTCTTAAGTTGACAGGCTAGAGTACTTCCGCCAGACTAAAAGAGATGGTGTCATGTTGACTTCCGGGAAGTCGTTCGCGCTCGCCTGATTTGGCTGTGGAGATATTTAGATGACTGTTTCGTTCACTCGATCCCCTGAAAGTGGCTCAACAAACTCTGGTTTTAAATTGCTGGCGCTGTTGTTGCTGACCGTCAGTGTCGGCTTTGCTCCTGTTGCCTCGGCGGCGGAACCACAAGTGAATCTCGGAAACCGTCTGGTCTATCTCGATCAGGATGATCCTTATTACGTCTCGCAGAAATTTCCCAAGCTGGTTACACCCCAATGGTATGGCGATAAAAAGGTCAAAGCGGTCTGCGTGCTCGCCATTGATGACATGCGCGACATTCAGAAGTACGAAGCCTATCTGCGGCCGATTCTGGAACGACTCAAAGAAATCAACGGTCGTGCCGGCGCGAGCATTATGACGTGCCGCGTCGATCCGAACGATCCCCATTTACAGAAATGGATCAAAGAAGGGGTGAGCATCGACGTGCATACCTATGACCATCCCTGTCCACTGTTAAAGGATCGCGACTTCGACAAAGCGAAGGGGACTGTGGATCGTTGTATTGATCTATTGAATGAGATTCCCAACAGCCAGCCCGTTGCCTACCGTATGCCCTGTTGCGATTCATTGAATACAGTCAGCCCGCGATTTTTTACCGAGATCTTTAACAGTCGCTCACCCCAGGGAAACTTTCTGCAAATCGATACGTCGGTCTTTCATGTCTTCACGGCCAATGATCCGGAACTGCCCAAAGAATATGTCCTCGACGCCGATGGGCAGGGGAAAATTGAAAAATACGTCCCCGTCGATCGCGGTTTTGTGAATACGATTTTCGACTATCCTTATCCGTACCCCATCTCGCGACTCTGTTGGGAATTTTCCTGCGTGACTCCCAGTGACTGGTCGGCTCAACATCGACAGAAGAAGAATAATCCACTGACCGTGCGAGACTGGACCGCCGTCCTGGATGCAACCGTCGTCAAACAGGGCACGTTCAATCTGGTCTATCATCCGCATGGCTGGATCAGCAACGAGCAGATCATCAAACTGATTGACCATGCCGTGACGAAGCATGGATCGGCCGTGCAGTTCCTTTCGTTTCAAGATGTGCTTCAGCGAATGAACGAGCATCTACTGGCAGGCCAACCGTTACGAAATGCGAGCGGTGCCGATAATGGCGTGCGACTGCTGGACTTGAACAATGACGGCTTTATGGACGTGGTGATTGGTAATGAACGCGTTCAGAAAACACGCATCTGGAATCCGAAGCAGCAGACCTGGAGTGAATCCAGCTTCCCCACGCGACTGGTGTCTCAACCTGATTCCGAGGGGAATCAGGCCACTCGCAGCCGTTTTGGTGTGCTGAATGGGGAAGTCATTTTATTAACACTGACGCCAGAAAAATCCTCCGCCTGGCGGTTTCACGCGGGAAGCTGGGTTGAAGACAAACGCCTGCTCACAGGCTTGCCAACAGGTAAGGCGGCTCTGTTAACACTTAAGAACGACACCGATCAGGGACTTCGACTGCGAGATTTGAACAACGACGGCCAATGCGAACTCATCGTCTCGAATCCGAAACAACAGGCGGTCTTTGCCTGGTCAGAAACTGATTCCTGCTGGCAGAAATTGCCCTGGTCGCTTCCGGAAGAGTCAACCATTGTTGATGGGAAGGGTCGCGATGCCGGCTTGCGTTTTGCCGACATCAATGAAGATGGTTTTGCGGATGCTCTATTTTCCAATGAGGATCGATATTCACTGCATCTCTTCACATCCCTGAAAGACGGCTGGAAAAAAGTGTTCCAGAAAGAGCGTCAGGACGGCGATGATATGCCTGCGATTTCACGCAACGGCACGAATAACGGCGCCTGGTTTCATTCCAAACATCTCTGGGTACAAAATGAAAATACCGCCAAGCTGAAACATCTGGTCGCGGGCAAATCGTTTGATGAATTATTGGAAGAAGGGGGACCACGGCCCAAGTCTCCCGATGTCGCTTTAAAGACGATCGAAGTCAAACCCGGCTTTCACGTCGAGCTGGTCGCAGCCGAACCACTGGTGCAGGACCCGGTCGCCTTTGACTGGGGTGCAGATGGAAAACTCTGGGTGGCGGAAATGGCCGACTATCCGCTGGGGGTCGATGAATCAGGGGAATTCGCCGGACGTGTGCGTTATCTGGAAGACACCAACGGGGATGGCAAATACGATAAATCAACATTATTCTTAGAGGGGCTGGGCTACCCGACGGGCGTTATGGCCTGGAAAAATGGCGTGATCGTGACCACTGCGCCCGAGGTTTTTTATGCAGAAGATACAAACGATGACGGCAAAGCCGACTTGCACGAATCATTGTATACCGGCTTCGGTGAAGGCAATCAGCAGCATCGGGTGAATGGCCTGCGCTGGGGCCTCGATAACTGGATTTATCTGGCTAACGGAGATTCCGGCGGCGAACTGATCTCGGCAAAGACAAAAGAGAAACTGAAGCTCGGCCGTCGCGATTTACGAATCAGACCCGATGCCGGCTTGATGGATCCGCAGTCGGGGCAAACCCAGTTCGGGCGGGAACGGGACGACTGGGGTAACTGGTTTGGCAGTAACAATAGTAACCCCGCCTTTCATTACGCACTGGCAGACCATTATTTGCGACGCAACAAGAACCTGATTGCACCGAACGCGAAAGTCCAGGTTTCCATTCAACCGGGGGCGGCCACCATCTTTCCCGTCAGTCGCACTCAGGAACGCTTTAATGATTTAAACAAAGTGAATCGCATTACATCCGCCTGTGGACTCTGTTTCTATCGCGATCAATTACTGGGGCCGGAGTTTGTCGGCAATTCCTTTATTTGCGAACCTGTCCACAATCTGGTGCATCGGGAAATCGTTTCACCCAAAGGGACTACCTTCACCAGCCAACGTGCCGAGAGCGAACAGAGCTCTGAGTTCATGGCGTCGACGGACAACTGGTTCCGTCCCACCATGGCGCGCACAGGCCCCGATGGAGGATTATGGGTCGTCGATATGTATCGACACGTGATTGAGCATCCGCAATGGATTCCCAAAGCGATGCAGGAAAAACTCGATCTGCGGGCCGGGAAAGAGCAGGGTCGGATCTACCGCGTCGTCCGCGACAATACGCCGCTGCGTCCGGTTCCCCGTCTGGATCAGTTGAATAACGCCGAACTGGTACAGGTTCTGGAATGTCCGAATGGGACACAGCGCGACATGGCACATCAGTTGATGGTCAGCAGAAAAGATAAGGCGGTCGTCCCGGAATTAAGGAAAATGGTGCATCACGGCAAATCTGCCACCGCCCGCCTGCATGCTCTGTGTGTTTTGGAGGGGCTGGGGCAGGTTTCGAATGAAACCGTATTAGCCGCTTTGAAAGACAAGCATCCCGGCGTACGCCGCCATGCGATTCGGATCAGCGAAGCAAAGTTGAACGAATCTCCGGAAATCGGACCGCAGTTACTGCAACTCGTCAGCGATCCAGATCTACAACTGCAAATGCAATTGGCGTATTCTCTCGGCGAGTGGAACGCGCCGCAAGCGGGGACGGCGTTGGCGCAAATGGCGCTCGCTCATGATGACGATGCCTTTTTGCGTACCGCCATTCTGAGCTCGGTCGGAACTCATCTGGATTCATTTACGGCAGCACTGTTTCAGGAGCTGGACGGCAAGCAGCCGCCCACACAGATTTTCAATTCTCTGGTCGCGATGACGGTTTCTGCCAATCAGCAGCAGGCACTCGCACAAATTTATGACAGGGTGGGGCAACGTTCGGCCGGGAAACCATTCGAACCTTGGCAGTTTCAGGCGGTTGCGACATTGCTCAATTCATTGAGTCGGCGGAATCAGACGCTGCCTCAATTTTATCAACGAGCGAATCCGCGTCTACAGGCCGCCCTGGATCAATTGAAGCCGCTGTTTCAGGAGGCCCGCACTGTCGCCGGCAATGAAAGTGCGTCTGTCGAAAACAAAAAGCAGGCATTACCGTTACTGGGTCGAGGATTTGATCAGCGGGAGCAGGATCTGGAACTGCTGGCTGAAATG
Organism: Gimesia alba; assembly: GCF_007744675.1. NCBI lineage: Bacteria > Pseudomonadati > Planctomycetota > Planctomycetia > Planctomycetales > Planctomycetaceae > Gimesia > Gimesia alba. The sequence continues at coordinate 2,127,518 of NZ_CP036269.1, forward strand.
CTCTCTCCGCGCAACTCGCGTCAGCTCCAAAGTGCAGCGGTACAGGCACTCACGCAGTTTGGCAGCCAACGCACGCCTGGAACGTTGCTCGAACGCTGGAAAAGTTTCGGTCCCGGCTTACGCGTAGAAGTTTTGAGTGCCCTGTTAAGCCGCCAGGCATGGGCCCATTCTGTGTTAACTGCCCTGGAGCAGAAAACCATTCTCGCTTCCGACATCGATGCCTCCAGCCGACAAATATTACTGAGCCACAAAGACAGCAAGCTGCGTGAAAAAGCAAAGAACTTGCTCGCTGCTTCTGTCGATTCCAATCGGGCAAAAGTGATCGAGAAATATGCTTCGATTTCTTCACTCAAAGGCAATTCCCAAGCCGGACATCAGATTTTTGTCAAACGGTGTTCTGTTTGTCATCAACTCAACAAGGAAGGCAAGCCGATTGGCCCTGATCTGTCTGCATTGACGGATAAATCAGAGCGGGCCTTGTTAACGGCAATTCTGGATCCGAACCGGGCAATTGAAAGTAAGTACCTCAGCTATCTCGCGGTCACCGTGAATGGTTTAACCTTTAATGGCCTGCTCACTGCAGAAAGTGGCGAGAGCATCACGCTGATTCAGAATGATGGGAAACAGAAAACGTTGCTGCGTGATGATCTGGATGAATTGTTGAGTACCGGCAAGTCTTTGATGCCGGAAGGGCTGGAAAAAGATATGAGTCACCAGGATCTGGCCGACCTGATCGCTTATCTGAATACAGCCGAACTACCGCGAAAAACGTTTGCCGGGAATGAGCCGGCGGTCGTCGAGGCCGAAGCGTTGCGCGGCGATTATTTTCTGATTCCCCAGCTTGCGGAAATTTACGGCAATACTCTGAAATTCGAGAACAAGTACAAAAACCTGGGATACTGGCAGAGCGAAAACGATCGTGCGGTCTGGACTTTGAATGTCCCCCAATCCGGTAAGTACGATGTCTATCTCGAATTTGCCGTTCCCAAAGAAGCGGGCAACCGGGGGTTACTTGAAGTGGCGGGGCAACGTCTGACCTGGAGTGTGCCGGGAACGGGGAGTTGGGACGTCTATCAAAGTCGAAAAATTGGAACCATCAACCTTCCTGCCGGTAAACCAAGGCTCGCGATTCGCAGTGAGGGAAAGATCAACAATGCTTTATTAGACTTGAAAACGATCCGCCTGCGAGTTTCCAGTCAGTAGTTGATCATTCATAACGACATGATGTGCCCGATGCTCTTCTTTTCATGAATTGGGGCCGCTGGACCTGGGATGCTATTTCAGGCAGACTGCGCGGTTGCGCTGAGCTAAACTATTGCGTTCCTGCAGGTTGTTCCGATTATATGCTCTTCAGATTACCTGATTTCTGGGCACATAATAACTCAGCAGATCTCGAAATAATTGGTGGAAATCAGGTGTAAACGCCAACATTCTACCGTTATTGGAGGTAGTTAAGATGAGATCAACCTGAAGATTCAAATTATGTTCTCACTTTTCAGGGATATTACGCTGACTTTCAAAGAAATCGATTGCGTAAATTTTTTTTATGCACGATGATTCTGTATATCTATAAATGCCTCATTTAAATATCAGTGGAAAAACCTGGCCAAATAGCGATTCCCGATGAGGAACTGGCTGGCCTATGAAATGGATTTGATTCTAAGCAGGCAGAAAAGTCAGAATGTTTTGTCTCCTGTATCCCTGTCCAAGACAATCGATCTGAGGGAAGTCACAAGTGTCGGACGAAGGTTTTAAAAATCGTGCCAGTGAAGAAGAAACCGTCGATGAGTTTCCGCCTGTAGATATTAGCCAGGAGGAAACGGTCGACGAAATTCCGCCGATCAATATCAATGAAATCGACAAAACCGTGATTGGCGCGGATAGTGCTGCGGAGAAAGCAGGCAATCAATCGGTTGGGCCTTCCGCAGACAAAGCCGCGGCCTGGATCGGACGTCAGTTAGGCAAGTACCAAATCACTGGCCTGTTGGGGCAGGGAGGCATGGGGGTTGTTTATCAGGCGCATGATTCAACGATTGAACGCGATGTCGCCATCAAGTTGTTGCCCGCGGAACTGGCATCTGACAAAAAAATGCTGGACCGCTTTCTGGCAGAAGCCAAAGCGGCTGGTCGTTTAACCCACCCGCATGTGGTCTCGATTCATGAGATCAGCCAGGAAGGCGATGTCTATTTTATCGTGATGGAGTTGATGACCGGCGGTAGTGCCGACGATCATCTGGAGTCGATCGGTCCCTATTCTCCCCTGGAAGCAACCCGAATTATTGCCGACGCCTGTGAAGGATTGATGGTCGCTCATGCTTCCGGCCTCGTTCATCGGGATATTAAGCCGGGGAATTTATTGCAGTCAAAACATGGGACCATCAAAGTTGCGGACTTCGGCTTAGCAAAACGGGTTATTCAGCAGTCACAACAATTGACTCAGGACGGGCAGCTGATCGGAACGCCTTACTTCATGAGCCCCGAACAGTGTGAATCGAAAACCGTTGATAATCGAAGTGACATCTATTCGCTGGGAGCAACTTATTACACACTGCTCACCGGAGATCATCCCTATGAAGATGCCGGCAGCATCGTACAGATTATGTATGCCCACTGTCATGCCGATGTACTTGATCCGCGGGATGTGGATTCTAAGATTCCGGATAAGTGTGCTGTAATTATTCAGAAGGCCATGGCCAAAAAGCCGGAAGACCGCTACCAGTCTGCAGAGGAAATGCTGACTGATTTAAAAGCCGTGGAAACCGAATCCGAACGATACGGTGATACAAAAGTTCTCAATCAGGAAGATCTGAAGGATATCTCAAAACGTAAGAATGAAACGTCACCCTTAAAAGGCAAGATTTTTAATGCGGTCATTTTTACTGTGACGTTTCTGCTGTTAACTCTGGTTCCCTACTATTTCTGGACGAATCGAGAACAGCATGAGACGACTGGCAAACCTGCCAAAGTAAGTCCGACGAATCAGAAACTGGCGCAAGGCATCACTGCCGACAAGATTATTTTAGGTACATCCACTGCCATGTCAGGGGCGAATAAAGAGCTGGGTAGTAATATGGTGATGGGCATGCAGGCCTGTTTCAAATCGGTGAATGCAGCGGGAGGCATTGGTGGCCGCAATCTTGAACTGATTGTCAAAGATGACGGCTATGAGCCTGATCAGGCACACGAAAATATGCACCAACTCTTTGAAGGTGATAAAGTATTTGCTGTGATCGGAAATGTTGGTACACCGACCGCGAACAGGACCGTGCCTTATGCTAATGAGAATAAATACCTGTTTTTTGCCCCGATGACCGGAGCGAAAAGTCTCAGGCGAGATCCTCCCGATCGCTATGTGTTTAATCTGCGTGCCAGTTACGCTGACGAAACAGAGGCCATGGTTCACTATTTCGTAGAGAAAAAACGGATATCCCCGGACAAAATCGCAGTCTTTGCGCAAAACGATTCCTTTGGTGACGATGGGTTTGCGGGCGTTGCCAAGGCACTGGAAAAATATAAAGTTCAGCCGGAAAATATCCTGCGTGTCGGCTATGAGAGAAATACAACACAAATCACAGAAGCCGTCAAGACCATCGAACAGAATAAAGACCGTGTTGAAGCGTTGATCATGGTGGCGACCTTCAAACCGGCTGCGTTGATGGTTCAGCAAATCAAGGATCGCAAGCTCAACATACAGGTGGCCGCTGTTTCCTTTGTCGGCAGTGAGTTGCTGGCACAGCAGTTCAAAGAAATGGGGGCCGATTATGCCGAAGATGTGATTGTGACTCAGGTGGTGCCCTATTATCTTTCCAGCGCCAGTGGAGTGCTGCGCTACCGGGCAGCAATGAAAAAGTTTTATCCATTATCGAAACCAGGTTTTGTCTCTCTGGAAGGCTTCCTGGCTGCGGAATGTTTTGTGGAAGGTTTGAAGAAAACGGTCGCTTCCGGAGAAGCCTTGACCACAGAGAATGTCATTAATTCCCTGGAACAGATCAATAATCTGGATTTGGGAATCGGGCCGATTATTAACTTCGGCCCCTCACGACATCAGGCGTCCAATCGGGTCTGGGGGACTGTCTTGGATAAGAAAGCGCAATACAAAGAACTGGAAATGCAGTAAGTCTTTGTTATTAAATAGATTGCGTTCGATTCTCAATAGAGCGATTGCCTGGCTGCGGTTAGAAAAGTCAGCAGTTCTTCAGTAGCAATCGTTCTCCCGTATTCGTTATTGAGAATACGCTGGCCTGGTAATTCTGTGCTGCCGTTTGACTCATATTCGCATTTTCTCGCGGAATTGAGTCGTTGCCTTAAGTATTACGCCGCATAGGAGTTGCAGTTTTCCTCATTTACAGAGTCTGCTGCTTTTAATCAGCCAGTGAGACCTTGCGTTGGACTGAGAACTAAGATCATCGACTTTAGAATGTCTTAAAGGGCCAACATGAATTCTGAAAATCGGACAGAGACAATTTCGGCTGCTGCAGTCGCTACCGAGTGCATCACTCTGGATGTGCTGGCGAGTCAGTTTGTTGACGAGCATCGGCGGTGGTTGAACCCCTCGATCGAAGCGTATGCTCTGACCTATCCGGAATACGCTGACGAAATTCGTGAGAGCTTCCCCGTATTGATCGCGATGGAACAGTGGAAGGGGAATCAGGAGTTTTCCAGTTTACGACGGCAGCTGCCTGAACCGGACAGTATCAAACAACTGGGGGATTGCCGCATCACTCGCGAACTCAGCCGCAATCGAACTTCGATTTTATATGAAGCGGTTCAAGGAAAATGGAATCGCCGTGTATTGGTCAAACTACTGCCCTGGAAATCAGAAATGACGCCCCGCTGGCGAGAACGATTCGAGCGTGAAGCACGTCTGGTTGCGCGACTACGTCATCCGAATATCGTGTCGTTTTATAAATCGGGAGAAGATCAGGGATATTGTTTTTCAGTGACGCAACAGGTCGATGGGGTTGGCCTGGATCAAATCATTGAGTACTTCGCAGGTGAGAGTCAGTTTTCTCAAAAGAATATCGGAAAACAGAAACATCGTGATCAGATAGCAGCCATCGCACACAGTTTGCAGGAGAATCGCTGGCGTGCCTTGACTGGTATCGCATTACAGGTAGCGGATGCATTGAGATACGCGCATAGCCGCGAAACGTTACACAATGATCTGAAGCCGGAGAACATCTTAATTGATGCAGCAGGTCATGTCTGGGTCAATAATTTTAGTCTGGCCCAGTTTGCAGAGGGCGCTCTCAAACAGCAGCCGGCAAAGACATTGTGTTATCAGGCGCCCGAACGGTTTCAGGGACAGAATCATGAGCAAGGCGACATTTACTCTCTGGGGATGGTGTTGTATGAACTGGCGACTCTCTCGCCGGCGTTCCCTTCCTCAAATTCAAGTGAGCTCGTCGAGCAGATTTTAAATCAGGAACCGTTAAGACCACGCGCGCAGAATCCGTCGATCCCCGTCAATTTCGAATCCATGATTTTAAATTGCATCGCAAAGTCACAGCAGCAGCGGTATCAATCAGTCGAAGCACTCAGCATTGATCTAGTCCGATTGATTCATGGCAAATCTGTCAAGCGTCGCACAAGCTCTCTCGGTGTTTTCAACAGGATCAGGTTTCCCTTCTGGAACCACAATTTAAGTCAGCAGTCAGAGTAGAGACGGGTTTTATTAAGTCAACCTAAACGAAAGTTGTCTCATCTGCGGAAGGGAGGCCCGTTCCTGTCACGTGGCCGCGGTGGCTGTCTGTTGTCTCGTGGGCGTGGTGGTCCGTCGCCCCGTTGGGGCCGTCGATTTTGTTTAGGCCTGTGACGTACTGCCTCTGGGAATTTGGATTTAAATTGCGCTTCATATTGATTGTATTTATCCCACAGCAGGATGCTATTCAGTTCATCTCCTGAATATTGATAAAGCTCAGAAAGCTTCTCTGTGGCATTCAACAGATCCTCATAGATGTCAGCAGAATCCGGTTGTGTTTTCTGTTCTGTTTCCAGGATCTTGATGGCATTTTCCATGAGTGGAATTGCTTCGGCTTCACTTCCTTTTCTTTCCAGAATATTTGCCAGCATGATTTCAAACCTGGCTAGCCAGGTTTGATGTTCTGGCACTTCCGGAAATTGGTTCGCGAGTTCTCTCTGTAATCTGATAGCTGTTCTCAAGGAGCGTTCGCCTGTATCATGGCGAAGTCGTACTTTGTCTGAATCCGGACTTCCATCAGTCAAAATATCCATTGCATGCGCCAGTTTATTATGGGCATGGATCAGCGAGATTTTGTATTCCGGGATCGTTGGATAATCGGAAACCAGGCGGCTGGCATGCTGAATCGCGTTTTGCAGACGTTTCGCAATGGTCTCTTCAATGTCCCTGGGGGTTGCATTGCGAAGCTCGATTCGCTCATAGGATTTCACCACAGCCTGTCGATAGTCGGCAACATGCGGATATTCCCGAACCAGGTTCTCCAGAATTTGAAGCACACGCGCTTGTTTTTCTGTATCCGCCTGAGATTGCGGATATTGATTTGAGATTTGTTCCTGCAGACAGAGGGCCAGTAAGTAGCGATATTCCGGCTTCGCATGATCGGAATTCACTAACGGCTCCAGAATATCAATGGCCTTCTGCGAGAGAGCCTGATTCGCCTCTGATTCGTCTTCCGTTGCAGGGAAGCGAGGCGCCTGATGAGGAACAGAGTGTGGTTTCACTTGACCGGGACGTACTTTATGTGACATCAGAAAATAGGAACGTGCCAGTTCAAAACGGAGCGCAGGTTGATCCGGGTTTTTCGCGAGTTCCTGTTTCAGCAACTGCTCCGCTTTCAGGTAGGAATCCTTGGCAGACGTCAGTTGATTCAGGTACCAGTGAATTCGACCGATTTCATTGAAGAGTGTGGCGATCGTGAGAGGATCTGCTTCAACCGAGTTTTGATTGTACATTTCGAGCGATTTTTGATACGCGGCAAGTGCTGATTGATAATCTCCCAGTCGGCGATGAATGTCACCAACCTTGTGCTGTGCATTGGCCGCTTTGATTTGAAATTCGCGTTGTGATCCTGTTGATTCTGCCAATTGTTCATAGAACTGAATCATTCCTGCCAGTAAATCAGCTGATTCCCGGGACAAAACCGGTTCTGAATAGTCGGCTGCCGATGTGTTGCTTTCTGTTGACTGGGCGCGGCTGGGGACAAAGCGATTGAAAACGCGGTCCAGGGCTGCAGTTGCCAGTTGAGATGATGCTTCTGCTCGCTTTCGTTCCCGTCGTTCATTTTCAAATCCGACTGCCAGCGAGATTCCCAACAGTAGCAGCAGGCTGAATGCAATTCCGGATAAGCTGGCAATCGCCGGGTTACGACGGCTCCAGCGCCACAACTGCTCGAAGAGTGTCACGCGTCGGGCACGGATCGGCCGATTCTCGAGAAATCGATTCAGGTCATCTGCCAGGTCGCTGGCCTTCTGGTAACGATGTTTCGTATCCGCTGCAATCGCCTTCTGGATGATCGTTTCCAGATCGCGGGGAATTTCGGAATTGATCCGCCTGAGCGGTGGAATCGCCCCCCGCGTGATCAGTTCGATCATTGCATGACGGCTGGTGCGTTCAATTGCGGGACGTTTGGTTAATAGTTCGTAAAGTGTAATTCCGAGACCATAGATATCACTCTGGCGGCAGGTTTCTCCTCGAAACATTTCGGGCGCCATATAACCGAGTGTGCCCGCCATGTCGGTGGATTTACTCAGATCGCTCTGTTCAGCCGCACGTGCCAGTCCAAAGTCCGTGATGCAGAGCAGACCATCCCGGTCTAAAAGTAAATTTCCAGGCTTGATGTCACGATGTAAAATACCGCGATCATGTGCATATTGTAACGCGTTCGCGGCCTGAATGCCGAGCGCTGCAATATTTTGAGGAGAGCCGACATACTTATCAAATTCAGGACCGATGTTGTGGAAAGACCTCGATTCGTCCTGCTGTCTGACTTGCGAGTCATCACTGTGAGAGAGCGAGGTGTCACTGCCCGCCTGCGTCAGAGTATTGTTTCCTGCTGCGATCTGTTTCAAATCGCTGTCGGCAGCAGTCACCACGATTTTCTGCGTCAGTTCATCCAGACCAACGCCTTCGATCAATTGCATCACATAGTAGTGAAAACCGCTGTTCTCGCCGACACCGAAGACCGGTACGATGTTGGTGTGATGCAGCGAAGCCGTTAATTCGGCTTCCCGGCGAAATCGCCTCAGTTGTTTTTCATCCATTAGCGAATGACGCGGCAACAGTTTTAACGCGACGCGCCGATTGAGTGATTCCTGGATAGCTTCATAGACCACACCCATGCCACCTCGCCCAATTTCTCGGACGATTTTAAAGTCACCCAGTTGTTGTGGTGTACTGGCGCCTAAGGAGACTTTACCATGGGCCTGGTCGGCATGTTTTCCACCTTCCAAAGCAGCAATGGCAGGAAAGAACTCTGCAATCTCACTGGCAAAATCAGAGTAGCGTTTCGCGTATTCAGAAACCTCAGGGTTCTCGCCGTTACGAATCTGACTGATGAATTCATCAGCGATTTGCTCCAGGTCGGGCGGATCCGGAGGCGTCAGATTCTTAGTTGCGTGATGTGAGTCGGGAGATAACATTGCCTGCTGTCCTGTTGATATGGTCCTGCAATAATACTCGCTTCACGGACGGCTGATTACTCAATAATACCGGGAATCTGCACCAGAATGGAGCGTAATCTGGTTAAGGCTCGAAAATATCGCATACTTGCTGTTTTGGGTTCGATTTCAAGTACTTCCGATGCTTCCAGGTTTGATAATTCTTCAAAATGACGCAGCACCAAAATCTCGCGATCAATTTCATTCAGACTCTCCAGAGCCTCATGCAATTGTGCGGCCAGTTCTTCTTTGAGCGCAGCCTGACTCGGAGACGTCATGTCGCCCAGCAAGACATCGGCGATTTGAAATGAAGTCGATGCCGAAAATACTCTGCGCTTCGCTTTGACTTCTCGTCTGACATCTCGCTTTTGCGCTCCCAGATGACGGCGGTGTACGTCGATCAAAGTTTGTCCGATGATCGTCCGCAGCCAGATGAAAAATGTGGTCGCCGGGTCATTCAGATAATGTTCAATCCGCGTGGCCGCATCCAGATATGCTTCTTGCAGAATATCATCTGCATCTACTCGACCGAGCAGTCGCCGATCAAGCCGAAAATTCACAATTCGCCACAGACGGTCTCGGTACTGGTTATATTCTTCCGCAAGCACGCCTTCCGGGTCCTGTCGTAACCGGTTCAGAAACTTTTCTTGATCTTCGTGCTCATCCAACAATTAACGTATCTCCCGATCGGTATCCAAATCATTGACGGCAATGATTCTAACCGATTGCTTCCGCAGACGACAAGGCGGATCATTCTGGCTCGATTACAGGGGTTATAAGGCTTATGCGACCCCTTGAGGTGAAACGTACAATGGTTGAGGCTACCAGAGTTTACTACGCGAGATCCCCTGATTTTGACGGATTGGAACTAGAATTTAGCCAGAAATTCAATCCGAGCACCGGAGGCAACGCCCCGTGACTCCTGCTTGGCTACAAAGCTGTCGAGCAGCATGATCCAATGTTGGCCGATCGCTTTTTGATAGCGGATGGCGCCCCCGATGGCACCATCATTGACGTCGTTAGTATCTTTGCGGCCACCGATTTCGAAAATGAGCTGCTGTCGGGTCTTATCATAGAAGAGTTGGTATCCCAGACTGGCACCCGCGACATCGGTTGCCTGGTTACTCAAGGGAGCACCATATTGTCCCAGTCCAGAGGCGGCAAACAGCAGACCAACCTGTCCCAGCGGTCCGCCGGCCAGTGTTCCTCGTGCGGGGGATGTAAACTGGTCGATGGCCCAAAATGCATTGAAGTAGACCAGGTCATTCGAGTGATGTGGTGTTAAAGAGATCTGACTGAAGAGCAGTTCTCCCTGTCCGGAGGCTGCCGTTTCGCCATCGTGAGGAAATGAGCCCAGTACCTGGAACGAAGTATTGTAAGTATTGTGGAATCCGTGCAAACGCTGAATCGCACTCAATCCGAAAGCGGTCATACTGCCGAATTGCGGGTTGCTGGAGTTGACGGTCGCTACATCGGCGTTGACCGTACTGACTTCAAAGTCCGTTTCAGAGAAGATACCATACATTGTGGAGTCGGGGTCATGGACGTTGTTATTCCGGTTGATGTCCCCCTCAACATACACGCCGGTCACGCGCATATTCAGAACACCTCCACCGTTGATTGTATTCCGCGTGACGGTGACCGCATCCACCATGTCTTCGTTGATTAACAATCCCTGTTGAAACGACATCGGCTGACGCCCAACGGAAAACCCAATGTCGTATCGATGCACGTCATAGGGATCCAGATTCGGAAACAGTTCGCCAAAATCGCCTTCAAAAAACAGAGTTTGAATGTCGGCGTTGAGTCCATCAAGCCATTCTCCATCGTGGAACTCATAGCTTGTAAACAGTCGTGAGGCAGTCAACTCCTTATCAAGTGACCGCAGACCAACGAGAATGCGTTCTGTACCGGAAAGGTTCAATTGTCCAAACAGATCGAGTCGGTTGGCCCATTCGGTGACGTTGGTCCCGGCACGGTTATTAAAATAGTTCAATCCGGTTCGGTAAGTACCAAATACCCAGAACGAAGGCCGCCAGACGGCACCTGTGGGAATCTCGATTCCCTGGTTCAGGAATCCGACTCCCAGAAATTTTTCGTTGGTCTCAATCAGCAGGTCAGGACGTTCGGGAATCGGTTGTATGCCGATGGGAAAGTCATCCAGAGGTGTTTCAGGAGCGTAATGTTCGGAGCAAAGCAACCACTGGCCGAAATGTGCCAAGGGTTCAGCCGGCGATGCTAACGCATCCATTGCCATCTCGCCCAGCTTCCAGTAGAGGGGCTCGGAATCGTGATACACGTTCGGATCATATTCCACGCGATCAGCGTAGGGATTGATATAGTAGTCGTCAAATTCATCATACTCATCAGCTGCCTGTGTTTCTTCTGCCATTTCCGGAGAAGGGGGCAGGCTGGCGACACCCGGGGCATCTGGCGCTTGCGCATGAACAATTCCCGAGTACAAAAGAAATGCACTCGTTAGAATCAGGAACAGGAATTGTTGTTTCAATTTTCTCATTAAGCTGATTCAATATTAAGGAATACAGACGGTATCCACTTTTTCGTACAACACCATATGTCCGTCGACAACGCCATCTGCGACATCACGGGCAGACATGCCATAGTCAAACCCCACGTCCGAGATCTCATGCACTAGATTTACCGGCACCATGCCTGCAATCAGTTGAACGCGAATCGTATAATTACCCGGTCCCGTGAGTTGCTTTCGTGAAACATGATAGTTTGCCAGGCGATTGCTTCTGGGGGGAATGTTTTGCTTTTGCTTACGTGCCCCAATCGGACGCCCCAAAACCGTAAAGGGGCGCGTCGCTGGCCGAAAGTAAGGCAGTGGGTCGAGAGAATAAGGCACATTCAGAACCTGCTCACGTTCACCACCCCGAATGTTGCGGGTAATGAAACGTGATTGCAGAGTGAATAACTGCCGGTCAATCGGTATCTTTCCGTTGTGCACATACAGGGAGTGAGAGTCGCGAATATCGCCATTCGGATCGAGGTCTCCGGATTGAAAGACGAGTTGCCCATTTTGGTCCCAGACCATGGTCCGTAGAAAGACAACGCGTTCCGCGTCAAACCCGGTGGGGACGCCATGTCCCAGTGTAATATTCGAAACGGGGACCGAGAAATCCAGTCCATACCACTTCGCTTTTTCAACTTGAATTTCACCTAAATGATAGCCTGCTCTCAAAAGCTGCAGTCTTTGGGTAGCGGCCTCTCCCAGTAATTCGTATTGGTCATTCAGAATGAGCCGTGCTTTAATTCGTGTGACTTGATTGTCCCAGGGAGGGGGAAAGTAAGTCTCTTTCGTAACGTGTTTTTCAAATTCAGGAGTACCCCAGCCGGCGGCATCATCAAAGCAGAGCCATTCTCGCATGGTAGCGAGCCCCTGATCGGGTGAGGGGCTAGAATTTTCTTCTTTGATCGCTTTCGGATTATGCGGAAACAGGCCGCGATGAATAATCGGATAGTCAGGGCCAATCATCATATGGTTTGTATGTTTGCGAACCGGTGTAGGCACATTTCCAACAATGGCTGCAGGCGAAAAGGAATATCCTGAAGGGACGCCAGGAACGACACCCATGTGACAATCCTGACAATTTTCTTTGCACTGCTTGGCAGAAGGAGAATGTTTGAATTCACTGAAAGCGTCCTCCAATCGGAAGCCGTTAGGGGCAAACACATCGTGACAACTGCCGCAGAAACCAGGTGTGGTCAGTTGAAAGAATTCATACGCTTCTGCATGAATTGCACGCCCTCGAATTGCAGGATTATCGGTTGTTTTCAGAACGCCATATTTATCCGGATTCGCCAGAACTTCAGCCAGAATTTCTCCGCCCGACGGTCCATAAACTGCCTGGTTAATATCTCCACTCACCAGCGCCTGACGACCTGCAATTCCTTTTCCCCATGCCTGATTGATGCGGTGACAGGTTACACAGGTCACACCTTCACGCGAAGAAGGGGGGCGATCCAGATTGCTCATATCAATGGGCTCGGATAACGCCATGCCGACGGGGGTATGACAGCGGATGCAAAAATCACCCAGCGTGCCATTATTGAGTTTGATCAGTTTGTTCGACATCGCGTTAAACACGGGACTCAACTGGGCATAAGCATGCGGTGAGACCGACCATTCGCGATAATGCTGTGGGTGACATTTGCCACATTTGGCAGCAGACGGGAATGGATCATTTTCATAGCACTCGGCATGGGCCTGATCAACGGCAGCTTGTAGAAGTTCGTCAAGCTTTGTGGCGGTTGTCGCTTTGGTGTTGCTTGCAGTTGCGGAAGCAGTTCGAACGTTGGACAGCCTGATGAGTCCCGGGTCTTCCGCTTGAACGTATTGAAAATAGATGTTGGGTAGAAGAATACCCAAAACGACGATCGAAAACGCCAGATAGCGTCCGATCTTGATTTCATTCCTGCAAGGAGAGGATTCCATTCCTGCACTCCCGATTTACATTGCCTGGAATAAGCAAAGTATGACTACAAATTTTGGTTGATGCGCAACACTCCTGTCGCAGGCCTAATAGTCATAATCGGTATAATCGGAATAACTGTTGAATATTAAACCAGATAACTGGAAAGAAAGAGGAGAAAATACATATTCGTATAAACATGTATTCTTTGGCTTTCGGGCTGCCCCACCTTCTCCCGGGACGTTTTTTAGTGCGGCTTCAGGCTTGAATGCATGTCATTTCTTGAGTGTGACCACACCATCCCAGTTAAAGGGGGCTTTATAATTATGACTGGCAATCTGGAGCAGTAAAAAATCTCTGGCACGATCTTTGGGGGGCAGATGCCCTAACAGATCAAGCGAACTGTCCCAGTCACCATCAATAAATGCATCCACGGCTGCTTCAAAGTCTTTAATATTCTGATTTGAAATCGAACTCTTTCCCTCAGTGGGTAGTAGTTCATAGACCGAAAGCGGGGCTTCTAATCCTGGGGGACGAAATAAACCGAGATGGCGACAACGTCCTTCAGATTCGGGAAGCAGATTTCGTACATCAGAGGCGGTCGCTTCATCAATTAGAATCGGCACCCCCAGTTGCTTTGTCATCCCCTCCAGGCGAGAGGCCAGATTGACCACGGGGCCAAAAACACCGACTTTCGCCTGCTCGCGCGTTCCAATCTTGCCGGCAATGGCGTTGCCACGTGTGATACCGATTCCAACTTCGAAACCACTCAACTCATTGAAATGAGTACTGTTCGAAATCTTGAACATCTGTTGAATTCGCAGCGCGGCAAGACAGGCAGGAAGCGCTCCTTTCGTCAACGGCAGAGGCCAGCCCCAGAAACCAAGCGCACTATCCCCCTGGAAGTCTGCGATGACCCCATTCTGACTACTGATGCTTTGAGTCATGACGCCCAGGGCGTTCTTCAAACGATCCAGAAACTGTTGTAAATTTTTCCCTGCCTGTTCCGTCATATGTGAGAAACGTCGCAGGTCGCAGAATAAGACAGCTGTTTCTGTTTCCGTTGGTTCCAGTGAATGTTTGGCGTTCTCCTCAGAAACGACTTTGATGATCGCGGGAGAGAAAAACTGTTCTATGCCGGAAAATCGGTCTTCCAGCTTTCGTACGCGACGAATGGCAGACAGCATATGAGCCAGCAGTTCGACAAGATTCAAATCATCCTGTAAATCATTCGTAGATAAATAGGCCTGTGAAGGCGAATCTTCACCAAAGCGACCGCAGATATAGAGGCACCATTTCTGGTTTCCCTCTGTTTTGACTGGAGTACAGAACGCCCAGCGGCCATTGGCAAGCGGCGTCCCTTTGCGACTGCTTTCTACTTCGATGGCAGTCTCGCCTTTTCGGATAGTGTCACGAACCAGCGATCTGATGATCGTAACGCGCCGAAAACCGGGAACGGGTTGTTCCCAATGGGCGACATTCCATTTTTTCGGACCATCACTTTGGATCACAGCGACCACGTCTGCATGTGGCATCACATCCTTGAGTAGGAGAGCCGCCTGTTTTGCCAGGTTTCCTTCATCTTTGCAAAGCCATAAACTGGGAACGGCTTTGGAGACGGTTTCGATTCTGAGGTCTGTAATCCGCAGACTGGCTTCTGTTAATATCCCAGAATCGGTATCCAGATCGTCTAGAATCTCCAGAACTCCGGAATTGGATGATCGTTCAATCGACTGAAACTGAGTCTCACCAATCTGAAACGAATCGCCTACTGAGATCGTCAACTCGCTATGAAATTGCTCGTCAAACTTGATTTGGTTCAGTACACTGGGAAAACAACGGATATTCAGCTGATCTTCATTGCGTTGGAATTCAGCATGCATCCGTGAAATGGTAGAATCCCAGGGAATGGCACAATCGTTGTCAGCGCTCCTACCTAACAACATTTTTTGCGATTCAGGAATATGCCATTCAATTTTTTCGCCCGGCCTTGGCCCTTTTGCAATGAGATGTATCATTGAGTAGGTCCCGTTTGTCGTCTGTCTCTTAGTGGATGTGCTTTGCATAGTATTGACAATGAGGGTTCGGACATGTTTGAATTTATAAAGATCACAGGGCCCTACCTTTAAAACGGATATTCTGCCGGGCGGTAACCGCTCTTCGTCCAATTCGTCAGAAAATCTTCAAACTAGTCAATAAAATCACGTAGTATTACAATTAGTATACTCGTTAATGAATAAGAGTCGTATTGTTATAGCATCGTACTCTAAGAGGTAATTTTAAGAGAGTTTTGGTTCAGATACGACCATTACAATCCTTAAATTTACTCTATCCCGTCTCCCATTCACATGCAAAGAAAGTTTCTCAGAATGAATCTTGCCGAACGCAGATTTCGCTTTCTCAAATCAGCTAGTTGCCTGTTCACTTTGATGGTGGTTTGCCTGGTTCTGCAAGCCGTTATTTCAGTCTATTCCGAGAAGATGTATGCAACCGAATCTGCAGCAGCTGCATCCTCATTTGTGTCGACCGATGCAGAGTCAAAAGCAGAACAAACGAAAAAAACGATGGGTGTCGTTGCAGCCGACTGTAAGAAGTGTCATCCTTCTGAAGTTGCAGCCTGGATGAAAACGGTGCACTTTCAATCTCCCGATGAACGACTCTTTAAATTTGAAGGGAACACAAAAAAGTACGCAACGGCAATGGGACTGACGAGTGCCGACTTACAGGGCGATTCCATGTGTGCGGACTGTCATGGTACAAAGGCAGTCAGAGACGGCCAGGTCAAAGTAATTTCGGGAGTTTCATGTGAAAAGTGCCATGGTGCTGCCGGCGGAGAGGATGGCTGGCTCAATCGTCATCAGTCTTATCATGCCAGCATGCCAATTTCTCGTGCTGAAGAGACTCCAGAGCACCGTGCGGAACGGCTCAAGTTCTGTGACCAGGCTGGCATGAAACGCTCTTCCGATATTTATGGTCTGTCCAAATCCTGTTTTAAATGTCATATCGTTGGAAATGAAAAATTGATCGCTGCGGGACATAAGGCGGCAAGTGCCTTCGATTTTGTTTCCTGGACGGGTGGAGAAGTCAAACATAATTTCCTCGTTGACAAAACCAAAAATGCCGATGCCCCTTCATTGTGGATGGAACGAACTGGGGGAACTGCAGAAAATCGCAAGCGAGTCAAGTTTGTGGTTGGCACTTTAGTTCAACTGGAAACCGCACTACGAGCACGCGCTAAAGCAACAAACCCCGCTGTCATTCCACAAATAAGTGGGATTATCGCAGCGGCAAACGGCAAGCTGTCACAGATCAATGCTGCTGCTCCCACGCCGGAAGTTCAAGCGGTTATCAATCTCATCACACCTATGTTCGGGACACTGTTCGCGCCGCTGCCAACCGATAAAGAGACTTATACGAAGGCTGCTGATGAAGTCGCGGAACAGGCAAAACTATTTGCCAAAAAATATGATGGTGCTGATTTTTCCAAACTCGATTCTGTCATCAAACGCTATCCTCCACACTATTCTCAGCAGTTTCAGGACAAGTATCTGAATAAATAAGAAGTCTCGACCAGTTCCACACCAGCAACAAGTTGTACTCCCATGTCAGAACCTTCGATTTCACGTCCGCGTCGCTGGGATAAACCTTTCTCGCTCGAACCAGGCAGCGAGGAAGAAATGACAGATGCAGATGTGGAAATCCTTCTGAAGAAGCCACCCTTTTCGCAGATTGACCCCGCTGGATTTAAGCGGTCTCTACCTCTGCACGACATCATTAAAAACGATGCACGGGTAGTTGGGTTTGACGATGGTGACATTGTTGTGCGGCGGGGAGACTGGGGAAATTCAGCCTTCTTTATTTTATCTGGTAATGTGCGTGTCGGTCTGGAAAGAGGAAAGCCAACTCTGCCTGATGAAATCCTGGGGCGGCGCCATCATAAGGTTAAAAACCTATGGGAATCTTTTTCACAACTCTGGCGAAATCACAGTGTACCTGAAGTCCGTAAACTAGATTCTGTGTTTTCCAAGTCTGAGTTGAAAACACGTCATGCGCACAACAGCACTCGAATCTATCTTCAGGAAGTCTCGGCTGTTCTCGATAAATACCATACCGCACGACTTGAAACAGGACATTGGTTTGGTGAACTGGCAGCGCTGGGCCGAACCAGCCGCGTCGCTACCGTGTTTTCGGAAGGGGTTTCACAGCTCCTTGAAATTCGCTGGCAGGGAATTCGCGATATTCTGCGACATGATCAGAATGGAAAACTGAAACAATATATCGAGGACGCGTTCCGCGAACGGGCTCTAGCTGCCTTCCTGCGAACAACTCCCTTGTTTCATGACTGTCAGCCAGAATTGATGCAACGGATTGTAGATCAGGTTGAATTTCATACTTTTGGCAACTATGACTCTCCGAAACCGTTTAAAGACTTAATCGAGAATCAGGATCATGCGACTGAGGGCGGGGAACCCGTTATCATCCGTGAAGGTGATTATCCCAGTGGCATCGTCATGATTCGTAGCGGCCTGGCCCGTATCAGTCAGCGGCATTATAACGGCCGACGTACAATTGGTTATTTATCTCCCGGTCAAATCTTTGGATTGGATGAAATTCGGGCTGAAGTACAATCGCTGACACCCGTTGGCTGCCGTACACAACTGAGTGCGATAGGACACCTGAACGCGGTGCTTGTGCCCACGCCACTTGTTGAGGAATTACTCAAGCAAAACGACTCTACCGGGGCCGCAGATCTGCATGAAGTCAAAACACACGTTTCGGATTCAGGCAGCCACTCGGTTAAAATCAATGATGATACGCTGCTCAGCCAGTTGGTCGATCAGAATTTTGTCCAAGGAACATCACTGATGGTGATTGACCTTGAACGTTGTACACGTTGCGATGATTGCGTCCGCGCCTGCTCTACCGCCCATGACAATAATCCCCGGTTTATTCGCCATGGGCCCATTCTCAATCAATATATGATTCCCAATTCCTGCCTGCATTGTGTGGATCCGATCTGCATGATTGAGTGCCCTACAGGTGCAATCTTTCGCGATTTTGCTCAAGGTGATATCATCATCAACGAACAAACCTGTATTGGCTGTGCCCAGTGTGCCAGCAACTGTCCATTTGATGCGATTCGTATGGTTGATATTCGAGATTCCAAAGGAAATATTATCGTCGATTCCAAAACGCGTTCACCCCTGACTCAAGCCACAAAGTGCGATTTGTGTATCGACCAGAGAGGCGGACCGGCCTGCGAACGTGCTTGCCCGCATGACGCACTCTTTCGTGTGGATATGCAGGATGCGTCTCAAGTGGGAGAGGTGTTTTCACGATGAAACACTTTTGGATGCAACAAAGAATCACTTTTTTGTTATTCACGGTGATTTCTCTGCTGATTTTCGCGGGGTGCTATTTATTTTCGATTACACTTTCGAAGACTTCATTCGCCAGCGGAACAATTTTGTTGCTCTGTCTTCTCTTTCTGGCCAGTTATCAGTTACGCAAAAAAATCTCATTTCTACCATTGGGAAGCAGTGCCGCCTGGCTTCGTTTTCATATCTTTATTGGCTTCCTGTCGTTTGTCGTCTTTGCGATACATACCAGACTGCAGATTCCGAATGGCCTGTTGGAATTCATTCTCTTCCTGACGTATTACACCGTGTTTTTAAGTGGTGTGGTTGGATTGTTCCTGTCACGCACGATTCCCTATCGTCTCCTCTCGCGTGGAGAAGAAGTGCTCTTTGAGCGAATTCCCGTACATCGACGAAAAATACATGATCGAGTTAAGACGCTGGTCTTTGATGATGCGCAGCCAGAGCAGGGGGCCGCACTCCCTGATTTCTATCACAAACACTTGCAGGATTTTTTTGAAGGCCCGCGTCATCAGATCAGTCACATCCTGCATTCAAAACGACATCTGCATCAACTCAAACAGAAAATTTCTGCACAAGAGCCGTTTCTTGATGAACAGGAGCAGGTTAGGCTACAACAGATCGCAGAGCAAATTCAGTTGAAAGATGATCTCGATTACCAATATATTTTTCAGGCCATTATCAAATTGTGGCTCTTCGTGCATGTGCCTTTGACATATTCCCTGATCATTTTTGCTTTCTATCACGCACTTGCTGCCTGTGCGTTTGCGAGTACCAGCGGATGACCGAACCGTTGCAACCTTTCGACTGGAAGAACAGTAATTACGAACGACCTGCAAACACCTGGGTTTGCGGACGGTTGTGCGAGAAAGGTTTGCCTTGTCGGCTGGGACCGAGCAACAAGGGGGAATGCCAGGTTCAAAGTCAGTGCGAGCCTGCAGAGAAAGGTGGAAAATATCAATGTACTCGTTCCGTCTTGAATGGGGGAAAGTGTAAGGAAGGTCCGGCACCCGATGGGACCTGCTGTCAGCCTGATACCAGTTGTCAACCCCGCCGCAGTCTCTTAGCCAAGCGGCGGTTTCTGGGGGGACTTGCTGCGTTCATTGCTGCTTCGCTTTGTCTCATTGTTTTCAGCGGTGACTCTCCCTCCTCTCTCCTTTCGCCGGGGGAAGTCATTGATGCACACGCCAATATTGAATCGAACTGCAGTGCCTGTCATTCTGCCGCCGAGGGAGGCCTTGATACCTGGATTCATCTGACCATGAATGATGATGTCGCTCTTGATGATTCAGCGTTATGTCTGAAATGCCACACGGAGTTGGGAGAAGAAGCACTTTTCGCCCACAGTGTTTCTGTTGAGCGATTACACGAAATAACCAGTCAAATTCAAGAAACGAAGGAAACAGCTTCGACTCCCATAGCACTGCAGCTTGCTTCATTGACGGGCCATCCCACGACGAACGGTAAGCTCGCCTGTTCCACCTGTCACCAGGAGCATCATGGACGAAAGGCAAATCTCACACAATTAACAGATTTGCAGTGTCAATCCTGTCATGCCAGGCAGTTTGCAAGCTTCCAGCACGGCCATCCCGCTCTGGGGGATTATCCTTATGAACGCCGATCGCGGATTTATTTCGATCATAACACGCACCTGAATCGTTATTTCAAAAATGAAGAGTTTAAGCGAACCATGCCCCACGGGCACAAACCGGAATCCTGCAGCTCCTGTCACACATCTGATGCCACAGGCCGTCTGATGTTGACAGGCAGCTTCGAAAAGACCTGTGCCAGTTGTCATGAACCGCAAATTGAAGATGTCGATTTTCCAGGCGTTCCATTTTTTGCACTGCCAGTCATTGCTCCCACATTGATGAAGTCACAGGGAGCCTGGCCTAATACCGAGGGATCTTTTGCCACAGCCAGGTTACCTCGACTGATGGAACTCTTGCTGGAAAATGATCCCGGCTATCAAAGTGCCATCAAACAACTGGGAGCGATTGATTATCGTAAGTTGAACAATGTTGATCCAGAGCAAGCCGCCGCAGTCGCAGAAATTGCCTGGGCCGTTAAAAGACTGCTCTATGATATTTCCACATCAGGCGAAGCGGCATTAACGGAGCGCCTGGGAAAAAACAGTGCCCTGTATCTGCATCTCAAACCGTCCATCGTTCCCACATTATCACAGGCGCAGCAAATCTGGTTTCCGAATCTGGCAGCGGAAATCAAAGATCATACAGAGAAAAAGGCACTACCAGCTTCGACCCGGCAAAAACAGGCACCGTCAGGGTTCTCTACACGCAATGCCAATAGTGGTTGGTCTATCTCCGATTCTGATTTTACAGTTCGCTATCGTCCCATCGGCCATGCCGATCCCCTCATTAAAGGTTGGCTCGATCAGGCTGTTCAGAAGGATCAGAAGAATTTAGACCGTGACAGTCTATGGCAGATATTCTCAAATCCGACCGCATCCGGCACTGAAGATTCTCACGGAGCCCTTGCTTCCGGTCGCTGTCTGATGTGTCACTCTGTTGATAAAGATCCTGTGAGCGGAGTTTCTCACATCAATTGGCAACCGTTACCAACGCAGCAGGCAAAAGAACAATTCACGCAATTCTCACATGCTCCTCACTTATTAGCAGGACAACGACTGAACTGTGAAAATTGTCATGTCTTTGACCGATCTGGCACAGACAGTGCTGCCATTTTGCAGAGTGATTATTTCGTTCGCGATCGATCGAATTTGTTCTGGCAGATCAATCAGAACAGCCGGCAGGCTTGCACCAGTGGCTTTCAGCCCATCAGCCGGCAAAATTGCAGTACCTGCCATAATCAGGCAACCGCAACCCAAAGCTGCCTGCAATGTCACAATTACCATGCACATCGGAAACTGACTTCTTCTGAATGATCCTGGCGACGTTTAATAAATCTGGATATAGGTGCTTAAAAAAAACAGCCCCCTGAAACGTGAGTTTCAGGGGGCTGTGGTTTTTTACTTGGCAGCAGTGTCTGCTGTTAGTTCAACAGCGGGTTGTCACCGCCGGCGATAGCGCTGAAGAAGTCATCGAGATCGGATGCGTCTGCATCGTCGATCACAGGCAGACGCCGCTGTGAATCGTTCAGCGATTCACTCATCAGGTCGTTGCCCGCTTCATCAGCGTCCAGATCGTCATAACCCAGGACGTGCCCCAGTTCGTGCATCACGACCGTCAACAGATCCATGCGACCGAAGGCTGCACTCGCTTCGTCGGCGACCAGGTTGCCGTCTGCATCCAGCGTGAATTCGCTGTTGTCAAACGGGCTGTCGTCTACGAACCAGCCATAGCCGGCGGCATTCACGTCGATCAGGATCGTGCTGCTGTTCGCACCACCGAGCATCGCATCCGGCAGATCTGCCAACACAAAGCTTACCGACTGCAGACGATCCAGTTCTTCCGCCGTCAACCCTGTGGCACTCCAGTAGGTCAACGCGGCATTCCGCACAGCGTCCAGATCGGCCTGGGTGATCGAGTCAGCAGGCGTGCTGCTTACACCGGCGGCGGCTACCAGCGGTCCGGTCCGTTCGATGCGAACGGCGTCCGCGATGATCGAACCGTCGGCCACATTGTCACTCAGTGTCACCGTGATCGTTCCACCGGCTCCGACAGCGATGGTGCCCAGGATTTCCCAGTACTTGCCTTCGGAATAGAAGTCGTCCGCTTTCAGTCGCTGATTGACCACGATCGGCCCGGTGCCAATGTTATATTCTGCATTGCTGGCCCGAAGGCTCGAATGCTGGTACCAGGTAGTAGACACGGTATACGTCCCGGCGGCCAGACCGTTGAAGTTCCAGGTTGCCGTACCGTTATCGCCCAGATTCAACTGCTGCGCATCAGATTCGTAGTAGAACAGACTCGCACCGCCCTTTGCCTGCCAGGGGCCCACACTGCTGTAATCGGCGTCCCCGTTGTCGACAATCTGCACCGTCGTCATCGTAGCCGATACATTGATCGTGAAGGGATTCTCGTCGGTATCATCGTTGGCAATCGAAACCACGCCGGCGGAGACACCAGACATTCCCGTGCTGTTGAATTCCAGCACAAACGTCGTCGATTGGCCGGCGGCCAGCGCCACCGTTCCCGGCCCCGAGAAGACACTGAAGTTCGCCGGAGTGGAGATCGCTCCCAGGTTCAGCGTGTCGGTGCCTGAATTCGTAATCGTGAAGGTCTGGAACAGGGATTCCGCAAAGCTGGCTGTGCCCAAGTCGACACTGCCGACGCCGCTGACCAGATCAACGGCGTCTGCCTGCACTTCGATTTCCGGGCTTCGCAGGCCGATGGGAATCAGTTCCAGTCGCATCGCATCGGCGACGACATCACCATTGGCACCGTCGTCGGTAATCGTCACCGTCAACGTGGCTCCTGCTGCCACCTGGAAGTTCCCCAGTTCTTCCCAGGTCGTACCATCGGCAGTGAAATCATTGGGAGCATACCGCTGGTCCAGGCTGACCGTAATCGGTCCCCCTTCAATTCCGGAGATCGTGATCTGGGCATCCGGTGCCAGACTGCTGTGCTGGAACCAGTGAGTCGATACCTGATAGGTGCCGGCTCCCAGATTGTCGAAGGTCCAGGTCGCGGTGTTGCTGCCCAGCAGATCGCCACCACGCAGGATATCCTGATCCCGCTGGAAGTAGGTATAGAACGAGGAATCGTAATTGATAGAAACGGTTTCCCAGGGACCACTGTTGCTGTAATTCAGGTCTCCATTGTCCACAATCATCGAGTTTTGTGCCGATCCCGTCACACTGAAGTTGAAGGGATTTGCATCAAACGAATCAGCGCCGAAGGAAATCATGCCGCCAAAGGGACCGGCGACTGCAGCATCCATCTGTACGGTAAATGTGGTGGAAGACCCAGGTGACAGATTGTCATTCCCAAAGCCACTAAGGAGGCTGAATCCTGCTGGCAGGTTCAGCGTTCCCAGTGCCATATTCCGTTCACCATAGTTGGTCACAGTGAAGGTCTTGATGACAGGAGCCCCGACGATGGTCTCTTCGAAATCAACGGTGCCGCCATCTTCGACGACTCCCCCGTCAACTTCCACGCTGATCACAGGATCGACCACGCGATAGATGCGGATTTCATCGGCGAAAACAATCCCATCGGCATTGTCGGTCAGCTGCACACTCAGGGTGTTCCCTGTGATCGCAACCGGATTACCAATATATTCCCAGAGCGTGCCATCATCCAGGAAATCATTGGGGTTGGTCTGATGACTCACCAGTACGGTCGTCACAGGAGACAGATCGTCATAGATCGTATAGGGAGCGTTGCTAGCAGCGGCCCCGCCGTAGGGAGCGAGATTCGGGTGGACGTACCAGTTAGCAACCACCTGATAACGGCCTGGTTCCACATCAAAGCTCCAGGTGGCACTGTTGGCACCACTGCCGCCCACATCTGCCACGCCGGCATACAGGAATTCGGGATCGCCAATGCCCCGGGGGGTATAATCGTTCCAGGTTCCCGTGGTAGAGAAATCGGAGTCCGTGATGCCGACGGTGGCCGGCCCCGCTGTTCCACTCACAGTGAAGTTATAAGGATTCTCATCTTCGTCGCCCGTTGTAAACGAAATCTGACCAAAGGTAGAACCGCTGGTCCCCCCGTCAAACTGGATCGTAAAGGTAACGGAACCACCGCCGGCAATCGTAACCGGCATTGTATCGGTTCCAAACGGCGAAGCGGGATCAATGCTGAAGCCGGCAGGAAATTCGACCAGGCCGGTGACATCGACGTCCATCGAAGACAGATTGGTCACGGTAAAAGTCTTGCTGACCGGTACTCCGGGCAGCGTGCTGCCGAAGTCAACATTGCCGGTATCGTCTTCGACAACCGTGCCCATATCCACGGTGACCTGCAGATCGGGCTCTGGCAGATATTCAATGCGGATCGCATCGGCAATCACGCCGTAAGACAGGTCGGACATATGGTAGAAGTCACGCGGATTGTTGTTGGCGTCGTTGGTCAGCGTGACCGTCAGTACCCCACCAACAACAAGGTACGATGCGTTCAAATCAAACCAGGCAGTTCCGTCTTCCGTAAAGCTGGACGGGGTAACCTGCTGGTTGACATCGACCGTCACCACGCCCGATCCGCCATCCAGAGAGAACGGCGCGTCATCGACGCGGTTGAAATAGGGAGCCCAGGTGGTCGAAACCCGGTAATTGCCATCGGCCAGATCGGTAAAGGTCCAGGTTGCGGTTTCTGCACCAGGTTGAGTCGTGGCGCCGGGCTGATTTGGAATCGCTGCCGTCGAATCCGCTTGGTAACCATCGTCACCCAGGTTGGTTCCGTCCGGGAAATTTTGAAAACCGGCCGTTGCGGAAAATTCCGCATCGCCGTCATCGATGATCACCACGTTGGAAACACGGCCATCCAGCAGAATGTTGAAGGTCGCTTCGTCGACATCATCGGTTTCGAATGAGAAGATGCCGGAGCGGTCTCCGAAGCTGGAAGCGTCCATCGTAATCGTAAACTGGATCGTGGCCCCAATGCCAACGGCCTGAGGGGTCAGGTCGGTCGTATAACCAGCTGGAATTGTGATATTGCTGATATTCAGGACCGCGGAACCGTTATTGGTGATTTCAAAGGTTCGCACGGCGGGAGTCAACAGTTCGGTATCACCGAACTGAATACCGCCGGGATGTCCGTCAACGACCACCGCCGGTGGTGCCAGTACGTCGGTCACATCCGTCAGTTCGATTTCCGGACCTGCAGAAACCCGTTCGATGCGGATCGCATCGGCGATCACATTGCCATCGGCCAGGTTGGTCAACATGACGGTCAGGGACCGGGTGCTGATCGTAAACGTCCCCAGATCTTCCCAGATAGCGCCATCGGCACTGAAGTCATCGGGCAGTAACTGCTGATTCAGATCAACGGTTGCCAGCGGAGTCGCAGCAATGGTGCCCACATCGGACTGAGCCCCGTCAAAGACCGTAAACGGAGTATCGGTGGCGACGAGCCCGACTGATTGAGGATTGTCCGAAACTGGCCAGGTCACGGAGACCCGGTATTCTCCCGGTGTCAGGCCGAAGAATTCCCAGAAGGCCTGAGCAGGCCCCGTTCCGGTCGGCGTGTTTCCGTGGACCGAATGAATGTCGTCTTCGAAACCAGTCCCATTGGTAATGGCGGCCGTTCCATTCGGATGGAAAGCCCAGTCTCCGGTGAGCGTGAAGCCGACATCGCCGTTGTCCACGATGAAGCCGGGACTGTCTTCAAATGGACGCACATTTTCGAAGTTCAGATACTGCACGGTACCCACGCCGTCCGCCGTCAGGGAGAAGCCGGTGTCGATCACGGACTGTCCCTTGGCGTCGAAGTCCAGCGTATCCAGGCCCCCGCGGCCGTCGGCCGAACGCAGGACCGGTGGTCCGTCGATCGGGAAGTTACCGTCCTGGGAAAGTGGATCGATGAAGATCAGGTCGTTGAACTCACTACCGACCACGTTTTCCATGAAGCTGGGGTTCGTATCCGGCTGCTGTGGCTGAATCTGTCGCAGTTCGACCGTGTTGCCGCCGAAGACATCTTGAGGCATGTTGATGATATCGGCATCAAACACGATGCCCTGGCTGGCGAAGCGGAAGTCGATCGTGTCGTTGCCGTGGATATCGGTGATCACGTCGGCACTGCCGCCGGCCCCTGGTTCCATCAGGAACACGTCGTTGCCGCCGTTTTCGCTGCCGACGCCATTGCCGCCGCCGTCCAGGTTGTCGTTGCCGAAGCCGTCACCCAGAATGTTGTCATCGTTGTCGCCGGTGATATTGTCGTTGCCGTCACCACCGAAGACGTTTTCGATGCTGTTGTCATCGTCGCCGCCGCCGGTGCCCAGAGCCAGGCCACCACCAATGTTGGTCGCGGTTCCGGCAAACAGGTCGACGTTCACGCCTGTGGTGTAATCCCGGTAATCGAGGCTGTCGTTCCCCAGATCCCCGTTCAGGGTGCCGGTGAGGCCCGCTCCGTCACTCAGGTCGAAGCGGTCATCCAGGTTGCCCCCGATCAGGTTTTCGAAGTCGAGGAAGCTCAGGAACTGTTCCGGTGGTGTGGCCGTGGCGTCACCGCCCGTGGTCGGACGACCGCTCATCAGGTTGGGACGGTCGGCGATAATGAAGCCGGTATCCGTCGAGGTGATACCCCAGTAGTTATTCAGATCGGGACCTTCCAGCGTATCCCCGCCGGCGGTTCCCAAGAGATCGTCGATGTTATCGAAGCCCAGGCTGCCGATGCCGGTACCCAGGATGCTGCCGTTGTTTTCGCGGCCCTGGAAGCCGTCGATGGTTCCCAGACCGGAGAGGGCAATGTGCACCACGGCGGCATAGGTGGTGTAGTCGATGGTATCGACGTCGCCGCCCCCGTCGATGAAGCCTCGCAGAATGCTGCCAGGCAGGAAGAAGAATTCATCATTGCCGGCATCCCCGTTCAGGCGGGTGTCCACGCCCATGGGCGTGCTGCCGTTCTGCAGGGAGAAGTCATCGTCGCCGTTAAAGCCGTTGATCGTGACGTTATTCAGGTCTTCCTGAGTCGTCAGGTTCACACTGATGTCATCATTGCCGTCGGTCCCCGTGACGTTCAGGTTATCGATTGCCATATACGTGATATCGGTGCCCACGGCACTGGTCAGGCCTTCGACGGTGGTCGAAGTGACTTCGAACGTGTCACCAGTCAGATCGCCGGAATCGATGAGGATCAGCGTGTCGTCGCCCCCTTCGCCGTCAATCATGATCTGAGCATTGATGTTGTCGACGGTATTGCCGGCATCAAAGACATTGATCACGTCATCGCCGGCGGCCGCCAGGATGTCGATGTTGAGTACGCCCAGCGGAGCCGAATGCACGCGGATCACATCGTTGTCGGCTGCGTTGGTGCCGAACACGTCGTCGGCATCGATTACAATGCTATTGAGGTTGCTCCCCGGTCCCACAGCGATCAGATCAATCGTGTCGCTTCCGGGGCCGGAGACGACTACCAGATCCTGATATCCATCAAACACCACATTGGTGAATCCCCCGTTACCCATGATCTCAGTATAGCTGCTGAGCAAAGAGGGGGAGTCAATCACAATCTGGTTGGTCATGGGGGTATCACTGGCATCGACATGGAGTTCACCACCTGAATAAGTGAGGAAGTCGAGTCCTCTCAGACGGGCAAACGAGAATCCGAAGTCAATATCGGTGTTCCCTGACTGCGCGGCAACGATATTACCGCTCCCCAGGGCATCGTCCATGTCCGAGAAGTAACCGACATCATAGGTGTTGATTGAGGTAATGAGACGAAATGCGTCGTTCATGCCTCCGCCACCATCAAAATGGAACGTGATATCGTTGACATCGTAGGTATTGGGGTTAAAGACATCTTCCAGGTAGAAGTCGGCGGCGGCGTTCAGGTGCGAACCGCTGGAAAAGCCGACGGCCGGCGCGGCTGTGGCAAAGAAGGGCAGTCCACCAGTCGTTTCGTTGACATGGAGCGCATCGCTGTCACTGGACCCCAGGACGGTGAAGGAGAGGATATCAGCAATCGCCCCGGTGAAGAAGATACTGGGGTTAATGGCGATTTGCAGATCGGTGCCCGTTGCATCCAGAGCCACATTGATGTCATCAGCGACCCCGTCCTGGAAACCGGAGGCGAACATGTCCAGCACCAGGTGGTAAGCCCCCGTGCTGGTGGTGACGTTTTCGATGCTGCTGTAGGTTACCGGCAGTTGCAGATCGGGTGCCAGGAAGCTGAATTCTCCCGAACCGGCATCCATACCCAGCGTCAGTACCGGCGGATTGGTTAAGCCGCTGAAGTCCATGTTGAGGACGTCGCCCGGTCCCGGCAATGTGGGATCACCTCCATTGATGGTGATTGGCGAATCGCCCGTCGGCAGAATGTTGAACGTGTCGGTGTCGTCGCCGCCGTTGATCGTGGTCAGGGTGGCATCGACGTTCCCCAGCAGATCCACGATCGCTCCGGCTCCGTTGGTAATCGGATCGACGTTGATCGTAATGGTCGTATCAGCGATGACTTCGCCCGTCAGAGCGAGCAGGAAGTTATCGCCTGAGTTCAGTACTACATCCGCGCCCGTTGATTCGACCGTGACGCCGGCGTAGATCGTCAAATTATCTCCGGGACCGGCACCATCGGTTGAGGTCAGCGTGACGGTGCCAGCCGCGGTCACGTCGTTGTTAACGGTCAGCGGACTGGCGGCGGAAACGGTTACATTTCCATTATCTGAAGTGACTCCGTTCAACATCAGGACATCGCCAATAATCAGAGCACCTGTGTTGCTGACCACGACATCATTGTTAATGGTCAAGGCACTGAGTGTGCTGATGGCGGTATCGATGTCTGCATCCATGGTCGGAGTTCCAATGCCGCCTTGAGCTACAAGGGCTGCCTGACTTGCCGTGATCAGGGTTGTTTCTCCTAATGTGTTATCCAGGATGGCTCCGTTGGTTGATTCAACGATCACCGTACCACCGGCACTTTGCAGATCGGAAATCAGAACGTTATCAGTGGCACTCACAAAAAGCGTGCCTCCTTGAGCGTTCACCAGACCTGCACCGTCAGCCTGGGTGAAAGCTCCGTCGCCGCTCAAGTCAGTATCAGCGATGAGTGTCACTGCTGCCGCCGAAGTGGTATCAACGACTGCAGCAGCATTGAGAATCAGATTGTTCTCAGCGAACAGGTTAATCTCACCTCCGTTGGTCTGCACGGTGGTGTTGACATTCAGATTGTTAAGCGAAGTAAGAGTGATGGAAGCCCCGGTAGACTCCACCGTATCCTCAACATCGATACCAAACATAGAGATCACTGAGATTTCGCCGGCTGCCGTAATTCCACCGCCAAAAGAACCACCACCGAGATTGACATCTGAATCATTATAAATATGAAAACCACCAGCGGTACTTCCACCGACTATGGTTCCTGCGAAGGTCTCCAGACGATCCGCGTTGGTGCCGACTCCCATATTGCCACGGAATCGTGCGTTGGTGGAGGCTGTATTGAAATTAGCACCGTTGTTATCCAGAATCGCTCCTGTGGTAGAAAGCACATCGATCGTACCTGGTAAAGCAACTAAAGAGGCCAGGAGAATATCTCCACTAGCAGTGATTTTGATATTTCCGTTGGGCGCATTCACGGTTCCTATCTGAGTAATCGAATCAGCAGATTCAATGGAGATGAGGTTATAAATATTTTCAATTTCTTCATGGATCAATAACTGACCAGTGACAAAGAGGTCAATTCCATGTACTGCCTTAAGACCGAAAACGGGACCAATGCCACCGATGGTCAGTGGTGTAACGCCGGTGCTGTTGATCCAGATGAATCCGTCTACATCGGCTTCCAAATTATTGACGTTGATGTCCAACGCATCGCCGATTCCACCTACGTAAAATGTTGCCCTTAAAACTGCGGTCGCTGCCGTCAATTCATCAGTGGCACTTGATCCACCATCGGTGATCGAACCGCCGGTGGCATTGATGACCGCGTTGCCGGTAGTAGTGACATCTTGATCAAAGATCACGCTTCCCCTGCGTACGGTCAGATCGCCTGAGCCAATGTCGGTGGCGTTGGCCTGGAAAGTGGTTGTGTCACCAACTTTGGCATTGATGGTCAGGTCTGCATCAAAAGTGCTATCCAGACCTTCGATATTGATCGCATCAATGCCGCTGCCGCCACTAGCTTCGGTATTGATCGTCAGTGTTCCGGTCGGATGAGTGAAGATGACTAATTCTCCGAGAGTGGAATCAATCTGAGATTCCCCATCGCCGGCATCACCATCATCGGACAAGGTGATGGTTTCGCCTGCTCCGGTAAAAGTGAAGATACGATCGGTTGCCATGATCGTATCGAGTACCGGTTCCAGGCCGGTGTAGGTTATCGTTGCGGTGCCTTCACCATTAAAGAAGACACTGCCATCACTATCGTTGACAAAACGATGTTCTACGGTAGTTGCCGTTCCGCCGAGGATTTCCAGGGTATCGCCGGCGCCATCTTCGCCTCCGGTCCCTCCGTTGAAGGTGAGACCATCCACCGGATCGAGCAGACCGCCCATCGGGTTGGTGATTCGCAGAATATCATCTCCCTCCAGGCCGTTGAAGGTGAGGGATGTGATGTTGGTTAACATCACGGGGCCAGTCACAGTTTCTCCCATTCCGCCGACATCAGTGGTGAGGACAAACGTCGCAGTATTGGCATCGATAAAGGTGATTTCGAGCAGATCGTCTTCACCTGATCCATCAATCACAATGTCACCCGCCCCGAAGAGGGAGAGATCCTGGAAGGCACCGATGTGTGGCGTCATCGTGTTTGCATCAACGGCGTGTTCGGATGAACTGAACGCGGCTGTCGAACCAAAGCCGATGGCAAACTGTTCTGCCAGAGAATCTGGGTCAGTAGGTGCATAATTCGGATCGCTTTCGTAAGCAAACAACGGATCGCCGAGGATATTGGTTGGGTCCAAAGGCAGATTGGAATTCAGATCGTTGTCGTGGAAGACGTTGTAGGTCACGGTTGCGTTGGCAGGAGCGAGGACTCCGAACCCTTCAATGGGGGGCAGGGGAGGTTCAGCCTGAATATTCAGGTCAATGTTTGTTCCACCATCACCGGTTGCGACTGTGGTGCCGGGGGCATCGTCCAGATTCCAGTAAGCGACCAGGCGTGGATCTCCATTCAGGAATGAGGTTCCAACACTGGTTCCGATGATTTCAGCGCGTTCTGCCGGATTGAGTACTACATCGAACCAGGCGATGTCGTCCATCAGACCGTCGAAGTAGCGACCACTGTCACCGGGGTCACGACCCACATTCATCAGACCATTGATCGTATCGATGAATTGCATACTGTCGAAGCTGGACAGGTCTGTGGGGGTGAATCCGGGCAGATAGCCACTGACTTCCGTTCCATCGATGTAAATCCGCATTTCCGAGGTGGTGTTATCCCACGTGTATTGGATATTGGTCCATGTACCAGCAACGCCAGCACTGCCACCAGATTCAATCACGAAGTCGCCATCATTTGCGACTCTTCCGTAGAACTGACCTCCACTGTTTGGGCGGAACTGGAATTCCAGACCCTGATTTCCAGGACCTTCAAAGAACTGGTTCCGTTTCCCGGTATCTTGCATGTTGACCCAGAAACTCAAGGTACCTTGCGCGCCGACATCGAACGAGGGATCCTGGAATGTGGCAAAATCATCGATGCCGTCAAATTCCAACGCACCGCCGAATTGTCCCATTCCGGGTCGGAACTCAGGACCGAACGGGCTGATCCCGTTTGCCGAAATATACATCTCGATGCCGTTTTTATTATCAACGGCAATATTGCCGGCCGCCTGGTCGAAGTCCCAGTGCGCGATTAACCGGGCATCCGCCGAAAGAGTGGCGACGCCATTCATTCTGATCATGTCCCGGTCAGTCTGATTGAGGACCGCGTTAAACCAGCCGACATCATCCATCAGACCATCGAAGTGCCGATCTCCACTGGCATCGCGGCCGACGGTGACTAACTGGTTGACAGTGCTGATGATCTCAACCCATTGGCTGAGATCTGCGTCATAGGTAGTGCTGAGGTAGCCAACTTCCGTGCCATCAAGATAGATGTGCATTTCCGGATTCACGCCGCCATTAAAATTCCACGTGTATTGGAGATTCTGCCAGACACCTTCCGTTCCACCAGCGCTGCCATCTTGAATAACAACATTATCACCGGTATTGTTAACGCCGCGCCCCGGGCTGCCAAAGAACTGCCCGCCGCTGTTCGTTCGATACTGAAACTCAAAACCCAGATCGTCCAGACCTTCAAAGAACTGATTGCGGCGGCTCTGGTCCTGCATATTGACCCAGAAGTTGAGCGTTCCGGCTGCTCCCACATCAAAGGCAGGATCCTGGAACAGACCAAAGTCATCGACGCCATCAAATTCGAGTGCCCCACCAAACACACCGCCAGCAGGATTCCACAGTGGATCATTGGAAGGTTGAGGTCCGTCATATGTGAAGCCGTTAAAGATGTTATCGGTGATGTTGACCGATCCCGGGGGAACGGTGAGATTTGGATCAAAGTAAATACCACCAGACTGGGCAAAGTTGCCATCTCCATTGATTGTAGCAGAATCCTGCCAGTCAAACGTGTTGTGAATGATGTCGACACCATCGGCGGTCATGCCCTGATTGGTAATCGTGACGGTGTAATTCTGGTCGCCCTGTTCCTGGAACGCACCGGCTTCCAATCCGTTTCCGAAGTAGTTGAAGGAAATTTCACCACTGAAGGCTTCGCTGTTCGGATCGCCCAATGTTCCCTGAGGACCAATGGCGATCGGCCCCCAGCGGAAGTGATCGGCACGGAATTCATTACGGGTGATCAGGAAGTTTTCACCACTGCCGCTGTTTCCATCACGGATGGCGGCACGTCCGAATTTGCCTTCAAAGATGGAATCGGAGACTTCCAGATTGTCGGCATTTTCAAAGACGACGGCACTTCGATAGTTGTCACTGAATAACAGATTATTCAGAGTCGTATTGTCGCCTGTCGTGACAACGACATATCCACGATAGTCGGTTGCCATCGTGTGCGTTTCCCAACCTAACTGGGCGCCACTGATCGACACGTCATTGCCGGAAATATGGATCACTTCATCATAGGTTGTCGGAGCGCCTGATTTGCGGATTTCGACATCTTCTTTACCGGCACCAACAATGGAAACCGCCTGGTTCAAGTTCAGAGTGCCAGTTGTCAGATAAATGCCCGCGGCGACATTAATGGTCCCGCCAATTCCAGCGAGATTGAGGGCATCGCGAAGTTCAGCACCACCGGCGGAACCAAGAACATTAACCGTGGGAGCATCACCGGAAATACTGGCGGCAAGAATATCGACATCCAGTTCAACGGTTCCACTGGTAACAAACAGATTTCCTGATCCAATGTCTGTCGCATTTGTCTGGAAGGAAACGGTATCGTCTGCTCCCGCGTTGATGGTGAGATTCGCGTTGAATTGCTCATCCAGGCCTTCCACGTTCAGGGTGTCGATGCCACTGCCTCCACCGAGTTCGGTATTGATCGTCAAGGAGTTTGTGGCGTTCACAAAGGTAATCGACTCAGCCAGTGAAGAGTCAATGAAAGACTCACCATCATTCAGATCACCATCATCAGACAGTGTGATCGTTTCTGCTGCTCCTGTGAAAGTAAATACTCGATCTGCAACGTCCAGATTGTCAGTGATTGGTTCCAGGCCGGTATAGGAAATAATCGGAGTCGCTGCCCCATTGATGATAATATTACCTGAGCTGGCATCGACCAAAACATGTTCTACAGAAGTCAAACTACCGGTCCGACTCAGAACCAGTTCGTCATTCCCTCCGGTTCCACCGTTAAAGATAATTTGAAGCGGCGTGGTCTCATCGATGCCGGTCAGGTCAACCGTGAGCGTGTCATCCTGATTGGGTTCACCTTCAATGACTAAGGGGCCGCCCAGAGAAAGTAAAGGAATTGTAGCGATGGTCATGCCGGAATCATCGTCCGTCAAAACCAGATTCGGGCCCACTAAGCTGAGTGTGTAGTTGTTGGCTGTTCCATTTACGGGCAGTGTGATCTGTGGTGTTGGATCTTGAACGACAATAGAGACATCGTTGCCGTCACCACCTGTGTAAGTCAGGAATGCGGTGAGTCCTGAGACGCCGAGAAAATTGGAAAATTCATGGCCTTCATCCAATCCGCTGAAAGTACCGACAACAGGATCAATACCGTCATTGTTGATCAAAACAAACTGTTCGCCTGCAACCGGATCATAGCCGTCGATCAGATTTAAAGTTGCTCCCGCACCAATAGTTACAGTTCCCGTGACATCAATCTGATCAAATTCGGTTCCCGGAGTCGTTCCGTTAATCTCAATATCCAGGCTTCCCGCTGGAACGGAATTGGTGTTAATGGTGATCGGAGCATAAAACAGATCTTCGTTGCTGCCATTGGCTACACTATCGCCATCGATCATCAGCACACCGGTAATCATATTCCCTGCGATCTGTACGGCGCCGATGGTCATTTCATCCAGTCGCGTCAAACCAGCTGTACTCAACGCCGTATCGGTTACAGAGATGAAATTGTCGATCTGGCTCGTAATGACCAACCCGGTAGGATCTACGATCAATGCACCAATGGCGCCCAACGTACTTTCAGAACCTTCACCATCCACATAGAGATAGAGTGTCTGCCCGGATGAAAGGCCAATCGCATCACCACTGGGAGATTGATTCTGGAAATCGCCGGTTAAACCATCGATGAGGGCACCTACATTGGTCAGCGGGCCGTTGGAACCAGCGGCTGTCGTCCAGAGAACAATATCACCAAAGTTGTTTTGAGCGTAGATGCGACGTTCGCCGTTGATTTCAATGATCCCCCCGCCGCCGGTGGTACCGGAATCGGAGCCGATTCCCGGAGTCGGGAAGGGGTAGGGGATTAATGTCTCATTGATCCAGGTCTGTCCGCCGTCATTACTGATGGCGTGATACTGACTGGTGACGCTGGGGCCTGTGCCGGTATGAAAATATCCTTCCAACACGCCGCCGCCCATGTTGAGGATGCTGGCATGGTCGCCTGAGGTCAGGCCAGTCGGACTGGTGATGGCGCCCAAGACTAAATTTGTTCCGTTCCAGGTATAAGTGGCACGACGGAGTTCTCCCGTGGAACCTCTCCAGAAGAGAATGTTTTCGCCCTGGACTGATTCTACATACCGCAGGTCTTCGCTGGGACCTACATCGAGATGCGTGAAGCTGCCCAGATTGATGTTGTTCAGCTCAAACGTATCTCCCTGAATATTGAGGCCATTTGTGTGAATGATTCCGGGGCTGAATCCGGGAGCCAATGTCGCTCCATCGGTGACTGTCAGTGTTCCCTGAATATCAGGTGTGCCGCTCAGTGTAATTCCACGGTTTACGATCACATTTTCTGTATAAGTTCCTGATTGAACTTCGACTGTTCCGGAAGCATCCACCAGGTTAATGCCGTTTTGAATGCGTGAGCCCATGCCGGGATCACTGCCCAGTGCATGCACGCTTAAGCTGGATGTGTCAGGCTGGAACCCCGGAGTTGCACCAGATACGTCAGCACCGCTGGTGAGAATCGTTGAGAAGTCGATTCCTCCATTAGTGATTCCGGCTCCGTCCATCACTCCAACAATCCCGGCTGCGATGACCGTGGCATCGGTCGTGCCCCACCAGTTTCGGAGTGCATCGAGGTTGGGTTGTGTATCCTGCTGGAAGAAAATCAGTCCTTCGTTATTCACAATACTATTGTCGCGGACCACAACATTGGTGGGGACGCGCGGATTGGTCGAGGTACGTCCGATGCGAATTGCATAGTTGGTATCTGTGCCAGATTGGGCAGCTAAGTTGTCATGAATCGAGTTATTCGTGATCTGAATATTATCGACGGTTTCACTGACATAAATTACGCCGTTATTACTGCTGCTGCCGCTGATATCGTTTCCACTGACAACCACGTTGGAACGTCCGATGGTAATTCCGTCCTGAAGCGAATCGATAATGATATTATTGATCACATAGGATGTGGTTGAGTGAGCGTCTTCATAAAAATCGTTGACTTTGATTCCATCATTTGCGTTCATATGCCCTAAATTGAGCAGGTTACCTTCAATGGTAATTGCTTCTGAATCGTCAACAAAAATCGCACCGTTTGTGCTGAAAATGTGATCAAATTCATTAAAACGGATACTGCTGTTTGAGGATCCATCATAATTCGCCCCGTCCCCGGCTGTATCATGGATATAATTGTACTGGATCGTGGAGTTGGAGGCCTGTTTCAGCTGAATGCCTTCATCGCCTGACGAGTTGTGAATGATATTGTTTTGGACAATGACCTGGTCTACGGGGTTACTGCTGCGTACCAGGTCTCCCGTTCCGTTGGTAATGACCAGTCCGTCCAGTGTCACATTATCTGCATCAATCAAAAAGATCTGGCTGAGGGTTCCGCCGCCGTCAATAATGGCTTCAGTAGTATCATCGGTTTCATCACGCAGGGAACTGCTGCCGGGACGCGGATCAACGCCGGCTTGAGGGCCTTGGATGGTGACTGTTTTGGTAACATTGATCGTTGCGGAGGGAGTGTATGTTCCAGCGGCGACAATAATTGTGCCGCCTTCGGCAACATTGTCGATGGCTTCCTGAATCGTGGCAAAGGCATCCACGCCAAACTCGGTGGCGGGGCCTCCTGCGTCTGGATCCTGACCTGGAGTTGGATTACTGAAATTGTCATCTACGTAGACCACAGCCGGGCCGTTAAACACAAATTCAATGGCGCCAATGTCTGGGGCTGATCCTTGTGGGCGAGCAATCCCCAATTGATCTTCAAGACTTGAGGTATCACCATTATCAATAGCGGGACTACCGGGCAGGGGAACGCGAGTCTGGAGTGCAGATTGAGAACCAGGAGCACCAACGAGCGGTCCATTCGCGGCCAGAGGAGCAAGATTTGCAGGAGTTCCGGTAATATCAGTCGACTGGATCACAAAACCATTGGGAACATTTTCTACTGTTCCATTTATCAGATTATGGCCTCCTGAAAATGTATCAAGGTTTACCCCTCCATCTGTGCCAATCTGATGATCACTGTTCCCATCCAAAATAGAGTTACGGAGAGTGAGTGTACTACCCAATCCGAACGGATTGGTGAGAAGATAAACTCCACCCGTTTGTACGGCAGAGTTATCAGTTACGGTAGAATCAAACAAAACGACACGTGAATTCTCTAAAGCGAGGGCTCCGCCAGCATCAGCGCTATTTCCAGAGAAGGTGCTGTTGAAGATTCCTGATGTTACCGATGGTGAATCTTCTATAGAAATCGCACCACCATTACCAGCAGAACTGGCGACTGTGTTATTTACAAAGGTTGAGGTATACACGCTGGTTCTAGAATTAAAAGTTTTGAGGGCGCCACCACTGACATCTGCATTCGCTGAACTTAAAACTTGATTTCCTGTAAATAATGAAGAGTAAATCCGGAAGAGGGATGAATTATTAACAAGTATTGCACCACCTCCTTCTGGCCCATTACTCTGATTTGTGTCAAAGACACTATCCGTTACATCGAACTGAGCACCTGCGGACTTGAAAACAATTGCCCCTCCTCCACCATATAGGCCTGACGCTTCAGTTGTTTGGTTGTTGGAAAAAGTTGAGCGGTCAATCGAATGCATTGATCCAGCACCATTTCTGTCAGTGATTGCAATCGCACCACCGGCAGCTGAATAATCGATTCCAGGAGTTCCTGACGCAATATTTACGGAAAACAGGCTGTCTTCGACATGTAAATTGGTGTCAAACGCGTGAACCGCCCCCCCATTGAATGATTGGTTTCCCGTGAATTCCATATTCTGGAGAGTAAGAACTGGTTGAAATGTATTCCCTACCGCAAGAATTCCTCCCCCACCTTCAGTGTCATCATGACCAATGAAACCTGATCCATCGGTAATTCTCAGGTTTGAAAAAGTGGCGTCGGAATAGTCGACGATAAACACACGAAACAGGTCATTTCCGGTAACAGTAATTTCTTTCGTGCTTGTATCTCCGTCAGTGTCACCGTTGATGATGATGTCATCTTCAATCACCAGAGTACCTCCGGCATTGATGGTCCCTGCGAGACCTGTCTGAAAGACAATCGTATCTAAACCTGCATTGGCATTGGCCTGATCAATCGCGTCTGCCAGTGAACCGGTACCACTGGCGTCTAAATTCTCGACTGTGAATGTCGTCAGCAGCGTTCGGTCTTCCAAAGCTTCTGTTGTCGCGATCTGATTCTTGACAATCGCCTGCCAGCGTCGGCGGATGGCACGGCGGTCACGGGATCGAAAGACGGGGCGTTTTTTGATGCGGGAAGTAAGAGAGTTGAGCCAGTTGGTCAGTAGCATCCTGTCATTCCTTCGTAAGAAATTCAAACGATTCAGGGGATGGATTATTGTGGAAGGTTTCGTATAGACAAATCACGGAATGAACGCATGAGGTAGCGGACATTTTTCCATAGGAGAGGCATAACCACTAAGAAAAAGCCCTCCTGGTGCAATCGATCTATTTTCTATATAGGTACTAGAGTTAACTGATGCATCTGTCCATTGTCTACTGTAAAAACTGTTACATTCTTCTTTTTTTAACAATTTTACCAGTTTGTTCATTAAACAGGACATGTGATCGCATGTGTCTTTTTCAGTGGTTTGGGGAGCAGATTTTTAGTCCGTATTGAGTCGCTAATCAGGACAAGAGCAGTGTTTTTTACCTGTCGATTGGTATGGATCGGTATGATTGTGTAGTTCTTTGCTTGGGATGGGGTTGATTCCCAACGTCTCATTCCGAATGAAAGCAGCAAAGTCCGATCTGATGCTTCTGGAGACACTGCAGCGAACCAGAAGACAAATTGGTTTCAGATAAAAAAATTGGTCTCCAGCTGATGATTCGTTACATCTGGTTCCAAACACGATAGCATTGCTTTAACATCTGAGGATGTGCGGTTATAGCTGACAGGGAGCGCGAATGGAGAAGCAAGCAATTGACACGACCCAGGCAATCGCAGGGGAGTCGCTGTTTTGTACGCAGAATCTGACTAAGGTCTATCCGATGGGGGAGGTCGAAGTCCAGGCGTTGCGTGGGATTGACCTGGAGTTGTTTCCTGGTGAGTTTATCGTGATTCTGGGACCATCGGGCAGTGGCAAGTCAACGTTACTGAATATTCTGGGCGGGCTGGATGTCCCGAGCGGCGGCTCTGTGCAGTTTCGGGATCACAATCTGACATCCGCCGATGAAGCAGAACTGACTTGCTATCGTCGTGAGCATGTCGGGTTCGTTTTTCAGTTTTATAATCTGATCGCCAGCTTGACCGCACGCGAGAACGTCGCGCTGGTCGCAGACATCGCCGTTGATCCTCTTTCTGCAGAGGAAGCACTGCATCTGGTCGGACTGGAAAAACGCATTGATCACTATCCGGCACAGCTCTCCGGTGGCGAGCAGCAACGCGTGGCCATCGCCCGGGCAATTGTCAAACAGCCCGATGTGCTGCTCTGCGATGAACCGACGGGAGCCCTGGATGTGAAGACCGGCGTCATCGTGCTGGAAGCACTCAGGCAGATTAACCAGGAACTGGGAACCTTAACGGTCGTGATTACGCATAATGCTACAATCGCGAATATGGCAGACCGTGTTGTCAGTCTGTCGGACGGACAGATAACAGAGGTAAAACAAAACGCACGAAAATCATTACCGCACGAACTGGTCTGGTAGCCATGCGAACTCTGGACCGACTACTCATCGCTGATCTGAAACGAATGTGGGGCCAGGCTCTGGCGATCTGTCTGGTGCTGGCTTGCGGCGTTGCAACTTATACAATGTCTTTAAGTACGATTCAGTCGATCGAAGTGACCTATGATCGATATTACAGCGACTATCGTTTCGCTGATGTCTTTGTCTCACTCAAACGTGCTCCCAATCTGCTGGCAGAGCGGATTCGCGAAATCCCTGGCGTAGAACGGATCGAAACGCGGGTGGTCCGCGATGTGATTCTCGATATTCCTGGCATGGTCGAGCCGGCAACGTGCCGACTTGTTTCATTACCCGATCACGGGCAACCCAAATTGAATGCCGTCTATCTGCGTCGCGGTAGATTGCCTGATCCCGATGTGCGCGGTGAAGTCTTAGCCAGCGAACTGTTTGCCGATGCCCATAATCTGAAACCCGGTGATACAGTGCAGGTGATTATGGGCGGGCGTCAGGAGAAATTACGCATCGTCGGTATTGGAATGTCGCCTGAATATATCTATGCCATTCAACCTGGTCAGTTTCTACCTGATAACCGCCACTTCGGTGTGTTCTGGATGCCGTACCAGCAAATGGCGGCGGCATTTAATATGGAAGGGGCATTTAACGATCTGTCAATAAAACTCTTACCGCGGGCTTCCGAACAGGATGTGATCGCTGAGGTTGACCGCAACACTGAAGCCTATGGCGGTCTGGGTGCTTATGGGCGTGATGACCAGATTTCTCATCGTCGTGTGGCTGACGAGATACATCAATTGAGTGGTATGGCTTATATCTCTCCCATGATATTTCTGGCGGTTGCTGCCTTCCTGTTTAATCTGGTCTTCTCCCGGATTGTCCATCATCAGCAGGAAGCAATCGCCACGCTGCGTGCCTTCGGATATCGGCCCACTGAAATCGGAGTGCATTACCTG
The DNA here is from genome assembly GCF_007744675.1 of Gimesia alba. Lineage (NCBI taxonomy): Bacteria > Pseudomonadati > Planctomycetota > Planctomycetia > Planctomycetales > Planctomycetaceae > Gimesia > Gimesia alba. The sequence goes on from NZ_CP036269.1 coordinate 2,168,205, forward strand.
AAGATGCTGTTGATCCTGGTTACCTTTGGTTTCGTATTGGGAACGGGGGCAGGCATCTATCTGATGCAGCGTATGGTCACGCACTATGGAGAGTTCTTTCGTTTTCCCATTTTATATTTTGAAGTGGCCTGGGACCAGCTTCCCCTGGCTGCAGGTTTGAGTCTCGTTGTTGGTTTGTTTGGTGGTGCGATCGCGATTCGCCGGGCGATGTCTCTGCAACCGGCTGTCGCCATGCAACCCGAGGCACCCGCGGTGTATCACAAATCGTGGATCGAGCGGCTGGTGTTAAGCCGGTTTTTGCCAAGAATTGAAATGATGGTCTTTCAGCGTTTGAAACAGAATCTACGTTTAACGTTGTTTTCTGTTCTCGGGATGTCACTGGGGGTGGCCTTGCTTGTATTGGGTTCATTTGTGGAAGATTCGATCAATTATGTGATCGACGTGCAATTCCAACGGGCGCAGCGCCAGGATATCCTGGTGACATTCAACGAAGCACTCTCTTCCCGAGCCATTCATGACGCGCAGCATTTGCCCGGGGTTGAATATGTAGAAGCATTTCGTGCAGCACCTGTAAGGTTAAGTAACGGCCGAAACGCGCGACGGGTTTCATTGATGGGGCTTGAGCAACGCCCTCGGTTATTTCGTGTACTGGATCAGGATGTTCAAGAAGTTACTCTCAAGGCGGGTGGCTTGACGATTTCGAAAAAACTGGCGGAATTACTGGATGTGAAACGGGGAGACGAAATCCACATTCAGTTTCTGGATGGTCGCAGACAGAGAAGTCTAGTGCCGATTGTTGCTGTCTTCCCCGATTATACGGAACCGCGGGCATACATGTTTCGAGAAGACATGTATCGTCTGTTGCGTGAAGGAGAATCGATTTCTGGAGTGTTTCTGTCTGTGGACCCTTTGCGTCTGAATGATTTTCATCAGCGTTTGAAGGAGACGCCCGTAGCAGCAGGAGTGACGTTGAAGCAGGCTGCATTGAAGAGTTTTCACGATACGATAGCTGAGAATCTCAGACCGATGCGGATTACGAATGCACTCTTTGCCTCCGTGATCGCCTTTGGTGTGATCTATAATTGTGCCTTAATTACGCTTGCAGAACGCAGTCGTGATCTGGCGACGCTCCGCATTTTGGGGTTTACCCGAGGGGAAGTTTCGCGCGTGTTGCTCGCTGAACTGGCAATTATTACATTAGCCGCTCTGCCTATAGGGTTGCCTCTCGGATACATGTTGTCCTACTTCACAACTCTGGCATTAGATACCGAAACGCACCGCATCCCACTGGTGATCACACGCGCAACGTTTGCTTACTCGGCTGTTGTGATTCTGGTGGCTGCTACGGTCTCAGCGTTGATCGTGCGTCGCCTGATTGATAAGTTGGATTTGATTGCCGTTCTCAAAGTGAAAGCATAATCGTCGAATGAAAAAATGGTCGCGGAGAATATCGCTGCTGGTGGTTTTACTCATTTTGAGTGGGTTGCTGGCGTATGGCTTTTGGCCGGTCCCGGTTCAAGTAGACCTTGTGCAAGCGGATCAGGGTGCATTCTTAGTCACGGTCAATGAGGACGGTAAGACTCGCATTCGTGAAAAGTATATCGTCTCCGCGCCGGTCTCCGGAAATTTATTTCGAATCGAACTTCAGGAAGGCGATCCCATTCAAGCCGACCAGACGGTTTTGGCCCGGATCGAACCGAGTGATCCGATTCTTTTGGATGCACGGGCCGAAGCCGAAGCGGCAGCACGTGTTCGTGCTGCGGAGGCGACTGTCAAACAAGCAGAGGCAGCGTTGCATCGTAATAAGGAGGCATTGGAATTAGCCGAGCATGATTATCAACGGGCGCTCAAGCTGTTGCAGATGAAAACCATTACTCGGTCAGAGTTCGACGAATATGAACATCACCAGGGAATGGCAAAAGCAGATGTTGATTCAGCCGGTTTTGCGCTAGCTGTTGCCAACTTCGAGTTGGAGCTTGCCAAAGCAGCATTGATCAGTACGCGTCCGACTTCCGGAGGCAAAAATTCCTCACGCACTTTGACGATGACTTCTCCGATTAATGGTCAGGTCTTGCGTGTATTGCACGAGAATGCAGGAGTGGTGACTCCGGGAACGCCCCTGCTCGAATTCGGCGATCCGCACGACCTGGAACTGGAGATTGATGTTCTTTCGACCGATGCGGTTAAGATTCATCCGGGAGCAAAAATATTTATCGAGCATTGGGGCGGTGCCGGCGAGCTCGAGGCGACGGTGCGGCTTGTGGAACCATCCGCGTTCCTGAAAGTCTCCGCGCTTGGTGTGGAAGAACAACGCGTGAACATCATAGCCGACTTCAGCAGCCCTTTTGAGAAACGTAAAACACTGGGAGACGGATATCGCATTGAAGCGCGGATTGTTGTCTCTGAGGCAATGGATGTCGTAAAGGTGCCATCTGGTACATTGTTTCGTGAGGGGCGTGGTTGGCACGTTTTTCTTGTTGAAGAGGGATACGCGAAATTACAACCCGTTGAAATCGGCATGAGCAATGGACTTGAAACAGAAATAACGCAGGGGGTTACAGCAGGTGATCTACTTATCCTGCACCCGACCGACGAAATCGAAGATGGTACACCTGTCGTGGGGAAATAGCTTGCTAAGTGTACCGTTATTGGTACAATTTATATTCTGCATTTTGTGTTGACAATGTGTGAACCAAACGCCTGCCTGGTAGAATGAGATTCTCCTTTTGGATTCTGTCATTCGCACCTTTTTTCCTACCATGACTCAATGGGACGATTGATATGCTGCGCTCTTTTTCGTTCTTTAGCCTGGGACTGATACTGCTGTTCAAACCTGCTTTTTCAGCAGAGCCAACACCGACTGCGCAACCCTCGAAAGCTGGAATTCAGTTTTTCGAAACGAAAATCAGACCCGTGCTTGTCAATCAATGCTACGAATGCCATTCAGTAGAAGCAAAGCAGAATGAAAAACTCGAGGGCGCATTATTGCTGGACACCAGAGCTGCGATGCTCACTGGGGGAGATACGGGTCCCAGTATCGTCCCAGGAGATGTTAAGAATAGTTTGTTGATTGCTGCGATTCGACATGAATCATTCGAGATGCCTCCCAAGAACAAATTGTCTGATCAAGTGATTGCGGACTTTGAAAAATGGATTCAAATGGGAGCGCCTGATCCACGCGATGGTAAGGTGCCCCAAATCAAAAAAGAGACAATTGATATCGCGAAAGGCCGCGAATTCTGGTCGTTCAAACCCTTAAATCAATCACCGCCACCTACGCCACACAACACAACATGGGGCAAGACGCCCGTTGATCAATTTATTCTGGCAAAACAGGAAGCCCAGGGGATTACTCCCAATCAGCTTGCCAGTCGGCAGACATTGATCCGACGTGTTTATTTCGATCTCTGGGGACTGCCTCCAGAACCAAAAGATGTTGAAGAATTTGTGAATGATCCGTCGCCGGATGCTTATGAAAAACTGATCGATCGCTTATTGGCTGGGCAACATTATGGCGAACGCTGGGCTCGGCATTGGCTTGATGTTTCCCGCTTTGCGGAAAGCAATGGGTACGCTTTTGATAGAGACCGCCCCGCTGCATATCACTTTCGCGATTTTGTGATTAAGGCACTCAATTCAGATATGCCTTATGATCAATTTATTCGGCTGCAAATTGCCGGCGATCAATTAGGCCCCACAGATTATCTCTCTCAGGCGGCAACCGGTTTCCTGGCAGCAGGTCCCTTTACTTCACAGCAGACACAAAAAGAACGGGAACGAAGTCGATATGAACAGTTAGATGATGTCATTCACACGATTGGAACCGCTACGTTAGGTCTGACGCTGGGGTGTGCCCGCTGTCACGATCATAAATTTGATCCGGTTTCCAGCCACGATTATTATCGCATGATTGCCGCGTTTGCAGAAACCGGATTCCAGGATTATCAACACGATCAAAACCCGGAAAAATATAACAAAGAAAAAGCTGCCTTTGATCTGACACACAAGCCATTTGTAGACGCGCGGTTGAAATATGAGAAGGAAGCGTTGCCAGCAAAACTGGTTGAATGGCTGAAAAAAAGGCCGACCGAGTCAATTCAACCTCAGCTCAGCGACTGGCACTCGATTGGTCCCTTTCAGTCTGCTAACTTTGATCAGGCATTCAATCAGAAACATGCACCTGAGAAAAAAGTGGATCTCAAGCAGACCTACTCAAAAGGGAAACTCAAGTGGACTCCTCAGCCAACCTGGGCCGATGGCAAAGTGCACAATACACTAACCGGTAATAATTCCGCAAATTATCTTTTCCGTACCATTGAGGTTCCTGTCGCGACTCCTCTGGAAATATCACTGGGGCGAGATGATGCCATCAAAGTCTGGCTGAATGGCAAATCGGTCTTGTCGAAAAAAGTAACCGGTGGTGCGGCCGCGGATCAGGACATGGTCAAACTGGCGTTACAGGCAGGAAAAAATGAACTGCTGATCAAAATTGTGAATGCCTCAGGGCCTTCCGGCTTTTATTTTAAAGCGAAAGATACGACGCCTCCCAAAAATATCCAAACGATTCTGACCTTGGCAGCTGAGAAAAGAAATGACAAACAACAACAGGAACTGTTGAAGTGGTATGCACCCTACGATGCCGGCTGGGTGGAACTGAATGACGCTGAGCAGGACAATATGAAGCTGCACCCCAAGCGTGATTTGTTGCCTGTCTTTGCAGCGCGAAAGGGAGGGGCAACTTACAATTTTGGCGCAGATACCCGCAAGGTGTACTATCTGGTGCGTGGGAATTCCAATCGCAAGAATGGGTTGGCGGCACCTGGTTTTCTGCAAGTGCTCATGACGAGCGACACTCAAGAAAAAGAATGGTTGCTGGAAAAAACAGAGAAAAATGCCCAGCCGCGTCATCCTCGAATTGCATTTGCGGATTGGCTGACAGATACCAATCAGGGAGCGGGACATCTATTAGCACGGGTGATTGTGAATCGACTCTGGCATCATCATTTTGGACGAGGAATTGTCGAGACACCCAGCGATTTTGGAACGCAAGGTTTTCGTCCGACTCATCCCGAACTTCTGGATTATCTCGCAGTTCAACTCATCAAGGGCAACTGGAACCTGAAGCCAATTCATAAATTGATGATGCTGAGCGCCGTTTATCAGCAGTCAGGTCAGTCAAATGCGAGTGGCGTGAAGCATGATCCGGAGAATCATTTGTGGTGGCGGCGTCCTGCAATTCGTATGGATGCTGAGATTATCCGCGATACTTTGCTGTCAGTCAGCGGCTCCTTGGATCAGAAGATGTTTGGTCCGGGGACATTGAATCAGGAAGAGAAACGACGCAGTATTTATCTGACTGTAAAACGAGATAAGTTAATTCCCATTCTGCAGTTGTTTGACGCGCCTGATGCAATTCAAAGTGTGGGGAAACGAAATGTAACCACAGTTCCTCCTCAGGCTCTGGCCATGATGAATTCGCCGTTTATTCGTAGATTGTCAGAACAATTTGCAAAACGTGTTCGTCCCAATGCAAAGATCAGCCTGGAACAAACGGTAAACGATGTGTATGCAATCGCGCTGTCCAGGCAGCCTGATCCAACTGAGCAGCAACAGATGCTGCAGTTTATTCATTACCAGGCAGAATCCTACGGAGCGAATCCGAAAGCATACGAATTGGCGGTGGCCGATTTTTGTCAGTTGATATTTTGTATGAATGAATTTGTATTTGTTGATTGAATGGTGAAGATTCCGTAGTTGATCTCATTTCAGAAAGATGACGCGATGAGCGAACATGCTTCAGTACAAACAGACCGGCCTTTTGATGTTCGTGCTCGACGTTCCTTTCTAAAAAACGCGGGACTAGGCTTCGGTAGTTTAGCCTTAACGGGTCTGTTGAAGGAACAGGGACTGCTTTCTTCAATCGAGGCTGCAGATGAGGGAGGCTTAGAGACAAAACCACCTCATTTTGTACCGAAAGCAAAATCGATAATCTGGCTATTTATGCCAGGCAGCCCCTCGCAAGTTGATACGTTCGACTATAAACCGATGCTGCAGAAAAAGGATGGAGAAAAGCTGGAAGGCGCAGATCCCAAAACCGGGTTCTTCACAACCAGTGGGAAACTATTGAAGTCTCCTTTCAAGTTTAAACAGTATGGTGAATCGGGAGCATGGGTTTCGGAGATCTTTCCCAACATCGCGAACCATGTCGATGACATGTCGTTCCTTTATTCCTGCTTTTCCCGCTCGAATAACCATACACCCGCGATGTTAGAAATGAATTCAGGAGTGTTCCTGCAGGGCAGGCCCTGTATGGGGTCTTGGGTGACCTATGGATTGGGGACCGAAAATTCGAATCTACCGGGCTTTGTTGTCATGCATGGTGCAATGCCTCGTGGGGGAAATCCAATCTGGGCTCCCGGCTTTTTGCCTAAAGTCTATCAACCGACGGCCATTGACGGCAGAAGCAACGTCCCTATTTCTAATCTGTCCCGTTTGAAAACAATGACTGACCAGCAGCAGAGAAAACAGCTGGATCTGTTGAAACAAATGAATGCCCGGCATCAACAGTTAAGGCCCCATGAAGCCGATCTGGCCGCACGACTGGAATCGTTTGAACTCGCCTATCGCATGCAGACTGCAGCACCAGAGGCATTAGATGTGAAAGAGGAATCAGAGGCGATTCAGAAAATGTATGGTGTCAACCAGAAAGAAACAGAACTGGTTGCCAAACAATGCATCACTGCCCGGCGGATGGTGGAACGAGGCGTGCGATTTATTCAGATTTATGCCGGGACAAATGGTGGCGGTGGCGGAGTCGCTGACGTTCCCTGGGACGGTCATAGTGATATCGGCCTCAATCATCGAATTGCCGCGAAATCTGTTGATCAGCCCATCGGCGCACTTCTGGCCGACTTGAAATCTCGTGGTCTGTTAGATTCCACACTGGTCGTCTGGGGAGGCGAGTTTGGAAGAACGTCCGACTCGCAGGGAAGCCAGGGCCGCGATCATAATCCGAATGCCTTTACCATGTGGATGGCAGGTGGCGGGATTAAAGGGGGCGTTCAATATGGTGCCAGTGATGATTTTGGTTACAAAGCCATTCATAATCGCGTCGGCGTGAATGATCTGCATGCGACATTGCTGCATCTGATGGGCATTGATCATATGAAACTGACGTATCGTTTCAATGGTCGCGATTATCGCCTTACTGATTTAGGAGGGGAATTGATTCAGGAGATCATTGCCTGAGTGATCTTCGAACAAACATGGTGACTCAAACGACGGGGGGCTGACTTCAAGGTCGACAAAAAATCCCCCTTCGCTCAGGAGCGAGGAGGGATTTTTAATTTCGTCAATCACGTTTTTTTATTGGTGATGATTTAGAATTCACCAATGATTTCTTCAGAGTCCTTCGTTCCCAATGCACCCCAAGTACCATATGGGCTGGCAATCGTTGAAGAGGGACTTGGGCTAGGCTGACTCAGGTCGCCCGTATCAATGTTTTCAGAAACAAACCGTACGGCACCATCCGCCATCAGCACATGCACGCCACCGACATGCAGACTGGAAGGAGCAAGTGCTGCATGACCTGAGTCGGCATTGACGTTCGTGCCTTCGGCACAGGAAGGACCATTGGGAGGCAGGACCGTGTTGAATCCACAACGTTCTGCCTGTCCATCCCAGAGCGATGTTCCATGTCTTCCTTTAACAGTCGTCCCGCTTACCCAAGCTGCGCCGGAAGCCAGTGTCATGCATGATCCTGGATTGGTACGAGGTGCCTGGCTCATGGCAATCCCTTCGACTCGTTTTCGTCCGGCATTACTGATATTGGGACCATAGTTAGCCCGGACATGCTCACTCATGGCGATGGTATTACTGGTTCCATCGGTGATATCCCGGATTCGAGTCCCATACCGATTTGGAAATAACCCGCGTGAGTTGGTGCCATTGATGCTGGTGGCTGAGTCACCAATACAGAAGACATAGTTCTGTGCTCGAATTAGCTGCTTGTTGCGGCCGTCCGATGGACACTTCAGCATGGGAATGGCGACATTCCAGACGCCCCAGCCTCTCCAGGCAGCAGGACCGAAGGGCGAACGTGTTGCGTCACCTGCTGCAATTTTGTTAAACAGAGGAGCCTGATCCATATAAGGCAACAGTCCAACAAATCCACTCAGTCGACCACGGTTTGATGTGTTGCTATCTGACCCGTTCGTACCTCCTTTACGCAGGACAAACATTCCAAACACATCGTGGTAGTTGTGAAGTGCCAGACCAATTTGTTTTAAATTGTTCTTACAGGTAGATCTACGGGCTGCTTCGCGAGCCTGCTGGACTGCTGGTAACAGTAAGGCAATTAAAATAGCGATAATGGCAATCACGACCAGCAGTTCAATTAATGTGAATCCCTTACGTCTGTCTCTCGATAAACTCTTCACCAAAGATACTCCTTATTAAATTAAGTAGAATCAATCCCCGATTGGCGCTTGTTAAAAGGGGATACAGGAATAAATATCTCCTGGAAAAAAACGAATTGATTAAAAACTCGTCACTAGATTGGCAGAAAGTAAAAGTCGCGTTATTAAATGAGAATTAACAGTACAGATTACTTAAACGCTGTACTGTTAAAGAGCATCACTTTAGTATTTTAAATTAGGTCAACTCAAGATGTGATTTGGTGATTGTTTGGAATGATCAAATTCTCTGGAGAATGTTGATAAGCAATAATCTACTTTCAACTACTTATTAATGTTAGTTGAATTCTTAGTGATTTCAACTAACATACTAAGAGAATATTGATATTAAGGGGATGTTCCTTACGTTCTCCGCTAATTTAAAGACTTAGTTCTACCGTTTGGTTTTAATTAAGTATCTTAGTTTATTTCTAGTTGTTTTTAGAATGGCAAAGTGGGTTTGATAATGCGAAATGACTTAGGGAATCGATTGTTTAATGGAATCAGTCTTTTATCAATCTTCATGGTCTTGTCATTACATGGCTGTGGTGGTGGTCCTGAAGACACACGCCCGGTAAGGAATTCTGTTTCTGGAGTGATTACTTATCAGGGTAACCCTGTTGAAGATGCCATTATTGTATTTCGCCCTGCTAGTTCTGAAGGTCAAACCGCAAATGGGCGAACGGATGCGACAGGTGCTTTCAAGATGGGAACATTTGAAGGAACCGACGGCGTCGTTCCAGGAGAGTACACGGTCATGATTTCCAAGCTGGAAGCAACCAGCACAAGTCAAGCCTTGCCAGAGGATGATCCGAACTATGATCCGAATCCGACTGTAGAGGCGCCTCCCAAGAATCTGCTTCCGGAAAAATATGCGAACGCCGAGACCTCAGGGCTGACGGCTTCAGTTCCTGAAGGAGAAGAAGTCACTGATCTGAAGTTTGAATTAAACGACTGAGCGTTTCGGGTTAAAAAATGGCGCTGTAATTGTTAGGCCAGAATATCCTGAATCACACGTGGATTGTTACCCACGCCTGTCAGGCGTTCGTTTAAACCGTTTCGGGGAATGAAGAGTTCTTCGTGGTTTAATCCCAGAAGATGCAGCATCGTGGTGTGCCAGTCCGGCACACTGACCCGGTTTTCGACAGCGGCAAAACCCAATTCGTCGGTCTCTCCCCAGGTCAGCCCGCGCTTGACGCCGCCGCCTGCCATCCAGGTGCAGAGCGCATTTTTATTATGATCCCGGCCCGATTTGCGTTCGTCTTTATCTGCCGAGAGTTGGGCGATCGGCAGGCGGCCCATTTCGCCACCCCACATGACGAGTGTTTCGTCTAACAATCCTCGTTGTTTCAGATCTCTCAACAAGGCAGCCACCGGTTGATCGGTTCGCTGGCATGCATCTTTCAGGCTGGTCGCGATCGCACTGTGAGTATCCCAGATTTGACTGTTGATAAATAACTGCACGAATCGCACGCCTCGTTCAATCAGTCTGCGGGCAATCAGGCATCTGCGACCATACGATTCGGTGACTGGCTGCCCGATGCCATACATTTTTTGTGTTTCTGCTGTCTCTTGCGAAAGATCGAGTGCATCCGAGGCGGCGATCTGCATCCGTGCTGCCAGGGCGTAAGTCGATAAACGCGCTTCCAACTGATGATGGTGCGTATGTTTGCGTTGATGGATTTTGTCTAAACGTGTGATTAAGTCACGTTCGAGTTTGGAAACGGCGTCAGGTTGATCATAGCCGGGTTTCAGGTTCAATACCGGAGACCCTGTCGCGCGAAATCGCGTCCCTTGATGTTGTGCCGGCAGAAAACCGGCCTGCCAGTTTTCGATTCCATTCACAGGCAGACCCAGGGGATCATCCATGACAACGTAAGCAGGCAGGTTTTTGTTTTCGCTTCCCAGTCCATACGAGACCCACGCGCCGAGAGCCGGGTGTCCCGGAAATTCACTGCCCGATTGAATTTTATAGAGCGCGGGTTCGTGAGTCAGGTTGGTGGTATACATCGAACGAATCATGGTGAGTTCATCTACCTGAGTCGCCAGATGAGGCATGACGTCAGAAACCCACATTCCCGATTCACCATGTTGGGAAAACTTGAACGGGCTCCTCATCAAAGCGCCCGCTTGCTCTGGGAATTCGACTTCCCCTGCGATTTTGTCAAAGTGCTGCTTACCATGAAATTGATCGAGTAGCGGCTTGGGATCAAACAGATCCATCTGGCTCGGTCCCCCATTCATAAACAAATGGATGACCGATTTCGCACGCGGTTGATGATGCGGGCCAAATGAAGGCGTTTCCGGGTGGGGTTTTGATTTTGACTCAGCATACAGATCCTGCTGTAGCAGCCAGGTCAATGCGGCACCCTGAATCCCCGTAGAGACTTGTTGAAAAAAACTGCGTCTCGGTATTTGATTTTGAAAGCAGTGATCCTGTTTCATGTGACGACTCGTTATTTTAATTAATCGATATATTGAAACTCTGCCAGGTTGAAGATCGCATGCGAATAATTCACCAGCGATTTATGATTACTGTCCGTCTTCTCTTTTTTTTGTTTGTTAGTCGCTTGCCATTTCGCTGCCAGTTGCTTCAGGGCGGTTATGCCAATCTGTTCCTCTTCTGCTGTCGGAGTGCGACCAAATGCTTTTAGATAAACCTGTTTGACTTGCGCCTGTAGATCGGTTCCCACTTCACTCCGAATCTGGTCTGCAAAATGGACTGCCAGCTGATGGACCATTTGATCGTTCATTAAATGCAGCGCCTGTGGAGCAACAAGCGATTCTCCCCGGCGCAGACAATTCGGCCCCATTTGCGGGTAGTCGAAATTATCCAGCAGCGTTGGGATTTGTGTGCGACGTTGGAGTATATAGATGCTTCTGCGCCATCCACGCTCAGAACGTTTTGACGTCACCAGGCCATCCGATCGGACTTCAACCGGATCGGCCGGCCCAAAGGGAGTTTCATCCAGTTGGCCTGAAAGATAGAGCAACGTATCTCTGAGAACTTCCCCTTCCATTCGCTTGAGTGGCATCCGCGATAGAAGACGTCCGTCGGGGTCAATCCGTAAAGCCTGTTCGAGGACGGTCGAACTCTGTCGATAGGTATTCGAAGTAACCATTAGTCGGTGCAGGGCTTTGAGGCTCCAGTTCTGCCGTACAAACTCATTCGCAAGCCAATCCAGCAATTCCGGGTGAGAAGGGCGTTCGCCTGCATGACCAAAATTACCCGGCGTGTTGACAATACCTCTTCCGAAATGATGCAGCCAGATTCGATTGACCATCACACGTGCGGTCAAAGGGTTCTCCGGTTGGGTTAACCATCGGGCAAAGGCCAGACGCCGCCCAACCGACTTTCCTTTTGAGTTTGAAGTAGAAAGCATAAATGATGGATTGTTTTTTGTGAGAACCGCAGGTACACCAGGACTCACAGGACGGCCGGGAGTCAGATAATTGCCACGCTTCAGAATATAAGACGGTGAAGGGGACCCACGCGACCACAGGGCACGAATCCTGGGTTCTGACATTCGTTTCGCTTCCAGAGTTTTAATTTGAGTCTGTAGTTCCTCGGATTTCTGTTGATATTCGGGATCGAGTTTCTTCAACTCTTCCGGGGCGATATTGATCAGTTGTTCGTGTTTTTTTAACAGCTTCGTCTGCTCAGCCGTATGTGAAGACGGATCACTCGAAAACGCAATCAAGATCTGTTTTCGATCTGTGTCAGGCAACACTTGAATCTTTTTCTCCCGTTGCACTTTCAGAGTTTTGGCGGTGAGATCTTTTAACGCTTGCCTGGTTTGATTGACTTGTGCCGTCAATTGTTTTTCATGATTCTCGTAATGACGGCGTTCTTCAGGCATGACATGGGGGAGCGTGCGTGCCCCTTGTGATTTCAGCCAGTCATGTTCATCGTAGGCTTCCTTAAAGATCGCCGTCAGGCGGTAATAGTCTCGTTGTGGAATGGGATCAAATTTGTGCGAATGACATCGCGCACATTTTAACGTCAATCCCATCACCGCTGATCCCAGAATGTCCATTTCATCGGAAATGACTTCCAGCCGATCCGGTACAAAGTTGGTGATGTTGGCAAAGGTCCTGTCTGGCGCAGTTCTCAGAAAACCAGTCGCGACCAGGCAGTCATACGCTTCTTGTGTGATTTCCCGCGATTGATAATCGACGAGTTCATCACCGGCGATCTGCTCCGTCAGAAAACGGGAATAGGGTTTGTCCTGATTGAAAGCACGAATGACATAATCGCGGTAGCGGTACATGTGCGGTCGCACTTTATCTTGGTTCTGAGCTCCTTCAGAGTCAGCATACCCGGCGACATCCAACCAGTGCCGCGCCCAGCGTTCACCATAGCGGCGCGATGCCAATAAACGATCCACCAGTTTTTCATACGCGTGTGCATCAGGATCATTGAGAAACTGATCGATTTCGTTTGGCGTTGGCGGTAGACCGGTCAGATCAAAATACAGGCGGCGGATTAAAGTGCGCTGACTTGCTGTGGGGGAGAACGTCAGCCCTCGTTCTTCCAGTTTTCGCAGAATAAATGCATCAATCGGGTTTTTGACCTGGTCACTGTGTTTGACTTGAGGGGCCCACACTTTTACAGGAGGTTGAAACGACCAGAACTCCCGATCTTTGTCCGACACCAGTGAATCAGACAAAGCTGATTCATCGGTCGGGTCCTCTTTCAGTTCAGGCAGCTTGAGTCTGATCCACTGGGAAAGTAACTCCAGTTCGTTGGCTTCCATTGGTTTGACACTGACAGAAACCAGCTTCCGTCGTGGAGGCATCTCGCCGGATTTGATCCGTTGAACGATCAGACTTTCTTCCGGTTTTCCAGGAATCAACGCTGGTCCGGATTTTCCCCCTTTCAGGATTGACTCTCGTGTTCTTAGATCAAGGCCCGCTTCCTGCCGACGTCCACCATGACAGGCAACACAACGCAAATAGAGTAGGGGAACAATATCATGCTGCGTGACCGCAGGCGCAGACGAAACGGCTTCGCGAAACTGCGCACCGCCGGTGATCCAGTGACGGAGCGACTCTAATTGATTTTTATTGAGGTGATCTTTCTCCTCAGGCGGCATTTCTTCTGCTTCGATCATCTGAATCAGCAGGCTCGCCTCCGGATCTCCCGCTTGAACGATCCGCCCGGATTCACTGCCCTTGAGAATTCCCTGCGCGGTGCTCAGGTCCAGCCCCGCCTTTTTCGTTTTGGGGTTATGGCAACGGACACACTTGGCTTCGATGATTTTCTTGACGGAGCTCTCATAGAAAACATGACTTTTTGCGGCTGTTGTTTTGTCGGCGGGCAATTTGATGGTACCGACACAGCAGAAGAGAATCGAAATCGAAAAGCGAATCATCGCTGTCTGATTAAAAAACGGCAGGCGATCTTGTTTGGCCAGCAGTTTACTAATCATAGTCAATCTCCGAGATCCAATAGAACAGATACGGTAAGGTATAGTCTGGTTCAATTCTTAGCTAAAAACAAGTCCCATAACAGTGCGGCAGAAAGACATCCATAGCAAATGGCGCATAAGGCCAAAGCGCAACGTCGCCAAAGTGGTGGTCGTAATTCCTTTGGTAGCAGGCTCGTATTCACAATTAAAATCTGAACAGCGGCAATTGCCAGGACAGGGCCGGCAACGGCGCCCAGAATTTTAAACAAGGAGATGGCATGTCCCCAGTTGACGGCAAACAGACCCCAGACTGTGGCGATTGCCAGAAATGCATAATACAGTCGACTGATATTCATTCGGCGGCGTTCGCGCAGACGGGGACTGGCGACCCAGACAATATCCGTGACAGTTCGAATCAGTACGTCAGTGTTGCTCAAGTGGGTCGACATCAGGACCCAGAAGCCATTCAACAGAGCCAGCCACCAGAAGCCGCTCCAGAGATGTTCTGCCATATAACGCGCCTGAAAAGCACCGGCCGCCATGTGATCCATGTTTGTGTTGTCAGGAATCACGGCTGTCGCCAGATTTACATTCAGGAACATCCCCACGAGACATCCCACTCCCCAGAGCCAGATCTGATCTGCCGACACATACTTCCACCAGGAATTCCAGTTTCGCAGGTTGTCCTCAGTAATCGGAAACACCTTTCCTACCGAAGAGAGCTGCATTTCGCTGTGGCTGAACGCACTTGTAATCGCTCCGACCTTTCCACCCATGCCAAAGCCTTTATCGCGGTACCAGTTGGTAATGACCAGATTTCCAACGCCTCCCGAACCGGCTGTCGCTGCGAAGGCGGCCAGTAACAACACGTCGACATCAGCGGGCAGACTACCAAACTGGAAGAAGCCGGTCAAAGTTTTCATCCAATGATCCAGGGGGACAAATAATACATTCACTATGATCAGGAAGGAAAATATGAAAGCAATCATAATCCACGAAAAGTATTCCAGCATCCGTTCAATCGTCTTACCGGAGAGCAGAATACAGATGGTGAAAACAATGACCGCATAGGTGAGGTAATTTAACATAGTGGCATCTCCTTCACCCGCCAGATGACCGGCAAAGGAGGCAAACAGGACTGAAGCACAACCTGCTGCGAGAGCAGGTACTCCTAATTGTGAAATTGTGGCAAAGATGTATCCGCCAGCCCAGAATCGGGAGCCGGGACGCAAACGCATGATTCCCACCAGAATCGGCTCGCCCGTATAAAGGGTGTAGCGGATGGCTTCCAGGTTAAACAGCAGTTGTAAAGCGATAGCAACCGTTGCGATCCAGAGAATGTTCATTCCGTACTTGACAGTAATCGTAGGGCCAATCAACCACTCGCCACCACCAATTGATCCGGCCAGCAAGATCGCACCAGGGCCGATTGTGCGGAACAGGTTGCGCACTGAAAACGGCGGCGGCGCCGGCAAATCGCCTTCGTCCCAGGGAGCAAGACTCCCGAACAGCATTGGTTTTGACTTCGGATTCGAATTGGTAGTCATCGCGTCTTTCTTAAATGGTTCGCATCATCTGCTAGATTCGCTGGTCAAGCTTCTTCACAACAACACTGCTCCAATATCGTCCGGTCCGGCTCATCGCCGGCATACACCCAGATCATTGCCATGGGACGCTTGGACCGATTTATAAATCGGTGCGGACGGTCTTGCGGGATGCCCGCTGTATCGCAGTCGGACAATTCATATTCACTTCCCGCGACCTGACAGACCGCCGTCCCTTCAATAATTGTAATCGATTCATCAAACCCATGGATATGGCACGGCAGCGAAGCGCCTGGCTGAAACAGGCCGTAGCCGCCACAAATTCCCCGGGAACCATACCGACGGGCAAACAAATCACGAAAAAGAGCCCCTGATGATAGCTCGTAAACAGACGCTGTTTCAAATCGAGTCAAGTGCTCGGCAGACGAGGGATTGGTCTCTGAGCAGTCTTCAATAGAAAACTTCTTTTCCACCCACTCCCGCGTTGGTTGCTCGCTGGCAAAAGCCACGAAGCAGGAAACCGGCTGTTCACTCAGATCACTGTGAACCCAATGGGGTAACCCGGCCGGCACATGCAGGGCGTCGTACTGCTCTAGTACATAGCGGCGTCCTTCAACGATAACATGGATCTTTCCCGAAAGGGGAACGATCACTTCGCTGACCGGATGCACATGGGCTGGAAGGACGGCATCTGGTTGAAATATTGCGATTCCAGTAGAGAGTCCTTGCGAACCCAGATCGCCTGAAATCAGTGCTTGGAATTCAACATTTTCAGTCAGCGAAACGATTGATGATTCATTCACGGACACGATGACTTCCTGTCGTCCCTGCTGTTGTGTACTACTCATGGATCCGGCTCCCTGATTTGCCTGAAATGGGCTCACAGCCCGGCATGGTGATTTGACTATCCTGGAATGTCTGAACTGTCAGGTCGGCTTCTGCAAAACCATGTTTGATGTCCAGTAACTGACATGTTTCGCAGATTTGCTTCCAGGTAATTTCGTCTAATTCAATACCAGATTCCAATCGCCGGGCCCTGGTTCGCTGTTCCAGTTCGCCTGGCATGAGAATCTCACCATTGTCGATTACGGTTCGTGAACTCTTAACGAATGTAACAAAACGTTCCATCTCTGGAAAGAATTCATTTGCAGAGCCAAAGAAACTACGGTCAATGATAATCGACAGCATCCCGTTTGCCACCCGCCAGGCGTTTTCCGGATTCGTACACGAACTGCCTGTGAGCGCGCCGGCGAGTAGTTCGATGATCAACGAAAGGCCGGAACCTTTATGACCGGAAATGGGGAGAATCGCGCCCGGTGGATCTCCATAAAAGTGCCGGGGGTCATTGGTCGGATTCCCTTCTGAATCAATCAGGCAACCGTCTGAAACCATCTTTCCCTGATTGAGGGCAAGACGAATCTTTCCCTCGGCGACAGTACAGGCCGACATATCAAGAATGATTGGCTTTCCCTCTCCAGCAGGCACCCCGGCAGTGAACGGATTCGCCGAGAGCCGACGATCGATTCCACCGAACGGAGCAACCAGCATTCCCGCTCCACTCGTATTGACAAAATGCAGAGAGATCATCCCGGCTTCTGCTGCCATTTCCGCCCAGTCACCGATGCGTCCCAGATGCCCCGCATTTCGTAATGCGATCACCGAGACTCCCTGTTGGGCTGCTTTGTTGATGCCAAGTTGAATCGCTGTTTCTCCGACGCTTTGTCCCAGACCGAATTGTCCATCGACCACGGCAATCACGTCATTCTCACTGACGATCCGAATCGGTTGATTGGCAAGTACTTTTCCGTTGCGCAACCATTCCACGTACGAAGGAATACGAATTACGCCATGGGAATCGTGTCCGACGAGGTTCGCCTCAACGAGGCGCCGGCCAACGCGGTGTGCTTCATCCGGTTGGCAGCCTGCTGCTGCGAATATCTCTGCTGCGAGTGATATCAGATGGTCGTGTTGAAATTTCATCGTAACACCTCTTTCGATTGATGAATGAATTTCTGAAGAGTGTGGCAGTCCGGCGAAACCAGCCCTCGGTTGCCTCCCGCAGACATGGTGACTTCACTGACATAAACATCGCCATCTGAATCGACCCAGACGTCATGCGGAGCAAAGAAATCTCCAGGAGAGCAGGGGGTCTCGCCACCTCCCCAGCGGGACTGCAGTTCTCCCTGCAGATTGAAGACACTCATTCGACCGCCGGTGGCGTCGGGCGTTGGTGGATGCGTGTCTGACCACATCCCTGCGCGAAACCCCAGCTCAGCGACATACACGTTGGAAGCGTGATCGATAAACACTTCACAGGGACGGGCGACATCGTTCCATGCGGTGACATATTGACCTTCGGCGGTGAAAATCTGAATCCGACTGTTTTCACGATCGGCAACATAAATTATTCCGCTGTGATCAACGGCGATACCGTGCGGGATATGAAACTGTCCCGGACCATCGCCGGGTTCTCCCCAGGACAACAGCAGTTCCCCGTCTGCCGTGAATCGATGGATGCGTGCGTTACCGTAACCATCGGCCACGTAGAGATCGCCACAGGGCGAGATTGCCAGATTTGTAGGAAAATTGAAAGGGGCTCCGGCACGTTGAATGTTGCGGTAATCCACGCTGGTCGCACCGGTGTCAGAAAAATGCCCGCTGGTGCCTAAGGTCATTAAGAACTCGCCGTCGGCGGAAAATTTCTTAACCGTATGATCTAGGTCGTCAACGCAATAAACCGCATCGTCCGGCCCGATGGTAATTCCGTGTGCTCGCGCGAAAACGCCTTCGCCCCACGTAGATTTGAACGTTCCATCCGGATTGAAGATCGCAACCGGATGTGTGCCGCGATTGAAAACATACACTCGATTACGCGAGTCTGTCGCAACCGCAGTGACTTCGATCAAATTCAATTCGGGGGGCAGTCTCGGCCAGTTCTCCGCGACGCGATAGCGGAATGCCTTCTCGCCGACTTCAACGGCTCTTTGATTTTTGTTAGCAAAGGTCTCAGCTGTCATGGTTTGCTCCGGTAAATATGATGAAACCCTTCTGTTTTGACGCGCACGCGATACAGGCTCTTGTCGATGGTGACATACAGTGTGTTCTTATCGTCGCCGATGCCAAACTCAACATTGCTGGGAATACCTTTCCAGTCTTCAAACTCACCGCTCTGGTTTTTCGGTCCTGTTGGGAGAAAGGCGAGTTCCTTTCCCTGCGGATTAATGACCAGCAGTCCGGGTTTTTTAAGACTGCGGCAGGTGAGATAGAGATTGCCTTGCGCATCGACGGTCATCCCGTCACAGCCGGCCTGCTGGCCGAAGTCAACCAGGGTTCGCGGCGGTCCTGAAATCAGCCCTTTCTCATTCAGTGGAAATGCGTAGACTTTCATTGCACCTTTGATTGGCGCCGGGTCATGCGGGCTGGGTGTGGCACCTTCACTGCCGTTGTTGTGATCGCCGACATACAATGTGCGTTAATCCGGGCTGAGTGCGATGCCGTTTGGTTTTTCGACCATGTGTGTGATTTCAGTCACAGTCGAATCCAGGTTGAGGCGATAAACCGCACGATGTTTCAATTCGCGTGCTTCGTCACCAATGTAACGGGGATCGGTGAAATAGATTCGACCCTGTGAATCAATACACAGATCATTGGGGGCATTGAAATGTTTCCCATGAAAGCGATCCACGAGCGTCGTTCCCTCACCCGTTTTTGTATTCCAGCGTATCAGCCGCCGACCACCGCCGTCAGCTCCATCGCAGGAAATCAGATCTCCATTCAAGTCAAACGCAAGTCCGTTCGACTTGCCACTATTATCAGTGAATACCGTTGTGCGTTTTGTTGCGGGATCGAAACGGAGAATCATGCCGTTCTCTTGTTTTCCAAAAGGCATATCCGTGAAATAAATGCTGCCGTCAGGTGCGACTGCTGGTCCTTCCGTTAAACCGCTATTGATTTTGGCTTGCCGCGTAAATAACAATTCCAGTTTCGCGTGCTCGGGAAAGATCGGATTCTGCTGAACATCCTCAGCCCGAATGAATGTTGAGGGAATGCAATTGCAAATCAGCACGCTAATAGTTAAAACGATCCAACGCATTTCGGACTCCTCTGGAAGCTGATATACTTGATCTTGTAACAGGTCACTATTCTAAGCCTGCCGACTGTGTGACGTGAATTCAGTATCAGCCGAATGTCAGTTGAAATCGGACGAGAGATAAAACGACCGGGGCATACCACTATGAAAAAAACACACGTTTCCGGAACACAAGATAGTTCGGCAAATCGTGCAGATCTCATGATTGATGTGGATAAGAGCTATCTGGCGTATTCTCTTCCTGTGCCACGGCCGTTCATGCACTTCAGGTCGGGGCATTTTCCTGCCGGTACGACTACGCAACGGCATCATCACTCTATCGTGGCGATGCATGGCAGCCTGCAGGGGCCATTGACATTGCAGACATCAACAGGTCGGCATGCTTTGGACGCGGGTGACTTCTGCATTCTGGCGCCTGGTGTTGATCACTGCTGGTCGAACGCGGGAACACATACCGCGGCAACCGTCTCCTTTTTGATCGATACTGATCGACCGGGGCGCTGGCCGGTCAGTTCAGGGATTGCGGAGGCGTGTCGAGAACTGAATCAACTGGTTCAAGGTATCCATTACCTGAATTCTGCCGGTGATCCGGATTTACAACATGCATTCTGGCAAATCGCTGATCAGCTGACGGTCGAACGTCCCTGGAAAAAACTGGGAGTGGCGGGGCGACTCTGGACTTTTCTGGGACTTGTGCTGGAACGACTTTCGCCCGACCTGATCAATGCAAGAGAACACGGTGTGGCTCAGCAGATTCGACGTCTTCTGCTTAGTCGCGTCAATGACCGGTTGACAATTGCAGAAGTGGCAGAGTCTGTTCATGTCAGCGCAACATGTGCCAAGGAAGTCTTTCGTGCGACTTTCGGTTGTGGCATCATGAGCTACTTCAACGAACTCAAAATCTGGCAGGCAAAACGCTTGCTCTGTGATCCTTCCCTGACCATCGATCAGGTAAGCAGCAAACTGGGTTTCTCTTCGCCAACCTACTTCAGCCAGACGTTTCGAAAACATACAGGAGAAACTCCTTCGGAGTTTCGCAAGTAGTGGTAAGCGAATTAATACACAGTATGCCTCACTGTAATTATTCGATTAAACCTGTTGGTTCCAGGTTGTTTATTGCGATCTCGCTTTCCAGTGGCTTCAGTCTTCAAGCAGTTTATTCTTGCGTCGTCACTTTTGGAGAAAGCCCCAGGATTTTCCAGTTCGCTTTTGGCTGGAATTCTGGCTCAGCAGTAAAGACATGAATCTGATCACCCGGGTCAATGGCGAACAACATTAAGCGTTCTTCTCCCAGTTTTTCGAGATAGTCTTCGTAAGAAAACTCTTCGGTCAGCTCAGTGGTTTTGATTTCAGCACCTTGATTCAGCCGTTCTTCCAGATCTTCATAGGTAATCGACTCGTCAAAGAGAAAACGGCCTCCATATTTAAAAACGGACTTCTCTTCTGTGGGGCCCGATTCCGGCTGATGATTCCGGATTGTAAAGATGCATTTCGGCGGAAATTCCAATCGAAAATA
The DNA here is from genome assembly GCF_007744675.1 of Gimesia alba. Taxonomy (NCBI): domain Bacteria; kingdom Pseudomonadati; phylum Planctomycetota; class Planctomycetia; order Planctomycetales; family Planctomycetaceae; genus Gimesia; species Gimesia alba. Next base: position 2,189,219 of record NZ_CP036269.1, read on the forward strand.
TTGTGCAGCTAAGGCATTCAATTCCAGGTGCGGAGACATGGCCAGGAGATTGCCAATTCCAATCAGGTTTAGATGCCGTTCTGCGTGTTCCGATACCGGATTGCCCCAGTACGCGGATAATCCTTTGAGCTTTGCTTCCGAGACAGCAGACCAGTTTTGATCGGTCAACAAAGTTCGAAAGCCATTTTTGTTCAATTCCAGAGCGATCGTTTGCGTGACGGGATTCGCACCGATGATTAGAAACCCTTTCGGCTCTGGTTCTGCTACCTTTAAGATTCTGGCCAGAGGTCTGGCTGTCGCACTTTGCAGCAGGACTGTTCCAATAATGACCAGAAATGTAAGTGGGACCATTTGCGCAGCTTCCGGGTAGCCTGTTGTTTCCAGTTTAATCGCAAACAGTGCGGAGATCGCGGCAGCGACGATTCCACGTGGGGCAATCCATGACAACAAATACCGTTCTGGCATGGTGAGCTTTGAGCCCAGAGCACAAACATGCACACTCAACGGGCGAACGAAAAATTGAATCAAAAAAAAGATTCCAAGTGCTGGCCAGCCCAGATCAATAAATGCGGATAGATTTAATCGCGCAGCTAATATGATAAACAGCATGGAAACCAGCAAAATACTGAGACTTTCCTTGAAGTTCAGAATGTCATCTAAATCGATCTCTTTCATGTTGGTCAGCCAGATTCCCATGACTGTGACTGCCAGCAAACCTGATTCTGTGGCCAGCATATTGGAAACGGCAAAAATCGTGCAGACAAAAGCCAGGGCCGCGAAATTATGGAGATACTGCGGAATCCAATATTTTTTGATCAGAGATCCGAAACAAAAACCGCCGGCGACTCCAAATAAGACTCCACTGAGTAATATCTTACCGAAGACAATCAGACCGGCTGCAAAACCTTCGTCGGTTCCCTCGGAAACGATAAATTGAAAAACCAGCACCGCCAGAATTGCCCCAATGGGATCGATCAAAATTCCCTCCCACTGTAAAATATTGGCAACATTTTCTTTCGGTCGCATCGTTCGCAGGAGCGGCATGATGACCGTGGGCCCCGTCACAACCATTAAAGCGCCAAACAGGAAAGAGACTTCCCAGGAAAAACCAAGCAGCAAGCGTGTTGCCAGTGTGATCGTGATCCAGGATATCAATACTCCCAGAGTGATCATATTGCGGATCACACGTTCTAGCCCCGGGATGTCCTTAAATTTGAGAGTCAAACTCCCTTCAAAAAGAATCACGGCAACGGCCAGCGATACAAAGGGAAACAGCAGGTCGCCAAATAATTGATCTGGCTGCAGTAAATTCGATACCGAGCCGGCCAGGATGCCCATCGGCAGCAGGAAAAGAATCGCCGGCAGTTTGACCCGCCAGGCGATCCATTGACAAAACATTCCTGCAAGTAAAATTAACGCGAGTGACAATATGGCGTGTTCACCCATTGTGTTTTCCAGCGATCGGTTTTGGTTGGGTTTTCATTTTTTTCGCTTTGGGCGGAGGTTGTGTATTCCCTGTTTCGACATCCAGCGAGTCAATCATTGTCACATCCTGATCACCAATATCGAGAAAACGGGCTACGACGACGGTTGCATTCTCTGTGCCTTCATGGGCCTCTACTTCGCTCAGTAATCTGACGCAAGTGTCATCGGCCATCGTGTCCTGCCCCAATATCTCGGAGATGACTGAATCAGGGACATGCTTTGTCAATCCATCCGTACATAACAGCAATGCATCTCCCATTTGTATTTGCATTTTACAGATATCAGGATTGAGTACACTGTCCCCGTCTCCTCCAATTGAATTTAATAATAAATTTTGCCAGATTTCCGGGACTTCATCTTCCTCTAAAGTACCATTGGTTACCAGTCTCTCTGCCAGACTATGGTCTCTAGTCAGTTGATGGAGATTCGATTGTCTGTATAGGAAACAGCGAGTATGGCCGGTATGCACGACATACAACTGTGGCCAGACTATGTAAGCCAACGTCAACGATGCTCCCATTCCTGCACGCTCCGGATGTTCCTGGACGTCGGTTTCCATACGTTTCTGGCATTGCTCAAACGCATTGATCAGTGCATCGCACATGTCATCATCTGAATCTTCATCCCACTGAAGAAACCAGGGCATGTTGTTCAAAAAATAACGCGTGATACTATCGGTCGCCAGTCGACTGGCTAAATCGCCGGTTTCTGAATTACCAGTTCCATCAGCGACCATTAACAGTTTCGCTTGAGAGTTTCCGAAAAGTCTGGAATGGTTATCCAGACTTAAACTACTCAAATGAATCCGCATGGATTTCTCCAGGTCAGCAATGAGGAATTGATCTTGGTTTGGGAGCTGTTGGGGGCCGGTATGTGTCAAGCCATAGCAATCCATCTTTCCTGTCATCGTACTGCTCCTGTTTCCTGGATTTAGTTGTATCGGTCTCAGTGAGTATTTTGTTCACGGACGAAATTTAACACGCGCTCAGCCATTCACTGTTCTGAATGTGCTAACTCAATGCATTTCACATTCCCAATTGGAACAATGTGTTGGAATGGGAACCGCTGCATGAAAAGTGCTGCAGTTAAACTACTTCTGCGGAAGAGGTTATGTAGTGTTCTGAAACTGGAGAAAGGAATGTAATTACTGTCTGATACCTGATTGCCGTCGGTTTATTTCAGGAATTCATGTCTCGACGAGACTACTCCCACATCATTTTCTGCGCGAATTCAAACCACTCTGGCTTGCTGGCGACCGACTACAAATTTCTCCAGCCGGTCGCACGGCTTCTTTCTGGCTAAGTTTACAAGTCCTCATTCAAAGGATTTAATATTGCGCTTGATCCAGGCAGGCGTGGAGGCGAGAGATTGAGAAGTTGCATACAGATCGGAGTGATATCGATAATTCTGGGGGAAGCCGGAAGTTCGAAATCATCGGGCAAGCCGGCCGCTATCAGTGGGGCCGTTGAATCGAGTTGATGGAGTGAACCATGCGATCCTGCGGGATTGCACTTGAGGTCAGGCAGACAGAATTCCTTACCCAACCGTGCTGTTACCCAGATATTGCCTGTGATTTCAGAAAAGCTTGTGGCAATGCGTTCGAATGCGTTCGGGTAATCACCGTATTTGACTTCACCTTCAGGAGTGACTTTCGCATCAATGGCGGCTAGATCTCCTTTCCAGACCCAGTTGGTGTGATAGCAGTCGACAGCGTTGCCCTCCTGATCCACTCCCGGTTTAAAGTCGAGACGACCCCGGTCGGCTGTCTGCACGTGAAAGGAAGTTTCCCCAGTTCCATTTAAGCCATTCTCATCATCACACCAGATAACCTGATCAATCTCAGGGCAATTAATCAGGCAGTCGATGACTTCTCCGCGCCGATTCCAGAGTTCCGGTTTCATATAAATCTGAGCGGATCGCATATTCGGGCAAACCTTCATGTCTTCATCTCCCTGCCAGGGTTTTCCTGCTTCGACGATCGGGAATTGCTCAAGTACTTGATTCAAATCGACGCTGGGGTTCTCATCCAGGTCAGATTGCGAATGATCACCTGTGATTAAAATGGTAAATTCGTCCAGAAACTTCTCAAGCCCGCCTTGCATCTCAAAGAGTCTTCCTAAATGGGTATCTACTTCTTGCAGAGTGGAAACAGCGTTCTTGGGTCCCTCTGCATGGCTGTCAAAATCGTTGTTAGGGAAATAAGCCAGAGTCAAGTCCGGCAGGCAATTTTGTTCTGCCATCGCCAGCAGGTAGTCAGCGGTGGCTTCATCATGAAAACCAAACCGTCTCGGTAAGCCTCCTCGTGCAGAGGGCTTCGTACCGTAAAGCGGCGTTGAAACAAAATCACCCAGAAACATGGTGTGTGGGCCGCGCATACTTGATGCCAGGGAAATGCCGGGAGTTAAATTTAACAGGGTGGGAGTGGTTGTCTCATGCTCTACAGTGCCGCGATACCACATGAAATTAACGACCGCGTCAGAAAGTGACCCATGCTGTTCAATTCGCTCGAAGAGTGTCGGAATTCGCAACCGCTCCATATTCAATCTGATTTGAAAATCATTGATGTAGTGCTCCATTCCTTCGTTCATGATGGCGGGTAAATCAGAACCAAAATAAGCGACTTCGTCTGCATCGGTATCATACCAGTAAGCGCCGGAAATTCCGTGTTCAAAAGGGTACCCGCCTGTCACGATCGAACACGTAGCAGCGGGGGTAATCGATGGGAAAATAGACGTGCATTCCGGACACAAGATGCCTTGGTCAACCAGCTTCTGAATATTCGGCAACATTCCGTTCTGCAACGCTGGTGAAACAACGCGTGTTGCCAAAGCATCAATGATGATCAATAGGACTTTTTTCATTGAAGAATTCACTCTCTGATAGAGGTCCAGGTCAGAGGATGGTCTCACAAACCTGTAATTGAAGACCCCCAAAGCGGGGGGACTCATAAAACCGATTCAAGAACAGGCAATCATAATTGACTTGTTTCAACTCTGACAGCAATCCTGAGATCGTATTGTATTATTTTTTGCTTACTGTTTGTCAAACAGACCGATATCCATAACTGCGGCTCGATATTTCAGCAAAATTTGGTCATTCAGATATGGTGCACTCAAAAATGATTTGGTCTAATAGGAACGAGTAATGTTCTAAAAAATTACAACTCAATGCAAAGTGAGATTGAACGACGATGGTGATGGAATCCCTTGAGGTTCTGATTGCGCATAGCGATCCTGAGACACGTGTTACAATTGAGAACGGTGTTCAAGAACTCGGACATCAGATTCTGGGTTCTGTTTTTACCGGAGGAGGCATTGTTGATGTCTGTCAGAAGAAGCAGCCTGATATTGTCATCAGTGGGGTACACATGCCAGATATGGATGGGATCCGGGCTCTCACTTTGGTTAGTAAGGATTGCCCCATCCCCGGAATTATTGTAACGCCGAAAACAGACCTGGAACTCGTAGAAACGGCCGCTCTCGACCATATTATGGCCTGGCTCGTGGAACCGATCCGGATGATTGATCTCGGTCCGACGATTCTCCTGGTGTATCGCCGTGGTCAGGAATTTTCAGAACTCCGCAAAGAGAATCAGGATTTGCGAGTCGCCTTGACAGATCGAAAAATCATCGAACGGGCAAAAGGGATTATGATGAAAGCGACTGGTTTGAATGAAGGAGACGCATTCAAGCAGCTTCAAAAACTGGCAAGTAGCAAACGTATGAGGCTAATTGAGATAGCGCAATCGATCATTAACGCAGAAGGAGCATTTGAAATCGTTGAGGGAGAGTAGAAGGTGTAATTGAACTGGTGGCATTGCGTGCTTGATCAAAGTGGTACTTGAGTCCGAGTATAAAGAAACGCTGTGAACTGTATCAGATACAGTCCACAGCGCCAGAGCCTCACTCTGCCGAGCTGGCTTCTTGATCGATGACGTTTTTAAATTGACATCGACCGCTTTTCATCTAATCGAGGACTAGCAATGGCAGGTCTCTTCAAAGTGAGAAACCTGTTTCGCAGCTTCCTCTTTTTCGATCCCGTATCGTTCCTGGATCTTACCGATCAGTTCTTCACGCTTTCCATCGATCTGATCAAGTTCGTCATCGGTCAATTCACCCCATTTCTGTTTGGCTTGACCTTTAATCTGTTTCCATTTTCCTTCAAGTTGATCACTGTTCATTTTTGTTCTCCTTCATATTAAGTTGAGAGTGAGTTCGATCACATTGATATATCAGTTCCGGAAAGAACCGACTTGTTATCAGGTTTCAACATGAAACCTGTTTGAGCTTATTTTTTGTCTACTTCAACTCCAACTGCGCCCGAATCTTTATCACGTTCAATTTCAATCTCACCGCCGGGCGTTTCAACATCGAGTACTTTTTCCTTGTTATCACAACCAGTGAGTGTGAATGATGCTGTCAGCAGCAGGGCCAGTGTGACAAATGGAATTGACAGCATTTGAATATGTTTTTTCATGGGATCTTTCCTTTAGAAATTTACGAATCAGATTTCATGTCAGCGCACGGAGAGCCCGATGCGATCACACTTTAAAGTAGTGTCGAGTGAAACTTACATGCTGGTAGACGACATTGGATGCGTCTTACCAATAAGAGGGACGACCATAAAAGTCGTAAAGCTGTGTTTCATAGGCACGGTTTACGGGCAGCCGTGAATCATAATGAGGCGCGTTTTTCACCTGGTCTTGAGTTAAATCGACGTGGGCTTTTCTGTCTTCCCATGTGAAATGGGTAATCCAGTCGAACGCAATAATGACTTTTTTGCTTGTCGGCAACCAGTCTTTCGTATCGATAATCAGATACCGCAAAGACCAGCTCTCTGTGTCAACGATTAAATCTTCGATATGCCCCAGAGGACCTTCCATGCACTGAATCTGATACCCTGTCACTTCCCGTGTACTACGTAAGTGGGGATCGCCTTCATTCTCTTTAACTTGCGTCGCCACTTCCGCAGAGGTCGTCTGGCGGCTGAGAACGGAGGAAGCTGCAGACCCCCAATACATGGGCCAATTATAAAATGACGCCAAAGCCGACTCGTATTGTCGAGATACCGGGTAATCAGCTTCTATCGTCGGCGATTCTTCAATGTTTGCCTTGGTGAGAACCGTAGGAAGATTGTGGGAATCAAAATCTGGTTGATCAATGGCAACGGGGGAAATTAAAACCTGCCTCCCGGTCAGCCATCCACCTGTGTTAACGACAATGTAACGGGCAATGTTTGATTCATCGTCAAATAAAATATCTTTTACGGTTCCACATTCTCCATCAGTGGCGAGAATCTTATAACCGTTAAGTTCTTTAATGCTGCGAAACATGAATGTCTCCTTTCCTTTTTCTGTCTGTAAACGAAAAGCAGATCGCGTGCCATTCGCAGCGGGTTCCTGTTGACGGTCACTGAATTTACGCGTTCCCATGCGGTTTTCTCGTTGAAATATAGTGATTTGCTTGTTCCAGATAAAATTTCAAAATTGATTTCCGACCTCCTTATCTGTCGTCAGACTTTTGGTTGATCGATGGCTGATAAACCAGACTGTTCGACGATCACCCAGCAGGAAAAGGAGTTGTGTCCGAGCATAAAAAAAGCCCTGCGGCGCACACAAAGCGTGCTCCACAGGGCTTTCATAGGCCTGTTATCTCCCTGTTCTTCACGAATCGGGAGCTTGGATCTACCTGACAGTTTAACGCAGACGCTTATACAGTCAATCCACGAAGTCATAGAATTTATAAGTTTGAAACAGCGAGCAACCGTCTATAATACTCAAATACCGTGCTGCTTGATTCTGTTCAATGGGTTACGACAGTGGTAGAATCTGCCTGCTCGCGAGGCAGCAGCCACAATGGAAATTTGAAAAGAAACCGGGAACTTTTGAAATATGCCCCAAGCATTGGTGATTGATGACGATCGTACAATTCGCGAAATGGTGCGGCGATCGCTTGAAAAAGTAAATGTGGATGTCATTTCTGCAGGAACAGCCGACGAAGGGCTTGAGGCAATCCGAGGCGAAGCGCCCGAAGTAGTCCTGCTTGATATCGTGTTGCCTTCAGTTTCAGGACTGGATGTGTTTCGTGAAATTCGCAGTCTTGACCGTCGATTGCCGGTTGTCTTCATTACTTCATCAAGTGAAAGCAATGTGGCTATTGAAGCCATGCAGTTAGGGGCATTTGACTATCTGGCCAAGCCACTTGACCTACCGAAACTCAATGCTCTGATTCAGAAAGCCATCGAAACCCGCCGGTTGATGAATATTCCCGTTGCGTTGCCCGTGGGCGATGCAAAGCCTGAAAATGGTGATCAGTTTGTGGGGCGCAGTCCACAGATGCTGGAAGTATTCAAGTCAATTGGACGCGTCGCCGCACAAAATGTGAACGTTCTGATTCGAGGAGAAAGTGGTACAGGCAAGGAATTGGTCGCGCGGGCCATCTATCAGCACAGTCCCCGTTCAAACGAATGTTTCATGGCGGTCAATTGTGCCGCGCTGACTGAGACACTTTTAGAAAGTGAATTGTTTGGCTACGAAAAAGGGGCTTTCACAGGAGCCGATAAACAGAGGATCGGTAAGTTTGAACAATGCAACGGTGGTACGCTTTTTCTCGATGAAGTGGGCGATATGTCACAATTGACCCAGGGGAAAGTACTGCGTCTGTTGCAGGAGCAGAAGTTCGAACGCGTTGGCGGAAATAAAACCATCGAAACAGACGTGCGGATCATAGCGGCGACGAATCGTAACCTGGAAGAGATGGTGAAAGATGGTTCGTTTCGCGAAGACCTGTTCTATCGACTGAATGGGATGACAATTTCTTTACCACCGTTACGTGAACGTGGTAAAGACATTGCTCTCTTGGTAGAGCATTATCTGAATGCGGCATGCTATGAGATGGGACGTACGGAAACCGAAGGAGTCTCTTCCGAAGCGCTCGAATTGATGATGAAATATCAGTGGCCTGGAAATGTACGTGAATTACAGAGTGTGATCAGACAGTCTCTGTTAAACAGCACCAGTCCGATTATTATTCCCTCGTTCCTGCCAGGCGAGCTTCTGGGCGAGACTTCTGCAGATGTCGCAACTGCGGCTTCCGCAGATCCGGAAATCTCGGAAACGGGCGATACGCTCCCACTTTCTGACTTGCGCCTTTTTGTGGATGAGCGATTGCTTGCCAATTCGACTGATCTCTACAGCGAAACTCTGGAAACGATGGAACGCTACCTGCTCACGAGGATCTTAAATGAAACTGGTGGCAACCAGACGCGTGCCGCGGAAATTCTGGGGATCACGAGAGGAAAAATTCGCGATCGTATTGCCCAGTTCGGCATTTCTTTAGAGAAGACGGTCAGCATCGATGACGATGCGACATAGCATCTCAATACTTGCCTGACCGAATTGATTGAAGAGGAGCCCACCAGCACAACAGACAGACTGTGGGGCCTGCTTGCTTCGTCGTGCTCAGTCAGATCAGTACACGCGCTTGAAAAAATGCGCAGCTCAATCAAGTAGAATCTCTTCATTCTGGTTTCGGTTGGTAACCGACCAAAGCATCTTCTCTCCCGATCGGTGAGCAACCGATTTTCTTTTCTCCTCCATGCTTTCTTGAAAAATAAAAGTTTGGTTTGTTTTTCTATCTCACTCGCAAGTAATGGCTTACGGTGAATTTGTTGCTGGGGTGACTTGTTTGGCACACCACTTGCGATACTTACTTTTATCGCCACAACGCGATCAACAATGAAAAAAGAAATATTAAATGAGCCGAGATGAAAACTCGGTCGGTTGGTTTCCGCTGACATTGTCGTTGGCCTGACCGGATCGGAAATGAGAACCCGATTTCGAACAAGACAACCCCACATACTGAAAGGGTGGAACTATGTTAAGCTGGGCATTGATGTTTTTGGTAATTGCTTTAATCGCAGGTCTGTTTGGTTTTGGTCTGGTTGGTGGAATGGCCTATGGTGCCGCCAAAATCTGTTTCTTCATCTTTCTGGTCCTTGCAGTCATCAGTCTGCTGACTGGCAAGCGTATTCCTACGGAATAATAGGATCAACTGAAGGCTAGATTCATTCTGTCTTCTAAGCTGCTGCAATAACCAACCGACGGCATACTGTTTGTGTGTCGTCGGTTTGGTTTATGAGGCAGGAATCAGATGTTTTTAATCAGGAGTAGGATGATGCAAAATTTGATTGTCATTATTTTGATTATTGTTGCCGTAGTGGCAATGGTGCTTGGTGAGTGGGTATCCTTTGCTGACCTTAATGAGAGTTCAACCATTACGATTCATAAAGACGAGGTTAAAAAAGATACCGAATCTGCTCTTGAAAAAGGCGAAGCGTTGATTGAGGATGCGACTCAGCAGGGACGTGATCTTATTGATCAAACGCAAGATTCGAAAACAGATCAGGCGGCGCCCGACACTCTTAAGCAACAATAACAATAATTGAGGAGACAGGGAGGCAAGTGGTCTAAGGCTGGCCTCCCCTGTTTTGAAAAGCTTATTTTCCAGCAGGAGCCCCAGGTCAGAGTGGAGGCATCTTTTCCCAGTGGTCTGGTCCTGCTGATTGCATACGTGTAGAAAAACGCATTCCATTCTGTTAATTTCATACAAAATATGAAGCTGTAGTCCCTTTCTGGTTCTCAGAATGCTTCAGAAAAATCAAAGTCATTAAATTAGAAACAGCAAGAGCATGACACACTCCTCAAATTCTAATACCCCGAGTTCTGCGTTATGGGCTTCTGATGCACGTCTACAGGCAATCATTGATTCTGCATTGGATGCAGTCATCACCATGGATCTGGATGGCTGCGTGATTGACTGGAATCGGCGCGCTGAAGAAGTCTTTGGGTGGACACGTGAAGAAGCAGTGGGAAAACCGGTTGCAGAACTGATTATGCCTCAGCAGTATATTGCGCAACATTTGGATGGTCTTCGTCTATTCAAGTCCACAGGTAAAGGACGTGTGATTGATCAGAAACTGGAACTAACAGCACTGCGCAGAGATGGTCAAGAATTTCCAATTGAATTAATGGTGACGCAACTCGAATGGAATGAGCAAATCATTTTTAATGCTTTTGTGCGGGATGTATCGGAGAGGAAAGAGGCCGAACAACTCATTGCACGTGAGAAACTGGAAACAGCCTTACTCCAGCAGGCGAGTTATTCTTCATCAACGCATGATGCGTTGGAAGACGCCTTGCGAATCTGTGTTACCAATCTGGGAGAGATTTCGGGCTGGCCTGTAGGACATGCCTTTATTCGAAATCAGGCAGGGACTCAGTTGGTCTCTTCACGTATCTGGTACCTGGCAGAGAATACAAATTTTAGTGAGCTGCAAGCTGTTTCAGAACAAGTGAAACTGGCTCCAGGCGAGGATATTCCAGGACAGGTCTGGCAGACTGGAAAAGCAGTCTGGATTACAGATATTGAACAGGACGAAACCATCGTTCGTAGACGTAATAAGTCTCGTCTTGGAGTCAGAGCTGCTTTTGCATTTCCGATTAAAGTAGACGAAGAAGTGATTGCAGTCGTCGAGTTTTTCAATACAAAACTGGTTTCGCCCGATCAGAATCTGTTGTCTTTAGCGCGCGGGGTGAAAAATAAAATCAGGCAGATGATGGAACGTATGCAATGGCAGGAAGAACGGACGCGTCTGGCTGCCATTGTTGATAATTCAGGAGATGCGATCATCGGCAAAGCGCCTGATGGGACCATCACTTCCTGGAATAACGGGGCTGAAATCACATATGGCTGGAAAGCTGATGAAGTCATCGGCGAAACGATTTCGATTATTCTGCCCCCTGGGATGGCGCGTGAAGAATCTGAGATTCTCGAAGCCATGAAAACGGGGCGACGACTGGAGCAGTTCCAGACCCGGCGCATGCGGAAAGATGGAACCATTATTGATGTTTCCATTACCGTTTCACCGATTCGAGGTCAGGACATGCAGATTATCGGCTCGTCAATAATCGAACGTGATATTACTGCTCGACGTCGTCGGGAAGAAGAACTACGGAAAGCCCGTGATGAGGCAGAACAGGCAAGCCGTGCCCAAGGCGAGTTTCTTGCAAACGTAAGTCATGAACTCCGCACGCCCATGAATGCAATACTGGGGATGTTGGAGCTCACATTACAGGAGAATTTGACGCCCGTAAAACGCGATTATCTCGAAACAGCAAAAGATTCTGCAGAACAACTTCTGTTGCTCGTGAATGACATTCTAGACTTTTCACGCCTCGAAGCAGGTCGTTTTGAACTGGAACCGACTGTATTTAACCTGCGCGATTTACTGGACGATGTTGTTAAAACGCTTTCTTTGAGGGGGTACGAGAAAGGTTTAGAGCTCGTATGTCATATCAAAAAAGAAGTTCCGAAACGCGTTGTTGGTGACCCAGTCAGGCTGCGTCAGATTTTGACGAATCTGGCAGGCAACGCTATTAAATTTACAGAGCAGGGGGAAGTCGTTGTTGCCCTCAAGCTGATTGAGTCGTCTGAGGTCACTCAGGATATTTTACCCGGCGAAAATGTCTCTCTGGAATTCAGTGTGTCAGACACAGGTATCGGGATCGCAGCCGAGGATCAGGAACGGATCTTTTCCCCTTTTGCCCAGGCCGATGCTTCCACGACACGACAGTATTCGGGTACAGGCTTGGGTCTGGCGATTTGTCATGAACTGATCGGGTTGATGGAGGGGGAAATGCAGCTGGAGAGCGAATTGGGAAGGGGCAGCAAGTTTTCATTCGTCATAGAATTACCTGTTGCAGAAGCCGATGAAGCAGTCGTGATCCGTGATAAAGCGACCGTCGATGAATTGCGAGACCTGCCTGTACTCGTCGTGGATGATAATTATACGAATCGATTCATCCTGGAAGAAATGTTGAGCAACTGGTCAATGTCTCCGACACCAGTGCCATCAGCCCAACATGCGATAGAGCAACTCTCTGAAGCGAGTCAGGAACAAAAAACATTCCCACTTGTGATTGTCGATGCGTTAATGCCGGAGACCGATGGGTTTATGTTGCTGGAGCAGGCGAAAGAAGAAGGCCTGTTGGATTCTGCAACGATTCTCATGTTGTCGTCTGCAGATCACCAGGTTTTTAGCGAACGTTGCCATGACCTGGATATTTCAGCATTTTTGGAAAAGCCTGTCTCTCAATCCGATTTACTTGATGCAATCATGACGGCTCTCAAGGGGCCTCAACTTGAACGGGAAAGCGTCAGTCAAATTAATGAAGCCAGTCAGTCATTTAAGGTCCTGATTGCCGAAGATACACCAGCCAATCAAAAGGTAATCACGGCAATCTTAAATAAAAGAGGACATCACTGTGTGATTGCCAATAACGGGCGTGAAGCCGTCGAGTGTCTACGCAATGAATCGTTCGACATTGTGTTGATGGACGTCCAGATGCCAACCATGGATGGTTTACAGGCAACGGCAATGATTCGTGAACAGGAAGAAGAGTCAGGTGACCATATTCCGATTATTGCGATGACAGCTTACGCCATGCGTGGCGATCGCGATAAATGTATCGCAGCGGGGATGGATAACTACATTTCTAAACCCATTGATGCCAAAAAATTGCTGCGTCTGTTAGAACGATATGCCAAGGAAGCCCAGCGAAAACGGACGGACTCAGAGGAAACGAAGCAACAACCCCCTGTACCCAGAACGCAAGTCGATTCTGGAAAACAACAATCCGTGATTGACATGCAAGCAGCGCTGCAACGTACGGGGGATGACGTTGAAATTCTGAATGATATGGTGAATTACTTTTTTGAAGATTCTTCGAATCTGATGCAGGAAGCACTTGAATGTGCGGACAAAGGAGATGCGGAAGAGACTACCCGTGCAGCCCACAGTTTAAAAGGGCTTTGCGCGAACTTTAATGCATACTCGGCAACTGAAGCGGCAAGAGTGGTGGAAGACATCGGTCTTTCCGGCGATTTGAATCACGTTTCGGAATCGCTGGCGACTCTTCAGCAAGAGCTCACCATCCTGACCGAAGCACTCCACCAGTGGCAAGCCGAAAATAAATGAGGCGACTCATGATTGTTACTGTCTCTCATCTCAAATAGCGTCGACTCTCAGGGGCGCTGGCGGATGATCGATATTCGCTCATTCTGATCGTAAATCGATCACGGATTTATGTAGTTTTTCCCTAAAGTCTTTGAAAATACATGGTTTTCATGTACTGCTTGTAGAAAATGCTCAAATATCCGGGATTGGTACGGGATCTGCTTTAAATCATTCTAGAAATGGTTCCATTCACAGGCACTGGAAAAATACATGCGTGCCATGTAACCATTACTGGAAAAATTCCCTTCATTCAGAAAGGTATAAAACCATGTCAACTAATTTACAGACTCAGGCACAGCCAAAGTCGTCAACTTTTGCAGATGTACTACGAATCATTCTGGCAATTATTCTGCCACCAGTCGGGGTGCTGTTACAAGTCGGCCTGGGTATGCACTTCTGGTTGAATATCGTGCTCACATTATGTGGATACATCCCAGGGCTGGTACATGCTGTCTGGGTGATTGCGAAGAAATAGTAGTTCACGTCGACAAATTCTAAGATGAAATGAAATCTGATCTGAGCAATTATGTTAGCAATTGTATCGCTTGTTGTAATTATCGTCATTTCCATGATCGTGGTGCGCGTGGCGACTATCGCACTGACTTTGACGGGACTCTCAACCCCGCTGGCGCGCTTCCAGGCACGGTCGGCATTTACCAGCACGGGTTTTACGACAACCGAAACCGAAAAAGTCATGCGGCACCCAGTCCGTCGTCGAATCATTATGATCCTCATGGTATTTGGGAACGCCGGGTTCGTGACAGCAATCTCGTCACTGATTCTATCTTTCATGGGAGCTGAGTCGAATGAAGGGTTGTGGCTGCGTATCGGAGTTCTTGCCTTCTGTTTATCATTACTCTGGATGATCGCTTACAGTGAATGGGTCGACCGACGCATTTCAAAAATCATACAGCGCGCACTGCAGCGTTGGAGTGACCTGGAAATACGTGACTACGCTGGATTACTGCATCTAACTGGTGATTACATCGTGGTTGAATTGAATGTTAAAGCAGGTGACTGGCTGGCAAACACTCGATTGAACCATTTGAAACTGGCCGACGAAGGTGTGCTGGTACTTGGGATAGAAAAGCCGGATGCCTCCTACATTGGAGCACCCCGCGGGGATACTCAACTGGAAGTCGATGATACGGTTCTGCTTTATGGAAAAGCCAGTGTTTTGAAAAACCTGGATGAACGAAGAACCGGTGCAGCCGGGAACTGGGAGCATCACAAAGCCGTGGATGATCAAAAACGAAATGAGCAGAACCAGGCAAAGCCGGTTTGATCATCATGTTATCTGGAAAATTAATCGCATTGGTAAACTGAGATGTTGCCCGATTGGTCCAGCAGTCCAATTTGATCTGCATGATTCGATGCCAAAACGGCAATTGGATCTGGTGAATTCAGTGTCGAACTTTTGATCATTTCCAGCTTCTGTTGCTGCGTCTTGTAAATCTCAAGTGTTCCACTGCCACTCACGATCAGATTGCCTTTGCGATTAAAACAGGCGATCGGATCATCCAGGCCTTCTCCGAAGGAGCAGGTCGTATTTGGACCATAACCAGACCAGATCACTGTGCCTCCCTGGTCAAAAGACAGTGCAATACGGACTTGAGTATTGGGCGTAGATGCAACCATCGACTTGATCGGGCGATGGAACTCTTCAAAATGGGCCTCTTGCGAGTCTAAAATTCCAAGCTGATTGCCTAAAGCAAAATACAGTTTATTCCGGCGTTCCAGACAGGGGATGGGAATCTGTAGTGTGAGATCCTCTAGTATCGGAATGGTGTGGCTCGCAATCAGATAACCTTGCTGGTTATATGAGCTCGTCAGCAACTGATTTCTCTGGATCGCCAGATTCCAGGAAACCCCATTCAAGGACCCTGGTGTTGCTCCCAAAATAATATGTGACAGACCTTTAATGTCTCCCACTGTTACACTGTCTGGAAAGCGATCATTCTCAGGAAATGTCTGGTCTTTAAAATTGTCGCGTGCAGTAACCGCACGCACCATCAGACTGTGATCGGGTGTGGTAGATCCGGGGATCAGCAGAATAGGATAAGCATGTATGTCACCGGGGCTTAAAGACCATTTCAAGCGGTGATGATCTACTGTGCCATCCCAGAGGCAACGTTCAACCACGAGACTGGTATCATGGTACCCGGCTGCAAAAATGGAGTTACCGAGACAGACAGCGGTTTTCCAATCGACTTCTTGAGACAGTTCAATTGTGCGAACCAGATTGATCGCTGAGTTTTGTAACCGGCGTTTGGGAGCCTTTGGTTTCTGTTTGATTTGCTGTAAATACCTGCCTGTATCTCGCTGCAATAATTTATCTGACGGAACCAGTTGGCTTAAATGGGAAAGCAGTTCTTTTTTCTGACTGTTATTGGCTTGTTTCAAACTTCGTGAGACTAAAACACGCGCATTTTCTTCTGCATGTTCACAAACAGCGCGATCAGGGTATGTTGTTGTCGTCTCCGTTAGAAACTGGACCAGCGGCAGCCTGTCCGAGAGTGTCAGGTTCATCTCAGACAGATCATGAATCTTCTGGTGTGCACTTTGATGAAAGCCATGCTTTGTGTACAAGCCAAACAGATTCTCCAGGCAGCGCTTTGCCTGGGAAGAGTGGGGCCAGCCTGCTTCCAGTTCCTCGATGGCTTCATCGGTGGCATGCAGTTTCTCTTCGAGAATTCGTGAAGCTTCAATATGAGACCTTTGTTGATGGAAATGGTCTACCGCCTGCCGATACGATTTGACGGCTGCTTCATCCTGATCCAGCTTGCGATGCAGATCGCCGACTTTTTCATACTCCTTTAGTTCTTCATAGTGTGCGATGGCTTCGGCCCACAGCCCCCCCTGGATCAGGCACTTCGCAGCTTCTTCCGGTTTGTTTAGTTTTTCTTTGTACAAAGCAGCGGCTTCACGCCATTGACGGCCTGCTGCCAGAGTTTGGGCAGCAGCGCCATAATCACCGAGCAGATGTGCATAAATATAAGCGGCTCGACGGTAACGTCCTAGCTGAATTTCCCGGTTTGCGAGTTCGCGATATCGTTCCAGGAGTTGCATCTGAAAATCGTATGGAATGTCCCAGAAATCTGCAGCGCCTCCTCCCATTTGAGAAAGATTAAAATTGATGTCTCGCATGCTTAATGAATCAGAGGGGGGCGCGATGCCACGATAGCCTCCATCTCCCCCCATCGGGAGTGCAAAACGCAGACCCTCATCAGGGTTCTCCTCCAGCAGATTGAGCAGTCGATTGATTTCCTTATTGCGTTTTGCTTCATTAGGCTTGAATGCGTTAAACAGATTCTGGCTTGCCCAGTTTTCCAGATGGTTAATCCAGGTCGGCGGACCTGATGTTTTCGTGGGAACATATTTCGTCAGCGAGAGGATTCCTTTGGCAAGCCATTTGGTGGGTAATTGCAGGGGATTCGGGATTTCATCAAAGGCCGATTCGTTCGGAGCTTTGGGAAGTTTATCGAGCGAAGGAGCGTCTGAACCGATTTCCTTTTCTTCCTGCCCAAAGAGTGATGAAAAATCGGGAAGTTCAATTAACGAAATGGACCGCAACTGAGACAAAACGGCATTCCCCGGGATCGTATGAATCCAGTCTGTCTGCCGATTAAAATCACCGAATAAAAAATCAGCAACGGTTTTTTCATCTTCAGGCTCAAACGCCACCAGCCCACATTGGGGATGCCAGGCGTAAGTATATTGCTCAGACAACAGTGACTGGAGCTCACTATTTGTGACCTCGGGGAAAATTTGTGCTTCAACCGGCAGGAAGAGACGTGAAGTCGTTTGCCCATAGGGGATTCCTGCGGGAGCGACTTGCTCCAGTGAGTCTTTGTTAGAGATGACAAGCAATCCGCATGGTTCACGATTTGTAATCGATTGAGGAATCAATAGCAGACGCAACGAATGATGCGGTACATTCCACTGGGAAATTATCGTGAGCCAAGCGGCAGGGGAATTACCTTTAAGAAACCAGGCAACGGTCTTGCGTCGTGGCCTGGAAGTATATTGAAATTGTAAGGTTTGCATTTTCACGAAAGATGCTCCACAAACTCCTGGATGACGGAATCGAAAATTTCTTTCGGGTCACAGAGATCATGCTCACCACAAAAGTAGGGATCTCCCCAGAAACGGTTGTCAGCACACCAGCCAGAGACGAATTTCTCAACCAGCACAAGCGTGACTTCCGTGATTGACAGGTCAGAGCTTTGTAAATGCAGCATGCCTCGTGAGTCCAGAAACGCCTGAGATCCATCGTCCCACGTCGCGACGGAAAGTTGACAACCGACATTTCGATCGGTCTTCACCGGTTTAAACGTTTTGAGCCGCGTTTCGTCTAACGCTGATAACTTGTGATGAGCGAGTTCGATTTTGTTTTGAGACTGGTTGTAGTCCAGCCGCAGATATATTTGCTTGTTCGATTTTAAGACCAGCTTGCCATCGCTGGTGATGATGATTCCAAGAAATTTCTTGCGAACATTCACAACCGTTTTTTTCCAATGCGCCGGTTGATCAACCCAGGATTGAATATCCCGGAAATCTGTTTTGAGCTCCGCCTGCATACTATACAAGTTTAACAGGCAGTATTCCCACTTGTACGAGCGATGTACTTTTAAAACAACAATCTGGCCATCGGCTGAAATATGCTCCGGAGCAAGAGAGTCAACAGTAATCGAATCCATCAAGGGAATGACTTTGGTTTGCTCCCGCGCAGGGAAATAAATGGTTCCATTTTTTCTCAAAATGCAGACGGGGCCGGTGTCAGGGTCACGTTCGAAGATGGTGACGACTTCTCGCGGAGAGATTTCTCCCAGTGCGAATTCTGTCAGTATTGGTTCGCCTTTGACCATGTCATGAGAGAGTGCAAACCATTTGCTGCGATTTGTATTTCTAAAAAAACGATCACAAACATATTCCAGGTTTGAGGGATAGTGACAGGAGCCTGCGCGTTCTCCCGTAATGGCATCCACAGTCACAATCGTATGAAAGGAATCATTGATGCAAAACAGAAATCCCTGATGCGCACAAATCGCGGTACATTTCATCTGTTCCAGCTCAAGTGAAGTGTGTGAAACGTCCTGTTTTTCAAGGTCAATATGAACGATTTCAAGTTCGCTGTTCTGAAGTTTTCCAGTAACAAGTGACACCCGACCTTCCTCGGGGAGCCCGGTCTTCCATTGAATCCAGTCACCTTTGAGGTGGGGAATATCATAAGCGAGCAAACTGGCACCAAAGCGTGAATTCGACCAGAATAATAACAGCCCCGAATAAGTGACGCCTAATTGCCCATAACCTGGAACCCACCAGGTGGTCCGCTTACCCTGATGAAAACCATACGCCAATCGCAATGGGAACGGACGCATGGAAAAGATCGCGGGTAAATGTTCAATCCCTGTTTCTTTCGTAATGGCCGAGACAGATTTCGGGGAATTTGAAAAGATTTCTTCCAGGTCCAGATGCAACTTACAAAGTGTTTTGATCCCTCGGGAATTCTTTTCCAGCAATTGAAATTGACCATCACGTTTGACCGTCGCGATATGCAGTGTGTCGATCTCAGATTCTTGAATGGCGTATTGTAACTCGGGATCACGCCAGACATCTTCTGTCGTAATCAATACCGGCTCGGGATCGAAATCAGTCTGCTGTAGCTGTCGGATGAATTCAGAGAGCGCAAACGCCGGATGCAGGTAAGTATCCAGCGTCTGTAACAGTTCCTCCAGACCTTCGCGAGAAGTGAGGTCGACCGGTTCCAGCTCATTTTGGATCGCCCGAAAAGCCTGAAATTCGTTTTGGGGGTCGACCGTCGCTGCCAGTGCCAAAGCAACAGCCGCAAGGTAGACTCGCGGTATCCCCCAGGTTCGAATACCACAGTCGATCAGCAGGGTACGGCAGCGATTCGGGGGGTGTGGCGAAGCTTCGCGACGCAAATATAAAGCTTCATTGACGGCCACGCGAACAGTCAGGGTTAAATCATCGTTTGCCAGTTCACTCAACAGCAGGCGATCCAGCGGGCCTCGGTTGCAAATATCCGAAACACCGCCATGCGTGATGTCTTCCGGTTCCGAAACCGGGCGGGGAAGCGAAACAGCCGCCAATAAGTTTTGTGCTAATTTTGCTAGAATCTGGTGTTCTTCCTCATGTTTGAGTTCAGAAATGAGTTGCCGAATCTGTTGGGCAAAGGGAAGCTCCAGTTCGACTGGTTGAGGGAGTTCATCCAGGCCGGTCGATTGTCTTAATGGAAGCTTCTGCGGATCAAGTTGGTCGATGCCCTTGAGAAAACTGGCAATATCTTTGAGTGTCAGATCATAACTGTTTGGTGGAAAATCAAGGTCTGAGTCCGTCTGAAAATGAATCTCTTCCAGACCAGACGAAAGAATTCCCAATATTGCATGAGCCGTTTTCGGAGAGGTACGGTTAGGATAGTTTTCGAAAACGACTTCTGCAATGATTGCTTTGCCTTGAAGCGAGGAACGCAGTTCTCGAGGGATTTTCTGAATTTTTTGGAATCTTCTCTCTAGATTGGATATAGATTCTTCTTCATTTGATTTTTGACTTTCATGGAGCAGGATTGACCTTAGCACCTTGAAACTATTGAAACGCTGTTTCAGGATCTTGATGTTTTCTATTCTGTCTCGCATTATCGCGATCAGAATCAGTAATATTTCCAGTGGAGGGAGACCCAGAGGCGCGAGGTGTGCTGCAATTTCAGCCAGTTCCTGTCGAAACAGAATTGTCGATCCGTCGGCCCAGACAATGACTTCGCCTTCATCATCCCAGCGCCAAAAGGAATTAAGTGTTGGAGTCAGATATTTTTGAACCTGTTTCTCAATTTCGCTCATGGGTCTTTCGGTCCAGCTGATTAAAAATTCGGTTCACTGGTTTTCACAAATTGCTGCAGCGAAAGTCGGACCGAGGAGCGTGACAGACGCACAAACTGATCTGCGCGTATGACTTCCCTCGATTGATCAGAATGCAGCAATACGAGATCCCCTTTCGAGAGCTGGAACAGGTCTCGCAGAACTTCCGCATTGACTGGTGGCGTCCAGGTCCAGCCCGCTTCCACCGCGACCCCCTTTGACTCGCAAAAGTGGGTTCCTTCAATCGGGGGCAGGGGGGAACCGTAGATCACAGCACGTTGTTGTGCGTCAACGACATATAAAAGTGGTGCCAGCCGAACCTGGGCACAATGACTGACAAACTCTGATAACTGGACAAGTGAAGTGACCACCACGTTCGCTGGTTGAGTTGTCTGGCTGCGTTTCAATTCCAGAGCGATACGCTCGGTGGAAATCCCTGCGAGCGACGATTTTTCTAATTGGACTGAATACCAGGCTTGAATTGGCGTCCATTCGCCCGTTGGCAAGTAACCCTGGGGGACGTGCTTGCCGGCGGGAACCAGCTGCTGTTCTTCCATCAGTGTGAAGATTTCTCCATCCGGAATCGAGCGGAGCAAACGCGATAATCGTTCATCCATTTGAGAGCCGCGTAACCAAAGATGGCTTGGGGATTCAGCCACTTGAATTCCGGGAATCAGCCTGAGATGTCCTAGAGTTGCAACGTTTTCAACAGGCAAACGCAGCACCCACTGTTGTTTCATAGATCTGTCCTGACGAAACGATCAGTCTGTTTCAAAAAAGTCTGCAGTACAAAGCGAAAACCTTTTTCGTTTCCCAGTAGGAGCTTACTCAGAAAGGATGCGCAAGCGATCACGTAGTTTTTCGAGTTTTTCTTCCAGGAATGATTTCTGTTGTTCTGATTCCACCCATTGACATCGCGAAGCGAGCAGAGTGACTTGATCCTGGAATTGCGTTTTTTCGATTTCGGTCAAATTATCATTTGCGCATTGCTGTTCCAATTGATCGATATCGCGGACAAGCAATTCGGGATCGGGAATCGTTGTTGTTCGAGAACGAGGATGTCCCGTTTGTTTTTCTTCTTCACTTGCCTGTTCCAGTGCATCGGAAACCAGGGATGCTAAAATTTCTATCTGTTCTTCCGTGTGCCAGATCGAACGCAGAATCCAGAAGTCCGTCCGGTTCACATTCAGGCGTCCGGAAAGGATGGCGCTGGCCGCCAGCAGACGTTGCAGTTTGACGGCACGGCGATCAGAGACTGAAATGCCTGCTCTCCGCATCCGGTGAATCAAAGCGACATAATCTGATTGCACCGTGGAAAAGTCAGCCTTGTCGAGAATGAGCTGCATCATCCTGATGTCATCAATCGACATCGTCTCAAGCGGCGCTTGTTTGTCGGCATCCAGTTTCCAGCCGGCGGTCAAAACCTGTGACAGCTGATCTGGCTCGACATTCTCACATTGAACGCGCACTAGAAACCGGTCAAAGAGTGCGCCCAGCGCGTTATCTTCAGGGAGATGGTTGCTCGCCCCGACTACCATCAATGTGGGCAGAGAGCGGGTTTCTCGACCCCGACGAAAGACGCGCTCGTTAAGTACCATCAGCAGGCTGTTCAGGATCGCGCTGTTGGCATTCAGGAGTTCATCCAGAAACACAAATGTAGCTTCCGGGAGCATGCCTTCCGTATTGGTGATCAATTCTCCTTCCCGTAATTTTCGAATATCGAACGGCCCAAATATTTCGTTCGGTTCGGTAAATCGGGTGAGCAGATAGTCAAATACATTGCCTTCAATCCGCCGCGCCAGATCCTGGACCAGCGCACTTTTGGCCGTACCGGGTGGCCCCAGGAGGAAGAGGTTTTCTCGGGCCACCAGGCAGATTCCAAGCAGGTCAATGATCTCGTCTTTGCCGACAAATGTTTGTTTCATTGGCGACAAAATGGTTTCTTTTAGTTTCTGGCCGAGTTGGAGTCCTTCCAAATCAGTTTCTTCTTGAGTTGTATGATTCATTGCTGCTGACAAATTCATTGATTGAAGTGCTGGGAAATATTGGGCGCCAGTTCAGGATACATTCCCCACGATGCCTCTACAAGTGTTCTCACTCGTGGATCTTCCAGTCGTGAAATATCGCCTGTCGAAATGATTCGGTCACAGTAAAGCCGCATGAGTCCTGGTGATTCAGAAAAGCCATCAATTTGAACCGGTTTTTGCAAATTACTGATATTGACTGAAGATAAAGGCCAGCGAACGGCCCAGTCATGAAGATGTTGGACTAGAGGATCTTCTTCCATCGCAGATTTTGACAAACGAAATAAATCAGGTAAAAAACGAAAAATAAGATCGACTGAATAATGCGTTTGTGGCGTATCAGTCAATTCCTCCAGACGTTGGAACTCAGAGTCGATCAACTGCGGTGGTGCATCGCGCGAGACGGCAAACTGACAAGCGCGAAAAAAACAATAAGCAGCATTCTGCGCATCGGGAACCGAAAATGGCGGCATCTCCAGGGGCATTTCCAGCCGATATTGTTTTTCAAAATCAACCAGAATTTCATCCGCAGTTTGAATTTCTGAATCGGATAGCTCTCCAATTTCAGGCACGTGTACGATGCCGTCTTCGAAGAGGGAAGAAAAAAAATAGGCATAATTGCTCATGCGATAGTATCCTGTTGAAGGCATGGCTCAGCTGATCTCAGCATCTGATTCAAGACTGTATCATAGCAATAAAGGTGACTCGAGTGTATGAATGCAAGACGTTCCCTGCATGTCTTGCCAACAATGTTTTCGTGTTCGGAAGTGATTATTTATTTGACGTGATCGTCAGACTGGCACAAAATAGCTCTTGGCCACGGTGCGAAATTTCGTTTCTCAGTCATGTCAGGCCGGCTAACACTTCTTCACAATCAACGGTTTACTGTTCCATTCTATAATTTACGATCGGTTACATGTGACATTCTCATCACGATTAAATGAATCGGAGAACTGGCAAAAATTCCGCCACGGAGTCCATTTTCTGTCACGACTCGTATTATTGATTTTGGTGGTCGCCGTTGAATTGCAGGCAGAAGAGCAAAACCCGTTTTTACCAGACGGGGTACAGGAAGAGGGGTGGCCTGCAGTACGCGGAGTCCATTTTGATGCGCATTCTTCCGAAATTCATCTGGCAGACAGCTGGCCGGAGGAAGGGCCTCCTGTTCTATGGGTGAAAGATTTAGGGCAAGGATATTCGGCGTTTGTTGCACAAGGAAATCGGGTTTATACCCAGGCCCAGACATTACAAGGTCAATCTGTGTATTGCCTGGATGCGCGCACCGGGAAAACAATCTGGCAGTACCGCTATAACTGGCCTTACGAACTGGCTGGTGTTTATCCGGGACCACGCGCGACGCCCACGCTGGCTAAAGGACGTTTGCTGTTTGCAGGACCGAGTGGACTGATTGGGTGTCTGGATGCGGACACGGGGCGATTGCATTGGTCACGCAATGTCGTAGAAGATTTTCAAGGCAAGGGGGGGACCGGCTTTGGTTACTCTTGCTCTCCGACCGTTGTGGATGAACTGGTAATCCTGCCTGTGGGAGGTCCGGGAGCGAGTCTGGTTGCCTTGAATTTATCCGATGGCTCGACCGTCTGGGCGTCTGGCGATCAACCTGCCAGTTATAACCCTGCCATGCCGCTCGTTCGAAACGGACGGCAACTGGTCCTCGGTTACCTGGAAAATGCGATCGTGATCCATGATTTGAAATCCGGGGAACTGCTGCTGGAACACGAATTATCACAAGGCTATGACGAACATTCTGCCTGGCCGATTTATCGAGAGCCGTACTTGTGGGTGGCTGCTCCGTTCAAATCCGGTTCGCAATTGTTTGAGTTGCCTGAAGAATGGGGGCTGCAGCGTTCCCTGAAAAACATCTGGCGATCCCGCACCTTATCCAATGACGTCCTTTCCAGCGTACTGGTTGGTGATCAACTCTATGGTTTTGATATCTTTGATCAACAGTCGAAAACACAACGGCCCTCACGTGGGAAATTTCGTTGCATCGAATTTATGACTGGCACGGAATTATGGGAACAGGGTTCGGGGCGACCCGAGCGATCCAATAATGATACGTCAGACGAATTAGGCCAGGCGGGGATTATTGTTGCGGATGGTAAGCTGATCCTGTGCAATGAACGCGGCGATTTGATTTTGTTGCGAGCGAATCCGAATCAGTGCGAGATTCTGGCTCGTTGTTCTGTCTTGACGGGAGAATTGACCTGGACTCCCCCTATTCTACACCGTGGTTGTGTTTTTGTTCGCAATCAATCCCGGGCGGCTTGTATCTACGTAGGGGAACCTGCATTGTTGCCTCAAAACCAGTCCACACTCAGCCTGGCCGAGATTCCCCAAGAGCAATACTACGACTGGGCGGGGCATATTCTCACAGTAGAGCCGGAGTATGCGTTTGATATCCCATCACCAGCCTGGCTAGTAAACTGGTTCTACTGGTGTATGGGACTGCTATTGGCCAGTCTTATTATCGCTACGGGTCCTGCTTATTGTGTCGCTCCTGCGCGTCGGATGAAGACGTGGATCATCGGCTATCGCTTTCTTGCATTTAGTTCAGGTGCTTTAGGGACCACCTTTATCAGTGATTGGACACAGGAATTTGTTTTTACCTGGCCTCTGTGTCTGTTTATTGCACTGGAACCGGTTCTGGCGAGCGTTCAATTTCGCAATCTTAAGAAAACATCATTCTGGCGGGATCGTTTGCCGTTAATCTGCTTTCTGTTTGTCTTCGTGCTCTATTTTTTACTCTGCCGCCGACTTAGTCTTGTGTTTGAGTGGGCATTTCTCGCAGGGCCGATTGGTGCACTTCCCATTGGCTGGTGGGAGTGGCGGATAAACAGGAAGTCTGCCGGTAAGCTCTTGGCTTTTGTTACCTTAAAGCTGGTGACGTTTGCCTGCTTTTATGGAAGTGGTGTGATCGTCTTGGTGCTGAAATATTAGCCAGGCCCTCTGGTTCGATTCTTAGTCATTCTGCAAGTGACCAGCATCATCAATGATGATGAACAGGGTTACTTTTTGTCTGCCGGTTTTGTGACATTGACGGTGATCAATTTTGACCAGACGGCAAATTTGGTATTGGCGGGGGCGGCTTTCTTTTCTGTCGATTGCGCCGTTGCGGTTGCTTTTGCCAATGCCTGTTCTGCGCGAGCAAGTAGATCGGGTTTCGCTTTCTTCTGTTCAACCTCTGATTTGATTTGTGTTACCAGTTTTTCGAGTCGTTTGACTTCGGCAGCAGCTTCAACGCTGGCGGGTAGATTATGTTGATATTGCGTCACGCCGACTCCCAGCAGGGCGAATTGATATCGCCCCGGCTCGACTTTGAAATTCCCGGTCGGCCTGAAGTCGATGACCAGCGTCCCTTCAGTTTCTTTCTCACTTATATTGACTGTAGGAGGGCTACGTAGCATTCCAAACAGTTCATGCGGTTCTACTGTCAGATTTCCGGTTCGCGAGCCGCTTCCCGTGAGCTTGATCGGGATTTCCAGCTTCTGGTTGAGTTCAACGTTCCATTCCTTGTCTTCTACTGGTGACAGAATCACAGGCGCTGTTTCGTGTTCATTCACTCCCAGCGGCATGCGCATCGTGAGTCTCGAACGTACGCGAATCGAATCAGCAAAAATATGCCCCCAGATCAGCGAAGCAAATTTTGCTTCACGGACCACCGGCTGGTTGTTGATCTGAGCTTTGCCGACGATGCGGATTTCCCCGGCCCAGGATTTGGCAGATTCGTCGGCTGAAATGATCAGGATTCCCTCGTCTGTTTTACCACTCAACGTCAAAGGCTTCGCTGACACACCCTGGGGTAAATTTTCCGCGGTGATCACGATGTCGCCGGTAAATCCATCCTGGCGTGGAGCGACGATCCGCACTCCCCAGTTCGCACCCCGTCGTAAGAGCGGGGTGACTGAATAGCCTGTCCTCCCTGTCGGTAATGTGCGTTCTGTTGTGGCGATCAACTGAAAGTCGTGCTTTGGTTCGCGAATCGCCAGACGATACAGGTCTGCCGAGCCTCCACTACCAAACTGGTTAATAATAGTGACTGCATACTCGCCATCCTGTTCCGCAACAAATGTCGCCGAAGCGTCATTGGTGTCGAGATTGATGGCATTCTTTCTATGGACACTAAAAAATGAGGGCGGGTCATCATTTTCCGTGATTTTTTTGAAGGTCTTTTCTCCCGTTTTGGATTGAGTGATCTGGTGAATTTCCAGATAGGGATCGACTTTGGATGTCATTCGATCAGCGATGACTTCAATGCAGTATGTTTTGCCTTTTTTCGCTTGAAAATGAAAGACATCTTCATCATTGGGCTCGTCGAATCGTCCGGCGATTTCTGTGGGAATCGAAACTGTTTGTTGATCCAACTCTGGTTTTTCCAGTGTGACGGGTGCTGTCGCAAATCCGATTTTGACGGTATTTGAATTTTCGAGCTGATAGTCAAAACCATTTAATGAACCCTGGCGGGGTGTGCCGGGTTGGAAACTGCCCGGGGGAGTTGGAACGTCAGGTAGCTGAATTTCCACTTCCACGGATTCCAGTTTTTGGCCATTTCGATAAACCGATTTACCGAAGCTGCCGCCGGGCAAATTGCGTCCATAAATCGTATAGGTGTTTCTTGACCCCGGTTCGCCGGCGGGGGGGAATACAAAATCGATGTGCGGTTTGTTGGAAACACTCAAGCGATAAAAGTGCTCCGATCCCCCGCGATAGAGAATATCTGAAATTGCCAGAAAGAATGTCTCGTCCTGTTTAGGCTGGATTTCGAGAAACGGATCGCGGCCATGCCAGTCCCGATTGCGGGCAATTTCGCGCCCTTGGGAATTGTACGCCACGATCTGCCCATCCAGTCGAGAATCGATTCGCTCTGCGGTCAGTTCAACGAGAACGCGTTGGCCTGCTTTCGCGTTAAATTGATACCAGTCAATCCCCCGCGCAGGGACATCGCCAGTGATCACTGAATTGAGCTCCACAGGCATGGCTGTTTCGCGTGTTGCATGATTTCCCGTCTCAGGAACTTCCCGGCTGTCCGAAGCTGCAACGACGAAAGGTCGTGCCGTGGACAAGCCGAAATAAGAAACGGCGCGTGCCTCGTAGATTCCCGGCGGGACATTGGGAGAGACCGTAACCGTGAACTGGGAGCCTTGAACTCGGGGTTCAGGGTGAAATTCATCGGCCGGCAGCATGACGGGTTTCGCTGTGATTCCCGGATGAGTGAATCGTAGTTCCGATGCATTATCCAAATTTGAGCCTGAAATTTTCAGTTCAACAGTTTTTCCTGCGGGTGCAGCAAAGGGCTGAATCCGCCGCAGATCTGCTGTCGGGAGCTGCGCGAATGCAGTCTGCTGGTACGATACGATCAGCAACATCATCAGAAGATAAATGGCGCGCGGCTTGATCTGTTTGATTGTCTTCATGGGAAATTCACTCGTTGAGCTTAATGATTGAATAAAAACTCTTTGGTATTGATGACCACCCAGATGATATCTTCGTAGGCTTCTCTCTCAGCCTGCTCCAGTGATAATTTCTGAGGGTCGGCTTTTGACTGGTTTCGCTTCTTGGCCAGATGCGCCAGCCCCGTCTCAAGCTCGTTTTGAGTCGGTTGCCGTGATAACGTGTGTTGATACAGTTCAGTGATGTGAGTGCGGTCATCCTTCTTTTTGTCGCGTGCCAGTTGAAGGGCACGTCCATCGGATGCTGTCAAAATTTTCTGCATCGTATCGGAGTTGATCAGATGCAGACTCTGAGCCAGGTCAGCATTGGCAGTCCGTTCGCACTCGCAGGCGGTATCCATTTGGGGGCGTCCAAAGACACGCAGAAAGAACGATTCGACATTCGCCGAGTCATCCGGCAATGCGACCGCCCGCACTCCCACCGGTTGGTGATTGAAATTATTCTTTGCTCCCGCAGCATCATTCATCGCATCCAGCATGATTTCAGCAGAGAGGCGACGCGGGTAATAGCGTGCGTAGTTTTGATCATCATCCCTGTTATATTCATTCGGGAACGAACTGAGCTGGTAAGTCCGGCTGTTGCAGATCGTACGGCAGACCTCTTTCAAATCATAATTCGATTTGACAAAGGATTCCGCCAGCTGGTCCAGCAACTCCGGGTGTGTCGCGGGATTCGTAACGCGAATATCATCTTCCGGTTCAACAAGCCCTCTACCTAAAAAGTGCTTCCAGTAGCGATTCACCAGGATTTTGGCGAAAAACGGATTCTCCGGTGCACAGACCCAGTTGGCCAGATCAATGCGCGGGTCCCGTTGAGCCGGGATCTCTAATGCGTCTCCATCAAGGGGCGTCGGTTTGAGTTCCTGGTTGGTGTTCGGGTTTTTGGCAACCGCTACGATACGCTTATGGTAGACGATGTCATCTTCCGGCAGCTTGTAAACTTCTTTGCGTCCTAATGTGGTGAAGAATGCCTGAAACCCGTAGAAATCATCCTGGCTCCACTTTTCATAGGGGTGGTGATGACACTGAGCACACTGAATTCGAACTCCCAGAAAAACTTGTGCAATGTCGGCCATTTGATCTTTAGGGTCTTTGACAGCACGGTACCAGGAAACCGCCGGGTTAGTGCCCGGTTTTCCTCGTGCAGTGATTAATTCCGTGACAAATTCGTTGTACGGTTTATTGGTTGAAAGGCTGGTACGAATCCAGGAATGAAAGCCGAAAGTTTCTCGAGCAATCTGCTCCAGATTGCCTCCTGCCTTATTTCGCAGAATGCCTGCCCATTTAGAAGCAAACAGATCGGCATAGCCGGGACTGTCGAGTAATTCGTCAATTTTTCGCGCCCGTTTATCAGGCCTCTGATCTGCCAGAAAATCCTGAGTTTGTTCTAGCGTCGGAATTCTGCCGGTGATGTCTAAAGTCACTCGTCGCAGAAATGTGGAATCATCGCATAAGGGGGAAGGGGGTAAACCTAACACGGCCAGTTTTGCGAAAATATGTTCGTCGATAAAGTTTTCAGGTGATGGCAGGTTTGGGGTCGGCTTGCCTAACGGGATTGTTGTCATAAAAACGGCAACATGTTCTTGAAAGCGAACCATCACCGATGTCGTTCCGGTGAGATCTTTGAGCTGGACCACGCCGTGGTGATCCACTTCGGACATTTTGGGTTGGTTCGGTTTGTACTCTGCCATGCGGGTAATGTCCCGCGTTGTACCATCAGAGAAAAAAGCGGTTACGACAAGCTGTTGCGTTGCATGGACTGGAAGAACGCGAACCTGGGGAAAGATTTCGATCCGTTCCACCGTCGGTTCCGTTTCCGGATTGTACTGCATTCCTTCTTGAATCCAACGGCTGATCAGTTTGACTTCTGCACCATCTTTTTTGAATCGACTGCCTCCGCCATGTGGGAGATCACCGGTTGCTTTTCTCAGCAATAAACTCAATTCGGGCGCTCCCGGATTGATGCGGCGTCCCACAGATTCTTTCGTGATATATTCAAAGTCATTCACTGGTTCAAAACCGAGCAGCGAAAGATGGAAATTATTTTTTCCGGAGGGAGTTCCATGACAGGCGCCGCTGTTACAGCCGCCGCGAGTCAATTGTGGAATGACGTCATTGTAAAAACTAACGGGACGGCGCTTTTCAAACGATGAGACACGCACAGGGATGTTGAGCGGTGTTGCTGAAGCGAACTGTGCAGAGATCGTCGCTGTACCATTGGCAAGAGGGGTGACGTAGCCCGTTTTGCTGACTTGGACAATCCCCTTTGGTTGAACCTGGTAGGTCACTTCTCGTGTGACATCACGAACAGTCCCCGGTTTTTCTTCCAGGGTGACCAGTAACTGTTGCCGGGCGTCCGGATCACTTAACTCAATCACTTGTGCCTGATTCGGAATATACCCTGTAAGTTGGCCTGCATAAGACAGGGAAGGAGCCCCTCCAGACAGAATTACCAGGTAGGCAGCGATCATCAGAAGTATGGATTTGAATTTCATAAATCTTCCCACAGTCTTCAAACCAGCGGAATTGCTTCTCATCAGTATTGGAACCAACCAGCCTGACTAAAAAGGCCTAAATTGGCTACAAAACCGTATTTAACGACAATTTGACTGATTTCAATTTTAATTCCTAGAGATTCTGAAATAAATTGAACTTGAATTTCTATTCTAAACGATGCAATATACATTACAATACGTTGATGTGTACTTGTTGAGAAGTAATAAACGAGATTTTTTCGATTGGGAAGATAATAATGAGTGTGAGATCTTCAAAAGGTCGCTGCGCTGGCCCCATGAAACGCCGTACGTTCCTGGAAATTGGTGGATCGAGCATGCTTGGTCTGGGGATGTGCGATTTACTTCGTCAACAGGCTTTGGCGAAAGCGATCGGGGATTCTACGGAAGACACTTCGGTGATTTTTGTCTGGCTTCCCGGCGGTCCGCCTCATATGGAAACCTATGACATGAAACCAGGGGCGCCGGCAGAGTATCGGGGCGAACTGGATCCGATCCGGACGAACGTGCCTGGTCTTGATGTGTGTGAAATGCTTCCCCAGCATGCGAAGATCGCAGATAAGTTCACACTGATCCGCTCTATTCATCATGAATTTGCCGATCATGGTGGCGGACATAAACGGTTGATGACAGGTCGCATTCCTGCAACACCCGTGGGAACGATTAATGACGCTCCCGCAGTCAGCAGCATCGTAAAAAAAATGCTGGAGAAAAATGGCAACGAAATGCCGGTCTGTGTTTCTGAAGTGGATTCCTCTCGGGCGAACATTGATACATTTGCGATGGGACCGGCCTATCTCGGACCTTCCTCAACACCGTTCATGGTGGCCGGCGATCCCAGTAATCCCGATTTCAAAGTACAGAACATCGGCGTCAAAGCTTCGATGGAAACCCGGCTGGATGATCGGATTGCCATGCTGAAAGGGATTGATAAATTCCGGCGTGACGTCGATAAGAGCGGCTCAATGGAAGCGATGGACAGCTTTAACCGTCAAGCCATCGATATGTTGACCAGTGAAAAAGTACGCAACGCATTCGATCTTTCCAAAGAGCCAAAAGAAATCCGCGATCGCTATGGCTGGAATGCGTATGGTCAGCGGGCCATTTTGGGGCGACGGCTGGTGGAATCAGGCGTGAGATTTGTCACAATGGTTTGGGAGCACCCATTTCCCGGGAAACCAACACCCAAAACGGCTGCCTATAACTGGGATTCGCACGCCGTCAATGCGCATCTGTTTAAAGATTGTGATTGGCGTTTGCCTCCTTACGATCAGGCTGTTTCAGCTCTGATTGAAGATCTCTATCAGCGTGGCTTGGACCGTAGAGTCTTGCTGGTTGTGACCGGTGAATTTGGACGGACTCCTAAAATTTCGGTTCAACGAGGAACGCAGACCGGAGTCATGCAGCCCGGTCGTGATCACTGGCCGAAAGCAATGTCGGTTCTGGTTTCCGGTGGCGGAATGCGAACCGGTCAGGTGATTGGTGCGACAAATCCCAAGGGAGAATATCCGGTTGAACGCCGTTTGACTCCCAATGATCTTTGGGCAACCGTGTACCGGCATCTGGGAATTGATCATGAATTTGTATTACATGATCTCCAGGGGCGCCCCGTGCCAATTTTGCCGTTTGGTAAGCCAATTCGCGAACTTCTGCCAACCTCGGCTTGATTCTTTTTCTTTCGTCAGCGGCGCTGCTGTCACCTAGAGAGTTATATCAGGGCCTTGGACAACCAGTTTCCGATGAGAATGGCAATCAGGAGTGTGCCGAACCATTTCGGCCAGCGGAGGTCCATTACCGACAGGGGTGGTTGGCGCATCATATAAATGCGATACGGGATTTGAGCGATCAACGTCAAAGCCATGATCCAGCCGATTCGGTTCTGTTGAAATGATGCTGCGAGATTTCCATCTGCCAAAGCGATAAAACTTCTGGTAAGACCACAGCCCGGGCAGCTGACGCCAAATATGGCACGAGAGCCACACAGTTCGGGGATAGGCAGTTGTGGAAACCAACTGACTTCCACCTTCCCGGTGTCCAGGGTGTTCATGCTGAAGGCCGCCAGGATGACAAAAATAGAGAGTCCCAGCATAACACGTTGCCGTTTTCGGAACACTCTGATTCGCGCCTGTAAGTATTCCTCATCAATCTCTTCGTGAGTCTCATCGAGTTCATCAGGAAGTTGATTGATTTGAGTCGCTTCGCTCTCTCCCTCTTCTCGAATTTGCGAAGAACTACCAGTGAAGGGGCGCTGATGTTGATTGATATGGATATCCATGATTTTTATACAACAGGGATTTCGATGATTGCTTCACATTTTTTGCAGCGGACTTTGCGTTTCTGGAATTCTGCTGGTAATCGGTATTTAGCCTGACAGGAAGGGCAAACGAGTATTCGTTGACTCTGAGTCTTCTCGTTCGATTCTTTTGTCCTGGATACAGGCTGTTTTTTCTTACTCTTTTCTTCAGGGAGAAGGCTCACGGTATCTGTTGGAAATTCCTCACTGTTTTGTTCGGCCCAGCGGGCGGCTTCTCCATTGAGTGGGCTTTTGAGGTTGTAACTCTGATATGCCAGGATTTCACCAATACGGATGATGATTGACTGCAATGACTCACCAGCGCTCCAATGATCGCCGACACAAATTGCATGTGGTGCGATATTGGGATGGAAGACCGGGCTGAGCATACGGCACTGTGGTGGTGTTCGTGGGTAGTTCCGGGGTAGAGAAATTTCTACAGTATGGGTTTTAACTGGAACCACTTCCTGGTTTTGCATACGGACGCTTTTGATGACGTATTGCAACTGAAATTTTTCAGGTGGATCTCCGGTGACTTGCAAAAGAGAAACACGCGGATGCAGGCGAACATATTCTTTCAGTTTGGCATAGTCAGCAGCGAGCCTCCGCAGTCGAACATTGCTCATCTAAATGGAACCTTGATTATTACGATTAGTTATTTGTTTCGGATACATTGGCATCATCGCTTTCTATTTTACCCTGCTGAGCCGGGATTTGAAAAGTGCCTGGTATCAAGTCGAACAGCGTATTTATTGAGATGGCAAAGCCGAGACCTTCTGCGACTCTTTTATCTCCCGTCATCGTGTTGATGCCAATGAGAAATCCGTTCTCATCATATAACCCGCCACCTGAATTTCCGGGATTCAGCGGGGTGGTTGTTTGAATGATCTGATAAGTAAACGCGCCCTTGGTCTGTTTCCGATACTGAGAAAGATTGCCAGTGGAGTGCGTCCAGCCAAGGGCATGCGGATTTCCGATGGCAAAGACTTTTGAACCAATCAGCGGGGCTTTATCCTTGTGCCAGAATGCATCACTTACGACTTCTTTGTCAAGTGGTGCTGAGATCAAGGCCAGATCGATTCCATGTGGTGCAATCCATTCAATCTGGCCTTGGACAGGAATTTGACCAATGGCCTGGACTGTGACCGGATCTGATTTGTCAAAGTCCTCAGTTACGTTCCGAGAGTCGCCATTATACTCAGGGTCAATCACATGACGATTTGTCACAATCAAAGACTTCCCATCGACTGATGTTAAAATGACTCCACTCCCCATTCCTCGGCCGAACAGGCCGTTGTTGACTTCAATCAGAACATTTGACTTCATCGCTCTCTTCAAGTCGGCTGGTAAATTGTCCAGAGAAGAAGGATCAAAGGCATACTCACTGAATGCAATCGAATTGGTACGGGGCGTGTCCATATAAAAATACAATCCTGCAGACCAGCCAATGATTTCGAAAAAGCCGATCATTAACCCAGCAACGGCTAAAGCGAATCCTTTCTTGTGAGTCGGATGAGAAACTAATGCTATGCAGGCCAGGATCATGGCGAAGAGTCCCGTGATGATCCCAAATAGCGGGATGCCCAGGAGCGCGATGATGAATGCCCAGATTGCAAGCTTATTCCATAACTGTTTTGGTTTTTCAGAAATGGTCAGCGCGTTGTCCGTGTAACTTGGAATGACAGGAAGTGGCTCTGCATGGTTTAAATCGTCTCGTGAAATGACGAGTGCCGATGTGGAGGCATTGCTCATAGTACCTTGAGAGCATTGATAAGACCCACATTGCTGGTATTCTGTCCAACATGTCTGGTGATGAATTCCCCCACATTGCATACAACTGGCGGTCAATTCTCCCTGTTCGATTTCTTTATTGCACCGCGCACATTTAACTCCCGCTTCTCGCTCTCCTGCAACGCGGATATACGGGCTCTCTTTTGAACTGCTTCTGCTCTGATCCATAGGGACTCATCCAGGTTAAAAATAACAAAACCGGAAGCCGATCTTGCTGTTTGTCATTTAAGGAGATCAAGGTATCCTCAATTACTCAGTATAAAGAACAGAAACATCAAAAGGGTATAAAAAATGTTTAAAGCGACCGAAACCCAGGCAAGAATAGATATAATCGGTCCTGATTGCGAAAGTTGCTTCCTTCGCGGTAGTACATAAATCAAACTGATCAGCAGTGCGAGTGGGGCCAAAATGCCGATCATCGAAAAAACAAACAGACCGATCACACTGTTCCTCATGGAATCAACACGTTCTCCTCGATCGTATTGATTTTTTAAATCATTGAGAGACATTGGATCGGTGGAATCAAACGTTGTACTACAGTATCTGCATTTCAGGGCGATTGATTTGATTACTTCTCCGCAGGCGGGACACTCCTTGGTATCCCCCCATGCGGTTAATGTTACTTGCGAAGTTTTGTCAGAGTCGACGGGAGCTGGCGCCTGTTGACAACCGTAGGTTCCGCATCCACCAATTTCACTCCAGCATTCACGATGATGAGTTTGATCACAATCGGGACATTGAACACAACTTTCATTCGGCTGGATATCGCTTTGACAGATCGGGCAGACCGCCGTCTGGCCAACATCCAGAGGAGCACTGAATAGAACTTTCAAATCCGTCGTTAATGCGATCAACTTCTTGCATTTAGGGCATTGGAATGAACGGTTTCGCTCTGAATCAGGAAGTCGAACCTTCACGCCACATTCACAAGTTACGATATTATCAGCCACGTCAGGAATTTCTTAAAAGAAGCATCAATAAGGGAAGTCATTTTGTCGGGTAAACGGGTTCTAAGACTTCGATGAATTTACTGTACTGTGAAAAACGGTTAATTCTGATTCAGAGCTCTGATCACAGCAGAAATGACATTCCAGAGGACGGCAAAACCGATTGATACCAGAACCATTTTTCCCCCTTTGGGTTTCCCTTGAATCATCCAGACAATTCCTGCAATACATCCAATGCCTGAACAAAGAGCGGCAACCACCCAGTCGCCTGTTGTCATATCTTCATCGACGTACGCATTGTCTTTCTTCCGGTTTTTTTTAGCCTCTCTTTTGGCTTTCGCTTTCAGTGCCGGATCAAAAATTTCACCACAAAATCGGCATTTGGATGCTGACTTGGCGATGTCCTCACCACAACTGGGGCAAGCCTTTCTTTTTGCGGAGGGAATGGATTCTCCTTCATTGGGTTCGAAATCGTCAAAACCGAAAGGATCATCCTCACCTGTTGACTCGGCATCATAAATTTCTTCTTCATCAAGATTCGGGATTTTGATGACTCCGCCGCAATCTGGACACTTCGCTTTTTTTCCGGCAGCGGAGTCCTTGGCTTTAATTTGCTTTCCACAAAAACTACATGTTACACGAATAGACATAGTGCAATTTTTCTTGGTCTAAGATTGAATGAGATGGATTAAAAGGGATCAGGAAAAAAAGGTGTCTCAACTGGCGTTCTCTTTCAAAGAAAACTCCAGTACTGTTTTTCCAAGTACAATTTGGTCTTTGTCATGTAAGGTGCTGGCGCTGATGGGAATCCCGTTGACATAGGTCCCATCAGGGGTACTGCAATCTTCAATTTCAAAACGCCCCCCTCGATTAATAATTAACGCATGTCGCGGTTCAATCGCATCGTCTTTGAATAGATAGATGTCGGCTTTCGGTGAACTGCCCAAAACGGTTGTGTCTTTATAAATGATAAATTGTTTTCCGGCGAGCGGTCCTTTCTGCATCAAGACCCAGGCTGTTTTCGTCCAACCCTCAACAAGCCCGATAAACAGTCCCACAAAGATCCCAATGGTTGTGAGTCCAACTGCTCTGGAGTAGGTTGCCTGGCCATCTTCACTGGTGAGGACCAGACTGATCGGATCAAACAAAAGTCCTCCGATAAGACCTCCTAAAACGGCTCCCACCAGGCCATTGATAATGACTTTTTTTTCCTTCAAGGCAATTCCCTGTCCGATGCCTGCAGGAATCGAAACGATACTCCATGCCGCGGCCCGTCCCATCATCAAGACCAGCAGGGCCATGCCCGTCGGCATTTCTCCAGGGAGAGGGTCTTCCATTAAGCCAAGAGCGATGGCAGACATGATGCCAAATACGATTCCCGTGGGAAATAATGCAAGGAGCCCCCCGAGAAATCCTACACCCAGGCCGACAACACTCGATTTCACTGCCCGCAGGCTGTTTCTACAAATCAGGCCTTCTGCAGCGCCCAGAAAAAGACCAATAAAAGCAGCCGTTACGGGAAACAGAAGCAGTGCTGCAAGATTGAATTCCTCGCCGATTTCATTGTCATCAAAGAATGGTTCCAGTATCAGCCACCCCAGAAATGCACCCACACCACCGCAAAATGCCATATAGAACCAGTTGGCGTAGATGACACGAACGATCCAGGGGCGATCATTGATCGGGCCTGCATCTCTCCGGAGAAAAGACTGCAGTTCGACATATTCATCAACATCAGGTGCATAGAGCTCATCTGACGTGATCTTCATGGAATCTGACATCATGTGATCCTTAAATTGATGAATTCGCCCTTTGTTTATTTATCGTTTCATCACAGATAAATATGATGGCGGTAAAATAGTGTATCCCTATTGGCTCTCTGATTTCAATATCTCAGATTCTTGAGATACTTTATTTTTGGCATTTGGTTTCTTCTCGGAATCCTCTTGCTTTACGGTTTGTTTTTCAGGTGAAGCATCAGCCGATTTGGATTTTGTTTTCGAGCCATTTTGGAGCTCTCTTTGCTTTCGCTGAATATACTTTGTCAGTGCCTTGCGTTCCTGATCTGTCAGACCATATTGTGTTTGAATCATGCTCAACGCTTGCGAACAAAGGGTAAGTGTTTGTGAAATCGCTGTTCGCTTCTTGTTTTCCAGTTCAATCTGCTGTTTGGTTGCGTCCTCTGGCATTGTTGTTGAAAGAGTTCCAAACAGGTGATTGACTTCCTGTAGGCGCTGATTCACTTCTCTGAGTTTATCCTCGAATCCAGGCTTGATCAATTTATTTGTGCCATAGTGTTCGACAACACCGGTCACAATCATTTCCTGCTCCCATCTTGATTTTGTTCCGGCGAGCAGGTAACCAATCAGAAACAGACAGAGCCCCATCAAAAGTTGAATGGATCCTCGCATTAGAGGGTGCTCTTCATGCTGCTGTGTCGCAGCCGCGCGCGGATCCGGCGTGGAATATTGCGAGATACTGCCGGTCTGAGTTAAAGGTGTTTGGCTGGCTTCAAGGCTCCAGACTTTTTCTCCCACCCAATAATGACTCATGAGAACCGGTTTTCCGTTTCGCCATTCAAACACGCCTTCCAGCTTGCGAACGGGGTCGACGACATAAGCAACTTGACCGGGCCCGGAAAAAAAGTTCTCCTGTATGAATACATCACGATCAGAAAGAAAAATTCCAAAATCAGGATGAGAGTGATACCAGCCAATAATTCTCAAGTCCGAATATTTAGAATCCATTTCACTATTGATCTGAGACCATGATTCATGTGTAAATGTGACTTCGGCAAATTTACTGGCTGCCTGATTACAACGAATGTATTGAGTGACATTGGCAAAAGGGCCATTCTCATCTTGTTGCCATTCTCCGACAAGAACACCACAAATTTCGACGCTGGTATCGTTTGCAGCGTGATCCTGGATGCCCTGGTGGACTGTCGGGGAGATTAAAAGTCGAAAATCAGAGCGTGGCTTGATCGGGAATTCTGCTTCCGGGAACTTCTCATTTTTTAACTGATGTATATCGGGGCCGGCCATTATTTTGTTTTCCCTGCTTCTAGAGGTCCCAACACCTGCTGGCGGTCTCCAGATAATTCATAAAATTTTTGTTCCATCCCCACTCGCCCCGTAAGAATATCCCACAAGGGGACTCCCAGTTCATTTAGTGTCAGATCAAGGAATTTCGAATTAGAATTGAGAGAGTGAAAAAAATGAGGTGTCCGTTGTTCCCCACAATCGGGACAAATGGCATTGCTCTCAGTGACTTGACCCAGGGAAGAGTGGTAAATTTCTGTTTCCTGACAGGAATGACACGTGAATGATTCGATTAAATCCTGATTAAACTCAACAACGGCTTCCGGACCGAGATCAGATAAGATGAGCTCAAGAAACGTACCAGCCTGGATCTGACTGTTCTGCGAAAGTTCAATGACTGGTTCAAATATTTCATGTGTTGGACAATCTTCCAGGCGAGAGTATTTCACAAGGTAACTCTGATGATTCGTACCATCGAAAACAAACCCTTGTCCTTCAAGCGTTTCGAGTCCATGAATCATCTTTACCGCTTCCTGAACCTGAATCCCTGCAATGACGGATGAGGTTGTCGGAGTTGTCGGGACTTTTCCCTGTTCCATTTCGTCACGCGTTAACAGGGCACAGCTTCTTCGAGACTCAAGCATTTTCCAGTCGACTTCGTTCATCGTACATTCGTAGCATGGACCCGTCTGAGAGTTGAACACTCTGGCAACCCCATCAAGCCGTTCTATTGCACCGTCAATCCAGGGCTTACCAACACGTGAAGCAGATTGATTTATCGAAACACGTGCTTCTCGATTATCGAGTCCGCCGAGGATGACATCGGCCCATCGATATACACCCAACCCTAAATCATAGACAACATTGCCGTGAAAGAAGTTCGATTTCATTTCCGGGTAGATTGAACGCGCCCGCTCCGCAGCAACTTCTGCCTTGCTGCGCCCGCAATCGGCTTCACGATAGAGAATAGATCGTGACAGATTGGAGTTCTCAATGTTATCCAGATCGGCAACCATCAGATTGCCGATGCCTAACAGAGCAAGATTCTTAATCAACTCATTTCCAATTGCTCCCGCACCAATGACCAGAGCATTCGAGGAAGACAGTTTTTCCTGATCCCACCAACCGATCAAATTAAATCGCGAAAACCGATCATCGGGCTGGTCGAGATCAGTCAAATTCAGAACATCGTTCATAAGATTCACTTTCACCCTGTTTGTTCAAGATCCTGCAGTGATTTCGGGTTGCAGGCGGAGAATGTCGCCATCTTGAACCTGAGCAGACTCTAGCGTATCAGAGTGTAAGAGTTGGCGTCCTGAGCTTTTGTGATGAAATTTATAGCTCATCAACTGTCCGTCCGGGCTGTGACTCGGAAGATTCATCTTTCCAATCAGAACAGAGATGAGACGATCAATTTCGGCATCACTCGGAACTTCAACAACTTGCCTTTTATTTCCGGTGGCGTCCCACACTTCAATTTTAATATCGCTCATTAGAACTTATTTTCCCCACATTCCAGATAAGAAACTGCGTGAACGAGTGATTAGAACCGGTGCGATTCGCAGAGTCAAGGATTCAACGGACTCCATCTCTGGTATCATAAAAATTCATGATGAGCGTCTTGGAAGACCGATTTGGAAAATCAGTAGAGTTCGTTCTGGTCAGGCAATCAGATCCTGAATGATGCGCGCCTGAGGAACAACCGTGTGTGGGCGGTTGAGTGTGTCATAAAGAATGTGATGATGGTCTATGCCAAGCAATCGATAGATTGTCGCTACGATGTCTCCAGGCGTAACCGGGCTCTGGATCGGCGTGGCCCCCGAGCGATCACTGGCACCGTAGACCAGACCAGCTTTGATACCGCCTCCGGCCAGCATAATCGAGTAGCATGAGTTCCAG
The DNA here is from genome assembly GCF_007744675.1 of Gimesia alba. Lineage (NCBI taxonomy): Bacteria > Pseudomonadati > Planctomycetota > Planctomycetia > Planctomycetales > Planctomycetaceae > Gimesia > Gimesia alba. The sequence goes on from NZ_CP036269.1 coordinate 2,229,630, forward strand.
TGGTCGCGTCCGGCATTATTATTTATTTTGGGGGTCCGACCAAAGTCCCCCAGCACCGCCACCAGAGTTCGTTCCAGTAAGCCGCGCTGGGCGAGGTCTTCAATTAAACTGCTACAGGCGGCATCAAACTGTGGCAATAGTGTTGTTTTCAGGCTTCTGAAATTCTGGCCATGGGTGTCCCAGGTGGCATTGGCGTGTGGCGCCCACGACATCGTTACGACGCGCGTCTTCGCTTCAATCAATCGACGTGCCAGCAGAACGCTTTGTCCATAGATATTTCTGCCATAACGGTCGCGGACACTCGCAGGTTCTTCGTTCAGTTTGAAAGCCCGTTGTGCCTGATTCGACGTCAACAGTTCAAATGCCTGCCTTTGAAAGTCGTCCATCGAAGCCAGAGTCTGGTTCGACTTGCCGCCCAAACCTCGGTCCAGCGATGAAAGCAGTCCACGACGGGCATTCATACGCTCCAGCGCCAGACCGTCCGGTAAGGACAGATTACGGACGTGAAAATCGGGTTTGTTGGGATCATCGAGGACCCAAAACGGATCGTAAGCCGCACCCATAAATCCGGCTAAAAAGCCAGGTTGCAGGGGACCAGCCGCTCCCTCTTTTGTTTTGTAAGGGAGTGTGATGTAGGGGAGCGCACCTGTGGGAGCAGGACGCAGTTTTGCGAGGACTGCGCCTGGTGAGGGATGGTCGTCTGGTTTGGCACCGCCTCCCTGTTCGCCTCGGTCGTGTCCGGTGAGTGCAGCATAGACGGCTGCTGCGTGTGAGTTGTTCACACTGTGATTCATTGATCGAATTAAAGTCACGCGATGCATCTGTCTGGCCAGCAGCGGCAGGTGTTCGCAGACGTTGACTCCTGTGAGAGACGTAGGGATCGGATCGAACTCACCACGAATTTCAATCGGTCCCGCCGGCTTCATATCCCACATGTCGAGATGACTGGGACCGCCATTCAGAAAAATGACAATACAAGCATCTGCTTTTGAAGCTTGCTGATTCCTTTGTTCCGCACCCGAGGTTTGTGCTGCCAGCAGTTGAGGCAAGGAAATGCCCAGCGTGCCCAAACCGCCAACACGCAGTAATTCACGACGCGAGAATCGGTTTCCTGGCACACGGTCATTCATTGTGAATCTCCTGTTCCTCGAATGGCGTCAATAGAACAAGCTGTGGTCAATCCCGTCTGACAATGATTGATCCCGGAATCGTTAAAATTGTTTCCTGACTGTCCCTGACTTGCTGAGTTTTCATTCTAACAAGACATGTGCCATCACGTCTATTGCGTAATCAGTTCAAATTGTTTTACGGATTTAATTTTGACTTCTTCTCTCATCGCGGAATTCGGATGACCATAGCTGAATCGGGGAGAATTCGATAAAATCACAGAACGCTCTGCTGCACGAAGGCTGGAACCACTTTTTGAGCAGTGATGGTGATGGGTATCAAAATCAGATATATGGAATCCCAATCGAGGGGAGTTGTTTGGTCTCAATACGCCTCAAGCTTCATTCGGTTTGCTAGAGGTATGTGATGAGCGCAGAAGATACAAAATCAATTAACTGGCACCAGTTTGATTTGTCAGAGGTTGTGGCGAAATTAGAATCGTCCGATCAGGGATTGGATTCCCGGGAGGCGCAGCTACGCCTGGAACGCTACGGGCCGAATCTACTGATCGAAAAAGAGCGGAAATCCTTAGGGATGATGTTTCTGGATCAGTTTAAGGATTTCATGATCCTGGTGTTGATTGCCGCAGCCGTCATCGCGGGAGTCATTGGCGAACCGGCTGATACGATCACCATTGCGGTAATTGTTTTGTTGAATGCCGTCCTCGGGTTCGTTCAGGAATATCGCGCTGAAAAGGCGATGGCTGCACTGAAAAAAATGGCAGCCCCTTCGACGAACGTGATACGAGATGGGCAAATTGAATCTATCACCGCAGAGCAGCTGGTTCCCGGAGATCTGGTCGTTCTGGAAGCGGGTAATGTGGTGCCGGCTGATCTTCGATTGACGGAAGCGGTCCAGCTTCAAGTCGATGAAGCGGCTTTGACTGGAGAGTCTCTGCCCGTCGAGAAGCAGACTGAGTCACTCAAAAAAGAAGATCTTGCTCTCGGCGACCGAAAAAATATGTCTTATAAAGGGACGCTGGTTACTTTCGGCCGCGGGCGTGGTCTGGTTGTTGGCACAGGCATGCAGACGGAACTTGGGCAGATCGCTGTCTTACTGCAGGATCAGGAAGAAGGGCGGACACCACTTCAGAAGCGACTGAGTCTGTTTAGTCAAAAGCTGGCGTATGCGGTGCTGGCGATTTGCGCCATTGTTTTTCTAGCCGGCCTGATGCGCGGCGAACCCCCTTTGCTCATGCTGCTGACGGCGATTTCTCTGGCGGTCGCAGCCATTCCCGAAGCGTTACCTGCAGTGATTACGATTTCACTGGCACTCGGAGCCAGGAAACTGGTCAAACAACACGCGCTGATTCGAAAACTACCGGCTGTGGAGACACTCGGATCAGTGACCTATATCTGCTCTGACAAGACAGGGACATTGACTTTGAATCGGATGACTGTGGAGCAGGTCTACATCGATGAGCATGTTTGTCCAACTGAAGACCTGGAGTCTTCTCAACCAGACTCATCTTCTGGTGAGTCTGGATTAGAAAAAAATCAATCCAATAAATTGCTGATCGCATTGGCGCTCTGTAATGATGCGCAGCTTGGTTCTTCGGGGGAAATCATTGGTGAACCCACTGAAATTGCGCTATTCGAGTTGGCTCAAGAGAAGGGCTTCGTGCGCGAGAAGCTGATTGAAACGTATCCTCGTTTAGCCGAGATCCCCTTTGACTCGGAACGCAAGTTGATGACGACATTCCACCCTTGGGAAAACGGCCAGGTCATTTCTTTCACCAAAGGGGCCGCTGAAGAAATCGTAGAACGTTCCGGAAAAATTTTGACTTCTGAAGGCCAGGCAGAAATCAACCGTGCAAAGGTTTTGGAAGTATCGGAACAGATTGCCGGTAATGGATTGAGGACTTTGGGGTTGGGGCTGCGTGTCTGGGACGCACTCCCTGATCCTTTGACCTCAGAGCAGGTGGAAACAGATCTGGTCCTGATTGGAATCGTCGGTATGCTGGACCCGCCTCGACCCGAGGCAGCGGAGTCGGTGGCACAATGTCGTTCCGCAGGCATCCATCCGGTAATGATCACAGGGGACCACCCGTTGACAGCCGAAGTGATCGCCAGGCGAGTCGGAATTCTCCGTGGGCAAGGGGAGTCTGTCATGACTGGTCAGGAACTGGAACAGCTTCCCCTCGAAGAATTTGAAAATAAAGTTGAAAAGATTCGAGTCTACGCAAGAGTGGCTCCGAAGCAAAAATTGAAAATCATCAAAGCACTGCAGGATAAAGGGCACTTTGTGGCGATGACGGGAGACGGCGTCAATGATGCACCAGCTTTAAAGCGGGCTGATATTGGAGTGGCGATGGGCATCACTGGCACCGATGTCTCCAAGGAAGCATCTCACATGCTGCTACTGGATGACAACTTTGCCACCATCGTGAAAACAGTCAAAGAGGGGCGGCGGATTTTTGATAATATTCGCAAGTTTATCAAATACACCATGACCAGCAATTTGGGAGAGATTTGGACGATCTTCCTGGCGCCTCTTCTCGGGTTGCCGATTCCTCTGCTTCCCATTCATATTCTATGGATCAATCTGGTCACTGATGGTGTCCCTGGTCTGGCATTGGCGGCCGAGCCGGGGGAGAGAAATATCATGAAGCGTCCTCCCCGTGATCCAAAAGAGAGTATTTTTGCACGCGGTCTGGGAACGCATATTATCTGGGTGGGGCTGCTGATGGGCGCTATCTCCATCATGACGCAGGCCTGGTTCATCGACGGTAAACAGACCCACTGGCAGACCATGGTCTTTACGGTCCTCTGCTTAAGTCAGATGGGGCACGTCTTGGCCATTCGATCCGAAGAGGAATCCTTCTTCACTCAAGGGGCGCTCTCGAATAAGCCACTTCTCGGAGCCGTGTTGCTCACATTCACACTTCAAATGCTCACGATTTATGTCCCATTTTTGAACCCGATTTTTAAGACCGTACCACTCACGGTCGGGGAGCTGGCGATCACGCTGGCGCTCTCAACTATCGTTTTCCTGGCAGTGGAAATTGAAAAAATATTCAAACGTTCTAGAAAGAGCAACTGAATGGCATGGCACTTCAAGATGCCTTTCTCGTGGAGTTTTACAGTCCTGAATTCTGGCGCAGTCGGTGCAGACAAGCAGTGTAATGCTGCTGAAAAGATACGCTTGACAAAATACTAAGAGATTAGTAAAACCGGCTTCACAATGGACTCGGTACTGAAAAAGAAGCGAATCTCATGAATCATGGATCGAATCAGAAGAGAGGAAATATGCGGCTTCCGCTGTGGAATGGTTCTCGACGCCGTGGTTTTACAGTGCTGGAACTGTTGGTAACCTTTGGTGTGATCACCACTCTAGTCAGTCTGATTCTTCCCGCCGTTGGTTCTGCCCGTGAAGCAGCACGTCAGTTACAGTGTAAAAATCAACTCAAACAAATCGGCCTGGCGCTACACTCTTATCACGAGACCAGTGGATGTTTACCTGCTGGCTGGCAGTGGGAAAACTCGAAAAATTCCATCTATGGCTGGGCAGTTCCCTTGTTACCCTATCTGGAACAACGGGCCATTTATGATCAAATCGATCGAAATCTGGTGATCGGTCACCCCTCCAATCAGCTTGCTCGAAGTGTTTCGATTGCAAACTTTCAGTGTCCATCAGATATCGTTGATCCCACGTTTATGCTTTATGAGGAAAATGTAGTCAGCGCGACGATGGTCCCGCTCATTGAGCTTCCGACGGATAGTTATGTTGGTGTTTATGGAACAGTCGAGGCAGACGATGGTATACCAGCACCTCCGGGAGATGGGACTTTTCGTGAATCAATCCCGATTCGTTTTGCCCAGTTAGAGCGTGGTTTAAGTAATACAATCATTGTTGGTGAAAGAACAATGGCGCAGGTGCCTTCAACCTGGTTGGGGGTAGACTATTCAGGAGAGGATGCCGCATGCCGCATTGTGGGCAGTGCAATGACCTCGCCTAACTGTAAACTCTGCGATGAGTGTGAATTTTCCAGTCGGCATCCCGGTGGTTCGCTTTTTTTGTGGGGAGATGGCAGAGTTCGAATTCTCTCCGAATCGCTGGATACGTTGACCTACCAGCAACTGGCTCGCAGGGCAAATTCGCTTTGAGTTGGGCATTAAATGTGGTCTGTTTGGTAGTGTTTTGATGCAATTATTGAGCTGTAAGAATAGAGTGAATATCCATTCGAGTGAAAGGAATTGATTGATGACAAAACTTCATTTAACCAAATGTGAACTCGAAGTTATGGATATTGTCTGGAAAAAAGGCCGTGCAACAGTCCAGGAAGTTGTCGATTCTCTGGAACGTCCGTTGGCCTATACGACCGTGATGACGACATTGAAAATACTCGATGAAACACGAAATGTTGTTCATAAAAAGAAAGAAGGCCGCGCGTTTGTCTATGAGCCAGCAGTCTCACGTGAGAAGGTCAGTCGCAGTATGGCTGACGACCTGACCCAGCGGTTGTTTGGTGGCTCGGTAAAGTCGCTTGTACTTAGTCTGGTCGGGAGCGATTCCATGTCGCAATCAGACATCGAAGAATTAAAACAGGCAATTCAGTCTCTGGAGAAAGATGTATGACCTCAACTCAATTTCTTGAGATGGTTGTTTCAGTCTCTGTGCAGGCTGCAATTGTGATTATCGTGGCCCATTGGCTGGGGCGACTGGTAAGCAGTGAACGTGTGCAGTGCCGGCTTTGGACGATTTGCTACGTGGTCTTATTGACATTGGTAGTTGTTGCTTTGCTGTTTCCACATCCCCGATTGTTCCAACCCTGGTCTGCAATCGATTCAGGGAGCGCAACGACACTGGTCAGTCTCGAACTTCAATTGGGACGTGCAATGTTTTTGATCTGGTCAACCGGAGCCGTTATCTCTCTATTGGTGTTTTTGATCCGTGCTGTGCAAGTGAATCAATTTCTCAAAACATGTCAGCTGATTGATCCCCATCAAATGATTTCTGATCAGAATCAGAACCAGATACCTGGAACATCAAGCACTCCGTTGAAACAAAGAATCCGGTTGCTGACGAGTACCAGGCTGATGACTCCATTCTGCTCACAATTTCATCATCCTTATATTGTATTGCCCGAGTATTTGCTTGGGTTTGACCAACAACAACTGAACTTCATTATTCGGCATGAATTGGAACATCTCAAAACGGGGCATCCTCTGCAGTTATTTCTTCAGCGTTTAGTGGAGGCAGTCTTCTGGTTTCATCCGATGGTCTGGTGGGCATCGCAGCAGTCTGCTTTGAGCCGAGAATTTGCCTGTGATGAGGCAGCCATCGACTCACCAGCGGAGATCGCCATGTACTTGCGCACGCTGTTAACGATTATTGAATACAGCGCATCACAGACAGATAAAACTCCGACAACACTGGCATTTAGCCGGGGAAAGAGTCTTACGGCGAAACGCGCACGGCGTTTGACACAAATCGCGAAAAATCAAGGTGCGAGCAGTCGAAAATTTGTCTCAGGATTCACGGCATCCTTCTGTCTTGTCACTCTAGCTGTTTTCATTGGATGTGTATGGGTGCCTGTCGATGTGCTAGCCTCGCCTCGTGCAAACTGGTCTCCCTGGCCGAGCTGGACTGCAGGCACGCTGCATGACTTTGGGTTTTCAGTACATGATTTTGAAGCCTATAACGGCCGAATGGAATTACATGAACTGTTAGAACATCAGGAACCAGAAAAAAACGATCAGGAATCGCAGCAAGATAAACGTGGGTGATTTTTTTTGTCTCGTAATACTAAGAAGTTAGGAGTACGAGCAGTTGCAGAACAGAGATGGGATACTGCATTTTTTTATGAAGAACTACTAAAAAAATCGGAGTTGGGGCAGGACGCTTTATCTCGACTCCGATGAGCATTGATTTGAACTACAACGAACAGTGAAAAGGTTTTCGAAGAAGGATTTTCGAGACATGTTAAATAACTTGCCTGCTTCCGGGACTGAATTCAATCAATCAGAGCCCGACTTTACCATACCATCTAACTCCCCAAACAGAGCGTTGAATCGTCGAAACTGGTTTTCAGCGTTCTCTACATGGTCAGGCCGGTATACCGTGATTGCCATGATTTTTGCGATCACGGTGTCCTATCTGATCCTGCTGCGAACTGTGATGGTGCTGACCTATGTTGATCTGGTAAAACTTTCTTTCTGGCAGGGACTCAGACTGTTCTTCGTCGGATTTCAGTTTGATGTGCTGGTTGCGCTGTGCTTTGTTGTACCACAATTATTACACATCACCCTGGTATCAAACCAGAGGATTACAGGGCGAACGAGCCGCTGGTTATTGGATGCAACATGGATCATTGCATTTCTGTTTCTGCCGTTCCTGTGTATTGCCGAATATATTTTCTTTGATGAGTTTCAATCGCGTCTGAGTTACATCGCGTTTGAATATATCGTTTATCCAACTGAGGTCTGCTGCAATATCTGGCAGTCGTATCCCCTGGTCGAACTTCTAGCGGTCGTCAGTCTTTGTGGAGGAATTCTCTGGTTTCTGTTACGGAAGCATTTCCACAATAAAATAGCGGCACCCATGCCCTGGACGAGGCGCTATACATTCCTGCTGGCTAGTCTGATGGGAATAATGGTATTGTGGACAACAACCAGTGCGGAAAGTCGTCAGGTCACTCGCGATCGTGTTGCTAACGAATGCACCTGGAACGGATTATACAGCTTTGTGTATTACGCGTGGACATGTCGTTTTGACTTCAATAAAAATTATATCACCCTGGAAAGCTCTGAAGTCAACCAGCAGTTAAGGCAACAGATTGTCGAAGAGCGAGATGAACTGCAAACAGACTCGAATAATCCCGTTGATCGTATTGTGAATACGGGGAAGCCACAGCAGGATTTTAATGTAGTCCTGATTCTGGAAGAGAGCTTGGGTTCCGATTTTGTCGGAGCGCTGGGAGACGGCCGCAAGCTCACTCCTCATTTCGATGCACTGACCAGAAAAGGGGTCTTGTTTGACAATTTTTATGCCACGGGAAATCGAACTGCGCGTGCATTAGAGGCGGTGCTGACGTCTATGCCGCCGATACCCACAGAATCGATACTCAAGCGAGATCATTCAGATCGTGTTTTTACGCTGGCAAGTGTGCTCGCCCAGCGCGGTTACGAACGGCTCTTTATGACCGGGGGACGAGGCTTGTTTGATGGAGTACGCTCATTCATGAAGTCGAACGGGTTTAATCACTTTGTTGAGCAGTCAGACTTTCAGGATCCGGTTTTTGCGAATGCCTGGGGGGTTAGCGATGAAGACTTGTTTCGTAAGGCACTCGGTGAACTTGATCGCTTACATACATCGGGTCGCCCGTTTTTCGCAACGATTCTGACTGTTTCCAACCATCGGCCTTATACGTATCCGGAAGGGCGCATTCCAGAGAATGAACAGACGCGTGCAAACGCAGTCAAATATGCCGACTGGGCGCTGGGCTATTTCTTTCGTGAAGCACAGTCACACGATTTTTATCAGAATACAATCTTCGTTGTGATGGGCGACCATGGGGCTCGCGTTTCCGGCAGTCAGCTTTTTCCAATGAGTTCTTATCGAGTGCCTGTGTTGCTGATTCAGCCGCAGGGAACAGGGCAGGGAACACGCTGTAGTACATTAGCCTGCTCGTTGGATATCCCTACAACCATTATGGGCAGGCTTGGTGGTGACTACCGTTCTGTATTTTTTGGCTACGATGCTCTGGAAGTAAATCAAAAGCAAGGCCGGGCTATCATGCAGCACAATCACGATGTCGCACTACTGGATTCACAAAATCAGATGGTTGTACTTGGGTTTGGTAAGTCAGCGGAATGCTTTACGCTTGATCAAACCAGTTACCAGTTGGAGCAGCAACTCGTTCCCGATCAGAACATGATGAAAAGTGCGGTTTCTTATTTTCAATCTGCGTTTGAACTTTATTATTCAGATCGGTGGTTTCCCGATTTTAATATAAGAATCAAAGATACACAGACTGTGAAACGAAAAATGAGTCACGGTCAAATTTCTACAAATTAGGGCTGAAGTTCATTCTGGAGTTTATGAATAATCAAGTTGAATCAACCTGCTGATAGATTATCACGAGTGCTCCCGTTAATCTGGAAATTGACTTAGCAACCAGTTGTCGACACAAGCCGACATAAGCCGACATACTTGTTAGTCAGTTTTCAGCGTGCTGATTGAGACAGCTCTCATCTCTACGATGTCCCCCTTCTCGATTCTCTTCTGCTTTTCCTTTCTCGATATTTTACCTGATACCAACTTGAAAAAATGATCGCACAGAGAGCGCAGACAGTGCATACATGTTATGCGGCATGCCGGGTAGGTGGATACCAGATTCTGGTCACCTGTTGTGTCGGCGCGCTCGTTCTGTTGTCGGGTTGTGTTACCAGCAAAAAGACAATACGGGCCGAATCATTTGTCAAGAGCGATACAACCAATGCTTCTATTAAGTCACCAGGTTACCAGCGAGTCAGTGATCCGATCGGCGCTGAAACTGATTTTGAAACTGTCGGTGCAGTGCATAACAGTTCGTCCTACCCGGATTGGCTTCACATGCCACCTGAGGGAATTCATTATCCACCGCTGCATCAGGCAGATCAAATCGGGGACGATCAAATCTCGCAAAACAACGAACCGACGGCGTTGATCACGATCGAAGGCTTTTTATCAAATAGCTCTTTGGAAGATTTTAGTCGTGCGTTTGACGACGAACCGCCAGAGGAGCAATTGACCCTCTGGAGCCAGATAAAGACAGATCATGCCAACTATTATTCAAGAGAGTCACTCACCTGGCTGGCGGGGGGCTTCGGTGTGGGAGCCATCATGGCGAATACCTCGCTCGATGGCGGAATCCAGAATCACTTTCAGTCCAGTGTGCACAGTGCCAGCTCGGACGAGTGGCTGCATGGATTGCATGCGCAAAAAGAACTGGGGAATGGTCGCTACACGCTGCCACTGTTCGCAGCTGCCTGGGTAGCAGGAGCGATGTTTGAGAAGATCCCACTGGTGAATGCCTCAGGGGAATGGGGCGAACGTTCGATTCGGGCCATTATTGTAGGTACACCACCGATGCTGGCAATGCAGTATGTCACCGGTGCCTCACGACCCGGAGAGACGACCTCGAATGCGAAATGGAAACCATTTCAGGACAATAACGGTGTGAGCGGACATAGTTTTATGGGGGCGATCCCGTTTTTAGCAGCAGCCAAAGTGACCGATAAACCGCTTCTCAAGCTGGTGTTCTATGCTGGTTCGACTCTGGCACCGTTGTCGCGGGTCAATGACAATCGACACTATCCATCACAAGTCTTGCTCGGTTGGTGGATGGCCTGGATCGCTACGAACGCTGTCGATGCTACACAAAATGCAGAGCGGAACTGGTCTGTGTTTCCGATTGCGTATCCCGATGCAACGGGGATGGCTGTTGAATATCGCTGGTAGAAAGCGTGTTCATCAGGGAAAGTGCTATGGGCTGCATGATCTTGCGTGTTATCTGCAGATTATTGCACGCAGGGTGAGGCAAGACTGCTTTAAGCTGGTTTCATCAAAGCATCTGTCTCGAATAGGAAAAGCGTTTTTCCCAAGTGATTGCTCCCTTTTTCTAAGGACGCATTTCTCCCTGGCAAAAAAAGAATCAGAAAAATATCCGGCATGGCATACCGCTTGCGTGAGGTGTTTCTGTGCGTTCCATTTTATCAATTCAGCGGGAAGTTCCTTTCCGCATGTCTCCCCATGTCGGTATTGATACCGTCTTGATTACCTACCAGAGGAAACCATGCTATGCTAGCCGATTTTTTACATAATTTTGCTCATAATCTATTCAAACCTCTGCTGTTGTTTTTCTACATGGGATTCCTGATTCCCATTCTCAAGGTCCCGTTTGAATTTCCGAAAGCAGTCTACCAGGGGTTGACCCTGTACCTGCTCGTGGCCATTGGTTGGCACGGCGGAGAGGAACTGGCTTCGCTCTCATTGGCAGAATTTGGCCAGGCTTTGGGATTCATGGCGATTGGGTTTGTCACGAATTTGTGTATTGGCTTGTTTGCTTATTTTATACTTCAGAAAACCACCCGGTTGCGGCAGGTCGATGCAGCGACTGTTGCCGGTTTCTACGGCTCAGATTCGGCAGGAACTTTTGTAACCTGTCTGGGAGTGATTGCAGCCGCGAATATTGCTTATGCAGCTTATATGCCTGTGATGCTGGCTGTGATGGAAATTCCTGGCTGTCTGGTGGCCCTTTTTCTTGTTTCTCGCTTACGACAAAAAGGCATGGACCCGCATGGAAATATGCCTTACGAGCCCGGCTTTCAACCAGCAACTCAGCCAGCATTGGAAACGACAGGCGGAGCAGAAATTGAAGATTCAGAAGGGGGACAAGGAGAGTCTTTCAGCCAGCATAATGATCATCCCTCACATGGTCGCTCTACAACCGCTGTTGTGGACCCACCACAGACAGAGACAAAGCGACAACTGGCAGCGGAGCTGGAAGTTGCAGATGATTTAGAGATTGAATCAGATGAAGAAGAAGCATCCAAGAAAGAACCAGTTTTCAGTAAAGAACTGCTACATGAGGTCTTTCTGAACCCGGGGTTATACCTGTTGTTTGGGGGAATCATTATCGGGTTTCTCGGACGACTTCAAGGGGAAGCTGTGACCAGAGCGGATGACACTCTGTTTGTGAATATTTTCCATGGTATGTTATGCCTGTTCCTATTGGAAATGGGAATTACTGCGTGTCGCCGTTTAAAAGATCTGAAAACAGCTGGTTGGAGATTTATTCTCTTCGGTGTACTGGCTCCCAACGTGTTTGCGTTCGTGGGTATTCTCGTCGCTCATGGCTACAGCATTGTGTTAGGTCAACCCTTTGACTTGGGAACGTATGCATTGTTTGCCGTACTGTGTGGTGCCGCTTCCTATATCGCGGTGCCGGCGGTACAAAGACTGGCGATTCCCGAAGCCAGTCCCACGCTGCCTCTGGCAGCTTCGCTGGGGCTGACATTTACCTACAATGTGACGATTGGGATTCCCGTTTATATGTTGATTGCACAGTCAGTCATGACAGCGTTTCCTGTCACATAACCGGGCCAGACTCTGGTTGGATGACGCCCTTTTACCAGCCAGAGTCATTTTCATCAAATCGATGAGTGTTACCCACTACGCTTTTATAAACTCATTAAGACTTCACCAGTGGATGAGTGGGTTGGATTGGGATAGCTCTCCATTGCGTTCTTTTTGACAACCCACTCATTCGTTTTCAATTTTGCTGGTCATTAGAAAATAACTTTCATAGGAATATCCTTTCATGTCTGCAACAACAGAATTAACCAAGGTCATCGTCATTACGGAGACCCATTTTGAAGCGGAAATGTTAAATCATTTTCGCGAATTGGGTATTAAAGGGTTTACTTGCATGAACTGCTGGGGGCAAGGGCATCATCAGGTGTATGATGAGCCGTTTATCGGTCACTCTCAGACCCGGATAGAAATCATTACGACAGAACCGATCGCAGATGCGATTGTCGATTATTGCCGTCAACCGCGCTATGAAGCTCATGCTGTGACTGCATATCTGGAATCAGTTCGTGTGCGAGATGCAAATAAATTCATCGCTTGATCAGGTTTCGAATCAATTGAGATGCGTTTCAAAATGAGGCAAAAAAGTGTCCGTCGTGCGGGATTCCTGAGGCTGTTTGTTACGCGTATCCCGTATTCACTTGAGCGGAGTGGCTCAAGTTATTGATTTATTGTTGTGAACGTAGTTTGCCAGTCACCTTCATGTGCTTACTTTGGCGGGTAGCTAGCATGACGGGTGACTGGCAACTTCGTGACTCCCGGTCAATAGCCTGAGCGAAACGGCGGGCACTTTTTTTCACTGTATAAACCTGCTAGGTAGCGTTTCTTAATTCGAATTGTCCTTACAAATGAGGATGAACCGGGGCTAACGCCCTTCGGCTAATAAGTCATTCCGGCTAGGAAATCACCAAAAACCGGATCAGCCGCACGGCGTTAGCCGCGGTTAAAACCGACCTGGGTCAGGTTGCGGTCCTGGGAATCACATTCGGAACTAATAAATAAAAACTACCAGGCAACCAGGCCTCGTTCAGCGAGCCTGAAATTTCCCGTTTGGTTGTGATCTACTTCTCAGCCGCTTCGCGACTCAATCGAGACAGGAAACACTCTGAGAGAACAGAAGTGGCGAAGCCTTTAAATGAAATAAGGCGAATTGGTGAGCAATTCTGTATCGGAAAACGTACTATGTTGCCCCAGTTTATCTTAATGCGTCCGGTCTGGAGTGGTATGCATCAGCTGACAAAACTCCTGCCACTCACTGTGATGGGCCATTCTGGCTTCAGCTACAGTACGGCAGATTAATTCGTCCATACGTTGTAATCGCCTGGCAAGAATGGTTGCTGCATTACAAGTGAGTTGATGGGCGAGTGTCACATGGGATTGAGCCAGACGATCGAAATCATCGCGAGGGAACTGAGCAACTTGAACCTCCGTTTTCGCAAGAACGGAGACGCGATGAGCAGCCGGAGCAAAAAAAGATAATTCACCAAAAATACTGGAAGGATCAAGCTGAGCCAGTTCTATTTCGCCGGCACCTTGCGTGATACCAATCACCCGGCATTGTCCCGATAATACAATCCATAAAGCACGATCAGAATGACCGGCTTGAAGGATGGTTGCTCCCGGTGAAAAGCTGTGAAATTGCAGGCGATCTGCAATCAATTGATGACATTGCGGTGTACATCCTCGAAAGAGATCGCTCTGAGACATAATTGATAAAACGGTCGACTGCATTGATCAATCCCGTCTAAGAAGTAATGGTAGAATCGTTCTTAATAGGCGCTTGCTAAGCTGGCATTAATCCAAACCAGAGAACTTATGTTACAAGTGTTGGGATTAAAATGCCAGATCTTGGAATTGAGGATTAGAAGTCAACTTGTGCGCGAACTGCCAGGATGTCGGCATTGCTGTTGTTGACAACAGGGCCGTTCACTGCAGGGCTACTGTTAAGAAATGCGTGGATGTAGTTGAATTGAAATTTGGTGTATTGATTGAGATACCAGTTGAGACCGAATGTGAGATCCGTCAAACGACCGCCCTGAATATCCTTATCGTTCAGATCAATGTAGGACCAGCGACCAGCTACTTCCCAGGCACCGCAGCCGCCGTCTCGATTATATGGATCGAGGGGAACAACACGCCCAAATACGCCACCTTTACGGTTATAGGCACGAGACTCTCCTGTGAGAAAATAGCCGAACTGGGCATAAGCCCCGGAAAACGAATTCGTTTGTCCGTTCCGCTGTCTGACATGGGAATACAGCACTTCCGATTGGGCATAGAAAGATCCAATAGCGTAGGCCAATTCAGCATTGAAGAGATTAAAGTTTTGAGTTGGGATCAGGCCTGTGTTCACAAAGGGGGGGACAAACGTGGGGACACCTACCGGGACTTGAGCGGCTCCACCGGTTTCTGAGACAAAGATTTCTGGTTGATTACGATACTGAAGCAGATTGTTTGCCGGATTGCCAAAGCTGTAACCCCCACCAATATGCAAGAGCCCGTTACCATCTCCGTTGTCGATCAACAAATGTGTCAAACGTGTCGCCAGACCATAACCTCCACTGTCACCCACGTTTCCACCATAGGTGTCGGTAGGAAATCGAAATCCGGAGAGTGCCCAGGTTGATTGTTCATCTTCTGAGTGGCCAAAGGTCATCGCACCGATTTGTCGGAATGGCAAAAAAGCAAAGGGGAGCGCCCGTTCAAGAAACGTGAGCTCTTTGACGCTTGTGAGTCCATCCATTCCAAAAGGCTGTCGATATTGCCCGATCCTCACGGTATTCGTTCCCAACGCTTCGCGCACTTCCAGCCACACATCCATGAAACTGGGGCGTCCGGGGAACGCGAAATCCATCTCAAGCATATACCCTACGTTCTCCCAGGCATCACCGGTGGCTGCCAGTCGGGCGCGACGAAAATCAGCGCCATCCTGTAAATCACCTACCGCCTGGATATTGCCGGTATCTTGATGAAACCAGACTGCATCGGCTTGAAAGAATCCCGTCAGGCGCGCGGTCGGATATTTGTTTCCGTTTGCAGGATCGTTGCTGAGGGGCGAAGGCAAATCTGAATCGTAGTCATCATCTTCTGATGTAATGGGTCCATTCGGGGATTGATTCATCAGTGTCTGTTGTGATCTCAATTCATCTATCTGCCTCTGCAGAGATTGAAGGTGGGAATGAACTCCGATTTCGTTTGGTTCCGGAGCAGGTGGTTGTGCCTGGCCCTCTGAAACAGATAGTGTCAACACGAATAACAGGGTCAGAAACCAGATCGAAATCGTTCGCAGAGACGGTAATTCGATGTCATTGCGCTTGTTGGGTGAGGCTGAGAAATATGGGGTCTCTTGAAAATCCGTTTCTTGGTTCATTACTTTTGTTTCCCTCAAAATCCTTTAATTGGTCAATGCTTTCAAGCAAAGCAACTCAGATACCAACTGGCGGGAGATTGGTTGTCACGCGTGTTCCACCTCACGAGTTTACGGAATACGGAGACTCAGTGGTCTGTATCGGATGAGAGCATGCCCAACGTGATAAAATCATTTAAGATTTTAAAAAACAGGATTTGGGTTAAAGAATCGTGCAATGATCTGCACACACTCTGCAAAAAGCTGCAGGGGTATTAGCCATGTGAGCCGGTTTGATTTTAGTCGATTGAGAAAATTTGAATTGAGGCATAGAATTGTTGTATCTATAGAGGCCTTATTACAGATCAAGTGATCGGCCTTTCATACCTCTCAAGCAAACCCCTGCCTCCCTTACACAAAACGATGTGTCTCTGATGCCGGGATGGGCTAAAATAGATCAGGGGCGGGAGACAGCAGATGTTTCATGTCTACGAAACACGAGTCAGTCGCGGATTTCAACTGGCCATTGGAGGTTTGGCGTTATTAAGCCTGACCGCGCTGGTTGTTACGTTTTGGATTCTAGCCGACTTTCAGCGCGAGCAGGAAATCGTGGCGAAGATCATTCGAGATCTACCCGACAGTGATCTGGCCGTCGCACGAGAGCTCGCGGGTGAACTCCGTTTCCAATCTCAATTATCGATTTTGCTTGTCTTGAATATTATCGCGACCGGAATTGCGGTTGTATTACTGGTGCGGGCTTATCTGAACAGCGAACGTTCCCTCCGTGAAGTCAAAGTACTGGCAAGTGATGTGCTCGCCAGCATGGATCAGGGGGTGCTGACCACGGACCGCAAAGAGATCATTACCAGTATCAATCCACGGGGCCGCCAACTGCTTGGCCTGGAGGGGACCGTGATTGGGCGCCCTCTGTCTGATGTGGGAACAGAACACACTCTATTATGCGTGATTTGCAGCCATGTTAACGCACATCACTCCCCCGTCAGAGATTGCGATTATACTATTACAAGCCAGGGACATGAGCAAACTCTTCGCGCAGGTTGCAGCCTGCTGAGAAATGAGCGTCAGGAAGAACTGGGAACTGTGCTCCATGTACGCGATGTCACCGAGCGGGCACTCATGGAACAAAGGCTGCGGCGGATGGAACGGTATGCGGGGCTGGGGTCGCTGGCGACGGGGCTTCAGCATGAGATCAAGAATCCTCTCAGTGCCTTGTCACTCCATGTTCAACTGCTTGACGAAGCACTTGTGGAACAGTCTTCTACAAAAGAAATTGATGAAATGCTGGGAGTCATTCGAACTGAGATCACCCGATTGGCTGCCGTGTTGGAAGGGTTTCGTGATTATGCATCCATGTCAGAACCGGGGCGTTCTGCCGTTGATCTGTCTGCCTTGATCAAGAAACTGGTGCGGTTCATTGGGCCACAGGCTGAACAGCAGCAGGTGAAGATTGAAGTCCATCTACCCGAAGAAAAGCTTCCTGCCATGCAGGCAGATTCAGTTCACATTGATCAAGTACTGCTCAATCTTGCATTAAATGCCCTACAGGCAATGCCTGACTCGGGTACATTGTCTATCAGTCTGAGCCGAAAAGGAGACTGGTATCGAATTGATGTCAGCGATACCGGAAAAGGGATTCCGATCGAGTTTCGCGAGCGAATCTTTGATCCATATTTTACGACACGAAATGAGGGTACCGGCATGGGACTTGCTCTATGTGAAAAGATTGTGCGTCAACATGATGGTACAATTGAACTAACCACAGGAACGAGCGGAACCACTTTCACTGTTTTATTACCTCTAAGTGAGTAGTTATGCAATCAGACGGTTTTGGGATTTTGATAATTGATGATGAGCCAAACATTCGCTCTGGCCTTGCCAAAGGGTTAGCCAGAGAAGCGGATGTTGTGGAAACCGCCAATGATGGAGAAGAGGGGCTGGCTCGGTTCCAGGAAGGTTTTTTTCAATTGGTGATTGCAGATGTCCGCCTGCCGGGTGAAATGGACGGGTTAGAGCTGATCCAGCAGATGCTGCGTAGTCGTCCGCAAACCACAGCCATTATCATCACAGCACACGGAACGGTCGAAACGGCTGTCAAAGCGATGAGGCTGGGCGCATTCGATTTCATTACCAAACCTTTAGATCTGAACCTGATTCGTCATCAGGTCCGCAAAGCGCGAGAGCATCACCGCCTGCAGATCGAAAATCGTGAGCTGCGTAATCGTCTTGTAAATGCAGGCGAAGTTTCGAACATCATTGGCAATTGCGCTGCCATGCACGACGTGTTTCAGCAAATTCGCCAGGTCGCGGCGACTGATGCCACGGTTCTGATTCAGGGAGAGAGCGGGACAGGGAAAGAGCTCATCGCCCGGGCACTGCATGACCTGAGTAATCGGAGCAGTGGTCCGTTTGTCGCCGTCAATCTGGGAGCGATGCCCGAGACACTTCTCGAAAGTGAATTATTCGGCCATGAGAAAGGATCTTTCAGCGGTGCCACACGACAAAAGCCCGGCTGCTTCGAACAGGCCCAGGGTGGTTCACTGTTTCTGGATGAAGTCACAGAGATGCCGGCCAAAAGTCAGGTCGATCTGTTGCGGGTTCTGGAGACGCAACAGTTTATGCGCGTGGGTGGGGAAGAGGTGATGAAAAGTGATGCGCGCATCATTTCTGCAACCAATAAATCAGTTGAGCCATTAATTGAAGAGGGGACATTCCGCGAGGATTTGTTCTATCGGCTAAATGTCATTCCAATTCATGTTCCGGCATTGCGCGAACGCCGGGATGATATCCCTTTGCTGGTCGAACATTTTCTGACTCATTTCTGTCAGCGTCACAATCGACCTCATAAGAAAATCTCCCCTGAAGCAATGCAGAAGCTGGTCAGTGCGCGCTGGCCCGGGAATGTTCGCCAACTTCGTAATGTGATCGAAAGATTGGTTGTCACTCTGCCGGGCGATGTGATACATGCTACGGATTTACCTGACGACCTGAATCCAGCCATTTCATCTTCAAGTGAACCCTTAAAAACCTTAGCCGAAGTCACAGAAGACGCAGAGAAAGCAGCGATCTCGGCTGCCCTGGCTGTTTGTGATTACCATCGTGAAAAAACCGCAAAAATGCTCGGAGTCAGTGTCCGCACACTGCACTACAAAATGAGTCGTTACGGGCTCCATTAGGCACACAGAATTCTTTGAATCTGTTTCGAGACAACTTCCTGTCAGCCCGAAGTTCAGCTCGCACGTGCATTGCTGGTTGATTTAATATCAACCAAAGTGGCCTGCTTCCTATTGAACAGGTTGACTGAGGGCGACTCTCTCTGATCCGGGAAATGCTAGTCTACACTGAATAACAAGCGTTCATTCGTGGCATTGCTTCCGCTTCTGGGGCGTGTTATAAATTAATGTGTGTTTTAGTTCGTGTTGATGAATCGAGCAACTTGAGCTGCGGAGAACGTAGGAAAGTGCAAGTAAAAACTATGATGACATCGTCGTATTATCTGTCAGTGCGCAACATGACAGTCTTGTTGGCGTTCGTGACACTGTTGTTGAGTCCGGAGATTTCTCGTGCGGCTGAGCCTCTGGAATATAATCGTGACATTCGCCCTATACTGGCAGATCATTGCTTTGCCTGTCATGGTGCGGACAGTGCGGCTCGTAAAGCGGACTTGCGACTGGATCAGCGTGAAGCGGCAATGGAATCAGGTGCAATCGTTGAAGGGAAGCCTGATGAAAGCGAATTGATCGCACGTATTCTGAGTGATGATCCCGATCTGGTGATGCCTCCACATGCGTCGAAAAATCCCCTTACCGAAGACCAGAAGGCTGCTTTGAAACAGTGGGTTGCTGGAGGGGCGAATTATCAACCCCACTGGTCTTTTATCACACCGAAGCGATCCAGCTTGCCAATTGTCAAGAATAAGGCCTGGAGTAAGAATGCCATTGATCGTTTTGTATTGGCTCGGCTGGAAGCCAACGGACTGTCGCCGGCACCAGAAGCCGACGCGTCAACATTATTTCGTCGGTTGCATCTCGACATCACGGGGCTTCCACCGGCTCCCGTAGAAGTCACGCAGTTTGTAGCCGATTATCGTCAGCGAAAAGATGCTGCTCTTTCGGAATGGATTGATCGATTAATGTCAACGACAGCCTGGGGAGAACACCGGGCTCGTTACTGGCTGGATGCGGCGCGTTATGGTGACACTCATGGTTTGCACTTTGATAACTATCGTGAAATGTGGATTTATCGTGACTGGGTCATTCGCGCCTTTAACAGGAATCTGCCCTTTGACCAGTTCACAGTGGAACAACTGGCAGGAGACCTGCTACCCGATCCAACGACGGACCAGCTGATAGCGACCGGGTTTCAACGGTGCAATATCACCACAAACGAAGGGGGCACAATCGATGAGGAAAATCTGGCAAATTATGCCTCTGACCGTGTACAGACATTTGGCTGGGTCTACCTTGGTTTAACAACCAACTGTGCTCAGTGTCATGATCACAAGTTTGACCCGCTCACGATGAAAGACTATTACTCGCTGGCCGCCTTCTTCCGAAATACAACACAAGGTCCCAAAGATGGAAACGTGGCCGATGGCCGCGGCCCTTCTATAATGGTCCCTTCCGCCGAGGATCAGCCACGCTGGAATGTGCTGCCCGATGAAATCGCATCAGCAAAACAGAAACGCGAGGCACGCAAAAAAGACGCGCGCTCCGATTTCAAGAAGTGGTTGGACTCAGTGACGCCCGATTCGATCGGTCAGGACATTCCCAATGATCAGCTCGTATTGCATCTGCCACTCAATGAAGGGCAGGGGAAGGAACTGCAAGCGATCGGTCTGAAAGAATCACTCATTCAGGTGGGAAAACTGAATTGGGACAAGAATGGTCAGTCAGGTCCGACTCCCGTGATTACATCCGGGGCGACGTTGGAAGTGGGGAGTGTTGGTGATTTCGATCGAAATCACGCTTTCAGTTATGGTGCCTGGGTGAAGACAGCGCGCAAGGATGCCCAGGCAGGCATCCTTGCGAAAATGGATGTGAAAGCCGCTTATCGTGGCTGGGACCTGTGGCAGAACGGCCAGTCATTCGGTACCCACATTATTGATGCCTGGCCCGGAAACGCTCTGAAAGTCGTTACGCGCAACAGAGTGGTGAAACCGGGAAAATGGCAGCATGTCTTCGTGACCTATGATGGCTCTGGCAAACCTGCCGGCGTAAAGATATTTGTGGATGGACGGGAAGAGCCGATTCGTGTCGAACAGCAGTCTCTCAAAGCAGACGCTTCGATTCGCACGCCCACCCCCTTACGTGTTGGCCAGAGGAGTGAAGGGGCTATCTTTGAAGGGGGCGCTGTTCAGGATGTCCGCCTTTATGATCGGCAACTTAGTGGCAATGAAGTTACCGCGATTGCTGAGAATTCTTCGATGCAGAAACTGCTTTCGATCGCTGCAGAGAAACGAACACCTCAGCAGGCAGCGAAGTTGTATCAATATTACCTTGCAAATCACGATGCTGATTATCCTAAATTAGCTGCCTCGGTAGTCCGACTGGAAGCAGAACAGGCCGCGATTCGTTCTCGCAGCCCGGTGACCCACATTCAGAAAGAAAAACCGAATTCCCCCGCGATGGCTCACATATTGATGCGTGGTGCCTACGATAAACCAGGTGACCAGGTCTCCGCCGCACCCCCTGCATCTCTGCATGCCATGCCAGCCGGAGCTGCGTCCAATCGACTGGGACTGGCGCAATGGGTGGTCGATTCCCAAAATCCACTGACGGCACGTGTGACTGTGAATCGGTTCTGGCAGGAAGTTTTCGGACAGGGAATTGTCTCAACGGCGGAAGATTTTGGAATCATGGGGGCACCTCCCAGCCACCCGGATCTGTTGGACTGGCTCGCGGTTGAGTTTCAGGAAAAGGGCTGGGACGTGAAACAGTTATTTAAACTGATGTTGATGAGCGCAACCTATCGACAGGCGGCAATCACCACGCCCGAAAAGTTAGAAAAGGATCGAGATAATTTTCTGTTGTCTCGTGGCCCACGTTTTCGAATGGATGCCGAAATGGTTCGTGATTACTCTTTGGCAGCGAGCGGTCTGTTGTCGAAAAAGATGTACGGCCCCGGAATAAAACCATATCAACCCGAAGGAATTTGGGACATTGTCGGGCTCCCCGAAGGCAATACACGGATCTATGTGCAAGACAAGGGCGAAAACCTTTATCGCCGATCGATTTACACTTTCTGGAAACGAATGGCACCTCCGCCAAATCTGGAAACGTTTAACGCGCCCAGCCGAGAAGTCTGTACGGTTCGGCGCGAAAGAACGAATACGCCGCTTCAGGCATTGGTGACATTAAACGATCCGCAGTTTGTTGAAGCGGCCCGAAATCTGGCACAGGAAGCGGTTCTCAACGGAGGGGATCAGTTTGAAGAGCGAGTGCAATTTGTGGCACAGCGTTTATTGGCTCGAAATCTGCGACCAGAAGAGCAGGCGATCGCCCAATCATCATTTGACGATTTAGCCGCCTATTATACGTCACATATTGAAGACGCAAAAAAACTGATTTCAGTCGGCGATTCAAAACCAGCTGAGCAGGTTGATGTGGCGACACTCGCTGCCTGGACAATGCTGGTCAACGAACTGATGAATCTGGATGAAACATTAAATAAATAACCAGTCTGATGCACTTTCATTTGAGGTGCAGGATGACTGTATTGGTTAACTATGGGGTTCTGAATATGAACATCTTTGAAGACTTTCATCAACTGGAAACACGTCGTCATTTTTTTGCTCGCGGGCGACATCTGCTGGGGGGGGCGGCTCTGGCTTCATTGCTCGGCAATTCAGCAAAAGCAACGACTGAAAGCCAACCGGTGGGAAGTCATTTTCCCCCTAAGGCAAAGCGGGTGATCTATCTGCACATGGTGGGAGGTCCTTCGCAGATGGATCTGTTCGACTATAAGCCGGTCATGCAGAAATTCTACGACAAAGATCTTCCCGACTCAGTTCGTATGGGGCAGCGTCTGACAACGATGACCAGCGGCCAGAAACGATTTCCCATTGCTCCCTCAAAATACAAATTCAGCCCGGCTGGTGAGTGTGGCATGTGGATGAATACCGAGCTCCTGCCTAACTTGGCAAAGAAGGCCGACGAAATCTGCTGGATGCGCAGCCTGCATACCGAGGCCATCAATCACGAACCTGCCATCGCAGCGATGCAGACGGGAAATCAAGTCCCCGGTCGCCCCTGTCTGGGGGCATGGGCTTCCTATGGACTGGGATCCGACAACGAAAATCTGCCTGCATTTGTGGTATTGGTCGCAACTCCCTCCAACCGCGAGCAGGAACAGGCGATTTCATCTCGACTTTGGAGTGCCGGTTACCTGCCCGGCGTGCATTCCGGAGTCTCGTTTCGCAGTAAGGGGGATCCGATTCTCTATATCAATAATCCTCCTGGTGTTCCCGATGCCATCAGAAAGAAAACGATTGATGGGCTCAACGCACTCAACGAACTGAATTATCAGGCATTAGGTGATCCGGAAACGCACACGCGGATTCGCCAGTATGAAATGGCATTCCGCATGCAGGCAAGTGTTCCGGAATTGACCGACCTCAGCAGTGAATCCGAAAGTACGTTTAAACTCTACGGTGAAGCCGCCAAAAAACCAGGTACCTTCGCTAACACCGCTTTAATGACGCGGCGGCTCGCAGAGCGGGGCGTGCGGTTCATTCAGGTTTATCACAATAACTGGGATCATCATTCCAACGTGGGAGGACGCATGCTTTCTCAATGTAAAGACGTTGATCAACCCTGTTTTGCATTGCTCGAAGACCTCAAGCAACGCGGTATGTTGGACGACACTTTGGTGATCTGGGGCGGCGAGTTCGGTCGAACAATTTATTCACAGGGAAGTTTGTCCAAAGAGAATTACGGCCGTGATCATCATCCCCGCTGTTTCAGTATGTGGATGGCAGGTGGCGGCGCAAAGGGCGGTGCCATCTATGGAGAGACCGACGATTTCTCATATAACATCGTGAAAGATCCATTGCACATTCACGACTTCCATGCGACCGTGCTCCAACTGCTCGGCTTTGATCATGAGAAATTCACCTATAAGTTCCAGGGACTCGATCAAAGACTGACAGGCGTCGAACCTGCTCACGTGGTGAAAGAACTCATTTCTTAAGGTTAGACGTAGGAATTTGAAAATCTGAGAGAATGATAGACTGAATGCAGCCTCTCATTTCCAAATCGCGTCAGGTCAGAATGTCTTTGACGACAGTTCCGTGCACGTCGGTAAGACGGTAATCGCGACCCTGGAATCGGTAAGTCAGACGCTCGTGGTTGATGCCGAGGCAGTGCAGGATGGTGGCGTGAAAGTCGTGCACGTGAACTGGATTTTCGGTGATGTTATAGCAGTAATCATCGGTTTGCCCGTAGGTGATACCGGGTTTGATACCACCCCCCGCCATCCAGATTGAAAAACATCGCGGGTGATGATCTCGGCCAAACGATTTCGGATTACCTTGCGAATAGACCGTACGGCCAAATTCGCCGCCCCAGATCACGAGTGTTTCATCCAGCATGCCGCGCTGTTTTAAATCAGCAATCAAGGCAGCAGATCCCTGATCGGTCTGCTTGGCCAGAGTCGGCAGGTACTTTTGGACATTGCTATGGTGATCCCAGCCACGGTGAAACACTTGAATAAAGCGGACGCCGCGTTCGGCCAGTCTTCTTGCAAGCAGACAATTGGCTGCGTGAGTTCCCGGCTCCTTCACGTCGTCGCCATACAGTTCGAGCGTGCTGGCCGACTCATTGGAGATATCGGCAAGTTCCGGAACCGAGGTCTGCATGCGGTATGCCATTTCATATTGCGCGATCCGAGCGGTGATCTCAGGGTCGCCAACTTCTTGCTCACGTATCTGATTGAGCCTTGCCAGACGGTCCAACATCACTCGGCGCTGAGAATCATTTCCGCCGGCTGGATCGCTCAGGTAGAGAACTGGATCACCCTGGCTACGGAATTTGACACCTTGATATTTCGACGATAAAAAGCCACTACCCCACAACCGGTCATACAGGGGCTGTGCCTGATGGAACGAATTTTTACTAAGCAATACGACAAACGAGGGAAGATTTTCCGTCTCGCTTCCCAGGCCGTAACTGAGCCAGGCTCCGATACTGGGACGTCCCGGTTGCTGATGTCCTGATTGAAAGAACGTGATCGCGGGATCATGATTGATGGCTTCGGTGTGCATGGAATTAATCACGCAAATATCATCGGCCACGTTTCCCATATGCGGTAACAGATCACTCAGCCACGTACCCGATTCACCATGCTGTCGAAAGTTCCAGGGTGATTTGACAACAGGGAATTTCTTCTGTCCTGCAGTCATACCCGTCAGTCGCTGTCCTTTGCGAATGCTGTCAGGCAATTCGCTCATGTGCAGTTTGTCGAGAGACGGTTTGTGAGCGAGCAGGTCGACTTGGGAAGGCGCGCCTGACTGCAGCAGATAGATGACCCGCTTGGCTTTGGGAGCAAAATGCGGAATACCTGGCAGACCGCCGACGCGTGATGCATCGCTGGTTGTTTCTTTCGAAAACAGGTCCCGATTGAGCAACGACGCCAGGGCTGCCACACCAATGCCGGTGCTCGAGCGTCCAAAAAATTGGCGCCGGTTTACCTGTAATTGCATTTCAGACAAGGGATCGAGCATCGTTTTATTCCTTCGTAATCGCTTCGTCCAGATTGAGAAACACGCGGGTCAGACTGGTGAAAGCCGCCAGCTTTGCTGGATTGAATTTTGTATCTGAGGCTGAATCACCCACCTGTAGCAGACGAAGTGCGGCTGCCTGATCATTGGCGTAAAACTTCAAATCGGTTTCATAAGCTTCGCGGAACAGAGCCAGTTCAGAATCACTGGGTTGTCGCGCCGTGACCAGTCGAAATCCATATTTGATCTGTTCATCAACCGTCGTGCCCCCTTCAGACAGCATCCGCTCGGCCAGCTTGCGGGCTGCTTCGACGAATTGGGGACCATTCAACAGCAGTAATGCTTGTAACGGCGTATTGGTTCGTGACCGACGAATCGTACAGAATTCCCGTTCCGGGGCATCGAGTGTTTTCAGCATGGGAGAAGGGACCGTCCGCTTCCAGAATGTGTAAAGACTCCGTCGATAGAGATCCTCCCCCGTTCCTTGTGGATACGCTTTGGAGTAATTCGGCCGGTTATTCAATTCGAGCCAAAGGCCTTTCGGCTGATACGGGTAGACGCTTTTTCCGCCCAGCCGTTCCACAAGTAATCCACTGGTGACTAACGTGGCATCGCGAATTTCTTCGGCAGACAGTCGCATTCTGGGGCCACGAGCGAGAAGTCGATTTTCCGGGTCTTGTTTATAGGCTGCCGCACCGACATGTGAAGTTTGCCGATAGGTAGCGGAATTCAAAATCAACCGCTGCATCTGTTTGATGTCCCAGCCACTGCGAATAAATTCCAAGGCGAGCCAGTCCAATAATTCCGGATGGCTGGGTAATTCACCCTGAACTCCAAAATCTTCAGACGTTTTCACTAATCCCAACCCGAAGATGCGTTGCCAGTAGCGATTGATGGCAACACGTGCCGTGAGTGGATGATCGGGAGCAACCAGCCACTCGGCGAAGCCCAGACGATTCTTTGCTGCCGTTTTGGGCATCGGCGGGAAAATCGCGGGAACATTAGGGCTGACCTGATCGCGGGGTTCATTGTATTGCCCGCGGTCGAGAAGATACGTGGCGCGTGGCTGAGCCATGTCCTGCATGATCATGGTTTCCGGGATCGCCGCCATTTTCTGTTTTTCGAGTTCCGCGATGCGTTGCTTGAGTTCCTGCCTGGGATTGTGATGCGCGAGGAAATATTCACGCAATTGTTTCTGTTCGTTGGCGGAGCGGAGATTTCGTTTTTTCGCAGCAATCTGTCGAATGTCGGCAGGAATACCGTGCAACTGCAGATTTTGGGGTGCGTCGCCCGTGATGGAAAAGCGGGGACGCCCCACACCGTGTGTCGCAAAACCGGCGTCGTGACGCAGTCGAAACTGCAATTCGGTGCCACCCTCAAAGCCGAAAGGGGAGGCCGCGATGAACATGGCCGTCGCGGGAAGTTTGCGCGTCGGTCCGTCTACTGCCCAACCGTTGTTGCCGGCCACACTCCCATCAATGGCTTTGGCGATTTCATAATTAGCCTGTGAATAGTCGGCGATTGCGCGGGTAAACTTCACGGTTTGCTGCTGTGAGGGATCTGCGATAGAAACCGCCGTTAGTTCAAATTCGCTCAGAACAAAATTAGAATTGCTGTGACGACCTGGGCCACCGCCGGGAAGCGACTCATGTGTGAGCGCTTCCAGTCGGACGGCGGTCAGATTGGTTGCATCAGTTTTCGCGGTGATCTCGTAGACATCTTTTTGAGGATTCGCCCCGCTGGTCAGAATGGACTTGTCGGCGAGCTTCGTAAGAGTCGTTCCACCGGATGATTTCATGGTCAGTGGTTCAATCACCGTCCAGCCATGTTCCGGCTGTGTGGAGATCTGCTCTGACCATGAATTCAAATGCTGGGCGATGTTAATCGGTTTCTT
Organism: Gimesia alba; assembly: GCF_007744675.1. Lineage (NCBI taxonomy): Bacteria > Pseudomonadati > Planctomycetota > Planctomycetia > Planctomycetales > Planctomycetaceae > Gimesia > Gimesia alba. The sequence continues at coordinate 2,256,849 of NZ_CP036269.1, forward strand.
CAGCTCAGTCTTCAGTCGCGTCAGTTCGACGTCAAAATTTTGCTGCGATGCTGTCGCAAGCGGCGAAGGAATACGTTGTTTGGGAGCAAATCCTCGCATGCCTCGTTCTGGTACCTGATTGAAAAACGCATACAACTGATAGAACTCTTTTTGAGAGATCGGATCGAATTTATGTTCATGACAGCGAGCACAGCCGATGGTAAGTGCGAGCCAGACTTCACCCGTCGTAACCAGCCGGTCCATGACATACTCGGTCCGATACTCTTCATCAATGATGCCGCCCTCGATGGTGATGCCGTGGTTTCGGTTGAAGCCGGTTGCCAGTCGTTGCTGATCGGTGGCGGCTGGCAACAAGTCGCCGGCAAGCTGTTCGATTGTGAATTCGTTGAACGGTTTATTTGTGTTATACGCATTGATGACCCAGTCCCGCCAGATCCATTGTTCTCGCTCGGTATCATATTGATAACCGTTGCTGTCGGCATAGCGGGCCAGGTCAAGCCAGTGCCGCGCCATGTGTTCGCCGTAGGCAGGAGAGGCAAGATAGTAATCGACCATCGTTGTATACGCGTCCGGAGATTGATCGGAAAGAAACTTGTCGATCTCTTTAAGCGTGGGAGGCAGGCCAGTCAAATCAAAGGCCACACGTCGAATTAAGGTTTCACGTTTTGCTTCGCGTGCGGGTTGTAATCCTTCGCGTTCTAATCGTGCAAGTACGAAATGGTCTATGTTGTTCTTTGCCCAGGATGAATTCTGAGTCTTGGGGATCGCCGGTTGTTTCGGTGCGACAAAGGCCCAATGTGCTTCGTATTCTGCTCCTTGTTCGATCCATGTTTTCAGAATGGCAATCTGTTTTGCGTTCAGTGGATTCGGCCCATCAGCGGGAGGCATACGCTCATTTTCATCTTGTGTCGTGATGCGATGAATCAGTTCGCTCGATTGCACTTTACCGGGTGTGATTACCCTCTTGCCTGAGTCTGCTTTGCCGATTGCTGATTCTCGCTGATCCAATCGCAGGTCTGCTGCACGGGTTGCCGAATCGGGGCCGTGACACGTAAAACAATGATTTGAGAGAATCGGCAGGACATCGCGATTGAATTCGATTGTTTCTTCTGCAGCAGCAACGCAGGTCAATAGCGTTGCCGGCAAAGCGATCAAAATCATCTTGATTGCGTTCACGATAGATATCCTTTGAGCAGCATTGAAAACCAAAAATGGTTTGATCTATAAATCGGAACTCTTGATCCCAATATATCAGGGGTTTTGGGAAGATGGTAGCGAAAGTCGATTGCTTTCACTGAACGTTAGAAATGCAACACGGGACCATTCAGCAGTCTGCATTCATCTTTGACTTGAAAAGCCTTGACAATTGTCTTCATGCAAACTTACTATCTAAGTAACGATCATTCATTTGGGACCCACCTGTTCTCCTCGTGCTGCGATGTCGCAGTTTCGGTATTTCTTGAGACGCACCAGGATCGTTAATTGTGTTCAGATTTTAAGGACATAATTGAGTATGCGCATGCTTCCTCGCTCCGTTTTCTTATTGTGGTCGAGTTTTCTCGCTCTGACAATCAATGTCTGTCTGGCTGGAAATGATCAGGCTAAACACGACGCCGCTTCGAAAACGAAAATTGATTTCAGCCGTGATATTCGACCAATTCTTTCTGAAAACTGCTTTCATTGCCATGGTCCCGACACGAAACATCGCGAAGGTGATCTTCGGCTAGACCTGGAAGAAGCGGCGAAAGCAGATTCGATTGTTCCCGGGCATTCGGATCAGAGTGAATTTTACAAACGGATCAGCAGCACTGATGCGGATCTTCAAATGCCTCCCGCTGATTCAAATAAAAAATTGACTGCCGAGCAGAGAGAGTTGCTCAAACGCTGGATTGATGAGGGAGCTGAATGGACCAGTCACTGGGCGTTTCTCGCTCCAGAAAAATCATCATTACCAGCAGTCAAAAACAACCAGTGGGTACGCAATCCCATCGATCAGTTTGTTTTGGCACAAATAGAATCTCAACAGTTGCAGCCTTCAAGAGAAGCCAGCCGTCGTACTTTGATTCGCCGACTGACATTTGATTTGACGGGGCTGCCGCCCACCATTCCGGAGATTAACAATTTTCTGAATGATGAATCTCCTAACGCCTATGAAAAACTGGTTGACCGTCTGCTAAGTTCAAAACAGTACGGCGAGCGAATGGCTCTGATGTGGCTGGATGCGGCCCGTTATGGTGATACGAGCGTGTATCATGCAGATGGGCCACGCGATATGTGGGCCTGGCGCGATCGCATCGTGCAGATGTATAACGAAAATATTCCCTTTGACCAGTTTTCAACAGAACAACTGGCGGGAGATTTGCTTCCCAATGCAACGCCATTGCAAATGGTGTCTTCCGGATTTAATCGGAATAACGGGACAACTGATGAAGGAGGCCTGATTCCGGAAGAGTACCGCGTTGAGTACGCTGTCGATAGGGTGAAAACGACGTCCACGGTCTGGTTAGGACTCAGCATGGAATGCGCTCAATGCCATGAGCATAAATATGATCCTATTTCACATGAGGACTATTACCGCTTCTTCGGTTTTTTCAATATCAGCGCTGACGCCGGTAGTCAGACACGAAATGGAAATGCTAAACCGACGGTGGCACTGGTTGATCCGGAAAAACAAAAGAAACTGCCGGATATACGAGAGAGAATCAAAGAAAACCAGCAGCAGATCGCCGCTCGTCAAAAGTCAGCTGAGCCTCAGTTTACAGCCTGGTTGGCGGCGAAAGAAAAAGCACAACATGCAGCGCCTTCACAGATTGAGGGACAGATCCTGCAGTTCAGGCTCGATGAAGGCAAAGGAACCAAGGTTGTCGATCAAGTGGATCAGAATCGCAAAGGAACCATTCATGGTAAGGCTGACTGGGTGAAGTCTCCTTACGATCAGGGGCTGCATTTTGATGGCAAAACCTATGTCGATCTGGGGAACGTGTGTGATTTTGAACGGACCGATTCATTTTCCTATGGCGGCTGGATTAATCTCGACCCGAAAGGATCTGGCGCGCTTTTAGCAAAAATGGATGATGCCAACAGTTATCGCGGGTACGATATCCTCATCTCCGGCGAACAAATATCGGTACATATCATCAATACGTGGCCTACGAATGCGATTAAGGTAACGACCAAGAAAAAACTCAAACCTTCAACCTGGCAGCATGTGTTGGTGACCTATGATGGTTCATCCAAAGCGATGGGCGTGAAAATCTATGTCGATGGTCAATTGTGGGACTGGAAGATCGAGCAGGATCGCTTAACGGAATCCATTCGCACACCCAAAACGTTACTGATTGGCAGCCGGCACCCCAGCTCTCGTTTAAAGGGGACTATCGATGAAGTTTCTGTCTTTAATCGTGTGCTCAGTCAATCTGAAGTGGAGACACTGACAAAGCAACTTCCGATTACGACCATCCTGGCTGTGTCTCCTGAGAAACGAACGGCAGAGCAACAGCAGCAGTTGCGTAATTACTATCTGGAACGGGAAGACGCAGAATATATCGCGTTGCTCAAGAAAAAGCAGGAATTGAAAGCAGAGGAGACAGAACTTCTCAAACCGCTGACGACGGTCATGATCATGGGGGACATGCCCAAGCCTCGCGACACATTTATCCTCTCCCGTGGTGCTTATGATGCTCCCACCAAACAGAAAGTCGAACCAGGTACACCGGCGGTTTTGCCTCCGATGCCGAAAGGCGCCCCCAAAAATCGCCTGGGCTTGGCGAAATGGCTCTTTGCAGACAATCATCCTCTTACCGCTCGCGTCACTGTGAACCGGTATTGGCAAATGTTATTTGGGACTGGGCTGGTTACGACACCCGAAGATTTCGGTTCACAGGGCGCGTTCCCCAGTCATCCGCAATTGCTGGACTGGCTGGCCGTCGATTTCAAAGAATCGGGCTGGGATGTGAAACGGATGCTTAAACAAATTGTGATGTCTGCTACATATCGGCAGTCATCGGATGTATCGCGGGCAGACTATTTGCGGGACCCAGCAAACAGACTACTGGCCCGCGGTGCGCGTTTTCGCTTACAGGGAGAAATGATCCGCGATAGCGCGCTCGACATCAGTGGATTGCTTAATCCCCAAATGGGAGGTCCGGGAGTAAAACCGTATCAGCCACCCGGACTCTGGAAAGAAGTGGGATTGGGGGGAAATCCCAAATTCGTGCAGGATCACGGCGAGAAACTGTATCGCCGCAGCTTATATACCTACTGGAAACGATCTGCGCCCCCTCCGTCGATGCAGATCTTTGATGCACCAACACGGGAAAAGTGTACGATCCGACGGCCACGTACAAATACGCCTCTGCAGGCATTGGTCACGATGAATGATGTCCAGTACGTCGAAGCGGCCCGTCACCTTGCAGAACGAATGTTGAAAGAAGGGGGAGCAACCAATGCCGAACAGGTTGGTTATGCCTTTTTACTGGCAACGGCCAGAGAGCCTCGATCAACAGAAAGAGAAGTACTTCTGGATGTTTATGCTGAAAGTCTGAAGCACTATCAGACCAATTTAAAAGCGGCAGAAGAACTGCTTCAAGTTGGTGAATCACCCCGCGATAAAAATTTGAATGTCGCGCAACTGGCAGCCTGGACGGTGGTCGCCAACATGATTTTAAATTTAGACGAAACTTTAACTCGTGAGTAAATCGCAATGAATCCTCTGGAAGAATACCAGCGACAGTTAACGCGTCGACAATTGTTATCACGCTCTCGTGGATGCCTGGGCGCAACAGCGCTTGCTACATTATTGGGAGACGTTCCTAAACTATCTGCTGCCGGCCCAACAAACCCGGATCAACGAGGTTTGCCGGGACTGCCTCATTTTGCCCCCAAAGCGAAACGGGTGATTTATCTCTTTATGGCCGGTGGTCCCAGTCATATCGACCTGTTTGACTACAAACCGGAACTGAAGAAGATTCACGGGAAAGAGCTGCCTGAGTCGGTTCGCAAGGGACAACGACTCACGGGAATGACCAGCGGTCAGAAATCGTTTCCTTGTGTGGCGCCCATGTTCAATTTCAAACGTTACGGCGAACGGGGAACCTGGATCAATGGAGACATCCTGCCGCATACCGCATTGATTGCGGATGACATTGCGATTATCAGGACTATGAATACGGAAGCCATCAACCATGATCCCGCGATTACGTATATTAATACGGGAACCCAGCAGTTGGGACGTCCCAGTTTTGGCGCGTGGCTGAGTTATGGATTAGGCAGTCCAAACAAAGATTTGCCCGCTTATGTGGTGATGATTTCTGTCGGTAATGCACCAGGGCAAGCACTCTATTCGCGGCTTTGGAGCAGTGGCAACTTGCCTTCTCGCCATCAGGGGGTTCAGTTTCGTAGTGCCGGAGATCCCGTTTTGTTTCTGTCCGATCCCAAAGGATTGGACAGAGGTCTGCGTCGTAAAATGCTGGATGGACTGGCGAAAATCAATGCGGAAAAATCACAGCTTTCAGGCGATCCGGAAATTGAAGCACGCATTGCGCAATACGAAATGGCGTATCGGATGCAAACCTCGGTACCAGGCTTGATGGACCTGAGTGGAGAAACGAAAGCCACATTTGAAATGTACGGCCCCGATTCAGAGAAAAAAGGAACGTTCGCTGCAAACTGCATTTTAGCGCGTCGGATGGCGGAACGCGGCGTCCCTTTCATTCAACTCTTCCAGCGTGGCTGGGATCAGCACGGGAATCTGCCCAAAGCAATTCGCAATAATTGTGATAAGGTGGATCAGCCCGCAGCCGCCCTGGTGAAAGATTTGAAACAACGGGGATTGTTGGACGATACCGTTGTCATCTTTGGTGGCGAATTCGGCCGTACGATTTATAGTCAGGGAACATTGACGAAAGACAATCACGGCCGTGACCATCACGGTCGCTGTTTCTCAACCTGGGTTGCCGGCGGCGGATTTAAGCCGGGCATCGATTACGGCGAGACCGACGATCATTGCTATAACATCGTCAGAGATCCGGTACACATTAACGATTTAAACGCCAGCGTTCTGCATTGCCTGGGAATCGATCACAATCGCTTTACGGTGAAATATCAGGGGCTCGATCTCAAACTCACTGGCGTCGATGGTGCCCAGGTTGTTAAAGGGCTACTGTCTTAGGTAATCGATTAAATACAAGAATGCCGTCAGAATAGCTTGAAAACCTTGACTTTAACTGTTTGATTCGGGTAAAGTAAACTTTAGAAAAAACCTGCACCGCTGTATCAATCTTCATCGTGATTTGATCGTTGAAGATCTCGCCTACGTCAATTTGACGCTGAAAATCAATCCGAGAGAACAGAGGGAAGTCATCGTGTATCGCCTGGGCCGATTCAGTCTGTTTGCTCTCAGCTATCTGGTTATAGTTGTGACATCTGCTTGGGCTGAGCTTCCGAATCCGGTTCTGAAGTCGGTATTCCCTCCAGGAGCACAGTCAGGTAGTCTGATTGAAGTGACCGTATCTGGTACGGGGTTGGATGACGTAGCACGATTGATTTGCAGTCAGCCTGACATCAACACAGAGAAGATTGCGAAGAATCGATTCCGCGTCAAAATTCCCCAAAGTGTGCCAGAGGGTGTCTACGATTTACGGGTGCTCTGTCGAAATGGCTTGAGTTCACCGAGAACCTTCTTTGTCGGGAATCGGTCGGAATTACTCGAAAGTGAACCCAACGAAACGGTTCCCGCTGCGCAAACCACTCTGCTTGATGTTTCCGTCAATGGTCGGATTGAAAAAAAGGGGGACGTTGATTGTTTTCAATTCTCGGCCGCGCAGGGACAACGCGTTGTAATCGAGTGTTGGGCAGATCGAATCGATTCAAGCCTGCGCGCGATATTGGAAGTCTATGATTCCCGGGGACGGCGGCTGGCCGTGAATCGAGGCTTTTCAGGAATCGATCCATTAATCAATTTTAAGGTGCCTGTAGATGGTACCTATTTCGTGAAGGTATTTGATCTCGTTTATTCGGGCAGCTCTGACCATTTCTACCGACTTGATATCGATACCGGCCCTCGTATGTTATTTTCCGTTCCTGCAGTCATTCAGCGCGGGGCGACCTCACAGGTTTCGATTTATGGCTGGAACCTGGGAAGTCTCAAAAATCATTCGAAGCAGGAGATCGCCAGTAACAACTCTCTGAATGCTGATAGACGACGTTTGGAATTAGGCGACGTCAAAACTGAGACTGAGTCACAGGACACTCAGAATCTGTCAAGTACGGATTATGAATTAGAGAAGATCGACGTCACAATTACAGCTCCCACAGAAAATGAAGTGAGACCATTCCCCATTCGACAGCGGAGCGAACAAGCTGACGTGGATGGATTTGCGTTTCATTTAGATCATTGTCACGCACCGCTATTCATCGGTTTGACGGATGTGCCGGTCCTTCAGGAAAACAAATCACATCAGACACCTGAAACAGCTCAGGAAGTTTTCTGCCCCTCTGAAGTCAGTGGTCAGCTGATTGCAGGGAATGAGAGAGACTGGTATGCCATTCAAGCTAAGCGTGGAGAAGTGCTCTGGTTGGATGCGTTCGGGCAACGGATCAATTCTCCCGTTGATCTCGATATCAGCGTGTTAGATGCGTCGGCAAAGAAGACATTGAAACAGTTTCGTGATGAAGTAAAAAATATTGCGGGGAAGAAATATCCTGTCAACCATCTTGATCCTGCCGGGAAATGGGTTGTGCCGGAAGAGGGTCGGTATGTGATCATGGTTCGGAATCTGCGTGGCGGCCTGACGGAGGATCAGCGGCGTGTCTACCGACTCAGCATCAGACGTCAGGTCCCCGAATTCCACCTGGCGGCCATTTCTCATCAGGAAACGCCTGCAGCTTTGAACCTACAGCGCGGTGGTCGCGCCGTTTTGGATGTGATTGCGCTACGGAAACGAGGAATGAACGACTCGATTCGAGTGAGCGCCGGCAATCTACCGCAAGGAATTCATTGTCCTGATATCTGGTTGGGACCGGGGGAGGATCGGGGATTACTCACGATTACCGCGGATGAACATGCCGTACCCTATTGGGGAGATCTGACTCTTAATGGGTTTTCTGATCAGGCTGGAACCAGGAAAGTCCACGGCGGGACGATCGTGCGAACAGACATTCCCAATGGTTCCAGTCGACTTACGACTAAAATTCCTCTGGCGGTGACAGACGACGCACCGTTTCAAATTTCCGCGGAGAGACAGCAAGTACGAAAGCATATTCTGTTTGGTGAATTAGAGCTTCGTCACGCTCCCGGCTCTGTTCTCGATATCGCGGTTCATCTTGATCGACGTGACCTTAGCGAGAATGAACCGGTACATCTCGTGGGAGCGAGCCTGCCTGGTATGATTCAGAATCAGACCGCTACGATTCCGGCCGGAAAAAACAAAGGGTATCTCAGTTTTTATTTACCACCCTATCTACCGGTGGGGCAGTATACGATTACCGTCCAGACGCAAGCCTTAGTCGGAAAGAAGCCAATTGTTGTATTTAGTAATCCTGTGACGTTTGACGTTAAACCGGCCACGTTTGTTGTAGCCGTCGATACTTCAGCGCCCCAAAAGATTCGCCGCGGAGAAACGATCCAGGTGAAGTATTCTGCGAAACGAATTAATGGTTTCATAAATAAGATTCACACCGAACTCGAAGCCGCCGATAAATTAGAAGGGCTGCGCGTACGGGGAGTGACTTTTGTCGGGCAAACTGAGCAGGGAACGCTCCAGATTATCGCGAACGACGATGCACCTTTAGGAAAACAGCCTTCCATACGATTGTTTGCTGTCGGGGTTGTAGAAGATCAGCCAATCTATCATGGAAGCTGTTTTCTCGATCTGGAGATTACAGAGTAGACTTTTCATTAGCGAATCGAATTCACATGTGCCGTTTGAATCATAACTTGAATTTAGCAGTCCGGAATCGACTGGTTGCCTGGCTGATGATCGCTCTGTTGATGGTTTGTAGTCACGATCTGCAGGCTGCTGAGAACTCAAATCAAGCAAAACCGGCTCAATTGGAACAGAAGGTCCACTTTCTCACCGATGTCGTTCCACTGCTCACCAAGCTCAACTGTAATAGCGGCGGTTGTCATGGAAAGTCGACGGGCCAGAATGGCTTCAAGATTTCTTTACTGGGTTTCGAACCGGAATTAGATTATTCGGCAATGACTTTGCAATCACGGGGCCGACGAATTTTTCCCGCAGACCCCGATCGGAGCCTGCTGTTACTAAAGGCCATCGGTAGAGTTCCGCATGGCGGAGGCAAGTTGCTGGAATACGATTCTGATGATTATAAAGTACTTCGTAACTGGATTCTTCAAGGTGCGCCAGGGCCAGATCCCAATGCGCCGGTTCTCGTCAGTATCAATGTCTCACCGCGTGACCAGGCTTTAAAACGAAATTCCAGTCTGAATTTAAAAGTGGTTGCTCAATTCTCTGATGGGAAACAACGCGATGTTTCCCGGCAGGCAGTTTACGAATCAAATTACCCCGAGATTGCTGGTGTGGATAAGGAAGGAGTTGTCACAACTCAGTCCCGTGGTGGGTTATTTGCCGTAATGGCCCGGTTTGGAGATCAGATTTCCGTGTTTCAAGGAGTTGTGCCTTACGGCTCTTCAGAAAACACTGTTGAAGAAATGGATTTATCTGACAGGAAACTCTCGAAAATTGACCAGCTCTTAGTGGCACAATGGAAAAAACTGGGAATCACCCCGTCGCCCCCCACTGATGACGCAACATTCATCCGGCGTGTGACGCTCGATATCTGCGGTACGTTGCCAACGGCTGATGAAGTGACGACTTATCTGGAAGACACAAGACCCCAAAAACGTCAAAGGCTCATCAATCGATTACTGGAACGCCCCGAATACGCCAGTTATTTTGCTTTGAAATGGGCCGATATTTTACAGAATCGGGGAAGTGGTTATTCAACCAGGAAACAACGCGCGGGTACCATGTTATTCTCCGCCTGGATCCGGGATTCTATTGCCTCCAATAAGCCCTACGATCAGTTTGTTTCTGAAATTCTCACCGCGACAGGCAGTCAGGCAGAAAACCCACCTGCCATCTGGTACCGTTCCGTTCGCAATACGACCAGTTATGTGGAATCAGTGGCGCAGGCATTTTTGGGTGTGCGAATTCAATGTGCCCAATGTCACCATCATCCAGCCGAACGCTGGAGTCAGGACGATTATTATTCATTCGCTGCCAATTTCAGTCGTGTGGGACGTAAGGGGGGATTTGCCGATGCAGAGGTTCCTACGAATGAAATCATTTACCTCAAAAATGAAGGGGAAGTTCGTAATCCACGTACCAGCGAAATCATGCAACCTCGTCCCCTAGGGGGACCGGATTTTGCAGTCTCTCGTTTTGACGATCCCCGTCAGAGTTTAGCAGAATGGATGACCAGTCCGGAAAATCCGTTTTTTGCGCGTACGATGGTCAATCGAATGTGGGGACACTTTTTCGGACGTGGAATCATTCACCCCATTGACGATGCACGCAGTTCGAATCCGCCCACTAATCCAGCACTGATCGAAGCGCTGGCTAAAGATTTTTCAGCCAATGGCTATGACGTGAAAAGGTTGATTCGTTTGATTACCAACTCCCATGCGTATCAACTCAGTTCCGTTCCCAATCAGACGAATTCAGAAGATACACAATGCTTTGCCCGATATTATCCGAAACGGCTCTCAGCCGAGATTCTTCTGGATGGTATCAGTCAGGTTCTGGATGTTCCGACCATCTTTCCTGGTGGACCGGGGCAATTTCCGGAAGGAATGCGGGCGGTGAATCTACCTGATGAAAATGTGCGAATCAATTTTCTGGATGTATTCGGGCGTCCGTCCCGGACTTCGGCTTGTGAATGCGAACGAACCGATGCTCCCGCTTTGTCACAGGCGCTGGAACTGGTCAATTCGAAAGAGATCCAGCGCAAACTGACAGATAAAAACGGCTATGTCGAGAAGCTCGGAGCGAATACCAAACCTCATTCTGAAAACATTCGCGACATTTTCCTGCGGACATTGTCGCGCAATCCGCGTGCGGCTGAAGAAGCAATGGCCGTTGAGTATTTGAAATCGGAGAAAAGCCGACAGGAAGGCTATCGTTCCCTGTTATGGGCTTTATTGGCTACCAACGAGTTTATGATGAATCATTGATCGCACAGGCGGGCTCAGCAATTTAAAACAGACTTTGGAGACCGAATTTATGTTATCGGTTTTAGGAACTCGATCTTCCGGTAATGACGGATTCAGCCGTCGTAATTTTTTACAGTTGGGAGCACCTCTCCTGGGACTGGGGCTTGCCGATTTGTTGAGAGTACAAGCCTCGGCGAAAGAATCGGTCCGTCCCAAGTCAAAAAAATCATTGATTGTGTTCTGGACGCATGGCGGGATGAGTCAACAGGACACCTACGATATGAAGCCGGACGCACCAGCGGAATATCGCGGCATGTATCGCCCCATTTCGACATCCGTTTCTGACATTCACGTGACGGAACGCTTTCCCTTACAGGCGAAAGTCATGCATCATATTTCCCAGGTCAGATCGGTTCATCATGAAAATGGGATTCACGCTCCTTCAGCGCACTGGATGCAAACGGGATACTTTGGTCCCACGCTGGCACGCAATGCACCACAAAAACCATCCTTTGGCTCTGTGATCTCGCGAACGTTAGGAGCACAGTCGGAGCATATGCCCCCTTATGTGACGATTCCCAAGTCCGAAGCCTTTGGTTATCAGGGAGCAGTCTATCTGGGGAAATCCTATAATCCGTTTGAAGTGGGAGCGGATCCGAATTCCAAAAACTTTAAGATCCCGAACCTGGCTCTTCCCGATGGGTTAACCTTAAAAAGCGTCGAGTCACGACGTGAACTGCTGAAAAAATTTGATACGTTGAATCGCGAGGTTGATAAATCCGGAGTGATTGAAGGCCTGGACTCTTTTAAAACGCAAGCATTAGAAATGGTCACCGGGGAACGCGTGCGTAAAGCGTTCGATTTAAGTCGTGAAGACGATAAACTGCGTGATCAATATGGTCGACACCAATATGGTCAAAGTGCGTTATTGGCGAGACGACTTGTCGAAGCAGGCAGTCGTTGTGTGACCATCAATACCGGATACTGGGACCACCATAATGAGATTGAAAAAGGTCTCGAGGAACAGTTATCTCCTTTAGACCGGGCAATTGCTACACTGATTCAGGATCTCGAACAACGTGGCATGCTGAATGATGTTCTGATTTTTTGTGCGGGGGAATTTGGTCGCACACCTATGATCAATGGTCACGCGGGAAGAGATCACTGGTCAAACTGTTTTACGGTAATGTTTGCCGGAGGTGGTATCGCAGGCGGGCGTGTTGTCGGCGCCAGCGAAAAATGGGGTGGTGGCGTTGTGGAACGCAAAACTAGCCCCATGGATTTGCTGGCAACCATCTATCAACGGTTGGGGGTTCCTCTGGAAACGCATTTCAATGATGCCTCCGGTCGCCCCACAAGTATCATCGATACGGGACACCCCATTCGCGAACTGTTTTGATATCGGGGTTCAGAAAACCCGGACTTTATTGGTCGTTAGTCGTGAATTCAAATTGACTTAGGATCGAAGATCTGGCTGCCTTTCAGACAATCGCTTCCGATGGAAACGAGCAGGGCGGTACTTGACCTGATACGTCAATTTGATGATAATCAACAAATCAAATTGTACTTATGTAATGGCAAGCTAAGATCGCTCATTGCTTTCCTGCCTGAAGAAATCGTTCGATGAAAAAACAAGCATCCCTGAAACTGACAAATTGCGAAGGAGTTTCGCGTCGTAATTTTGTGCAGGCTGGCTTACTGGGAGCCGGAGGCTTGGGGCTGGCCGATCTGCTCAAGCTCAAAGCCGAGGGGGCGATTCATCCGAAGCAGCAGGATACCAGCGTCATTCTGTTCTGGTTAAGTGGTGGACCCGGTCATATGGAGACCTGGGATCCCAAACCGGAAGCGCCCTCTGATTATCGGGGGCCATTCCAATCCATCGCGACCAGTCTCGATGGCGTTCAATTCAGTGAATTGATGCCGGAGCAGGCAAAGCTGGCCGAGCACCTCGCCGTCTTGCGAACGGTCAATCACGGTTCTGGTGATCATACCAAAGGGAATCACTGGATGCTCACCGGCTTTGAAGGCCCTGCATTCAATGCCCCCGATAACCGTGTGCAAAGGCGTCCCTCGATGGGTTCCGCGGCTTCCTTTTTGCGCGGTGCAAATCAGGCGGGAATGCTACCTTATGTCGGGGTGCCGCATTTACGAGGGGGAACCGACAATCTGTTTCATTATTCCTCCTATATCGGAGGTGGCAGCAATCCGTTTATTGTCAATTCCGATCCGAATACCAGCAGCTTCAGTGTCAAAAATCTCACGTTAGCAAAAAACTTGACATTAGACAGATTGAAGAATCGTCGGGAACTCTTGGGCTCACTCGATGTGTTGCCACGCGATCATGAAAAAGCATTCCGCGATCTGGATGAGCATCAGCAGAAAGCATTTGAGTTGCTCGCTTCAAAAGGTGTTCGATCTGCGTTCGACATCACAGCAGAATCGGATTCCCTGCGTGACAGTTACGGCCGACATACTTTCGGTCAAAGCGCTTTATTGGCTCGAAGACTGATTGAACATGGCGCGACATTTGTTACCGTTAACTGTGTGCCGTGGGACCATCATGGTTCTGCAGGTCGGTATAAAACCGAAGAGGGAGCACGCAAACTGATTCCCCCGCTTGATGCAGCGATCGCAGGTCTCGTCCGCGATTTAATGGACCGCGGCTTGTACGAGAAAACGCTGGTTGTGGCGATGGGCGAATTCGGTCGTACCCCACGCATAAATCGCTATGCCGGCCGTGATCACTGGGGCCGAGCATTTAGTGTGCTGATGGGTTGCGGAGGCATGAAGATGGGGCAGATCATTGGTCGGTCCAGTAGCCGTGGTGAAGATGTCGTGGAACGTCCTGTCGGTCCACAAGACGTCGCAGCAACCATTTATCGACATTTGGGAATCGATCCCCAACGTGTGATCTTGCGTGATCGTCTGGACCGCCCGATGCCTTTGCTCGATACCGGCGAAGCCGTTTCCGAATTGTTCGGCTGAGATCAGTTCGAAGTTGATTTTCGTGTTTTTAGAAGGCACTATTTTCGGCAACGTTTGATTTGGACTGATTCAATTTGTTCGAGCCGTCCCAGACGCATAATGACCGTGTCTGCATTGATGTGTTCACGCAGAATGACGTGAAATTCTAAAGCAAAGGCACTTCCCTTACGAATCGTTTCTGCGCCTGTATTTTCATACGATTCACAAAGTTCTGACAGGATTTCATCCCAGATATTTTCCGCCCCCAACGCAATCTGCATGCGGAGTAACATGACTCCCGCAGGATGCATGATTTCCGCGGTCTGGAAGGTGGACCAGGATGGCTGGAAATGAGTGGCGGCTCCGATGACAATGAATCCCAGAGTTGCTACCCAGTATTGACCGGCTCCGATGGCCATTCCGATTACCACGGCAAACAGGACAAACGCGACATCCTGTGTTGTCTGCATCGCTGTCCGGAATCGTACAATGGAGAGCGCTCCCACCAGACTGAAGGCCCGCGCCACATTCTCGCCGATGATTTGTGTCGCCATCGCGATCAGGACACACATCAGAACCAGTGTTACCGAAAGCGTTTCATCAGTCACATTTTTCTGATGGAGTCGTGCCAGATAAGCGACTCCACAGCCGGCAGCCCAAGAGAGGAGCAGGTGTACTAGAATCACACCGACTGCCGGTTCGGAGGAAACGCTGATATTGGTAAACCAGTCTGTCATTGTACAACGTCGATTCTGGAATCAGAGTGAGGCAGGCTGACTGGCAATGCATTCGCTGGCTGCCATCACCGTACGATATTTTGAGAAGCCGGTTGAGAGTATAGGAAATTCAAGCAGCAGTTTTTTGAAAAGGGGAGGCAGAACATTGTGAAATTTGAGTTCCAGTATTTCTATCTCCGGCGACAGGCTGGTCCACCTGGGGGCACGATTGGGAACCTCCCAGAGACTGCTTCTGCAACCAGTGAGCTGGCTGTCAATTGTTAAACGAATCGTTCGATTCTGATGACGGGCCGTTTGGGCAAATCGCTGGTAGTGAACCAGGGCAGTGGGTTGTAAGTTTTTTTGAAGCACCCGTTGTTGAAACCAGGCACCGGTCCAGAGTGACTCTGCTGAGTGAGGCTGATGAATGAATTCCAGTTCTTCAGCAGAGATTGTCGAGCGTTTTTTCAGGACGATATTGTTTTTTTTACGTTTGGTTTCCACCCAGATATTGCTCTCATTGCCATAGCACCGTAGTCGATGCTTGGTTAAGCCTGCCACCCCGGTCTTGCGATAAATATCTAGAGATGAAGTATCCAGATACAGGGTATGAATTTCATAGCTGTCGCTTGGAAACGTCTGACAATGCGGGTCGGGATCCATCCGCTCTTTTGCCCAGTTGCGAACAGAGTTGCTTAATGCTTTGGGAAGAATGAATTTGAGTTCTACGCGACGATCCCTGGCCTGATAAACACGAACGGTGTCAGATTCCGGCACGACATGATTCAAGTCCAAAACAGGGGCTCCTCTCAAGAATCGACAAAAGTATTGTAATGTAACAGGGGAAAACGAGATCAACACCAAGCTTGAAATTCGTTATTCTTTGGGAGTGACTTTCAATAAATATTCGCGGCGTTCTCTGGCGAACTGGTGAAGATTAACGGCTCCATGACCTCCCGGCCCATGACCGCCGGTAGTAGACCTGGGGATTCGATTGGCTGTCAATTTGAGGAAATTCTCGTAGGAACCCAGTTTGCGTGTGTCCTGCTTGACTTCCTTGAGTAGGAGTTGACGGTACTGGTCAACGACTGGTCCCAGTTCGTTCCAGTCAAGATCTTCAGCGATCATACGAATCTTTTGCAGATAGCTGGCCCGCAGGTTGGGGACTGCCAGAATCTTGCTGCGGAGCGGCTTTTGTGAATCATCCAGACCGATCAGGGGATCCAGCTGGCCGCCTTCATTTTGTTTGCCGTTAGCATGTCTGGGATCAAATCCGGGTTGCGCGGGGAATCCCCGGGGAGGGCCACCTGATGGACCCGGAGGGCCAAAGCCATCTGGTGGTCCTGCTCCCCGAGAACCCGTGCCTGCACGCCTCTCGCGAAATCTGCCTGGTGGACCACCAGGCGGACCAAAGCCTGGACCTCCTCTGACGAATCGAAACGCCTCATTCATGTCGTGGGGAAAGAAATGAAAACGGTCCTGTTTATCAAGAAAAATACTGTAGTCGCTGGCACGGATCCAGTAGCCATCAGAGTTGCAGAGCGCGTTATCGAGGGCTAGGAACCAGAGAAGTTCGTTCATGTCCACTTTGTCAGTCAGTGCTGATTCCAGCTCACTGGCAGGAGTCTGATTCAGAATGCGACAGAATTCGATTAACTTCTTGAGCGACTTTTCATCGCCATTCTTCATTTCATAGGGATACCCATATAATTCAGGTGACTCACCTCTGTAATCGAGTCCGCCTCCCCCTCTGGGAGAGCCACTGACTTTCCAGCGGGTTCCTTTTGCTGACGGGTAGTTTTCCTTCAAAAAATCTTTATTGAACTGTTGGACGTTCGTAAAAATTCCCCAGTTTTCGCCATTGATGACCACGCGAACCAGATTCGCTTTTGGGGCAGGCATATGTTTGCGGGCGATATGGGAATAGAGCACGGTACTCAGCAGAGAGTCGTCGCCGTTACAGTTCAGCAGGTTCAGGGTTTTCGCTCCCAGCAGTCTCTGTTCTTCGTTGGTAAAATCCAGAGACACGTTCAACGATCGTTTATAGCCCGCAGGTACCATCATATAGCTGGACATGCCACGAAAGTGAATTCCGCAACCAGGGTACTCTTTCCTGTCAACAATCAGTGTGGCGGGAACTTCGACATCAGTTCCATGGAAGTCTTCCAGTTCTGCTTCCCAGTCCTTGTTTTCGAAATTGATGAAGATCGTCCGCAACACAAACGGAGTATACAGGTCTGCGTTGATTACAGGGACGTCATCCGGCGAAATTTTCTTTCCCGGTCGAGGAGTGGAGCGGCTGTGATTCATCGGACCGGCTGGGCCACGCCTGTGCCTGCGGTTGTTTGTATCTGTTCTTCGAGAGTCAGGTCGGGGAGGTCCAAAACCGCCGGGGCCCCCTCGACGAACCGGATTATCTTTTAGAAACTGGCGTGCTTTCGTGCGTTCGTTTTTGTCTAATTGGCCGTTCTGATTCAGATCAAACTGATCAACCAGTTTGCGCTCTTCAGCACCAGGTCCACCAGGACCGGGGCGTCTTTCCGAACCGGAACCAGAGGAGAAGGGGGGCGCTCCCTGAAATGGTCCCGGAGGAAAGGTTGAGGGAGCGGACTGTGTTTGCGGACCAGGTGGCTGTGCGTGAACAAACGCAGTAAATGCCGTGACAGCAAATAGATAGCATAGAATTGTCTGGAAGGATCGCTGCATGAAAAGCCTCACTGATGTTCTCTAAAATCCTGCCCGAAAAAAACTGACATATGAATTTAGTAACGAAAACTGATCAGGCACCGCCGCGAAAATTGTATAATTTTTGAAATTAATCATTTTTTTGCGGCGGAGTGACAACGATTTACGTGACTTAATTACATAGCAGGTCAAACTCAAGGAGACTCACTTTGTTGCGAACTATTACGGATTCATGTGTATTTTAATGTTAGCCGATCCTGAAGATGAAAAAGCGAAGCTGACCACCGAGGACTTAATTGCCAGAGCCCGCGCAGGTGATGAGACCGCACTGGGCCAGATTCTGTCTGCCCAACGGTCTTACTTGAGAGTGCTGGCACGTGTGGAAGTCGGCCGGCATCTTCAGGGGAAACTGGATGTTTCAGATATTATTCAGGAAGCGTTTCTGGAAGCACATAAAAGTTTTCCGAATTTCAAAGGCAAGCACGAACCGCAATTGATTCAGTGGATTCGTTCGATTCTGGCCCATACGATTGCCAATACGGTTCGTCGCTACTTTGGGACTCAAGCACGCGATCCCCGACTGGAACAACAGTTGGCAGCTGAAATCGATCAATCTGCGATTTCTTTGGGGGGCCTGCTTGTTGATCCCGGGGCTTCTCCCAGTCAACAGGTACTGCGTGTTGAACAGACAAGGCTGGTGACCGATGCGTTATCATGTCTGCCGGAAGATTATCAATCCGTGTTGATTTTACGGCATCTGGAAGGGCTTACGTTCCCTAAGATTGCAGAGCGAATGGGGAAAACGGTGGATTCCGTTGAAAAACTGTGGTTGCGTGGATTAACGCGTCTCAAAAAAGAGTTTGCCAGGACGGCTTCTGCTTCGGAGGTGAAATAGTGTTACAAAACGAAGATAGTCTGGCGAACACATTTGTGTATCACAAATCTGATAGTGAAGATTCCCGTGTGATTGAGATCTCCCGTGAATACCTGGCATTACTTGAAGCTGGAAAAACTCCCGACAAAGCGAAGTTTATCAGCCGCTATCCCGAATTGTCAGAAATAGTCGAGGAGTGCCTGGAAGGAATCGATCTGGCGCATTCACTGTCTCAACATCTCTCTCCGCAACTTTCCGAGATGATGGCCAAACCGCTGGGTGATTTCAAAATTGTTCGTGAAGTTGGGCGCGGAGGAATGGCCACCGTTTATGAAGCAACACAATTGTCGTTAGGACGTCGAGTGGCATTGAAAGTACTGCCATTTGCAGCGGCCCTGGATGAATGTCAGAGACAGCGTTTTCAGATTGAATCCCACGCGGCTGCCAATTTGCATCATACGAACATCGTTCCTGTTTACGCTGTGGGCAGCGAACGAGGTATGCATTATTACGCGATGCAGTTGATTGAAGGGGAATCGTTGTCGGAATGGGTGATTCGACAGAAGCAGGAACTGACGGGAGAACATGCCGCGCATCAACGTCCAGAAGAAGCGGCCGGTTCTGATACAGGTACTCAGACAGATTCGACTGAGATCGTGAATCCGTCTGTATCTCATACGGATCATCGAGCTGCGCGCAGCTGGTATCAGACCATCGCGAAAATTATTGCGCAAATCGCAGAAGCCCTGGATTATGCGCATTCATCGGGAGTCATTCACCGTGATATTAAGCCAGCGAACTTGCTGATTGATATCAAAGGGAATGCCTGGATCACGGACTTTGGTCTGGCCCAGGTGTCGGCCAGTTCCAGTGTGACGCGAACCGGTGACCTGTTAGGCACACTGCGCTATATGAGCCCGGAACAGTTGAGTGGAAAACGTGCATTGATCGATCAACGGACCGACATTTATTCGCTGGGTGCGACACTCTACGAATTACTCTGTCTACAGCCCGTGTTTTCAGCCAGTGCCAGGCAGCAATTACTGCATGACATTCTATATGATGAACCCAAACCGTTGCGGCAGGTGAACCGATCCATTCCGATCGAACTGGAAACGATCGTCATGAAATCGTTGTCGAAACTGCCAGCAGAACGATATCAGACGGCAGCCGAGTTGGCGGATGACTTGCATCGGTTTCTGGATGAACGACCCATTTTGGCGCGCCGACCTACGCTGGTCGATCATACTCGTAAATGGCTCAGGCGGCATCCTTCGGTCGTTGTTTCATCTTTCATTGTTTTATTACTCGGCCTGGTGGGGGTCTCGTTTGCCATGGCAGCCATTTCTCAGGAAGAACATAATACGCGACAGGCGCTGACACGAGAGCAACAACGGGCTCAAGAGGCAGAGCAAAGACTCCAGTTAGCGCAGCGCGCCGCCGATGACATGATTGCATTGGCGGAATTTGAATTATCTGATAACCCTTTTGATGAAAGTCTACGTAAAAAATTACTGGAATCGGCTTTGGCGCATTACCAGGCAATGATGAAAGAGCAACAGGATAATCCAGCGGCGCTGGAGAAACTCAAAGAGACGCGCGATCGAATAGAGCAGATTTTAACGGAACTCATTGTTTTACAATCAGACCGGGAAACACATATTTTACGTCAACCAGATGTGCTGAACGATTTAAAGGTGACTGAAGAACAAAAAAGCAAAATTACAGAGCTGTTTGACTGGCGACAATCACAAATTCGACAGGCGGTTGAATCTATCCGAGGTCAGCCAAAAAGCCAAAATGAACGAAAGAGCCAGACCATTCGCAAACGAATGATTCAGGATGCTAAAGATACGACAGCAGCAATCAATCAGATCTTGACCAGGAAGCAACTGGAACGCTTAAAACAATTAACACTTCAGATCCAGGGATCACGTGCATTACATGAAACAGAAGTCATCAACATATTGAATCTGACGAATGAGCAGCGGCTTGCAATGCGTGCGATCGAGTCAGAGTACCAGTTTCGCAGGAGACCACCCCGCGCCGGACAAAGAAGTGGTCCCGCTGGCAAACGGTCGTTTTCGGGAGAGAATCCTCCGCAGTCGGAACAACCGGAGGAAAAAAGAATTGATGGTTCTCAGTATCGTCCACCAGGTGGTCGGGCTCGTGAAAATGATTCTGACCAGTTAAAACAGATTCTATCTCTACTTACCCCCCAACAGCTGCAGCAGTGGAACGAAATGACCGGTGCTCCCTTCAGTGGAGATATCGACGATGCGAGAAGACCCCTTGGCCCCAAGTAAAATTACTGTGTTTAAGCAGAGAAAACTTGATTTTATGTACGAGGGCGCGCTTTTCCGGTTATATCATTTAGTCGTTTTGTGACGTGCCGTACGAATCATTGCAACTTTGGTCTCTGCTTGCCAAAGCAGCGCTGCCTGTACATGATTTTCAAAATGTTTTCAAACCATAGCTGGACACAGGGTAGGACAGCATGGTTAAATCAGAGTATTCCGAGTCTGGATTGGTTCCAGACTCAAGCCACGTCTAATTATATCGGACATTGCTGTTTGAACTGGGCCGAAACAGCTTCCGCGCCAAGTTAATCCTGGGCACGTTAGCAGTCAGCGGCCGCCTGTCTACCTCGCGGTTTTCTGCTCACACCCGGGTATAAGCAGTGTTACGGTGACCAAAGCACGTTTTAGAATCATCAGAATCCTGATCTCGTGCCAAGTCCATTGTCTACTGATGCAGAATCTCTGCATCAGAGGTAATCACTGCCTTGGCACAGACTTGAAAGGACTCTGCGTTCGCAGAGTTGATGAGATGAAACGACTTTATGTAAACCTGCTGCAATGGTTTTCTCAACAGCCCATCACTTCACGGCGTTCTCGCGCCAAAACCTCACGAACAGTCGAAGCACTTGAGGTGCGTACCATGCTCGCGGCGCATCCGCTGGCCGATGCCCCCGACATTCAATTTCAAATCGAAGAAGACTGGGGTTCCGGAAGGACAGCCAGCCTGATTCTGACAAACGATGAAGCGAGTGCCTTTACGGATTGGCAGCTGGAGTTTGATTATAGCGGCGAAATTCAGTCGCTCTGGAATGCCGAAGTGGAGAATCTCGGCGGCGGCCGGTATCGAATTTCCCCACCGAATTGGGATAACACGCTCGATGTAGGTGAGTCGCTGGCCGTCGGATTCGTAGCCGTTGGAAATCATAGCGAACCATCGGGCTTCGCTTTTCTAGGAAGTGGTAATCCGGTAGATCCTGACCCAGATCCAGATCCCGACCCGGATCCTGTGGTGGGCGCTCCCAATATACCGAGTGTGAGTGTGCTCGCGGATTATAATACGGGCGGTTATCATGTGACCCTCAACCTTTATGCAGGGGCACCTGCGGAGCAGTGGAAATTATACGAGAACGGCGAATTGATCTATGAGTCGTCTTTGTCGGGGAATGCGACTCCACAAACAGATAGCCTACACATCACGAACAGAGCCTACGGTATTTTTCGATATCAGGTCGAAGTCAGCAACGCGAGCGGAACAACGTTGAGTGACGAAGTGGTCTATGTTGCCGGTGGCGCCAGTCTGATCAGTATCGAAGAGGTCGACCTTACCGGACAAGCTCTGCAGACGACAATCGACCAGACAACGGTCGAATACACACTTGCCTCCTCCAGCGAGTCGGCACAGTTTAGTCTTGCCACCAGTAATTCGCGGGTGATCAATGCTGAGATCGTAAACGGAAATACGTTACGGATTACCGGTCTGGAAGCAGGACGGGCATCTGTGCGAATTACCGATGGAGAAACTGGTGAAGATCGCTATATCGGGGTGCGCGTCCGCACTGAAGACGGTCAACTGCCGGGGCTACCCGATTATGTCACGATCGGTTCAGTGAGTGAAGATACCACAGGCGATCTGGCGTTCTGGCAGGATTTTGACAGCAGCGATCCGCTGACTAACAAATATGTTGACTCTCGGTATATTTATCTAAATGGCGGGCCAATCAGCGGCTGGCGCAGTTGGGACCCGGATCGTGTGAGTAGTTACGTTCGCGAAAGCATGAAGCTGGGAATGATTCCTCAGTTCGTTTACTACAACATTCCGGATGGCGGGGAAAGCTATACGACCGACCTGGAGCATATCAACAGCCTGTCGTATATGGAAAACTATTTCCGTGATCTGAAATATGCACTCGATACGATTCGCACTGAAGCCGGTGACGAGCTGGTGCAGATGATCCTGGAACCTGACTTCATCGGATACATGATGCAAAATGCCGGCGCTTCAGCCAGTGCGATTTCAGCGATGACGAGTGCCGCCTATAGCAGCGGCGTGTTACAGCAGGGCGTCGATCCGCAGTTCGACAATTCGGTGACGGGCCTCATTCAGGCGATCAATTATACGATCAGCACTTATGCTCCGAATGTCGAATTCGGCTGGCAATTCAACCTCTGGGCTTCGCCCGGGATTGAAACACCGATTCCGGGAACAGGAATCGTGCACCTGACCGATACGTTGGGAGTGGAAGCAGGACGCGCCGCGATTGCCCGCGAAGCGGAATTGATCGCAGAATATTATATGGAGGCAGGAATTCTGAGTTACGGTGCCGGGTTTATTTCGCTCGATAAATACGGTCTGGATGCGGGAGCACAAAATGGTGCAGCCAGCAATCCGGAAGCCAGCACCTGGTTCTGGAACAACGATCACTGGAATAATTATCTGCTGATTGTTCAGACGCTCACGGAAACGACGGACCGCGAAATGGTGCTCTGGCAGATTCCCGTTGGTCATATCAATGACAGTCTCGCCACGAATCCGTATGACGAGAATGGTACCTTTGACCCACTGACGAATACCACGCGCCAGTATGAGGACTCTGCGCCCACATTCTTCCTGGGCGATACCTTTACCGCAAGCGGAGATCGTCTGGATTACTTTTCGACCAATGAATTCGGGGATGATAAGCTGACCGTTTCCGGAAATACCATCACCTGGGGTTCGCACATCGAAGAGGCACGGGCTGCCGGTGTGCGGCAGATCCTCTTTGGAGCTGGTGTCGGAATCAGTACCGATTCGATTGGCAGTGAACCTACCGACGATTACTGGTGGATTACCAAGGTGCAGGAATATTATCAAAATCCCGTCCCATTAGATGTTGTCGTTGATCCGCCTGATGAAGTGGCGCCGGTGGTAAGCATCAGCGGTGCATCTGTTACCGAAGGGGGGAGTGGGTTTATTCTGGCGACGCTAACCGTCTCACTCTCTAAACCTGCAACCGAAGCAGTTACGGTCAACTACCAGACGTCCAATGGAACAGCGACCGCTGGTGACGATTATGAAGCAGCCAGCGGTCAGGTTACGTTCGCCGTAGGTGAAAGCACAAAGACGATTACCGTTCGTGTCTTTGGGGATACACAGGTCGAATCGAATGAGCAGTTTTATGTGACCCTCAGTAGTCCCATCGGCGCTACTCTGGATGATAACCTTTCGTCTGCCGCTACTACGATTCTCAATGACGACGTTGCCAGCGAAACAGACGTGACGGTTACGACCCCCTTCGAAACGCCTGTCACGATTTCGATTGGTACGTCTGCAGGAGACCCGGACTTCGCCAGCCATGTGCAGCAGTATGTGAACGGGACTCTATTCCCCAGTCAATACAGCCAGGAGCAACTTGATGCCGTGGTGAGCGATTACTTCGACCAATGGAAGTCGGACTGGTTGCGCGTCGATCCCGGTGGCAACGGCTACCGGGTGATCATGGACTCGTCAGGACGGACGACATCTGAAGCACAAGGCTACGGGATGCTGATCTTAGCGCACCTGGATGGCTATGATCCGAATGCTCAGGCAATCTTTGATGGTCTGTTCCAATATTCGCGTGCGAATCCCAGTCAGGGGAATTCGGATCTGATGGACTGGGCGCAACCGGATGCCTACGGGAATAACAGTGCCTTCGATGGAGATGCCGATATTGCCTATGCACTGTTAGTCGCAGATGCGCAGTGGGGCAGTGATGGCGCGGTCAACTATCGCCAGGAAGCGATTACCATTATTAACGCCATCTACGAATCGACGATTGGACCGGACAGTCATCTTCCCATGCTGGGAGACTGGGTCAATCCGAATGGTAGCCAGCATAGCCAGTGGACTACCCGTACCAGCGACTTTATGTATGGTCACTTCAGGGCATTTGAAGCTGCCACACAGACCGGGGCCTGGGACGAAGTTATTGCTGCCACGCAGGACGTGTTGACGAAGCTGCAGCAACAATCAGGAACAGGGCTGGTGCCGGACTTTGTGATCGTGGATCCGGTAACCGGCGATGTTTCGCCTGCTCCTTCAGGATTCCTGGAAGTCAACGATCAGCATTACTGGTATAACGCGGGACGTGTTCCCTGGCGAATCGGCACGGACGCGGTTTTGAGTGGCGATGCCGTTTCGCTGGCTCAGGCACAGATGTTGTCCGAATTTTTCCAACAATCTTCGGGGGGCAATCCATCACAGATTCTGGGCGGCTACGCACTCGATGGAACGCCATTGAATAACTGGAGCGATCCTTTCTTCCGGGCAGCGGTGGGTGTCTCTGCCATGACCGGTTCGGATGCCGCTGATCAGGCCTGGCTCAACTCGGTATTCGACAGTATCGCGACGACTCACTCGAATTACTATGCCGATTCAGTCTCCATGCTGAGCATGCTGGTGATGTCAGGAAACTTTATCAGCCCGACATCTTCAACAGGGGGGAGTACGACACTGGAGTCGTTCACTCAACCCGCTCACGGGCAGGTCGTTGATAATCAGGACGGCACGCTGACTTACACGCCGGCTGCTGATTTCTCTGGCGATGACAGCTTTACTTATACGACTGTCGCCGAATCAGGTAGCATCACCACCACAACGGTGCTTGTCACTGTTGAGCCTTTCGTGGTCATCGTTCCTGAGGTTTCCATCAATGATGTCACTGTGACGGAAGGTGATAGCGGCAGTTCGCTCGCCGTGTTTACCGTCACACTGGATCAGCCGACCACGGAACCGGTGTCAGTGCAATACCAAACCCAGGACGGGGCTGCAATTGCTGGTCAAGACTATCAGGCTCTCAGCGGTCAACTGGTCTTCCAACCAGGGGAGACGACGAAAACCATTTCGGTGCCGATTCTGGGCGACACTCTGATCGAATCGAATGAGGGCTTCCAGGTTGTGCTCGATCAGGCAGTCGGCGTCACACTGGCGTCAGCCATTGGTAACGGCACGATTCAGGACAACGATGCGCCGGCTCCCACAGGCGGCGTGGACTTCGCTGTCGTGAATGACTGGAACAGTGGGTTCCAGGGAGCGATTGAGATCAGTAACGAGAGTGACGAAGCCTGGGAAGGGTGGACAATGCAGTTCACTTTCGATGGTGACATCACGGATATCTGGAATGCAGAGATTGTGTCTCACGTCGGAAATACCTACGTCATTCGCGGTGCATCATGGAATCGGGACATCCCCGCTGGTGGAACGATTTCCTTTGGTTTCATCGCGACTCCGGGCGGTCTGGATGATCCCTTGACGGATTTCATTCTGAATGGGGGGCTCATTTAATACCGAAGGGTATTTTTGATACCCTCAAATACTTACGTTAGCAGAAAGAAAACAGGCCTTCGTCATCTGACGAAGGCCTGTTGGTTGGATGGTAGTTCACTTTTATGGAAGCAAACTTTAGATGACTTCAGGCAGAGGGAGGTAACCGCTATCCACGAGGTACTGAGGTCGGCCTGCGTGATCGGGCAGGGTAACCTGTTGCACGTCGATCCCCATGTTGTGATAGAGCGTAGCAAACATTTCCTGGAAATGGACGGGGCGATTTTCTGCCTCACCACCCAGCCGGTCTGTGGTGCCGATGACCTGACCGGTTTTCATGCCGCCACCGGCGAGTAAGGCATTACAAACGCGCGGCCAGTGATCACGACCGCCGTTTTTGTTAATCATTGGTGTCCGTCCAAACTCGCCCCAGGCAATAACCGTTGTATCTTCAGCCAAGCCGCGCTGGTGCAAGTCTTCAATCAGGGCTGTGATCGCCTGGTCGAAATCGGGGAAATTCGTTTTGGCATTTTTGAAATTACTACCATGCCAGTCCCAGAAGCTATAACTCAGAGTCACAACGCGCGCCCCGGCTTCGACAAGACGACGCGCGAGAAGAAATTGTTCGTTCAGTCGCGGAGCAGCGTCCCCTTGTTTTCTTGTGGTTCCTTTGCCGTAGCGTTCGCGAATTGCAGGATCTTCTTTCGAAACATCAAGCGCCTCCACTAATCGCCCCGAGGTTAGAACACCAAAAGCCTGTTCGTTGAAGGAATCGAGCCCTTGCATCGCACCGCTGGCATCGGCATCACGCCTGAACTGATCGAAACTACGCAGCAGATTTTTGCGATCTTGCAGGCGATCCAAGGTAATGCCGTTGAGCGTCATATCACCCTTCATTTCGCCATTCGGATTAAAAGGGGTGTGAGACATTCCCAGGAAGCTGTTTTTCCCAAAGTTATAGGGAGTGTGCTGCATCTTAGGTGAAAGATTCACATAAGCGGGTGACGTTGCCCGTGGATTGCCTTTCAAGTGTGACAGAGCAGAACCTAACTCGGGCCAACCGCCGGCTGGCTGGTTTCGGTCACTGTGTCCGGTCATACATTGAAATGAAGCATGCTGGCCAATTGAACCAACGAGGGAATTGACAAAGACGCATTTGTCAGCAATTCTTGCCAGTTGGGGGAGATGTTCACAAATGCGAATGTCGGGAACATTGGTCGCAATGGGGCTGAATTCACCACGTATTTCCGATGGCGCGTCCGTCTTAAGATCATACATGTCCTGATGCGGCGGCCCGCCTGGCAGATAGATCATGATGATGGATTTATGAGAATTGGCTTTGCCCGATTGTTGCTCCGCCTTGAGAATGTTCGGCAGAGTAAGACCACCCAGACCAACGGCGCCGATTTTGATGAAATTCCGCCGCGACACCTGATTGCAGAACTTGTTGGAAGAAGCATCAAAAATATTTAGCATTAACTACTCCAAGTGGGAGGATCGCACAACGTCTTTCGACGCTCGATTTGGGGGGAGATAGATTTTGTGTGGATAGAGATAATTGATTGCTATAATTCTACCTCTCGTTTTCTGATTTGTCTACATCGGCCATTAAAGACCTGGTTTCACGACTTGATACAAGGTGGTTCTATTACAGGGGGCTCTAAGTGCAAAAAATTATTGGAATCCGGGGCATAATCACACAGCATTGAGTTATCAGAGGCACAACCGCCAGATCATTCAAATTGGATGCAAGGAAACGAGACATTTGACGCTTCGTGGTAGTCATAACGATCTCACTAGAGGATTGAGGCTGCTTACTTGTGAAAGGTGTCATATCAGGGCGCGTCGGCATAATAAGACCTGTCAAACCGTTGTTTGGATCTAGTATTTGTCTAACAGGAGTATTCAAAAAATGATGACTTTGTTAGAAATGATAGAAGCTGGGTAGGAACTGTATGTATATGTTGTCTATGTGGTTTTACTATTTGGTGTCTGGACATTAACCAATCGAGCGTTAGAATAATCTCAACAATCTATGACTTTCTACCGAAACAATGGGTATGCTAAGAAGAATCCTGTCCCTATTACTGATCCCCTTTGTGTTACTGACCCAGTCAGTTTCATTCGGGCATTCGCATGCAGGTAACCAGCCTGCAGGGCATGATTTGCGCGTTCATTTTCATGTCAGCTCACCTGAGGCTGACGAACAGCATGGGCATTCGCATGCACATGGGACTCACTCTCATGAACATGAGGGGCACTCTCATACGGATCATGACAAGCCTGATTCTTCTCAGGTCGAATTTCCCTTTGACCATGATTCTTCTGCCATCTACCTCAACAGTACGGACCTGACATCGAGTTCGCGTTCACTGCTGGAAACAGAACTGTTGTTGTCCTTTCACTGGAATGCGATCGAAGCCGATGCGCTGGCCTGCTCATTATCGGCGGCTACTCCTGAATGGAGCAGGCAGGATTGCGCACCTCCCGGGGCCGAATCCCCGCTCTTTCTCCGCCATCACGCATTCCTGATCTAAGCGTGCGCTTTTCTTGCAGGCAGTCTCTGAACTGACATGCTGCTGCACTGCTTTCTCTCTTGGCGTCGAAGAAAATTTTATTGCATGCTGGTACTGATTTTCCAGCGAAGCTGCGAATCGTTCATCAAGCTTTGTGTCCATGGGATGGTCAGAATGCGTTTTTTCTGATCACGGCGGAGCTGATGAGTTGGATTATCAAGATCCCGATTTTCGGTATTTAAAGGGACCGTTATGAAGATACTTCTTCAATCGTTGAAGCCTGTTCTGGGAATCACAATCTTTGTTTTGATTGCTGCCGGTTTTATCTTGCGCGATCACTGGTTGCCGCTGCTGGAGCCAAATCAGGCTGGTCAATCGAAAAATCTGGCCGCTGCATCAAAAAAAGCAGAGGGCAAAAAAAAAACAGATCAGCAAAAGATCGTCCTCTCAGACCAGGCAATTGCCAATCTAGAGTTGAAAGTGAAATCAATTTTTCCCGAGACCTATTGGAAAACGCTCCAGGTCCCGGGGATGATCGTGGATCGTCCAGGACGCAGTGACCAGAGTGTGATTTCACCCATCGATGGGGTCGTAGAGAAAATGAACTACTTTCCGGGCGATACGGTTCGACCGGGTGATGTGCTCTACACGATTCGTATTCTCAGTGAAACTTTGCTGCAGACTCAGACCAATCTGTTCAAAGATACCCAGAATCTCGTGCTGGCGGAGAGAAAGAGAAAACGCCTGGAATCCTCCAGGGGCGCGATTCCTGAATCCCGGATCATCGAGGCGGCCAATGATATCACCCGCTTGAAAGTGGCCATCAAGGGCTACCAGCAGGAACTGCGCAGTCGGGGGTTCAGCCAGCAGCAGTTGCAGGAAATTGCCAGCGGTAATTTTATTCAGGATCTGGATATCCTGGTTCCCGATCGCATGTCAAAATCCAAGCCACTGGATGCGTCCGTTGTCATGAAAACATCAGGCAAAGAAGTCAAACTGAAAACACCTCCTACATTCGAGGTCCAGGAATGTGAGGTCGATCTGGGACAGCAGGTGAAAACGGGGCAGATGTTGTGCCTGCTGGCAAACCATCGTCTGCTGGCGATTGAAGGACGGGCCTTCCGGAACGAAACACAACTGCTGGAGCGCAACGTGAGAGAGGGCTGGCCGGTCGAAGTCGATTTTCAGGAGCACGCAGCGAGTGACTGGCCTGCTCACAATCAGGTTTTTCTGATTCACAAGCTGATGAATGTCATCGATCCCGTGAACCGTACTTTCGCCTTTCGTCTGCCATTAGAAAATCAGTCCCGTATTATAGAGCAGAATGGACAGATTCAGGTACTCTGGCGTTTTCGTCCCGGCCAGAAAGTGCGGCTGTTGATCCGGGTGGAAAAACTGGACAACGTGTTCGTGCTACCGGCTGATGCCGTTGCCCGTGAAGGGGCGGAAGCTTATGTCTTCATCCAGAATGTGAATACCTTCTACCGCAAACCGGTGCGTGTGCTGGAGCGAGATCGCCGCCATACGGTCATTGCCAATGATGGATCTCTGACTCCCGGTTCGTTTGTGGTTCAGGGATCTGCGGAGCAGTTGAACCGTATGCTGAAGTCGTCTTCCGGGGATGATTTGCCGGAAGGCTACCACATTCATGCAGACGGCAGCCTCCACAAAAACGAAGATGAAGGGAAATAGGGGAACGCCGTGCTCAATTCCATTATCCGACTTTCGTTAACTCATCGCACACTGGTGCTGGCTGCCTGTGTTGTCATCCTGGCGTACGGCGGTTACCTGACCACCACATTGCCGATCGACGTTTTTCCCGACCTCGATCGCCCGCGCGTAGTGATTCTGACGGAGTGCCCTGGCATGTCGTCTGAAGAGGTTGAAACTCTGGTCACTTATCCCATTGAAACAGCGATTCTGGGAGCGAACGGGGTCGAAGATGTTCGCAGCCAGTCCAGCCAGGGCATGAACGTGATCTACATTGAATTCAGCTGGCAGACCGAACCGCGCTACGCCCGTCAGATTGTCTCGGAACGTCTGGCGAATGTGCCCATGCCGCCTGGCATCCGCCCGATTATGACACCGCAGGCTTCGATCATGGGGCAAATTCTGCATGTGGGAATCCATCGCCGCAAAGGACCACAAGGGGGAACGCTGACCCCAATTGGACAGACTGGCCTACTGGCGGAACGTACCGAACAAGAGGGAAAACCTGTACTGACGGTGTGGAATCCGGTAGAGCGCAACGATCCCGGTCTGTGGCAGAAAATAGAGGTCCAGAATTCCAATTGGAAACCGAAAGATCTCGGACGAAATGTTTCTTTTGTCTGGAATAAACGTTCCTATGACGTCGTTTTTCCGACTCCCCTCGAAGAACGGATGGATCTGCGCACGACAGCAGACTGGCTCATCCGACCGCGTTTGCTCAAATTAACCGGCATCGCAGAAGTCATCGTCATGGGGGGCGATAAAAAGCAGTACCAGGTTCTGGTCGACCCCATTAAATTACAGGAATACAATGTTTCGCTGCAGGATGTCGAGGAGGCCGTTCAATCAAATAACCTGAATGCCAGCGGCGGATTTATCCTCAGTGGCCAGACCGAACGTTCTGTGCGGATCATTGGTCGGCTGGGGGCAATTACGAATGAAGTACTGGATGAACTTCGTAAAGCTCCAATTAAAATGAACGGTGATCGTGCTGTCCTACTGGAGAACGTGGCAGAAATCGTCGAAGGCCCTGCGCCAAAGCGGGGAGATGCCAGTATCGATGGACACGCGGGCGTGGTGATTACGATCGTCAAACAGCCGCATGCCGATACCAGAAAGCTGACTGATGATGTGATGGCGGCTCTACATGATGCGGAAACATCACTGCCTGCCGACATCGTGATCAACACGAAGCTGTTCAAGCTCAAAAGCTTTATTGACCGGGGGATTTACTATGTAGAAGAAGCCCTGGTGATTGGTGCAGTACTCGTGGTAATCGTGCTGTTT
This sequence comes from Gimesia alba, assembly GCF_007744675.1. Classification (NCBI taxonomy): domain Bacteria; kingdom Pseudomonadati; phylum Planctomycetota; class Planctomycetia; order Planctomycetales; family Planctomycetaceae; genus Gimesia; species Gimesia alba. The sequence goes on from NZ_CP036269.1 coordinate 2,288,355, forward strand.
CTGTTTCTGCTGAATCTGCGGACGACGTTCATTACACTCACCGCAATTCCGTTATCACTGGTGATCACAACCCTTGTTTTTCGGATTGTCGGAGTACTCACGGGCACCGAACTCTCGATCAATGTGATGACCCTGGGAGGGATTGCAGTTGCGATTGGTGAACTCGTTGACGATGCGATTGTGGATGTGGAAAATATTTTCCGTCGCTTGGGAGAAAATAACCTGAGCCCTGATCCGAAGCCCGCCATTGTCGTCGTGTATGAGGCCAGCCGGGAAATTCGTTCTGCGATTATCTTTGGTACCGCCGTTGTGGTGCTGGCCTTCATGCCCCTGTTTGCCCTGTCGGGAGTCGAAGGGCGTCTGTTCGTTCCCCTGGGAGTGGCTTATATTGTTTCGATTCTGGCCTCGCTGCTGGTCTCGCTGACGGTGACCCCCGTATTGTCTTTCTATCTGCTGCCCCAGGCCAAGGCGACCCACGAGCATCAGGATGGCCGTTTGCTGCGGGTTCTGAAGTGGGGTGCCGGATATCTGATCCGGTTTAGCATGCGGCATGCAGCCGTTTTGCTGCTAATGACCTGGGCTCTGGTCGGCGTCAGTGTCTGGGAACTTTCCAAACTGGGAGCTGACTTTCTGCCGAAATTCGATGAAGGGAGCGTACAGATCAACGTTACCCTGCCGGGAGGCTCTTCTTTGAAAGCTTCGAATGAAGCCTCTTCACTGATCGATGCCCAGTTGGTCAAAATGCAGAAATCCAAAGACAAGCCACAGGGGCCGATTTTACACTTTTTTCGCCGGACCGGACGGGCCGAACTGGATGAACATGCTCAACCGGTAAATGTGGGAGAGTATATTCTGACAATGAATCCGGAGGCGAACTACGATCGTGATGAGTTTCTGGAGACGTTACTCTCTAATCTGGAAACGAATGTTCCCGGAGTCGGGATCGAGGCGGAGCAGCCGCTGTCTCATCTCATCAGTCATATGCTGTCCGGGGTCAAGGCCCAGGTCGGTATCAAACTGTATGGAGATGATCTCGATAAACTCCGCGAACTGGCGGGAGATGTCCGTGATGCGATCACCGATATTCCTGGTGTAACACCGCCCATTATCGATCCACAGGAACGGGTCGATGAACTGCATGTCGTTCTGAAGCCAGACGAACTGGCATATTTCGGATTGAGCCGTGAATATGTCGCCCGGTTTGTGGAAACAGCCCTGAAGGGGGAAGCGGTTTCTCAGGTCCTGGAAGGCCAGCGTCGGTTTGACTTGATCATCAAACTTAACGAACAATATCGTTCCGATCCATACAATCTGGGGGAACTGCGGCTGGAACTCCCCGATGGCAGAGGACAGATCCGTTTGCGGGAACTGGCTGACTTCCCCGGCTCCGCCAGTGGGCCGAACCTGGTCAACCGGGAAAATGTCCGCAGACGACAGACGATCCGCTGTAATGTGTCGGGACGCGATCTGGCCAGCACCGTGGTTGAGATCGAAAAACAGGTCCGCGAACAGGTCGCCCTGCCTACCGGCTATTTTGTGGAGTTCGGGGGGCAGTTTGAAGCGCAACGCTCTGCAACATTCCTGATCACGATTCTAGCTGCCGTCTCTGTTGCCGGTATCTTTATCGTGCTGATGATGCTCTATCCTTCGGCGCGGATCACGTTTCAGATTCTGAACGCGATTCCGACAGCGTTCATCGGAGGCGTCTTCGCGCTGGTCTTAACCAACCAGACTCTGACAGTCGCCAGCATGGTGGGCTTTGTATCCCTGGGGGGGATTGCCGTCCGTAATGGAATTTTGCTGGTAACGCACTATTTCCATCTAATGGAAGAAGAAGGAGAAGCGTTCTCTCCCCAGATGGTACTGCGGGGCAGCCTGGAACGGCTGGCTCCGGTGCTGATGACCGCATTGACCGCCGGGATCGCCTTGATTCCGCTGGTGGTGGGCGGAAATAAACCGGGACTGGAAATTCTCTATCCCGTAGCGACCGTCATACTGGGAGGGCTGGTGACATCCACCTTCTGTGAATTTTTTATTCACCCCGGATTGTTCTGGAAATTCTCAGGCAAGGATGCCGAACGCCTGGTTCGTAGTGAAAGTTCTGACGAAGAACTGCTGCGGGCTGTCACACAACAACACTCTTGATTGATTTCTCTAAAGAAAAGGAAAACAAAATGATGAACTTGAAAATCTCTGGCTTACTGTTCGCTGCTCTGATTGTGACAGGCTGTGCAGATAAAGGCAGCACAGACTCTGCTCCGAAGGAGACAACTCCACCGCCAGCAGCACAGACAAAAGAGAGTCATGGAGATGCTCATTCGCATGGGACAGGCCCGAATGGCGGGGTTGTCTTTGATCTGGGTAAGTACCATGCGGAATTCACAGTGGATCACCCAAAGCATGAGTGCACGATTCTGTTTCTGGGAGCAGATGAGAAATCGCCTGGACCGGTTGCCGCGAAAGAACTGACACTGTCAATCAAGGAAACGAAGACGGCAGAAGGCAAAGTCGTGCCTCCCATGACCGTCAAGATGCTCCCTCAGGACGAGGCAGACGGAAAAGCAGCCAAATTTGTCGGGACCGATCCCGGGATCGGCAACGTTGCTGACTTCGCCGGAACCGTACTGGGAGAAATTGATGGTAAACCATCTCAGGGTGAATTCCAGGAATAATTCATCCGCCTGTTTAACGAGTCTCCCTGATGGTCATCGCTTTGAGGATTCACTCAAGCGGTGACCAAAAGGGGGAGAGACATACATGATCTAATTCGAATCATCTACAGTGAGGATGGGGACGAAGAATGTATTATTTCTTGAAAGTGGCTCTGACAGCAGTGCTGGTAGTGGCGGTCTCCGAAATCTCCAAACGTAGCTCTCTGTTAGGTGGTGTACTTGCCTCTCTACCGCTCGTCTCCTTCCTGGGATTGATCTGGCTCTATATCGACACAGGAAGCGCCGAAAAAGTTTCTGAGCTGTCCCGAAGCATCTTCTGGCTGGTACTGCCGTCACTCTCCTTCTTTCTACTCCTGCCATTTTTGTTGAAAAAGGGAGTCGGCTTCACTGCCAGCTTCGGAATTTCGACTGTGGTGATGATTGGGCTCTATCTGGGAATGTTTTTCTGTTTAAAGAAACTAGGAATTCAATCCTGACCCTTTACTTCCTCACACGCTATCCGGGAAAGCACCCATTTGTCCCCGTTGCAGGCTTCATCTCGTAAAAAAAGGACTGATGTGGGAGCATCGGAATTCCTGCAGAATGTTCATCTGAGATGGTACTGGTGATATCGGGTAGGATTTGTGTGCCGGTGGTTTGTTTCTTTGATCAGGATTCTACCGGCGGCGAGCGCCGATCCGCTCAATTTTTGGGGACCGTTTTGGTTCCATCGAGGCGGTGATTTGGGATTGAGCGTCGCGAGGCGGGCGGGCACCTAAACTCGCGACGACATCTGGAGAAGAGCATCATGTTTGTGACTAAGATCTTTGTGAACGGCGTGGGGGAGTCAAGAGGGCGTTGCGTATTTTCTCCGGGAATGTCATGTGATCTCCCCGGATGGTCTTGTCATGTTCCAGGAATGCCAAATGAAGCGTTACGATGTCGTTTGAAAACTGAGGTGCATCGGAGCAGTGGATTGGAAAATCGTGCTGAAACGAGCGGGTTTGATCGTGCTGTCTTTTTCAGTGGTACAGGAATCTCAACTGAACCAATAGTGATCTCTCACGCGCGCGACGTTATCTCCGCATCATCATGCCGATACGCGCGATGCGGTCAAGTCGAATTTTTTCAGCAGGATGTGGCAGAGGTTCAGCAGGGGATGGTGAGGCAAGTGATGATTTCAAATCGAGTTGAAAAAATATACCCGAAGGGATTCGAACCCCTAACCCCCGGTTCCGAAGACCGTAATAGCTTTAACCATGCTTTGCTTATGCTTCACAAAGACCCGTTTTTCAGGGCAATTTACTTCAACCACGCTTTGACAATACTTTGCTTTTGCTTTGATAACGCGTATTTGTGGGGGGATAAGTGGGGGGAATTCTCGAACAGAATGACTAAAGGTTCGAAGTTCAAAGGCTTCTTCAAATTTCTGACCAGGTAATCTATGGTATTTGAACAGGTCATTTGAAAGTGGTTTGAAATTTCACATTCGCGTATCGGATTTCTGTTTTTTATCGGCTGCCCAGCGGGGTAAAACGAACGTGTAGCCGGGGGCAAGATTCTAGTTGTTCAATTATACGTATACGCTTTGTAGTGCGCGAATGGCTGATATTTTTGTGTGCGAAGACAGTAAATCACAACGTGCGACAGTCTTAGGTGCTTGGAATTCAGTACAATGTATTTTTCAACAAAATGTTTTGCCGTACGGTTAATATTACGCCAAGATTCTTTATGAATTGAAAAACTGTGGGTGCTTCCTTCTGTTAAATGCTGCTTTGTCAGACCTGTTCATCATATTTGGCTTTGTTCTCGATATTTTCCAGGTGTAAGTCCGGTGAGACGTTTAAAGGCAGTGATAAATTGAGGGGCCATACCGTAGCCAGACAAAGTGGCTATTGTAGTGATCTTATACTCTGTCTCGGCTAGCAATTGCTTCGCCCGATTGACTCGTATTCGATTGATCTCTGCTTTTGGGCTGTAGCCTAAAACTCGCTGAAATCGACGATCCAAGCTCGCTCGGCTCAGGGGTATTTGACGAGCCACGCCATCAACTGTGATTCCGTCACAGGCATAATCCCGGATGAGGCGCATTGCAGCCGCGACATCACGGTCCTCTACAGCCACGATGTCGGAAGACTGACGAACATGAATACATGTCGGAGGAATCAAGATTGTCTCTTTTGGAGCCGGTTCACCTTCCATCAATCTGTCGAGTAGAGCTGCTCCTTCATATCCTATTCGCTTGGAATCTGGTTGAATACTACTCAATGGAGGAATTGTGAAGTTAAAGATTACTTCATCGTTGTCAACTCCCAAGACAGCTAGGTCATCAGGAACTCGCAATCCAGCTAGTCCGCATGATGTCAATATCTGCCGGGCGCGTACATCATTGCAAGCAAATACAGCCACTGGCTTTGGCAAATTTTGTAGCCATTGTACAAGCTGCAATTCAGTTAGTTCACCTCTAGCCTCTCTGGTAATGATGTCATCAACCTTGTGCTTTCGGGTTGGTGGTTCAAAAACATCGACGGTGTGTCCTTTCGCCTTCAGATGCTTGATGAAGTAGCTGCATCGCTGATCAGAAAACTCAATGCCGGGGTATCCGCAATAAGCTAGATTCCGAAAACCATTTTGTAGGAAATGGTCAACTGCGAACTGAGCACATATGCTGTGATCCGTATCAAACATACCGCCATTGTGTGGATGGTGAGCACCACGAAGGTCAACTGTTGGAAGGTGAAGGCGATCGATGGCCTCGGCCATTTGCGGTGTCTCTATCCGCGACATGACACCTTCTACCTTCCAATTTTTCAGGGATGAAGGTGGTCCCTCAATGAGGCTTCTTTCTGTGTGAAGGACGTGCCAGTTCTGGTTGACTCGGACATATGCTGCTACTCCGGATAGGCAGCCACGACCATATGCTCTGGAAGTTTCAATCAATAGAAGGACGCGTTTTTGTTCAGGCATGATGTGTTGCCATTTTGAGAAAAAAACAAATTCAAAATAATTGTGTGTGCGGTCAGCATATTCAGCGGAAGAGATAATACCTTTATTATAATAGTGCTAATGGGGATGAATAGTTAGATTTCGTGTTGACGACAATTTGAGGAAAAAACGAAATTGTTTGATTGGATAGAAGAGTGACAACAGTCTATCAATTTGTAACAATTGTCATTCGTGGCGTCTATCATCGACGAATCTTTGCCATGTTATGAACATTTTCTTTTATAAAGTCGTTTTGAGAAACATCAAAATAGCGTAAGTCGTGTTACTGACAGTTTTTTTAATACTCTTTATATGTTTGTTGTCTTTTTTAAATGAAATGGTGAGGTCAATATGAAACTGAAACGTCTCGGTTTTACCCTAATCGAATTGTTGGTCGTGATCGCCATCATCGCGATTTTAATCGCCCTATTACTACCTGCAGTTCAGCAGGCGCGGGAGGCAGCGCGTCGAAATGCTTGTAAAAACAATATAAAGCAAATCGGTTTAGCCCTTCATAACTACCATGAGACGTTTAGGGTATTTCCCTATGCTACAGGGAATCCAGGACAAGCCTCATCCACGTGCACCTTTAGCGGTAGTGATATTACTAACCATACAGGGTGGTTGTATCTTTTGCCATACCTTGATCAATCTCCTCTTTACAATCAATTCAACTTTAGTGCTGCTACTGGTGAGAGATTAGCGGGAGGTGGAACTTTAGCCGGTGGTGGTGCGATAGCCAGTGGAAATGCTCAGTTATCCACAACCATCCTTACGGTATTGTTGTGCCCCACCGATAGCGGAGAAAAGTACTATGAAGGGGCCGACACTACTTATGGATCAGGCGTAGCAAACACGGCTCGGACTTCTTATGGGTTTATTGTGAATGATGCCACCGCTTGCCCAGATTGGGCTATTGCTAATCTTAGCACTAGAACAATGTTTGGTACTAATTCATCTTGCCGTATGCGTGATATCCAAGATGGATCGAGTAATACCGCTGCGATTGCTGAAACGACATTGGAGATTGCTGATGGTAAAACAATGTCTTGGGCAACCGCTCATCACGTTGGCTTGGGAATCAAGTTCGACCTTCCTCCCAATATTGATATTAATAGATGGTTATGCTGTGATTGGACAATCCCACCATGGCAAGAGACACCGATACCTGGTCGTTTAGGCTCGTGGGGTTCACCGGGAAGTACTCACACTGGTGGCATGCATATTTTATTAGCTGATGGTGCCGTTCGATTTATTAGCGAGAACCTCGACAGCACAATACGTAAAAATCTAGCCTACATGGCTGACGGTAATGTCATAGGCCAGTTCTAAATGAGTACTTACAAAGTGATGTTTAAGATGCTTTGTCAGGCTTCATGAAAATATACAAAATGAGAGTACATATTCTGTAATCTTTTCTTTTTAACATTTTTTGAGATTAAGGAATTTTAATGTGACAAACACAGTTTCTCATTTGAAATTAGCTGTCATTTTACATTTATCTATTTTGTTTTACAGTTGTGGTGGTAGTGAGAAAGTTGTACCGGATAAACTCACGGAAGTATCTGGAGTAGTGACTCTTGATGGTAAATCTCTGGCAAGTGCGAGCGTAATCTTTACTCCCTATTCTGGAACAAAAGGCAATGGTGCGTTCGGAGTTACGGATAGTGACGGAAAATATACACTTCAACACAAATCTGGAAAACCTGGCATCGAACCTGGTAAATATTATGTAATATTCTCGAAATGGGCGATGCCCAACGGTTCTCCAATTCCTGCGGGAAAGTCCGCTGCGGACGTGGAAGCCAAACAAGTCATACCAAAAAAATACTTGGCTGTAACCAAGGCGGGGCGTAAGAATATTGCAGAAGTTACAGGAAATGCAAGTTCATTTGACTTTGACCTTAAATCAAAGTAGTAAACTCACTGTTTAAACTGATTTCTTTAGTGTGTTCGTATCAGGCACTCTACTGATAATGGATTTGGATCGTAGTCGGCTGAAAATTTAGAGGAGCATTTTTAATATCAGCGTTCAATATATTGTTGCCACTTCTACGTAGTTTTTTATAGATAGAAATCATCGTGTACTACTTTTGATTGGGTATACAGTGGGGATCGGATATATGAAACCCTGCTGCAATTTCAAACTGCTCACTCATTCTAACTAAGGTCATGTATGCATGGGACATGGTCATTTGCAAACACTTTTGCTTCGTACTTTTTAAAGATGAGCTTGATTAATTTCCATTTTTCCTAAATACATTAAGGAACTTTTGATGAAACACCACAATGTCTTTCTCTCACTTTTACTTGGCCTGCCATGCTGTATGGGGCTCTTGCAAACAGTTGCGATGGCAGAACCTCCTTTCCAGATTTCTCCTAAACTCTTCGATCGCGATAGCGATACTTTGGGTTTAGTCGAGCTTACCGGTGAGCACCGCACTTTGTTTCGAGCAACTGAAGAAAGCTACCAGTATTGCCATCATCCAAATCTAGTTGTTTTTCGTGATCGCCTAGTCTGTATGTGGTCAAACGGTATCGTGGCAGAGGATGAACCAGGTCAGAGAATTCTCTACTGCCATACCAAAGACGGAATTAATTGGACCAAACCGATTGAGTTGGCCAACCATAAGCAAGGAAAAGGAGTTTGTGTCTCCGCTGGTTTTCTTGTATCTGGAAAAACTCTCATCGCGTTTTACACCACAACGGACGGTGAGAATTTTGGGGAGAACACATCTCTCATTGCGCGAACTTCAGTCGACGCTCAAATATGGAGCGAACCGCGTAGAATAGTCAACGGTTTTTTCATCGAAGGACCACGACAATTGCCCAGTGGTCGTCTGCTTCTCTCGGGGGAAAACGTTGGTCCTCAACGCAAAACGAAACGTATGAAGCTACTATATACCGATTCAAATTATAGCTTGGGCAGATGGGAAGAGGCTGACATTGAGATGGATGATATAAATATATTTAGTTACACAGAACCAGGATTTTTTTCGAGAGAAGATGGCACACTGGTCATGTCATTTCGTAATCGTAGCGGGTTCTTATATGCCAGCGAGAGTACCAATCAAGGAAAGTCATGGTCTACGCCCGCCAAAACAAACTTTCCAGATTGCCGAGCCCGATTTTCAGCCGGTAATCTCCCCGATGGTACCGCCTACCTCATCAGCAACCCTGGTCCGGGTCATCGACGCTATTTGACCATCGCACTGAGCGATGATTGTAAAACCTTTGATCGTGCTTTCATGATTTTTGGCAAGCCCATTCGCCACCGCTACGGAGGCCGAACCAAAAGTCACGGTTGGCAATATCCCAACGCTGTCGTCTGGAAAGACCACCTTCACATTGCCTATTCAATTAACAAAGAGGATCTTGGCACATCGCGGATCGCGTTAAAAGAGCTTCAGCGATAAGAACCAATTATACATACTGCTTCATGCACGTGAGTTTGACTCTCGGTTTTGGTTTTACTAGCTGGAAGTCTTCCAGCAATGAAGAGGATACGTCAAATGGCAAATGCTAGGTTCTGTCTTCAAATTCAAAATTCGAATTTCTCAAATTACAAACCGAAAGTCGTCGATCACGAGTAATAGACTTATCATCAAAGTAGACACGATCATCGACTGACCGTCGTCGCTGGAAATATAGTGAAAGACATGATTTCGTTAAATACAAAATCATCAACTGATATTTTGACGTATTCAGACAACCAGTTTTGACAGGAAAGAAAACAATGATGCAGATTCATGTTCCCACTATTCTGGTAGTTTTCAGTTTAGTTCACGCCGTTGGTTGCGGCAATAGTGTTGAACGTCCGAAAACAGTTCCGGTTTCAGGTAAGGTCACTTGGAATGGCGCGCCTTTATCGATGGGGCGCGTGCAGTTTGTCCCCAGCGATTCAAAGAAAGGCCGACCAGCAGTGGGAGACATCAATCAGGAAGGTCATTACACATTAATGACTTTTCAGGCAAATGATGGAGTCATGCCGGGAAACTACAAGATCTTCGTCGATGCGAGAAAAGAAGGCGATCCTAACAATTTGAAAACCAAAGGGGGGTTTCCGATTCTCCCCCAAAAATATTACGACGCAAATAAATCAGGCTTGACCGCATTCATTGAAGATTCAGCCAAGAATAAAGTGGTTGATATAGTTTTAGACGGGAAACGCAAGAAGTAAATTTGTGTTTCTGAATATATAAGGTGTGATTCTTTTACAACTACTTAGTTTTTTATCATCGCATGAAAGGTTTGAAGAAATGAAACAACGACGCGCTTTTACATTGATTGAGTTGTTAGTGGTGATTGCAATTATCGCCATTCTCATCGCACTACTTTTACCGGCTGTTCAACAAGCGCGGGAAGCAGCCCGCCGCAGCACCTGCAAGAATAATCTGAAGCAAATCGGATTGGCGTTGCACAACTACCATGACGTGTTTCGGACATTCCCCTATGGCGGCTCGGCTATATACTGGAATGCCGCCGGCGAAAACGCTTTCAATTGGCGGGTCATGATTCTTCCCTATCTTGATCAAGCGCCTCTTTACAACGAAATGAGCCCCTATTTTGGAAGTTACAGCAATACTACGATGGCAGGCTTGACCCATTTTCATGAGCAAGTTATTGCAGTTTACCAGTGCCCTAGCGAACCGGGCAGTGGAATTCGAAGTGGTTTGGCCAGTGATGAAGACAATGGATTGGGATTTGTTACAACAGCTGCCGTTTCGTCATATAACGGTTCGTCTGGTCCGACCTCATCTACGACGAACTGTTTTCTATGTGCTTCTAACGTTTGTTTATGTCACGACGGAGGAAATCACTTCGGTAGTGACAACAAAGTTGAAGGCATCATGGCGAATAATGCACGAGGAGCCAAAATTCGCGATATTACCGACGGGACTTCGAACACACTCGGCGTCGGTGAAGTGACACAGATTAATAACGGTCTAGGAAACCACTATGCCCAATGGGATGGAATTTGGGCCGTCTCATCAACCACAACAGGCATTAATTGGGTTGGCAGAGGAGCAACCTGGGCATCGGGACACGGATTCGCCAGTAATCATGTCGGAGGCGCCCATTTTTTAATGTGTGATGGTGCAGTGAGATTCATCAGCGAGAATCTCGACCTAGCAACATTCGGATTCCTCGGTGGCAAAGCAGATGGAAACGTCATCGGCGAATTCTAAATCTAACAAAAAACGGACGGCAGAAAACAGGCTTCCAATTCAGAAGCTTGTTTCTCTGCTATCCCGTATGGTCAATTTATTCAGCTACGCGTCTTGTCTTATGATGATCAGACTTTGGGATTAGTGGAAACCGTCAATTTCCAGCCTACTGTCATCTCATTTTGAACTGACATTCCTCCAAGTATGACACCAGCCACAAGACTTGTATGTTTGACTTGTCAGGATCATACGGTGTAATGGACATTGTCGTGGAAAAGACTTCTGAGCGTAGCGAAGACTTCTCCATTCAGCAATTCATCTCTTAGCTTTCCATTGAATGATTCAATGTATCCATTCTCCCAGGAACTGCCTAGCTCGATAAACAACGTCTTCACTTCAATTCTCCGTAACCAGTCACGAACTCTTTTGGCTGTAAACTCAGGACCACTCTCACTTCGAATAATGTGATCAGGAACTCCACGACGTACAAACAGGTCACTTAAACACTCCAATACGTTTTCACTGTTGAGCCTTCTTTCGACATCAATTGCCAGACATTCTCTGGTAAATTCATCAAGCATAGTGAACATTCGGAAGGATCGGCCATCATGTGTGCGACAAGGCACAAAGTCATAACTCGAGACATGGTCGATATCAACTACCGAAAGACCCGGGTGCCTCGACACGATTAATTGATTGCCAACCATAGTTGTTTTTTACTTTTATGGATTGAGAGTATCGACTAGCCTGGGGCCAGGTTTACTGTAACGTCTTCATTCTCTTTGAGACGAGCGAAATAAGATGAAAGACGCTATAGTGAAAAGAAATGGGTTCCAGCTTATTTCAATCAAGCTCGATTCTGATATACATCAATTACACCTACATTCCTTTTGTAAGCGATATGAGGTAAATATTTGTCCCAATCCTGTGACTTATTCCCTGAACCACCGGAACGTCTCGCCTCGTTGCATCTGCGAAACACCTTTTCATTCATTGGCCCCGGCTTGATTATTGCATCGGTCACTATCGGTAGCGGTGAATTAGTTTGGGCTTCACGAGCTGGTGCGGTGTTCGGTTATCAGTTGCTATGGTGCTTCTTGCTGGCAGGTATTTTCAAGGCAGTTCAGGTCTATGGTGCAGCGCGGCACCTTACACTGACGGGCGAACATCCCATGGTCAGCTGGAAGGCAATCCCCGGTCCGCCGTTGTGGTTTCCGTTGCTGATCGCGTTACCAACAGTACTGGTGATGCCGATTGCCTTCTCAAGTATTTCAGAGATTCTTGGTGGCTATCTGCGTGAGTTGACTGGGATATCGATGAGCAATCAACCTGTCGGTCCGTTTGACGGATTTGAATTCTGGCAAAACGTCTGGGGGGGCGCCGTTCTCACAATCTGTTTCATATTGGCGATCAGCTCGACATTAAAGACATTGGAGCGCGTCTCTGCAGTTGTACTCGGTCTAATCATCGTTTGTGCGACGATTTCCGTAATCGTTTGCAAACCAAATGTTGCTGACTTTCTTGCCGGGCTATTTATTCCTCTTGTTCCCGATTATGAACCCTGGGTTGTAACCGAATACGCAAACACGTTCGCAGGTCGCAGTCCGTGGCTGGAAGTGGCGCTCTACCTAAGCGCTGTTGGCGGCGGGACGTTTGATTACATTGGCTATGTCGGCATGATTCGCGAAAAGAAGTGGGGACTTGCTGGCAGCAAGGTAGCCTCTTGCGATCAACTCGAACTGATCGACGATGACCAAGTGACCCGCGCCAAAATCTGGACACGTGCGGCGATGCTTGATACGGGGATCTCGTTCACAAGCGTGATTCTCGTAACACTTTTGTTCGCCGTACTTGGTGCCTTATTATTACATACCGAACAGAGAATCCCTGATAACACGACGCTCCTTTCTGAACAGGAGACGTTTCTTACACAACTACATCCATGGCTTCTTTGGCTTTACCCTGTTGGCGTTTTCCTGGCATTCATCGGTACTTTGTACGGAGCATTTGAAATTTATCGCTACACAGTGGTTGAGAGTGCACGCTCCCTGTTACCCAAATGGACAACAGACAAACATGTTCCGATTTGGCGCAATCTGACAGTAGCCTACTGCTACGGCGGTGGTATGATCATGATCTGGTTACCCAAACAAGTTGCAGGAAATGTACTGGACCGGATGACGTTTGGTGCGGTAATTGGAGGTGCTACATTATGCGGTTTATGGTGTTTCGCCATGTTATGGATCAATCACGTACGATTACCACGCGTATTAAGGATGAGTTGGCCATTGTGGGTGTCAACGTTGATTGCCGGAATTGCGATGACTGCACTTGGCGTACAAACATTGCTTGTTTATTTTTAATTTAAAACACTTAATGCTTAGTTGCTGTAATATTTATGAAATAGTGAATGTTTCACAAGCGTGACCATGGAATACAGATGCTCTACTTTAAATCAATGACCTGTTTAATAAAGTATTAGAAAAAACGAGAAACCTGGATGAAAATTACCAATTACACACTCCATCGACTCCATTTACCATTGCGAGAGCCAATCGGTGATTCTCAAGTTCGATTCGCCGATCATTGGATGACGATTATTGAACTGCATACCGATATGGGGCACTCGGGTGTTGGTTTTCAAATTCAACAAGGAATGCCTGTCTCTAGTCTGGCTGATATGAAGACACAATTTGAATACGACGTTTGGCCAAGCCTGTTGAGTGGTTCGCCAATAGGACTGGCCCAGCGCATCACACGACCGCGTGGAGGTAATGTAGGCGGCGGTTACTTGACGCTCTCAGTCGAAACCGCACTCTGGGATTTGATTGGTAAACAGCAACAACTGCCTCTCTATCAAGTACTCGGTGGCGACAACCCGTGTGTGCCCGCTTATGGCAGTACGCTGGACTTTCCTCTCACCGATTCCGAGTTTCGAGCCAAGTTAGAACAATTTCGTAAGCAGGGCTTTCGTGCGATCAAAACCAAAGTCGGACATGCTGACATTGCCTGGGATCTGTGCCGGCTTGGGATTGTTAAGGAAGTCATGGGCGATGATGTTTGTTTGATGGTCGATGCAAACGAAGCGTGGTCTGTTAAAGAAACATTGATTCGCATGCATACCTATTGTGATGCAGGCCACGAGATATTCTGGATCGAAGACCCGATTACGCGCGATGATTACGAGGGCTATGCTCGCTTATGCTCTCAGCTCACAAACACACGTGTGAACACAGGGGAGTACCTGGGCTTTTCAGGAAAACGACGGTTATTAGAACACAACGCAGTCGATGTGTTAAATGTTCATGGTTCCATCAGTACAACACGATCAGCTGCATGGCTGGCCGCTGATTATGGCGTGCCTCTGTCATTAGGAAACACGGTGCTGGAACTTGGAGTGCATCTTGCGGCGAGTTTACCCGAGTGCCTTTTTCTTGAGTATTCGGATTTGGTGTGGAACGAAATTGCCATCGAGCCCGTCCGGTTCGCAGATGGTTACGCATACGCTCCTGATCGACCGGGACATGGAATTGAGCTTGATCGAGATAAGATCGACTATTATTCCAGTCCATAAAAGAAAAAGTGGCTGGCGATCATGAAGTTGAAATATGTGTAGCCAATTTAAATTCTGCTATCAGTTATCAAGAGAAAAGTGTAATGACACGAAAGCAGAAATCTTCGATTTCATCGAACCACGTTTGGTGGAATTCTGACTGAGTGTAATCACCTTGGTGGGTTACTGAATTATTACTATCGAGATGCTGTGTATTGATTCTAGTATTAATATCTTGTGTCTTCTACGACATGGTTTGCAAACTTATTTGAAATACAATAGGAAAGGCTTTCTGGCTTACCAGGGTACGACTATAGTCAGTCGAGAATGATAGTAACAAGTTAATAGAAAGCCCATTAATTAAAAAGTTTATCATGTGGCTGAATAAATTGAGCATACGAGCTGTAAGGCATTAAATGGAAGAGGACGAAAAACAAAAAGTCTATTGTTGAACTGTAGTTTCATTAAACCAGATCTTGAGATGCAGGTTATCTGCTAGAGAATCCAATGACTCATATCAAGAGTCATACAAATGATAAGCTTACCGAACAGCAAACCATCATCAGTAACTAATCGACCGTATCAATATGTTAGCTCCCGATCTCTCACGTCGCATTTTACAGGTTCATTTCAACAAAGACTCACGATATTTATTACCAGTGTGCTTTAGCAGATGTTGTATTTAGTCTTTGAAGAATTGATGATCTGGATCGCCGGCACTGATCAGGTAGGCAATCAGATCGAGGATTTCTTCTTTGGTCATTCGATTGAACAGTTCTTTGGGCATCGGTGAAGTTTTGGAAACAACCATTTCATCAATGGTCTTACGGTCGATTCTGACCTGTTTATTGGGTTGGGTCAGGTCTGTGTTGAGCATAATCGAGTCACCACTCAGGTTTACAACGACGCCTGTATGAACCTTGCCATCTTCGGTCACAACCGAAACTGCAGAAAACTGTTCATTGATCACTTTGCTGGGGTTGATGACCTGATCCAGTAAATCGTGAGGGGAATACCTGCGGCCAGCGGACGTCAGATCGGGGCCCGTCATACCACCCTGATTTCCAAAGCGGTGACAGGCAAAACATCCAGTAGCCGCAAACATACGTCGGCCATTATCGAAGTTTCTGTTTTTCAGACCGGTACGGGCAGCAGAAGAGAGTTCGGAGAGAGTCCATTTTTTCGTGGGGCGTCCTGCAAAGACTTCACCAAGATTCTCGAGGACTGATTTTTTAACCGGTTTCTTTGCCAGCAGTTCTTTCAGGGATGATTTTTCTGATTCACTGAGAGATGCGACTGCATCGTTACGTATGAATTCAATGAATTTTTCGAAACTGGCGCCGCCTTTATAGTTGGCAGCTTTCAGGAACCATTCAAAGTATGCTGTACGCAATTCCGGAGTCCAACCAGACTTCAGCATTCGAATTGATCGCGCGTACTGCACTGACGTGCCCCCTTTAACCGAATCCAGAGCTTGATATACAATTCAGGTATCTGGACCTTTAAAAGGAGGCGATTATGCCCACAAAACGTCATTCATCCGAACAGATTATTTCTAAACTCCGGGAAGCCGAGGTTCACCTCTCCCAGGGAATGACCATTCCTCTGATGTGCAAGAAACTGGGAATCCATCAACAGACCTATTACAAATGGCGTCGTGAAAATGGTGGTCTGCGGATGGATCAGGCCAAACGGTTGAAAGAACTCGAAAAAGAGAACAGCCGTCTCAAAAAATTACTGGCAGAATCAGAACTGGATAAATCTATTCTGAGGGAAGCTGCCTCGGGAAACTTCTAAGCCCGTCGAAACGGAGCAAGGCAGTGAATTTCGTACGGGATTCTATAGGAAGGGATCAGGTATCAGAACGCCGTGCCTGTCGTATTCTGGGGCAACCCAGATCCACACAGCGCAGGCAGCGATTTGTTCCCTCTGATGAACCAAGGTTGATTCGAGAGATGATCGAACTGGCGACCCAATTTGGGCGTTACGGTTATCGTCGCGTCACTCAGCTACTTAGAAAGCGTGGATGGAAAGTGAACCATAAACGAGTAGAACGGCTTTGGAGGCAAGAAGGACTGAAAGTCCCTCAAAAACAGCCGAAACGAAGACGTTTGTGGTTCAATGATGGTTCGTGTGTCCGGCTTCGTCCGACACATAAAGACCATGTCTGGACTTATGACTTTGTGCATTGTCGCACACATGATGGCCGAGCTTTCCGGATGTTGACTATGCTTGATGAATTTACCAGAGAATGTCTGGCAATTGATGTTGAAAGGAGGTTGAATAGTGAAAACATATTGGAGCGTTTAAGTGACCTGTTTGTACGTCGCGGGGTTCCTGATCATATTCGAAGTGATAATGGTCCTGAGTTTACAGCCAAAAGAGTTCGTGACTGGTTACGGAGAATTGAAGTGAAGACGTTATTTATAGAGCCAGGCAGCCCCTGGGAGAATGGATACATTGAATCATTCAATGGAAAGCTAAGAGATGAATTGCTGAATGGAGAAGTCTTCGATACTTTATTGGAAGCTAAGGTTCTGATAGAACGTTGGCGAAAAGAATACAACACAATCCGACCACATAGTTCTCTGGGATACCGAGCCCCGGTGCCGGAGGCAAAACTGTTCTGTTTGCCTGCTTCCGCTACGCTTCAGCAGGCAAACAGAACAGTCATTGATACAATCGGACACTAAGTCTTGTGACTGGTGTCATACTTGGGGGCACGTCAATCCCTGTATCAAAGTATTGCAATTTGTTTCCCATTTTTTCATTTGCCTACGTTCCTCATATGTTTATTAATAGGGCTGGAAGTGGCAAAAACTTTGTGGAGAACTGCTTAAAGGTTAAAATCAATGCCGTTGCAAAGGTTGGCGAAGAGTCTTATATGATTCATCAACTATTAAAAATTTCAAATCCCAAAAACCCCTATTCCGAGGTTCATACAGTCTGGTGGGTCACAAATGCTGACCCGTTTTTGCTCAAAAAAATGGTTAGCTGGGCGCATTTATCTGAGTCTGAGGAATGGAAGGTCATTACTGCCTTGCAGACGGAGTACCAGGAAATTGAGGGAATAAAAATTCCCAAAGTATATGAGTCATATCAAAACAGATTGAAGGACAAAAGTGATGATTTTCAAAAAATCACTTTTGCCTGGAAAGAGGTAAACAAACCATATTCACCTGAATTGTTCTCTGAAAAACTTCTTGAGCCAAAAGCGGATACCTTTGTATTTGACGCGAGAGGAAAAGTTGATGGTGCCATAGGAGTGCCCTATGGTGCCCCGAAAATCAAGACATTAACTCCTGAACAGTCAAATTCTAGTGGTTTTTTATATTGGATTTATGCTATCAATTTGATAGTCATTGTTATTATTGCTGTCTATCTAATTTTCAGGCGTAACTTCAAAAAAAAATAGGCTTCCTCTGTGTAACATTAGAAGGACATTGCTGACAATGTTCGAAACTGATGGTTTGATGTCAGCAAGGAAACGGACAAATCAATTAAGGATAGGTTGCAATCAGAATCGGCCACACAGTATGTTGGAGGGCTCAGCGGATTTCGCGACTCGCGTGTCACTTCCAGTCGGACTGCGCCGTCCTTTCAGAAACACGCAGTACTTTCTCCCCCCCCCCAACCGCTCGAAGTGCTTTAATCATTTTTCGAGATTCTAAGACGGGAATAGTTTGGTTGGCGTCACCATGCACAACCTAGAACGGCAGATACACAAACTTAGAAACCGTGGTCGGATCACCGCATCCACAGATGGGAGATGCGGCAGCGAATAAGTCTGGATAGCGGGCGATCATGCTCCAGGTGACATAGCCTCCCATGGAATAACCGGTAATATAAATTCGGTTATTGTCGACAGGGTACTTCTGATTATTTTCAATGAGAGCTGGTTTCGGAAATCTGGCATGAAAAGGAAGCGGCGTTTTATAAGTTGGAGTCGAAAATTGATATGTCAGTGACTCAAATTGACCGACTAGATCGGGGTCAACGCCTTTAGTACGAATGTCTTTGCTTTCCCAATATGACATCGCTGCCAGGTCAATGAAATTGGCTGTACCCCAAAGAAAAAATAGAACGAGCTTCTGTTTTATGGAGTTCATATCGTTGATTAAAATCACTCAGTCGTGTGCGTCTCTACTTGAGTTCTTACCATTGTGTTGCCTTGTCAAAGTTGTTTGCCGAGGCAACTTTACCTGGGATTCGGGAGATACAAGAAAGAACTCGCGAGTAAAAGTCGGTGCTTAATATTTATGCTTCTATCCAAACAATTTTTTGGATCACAATCCCCTATTCCATCAAGCGGTTGATGATCTTGCCAATCAAGCTAATGCTCAAGTTGACAACTGTCCGGGATGCCATCTTTCCTTGGCAAATTGTCACTGACTTGCGAAGTGATCTTTGTAGAAAAAGCCTCGTTGATCGCGGTTTATTTCTTGCTTACAGTTGAAGGGATAGTTGAATTCCCTACTTCTGTTACTCGTGTTGTTGGTCTGATTGTCACACTGTCTGATGGGATGATGGGATGATGGGATGATGACTACCTGCCATCAGAATGGTTTATCACCCTGATTTCTATCTTGCGACAGCCTGACATGACTCCCCGTCTGACACCATGACTGTCAGCCTGTTGAGGGGCTGACAACGAAAAATTGATGGTATGACACTTAAGTTTGATGAGTCCTCTTTTTCGCTTAGATAAGCGGAAACTCTCTTTGTCATCCCCCTCTGACAAGTGACGGGGGGTCAGACATCCTGTCGTGAGGGGCGACAGAAATTGTTGACATCCTGTCAGCAGCAAGGCTACTCTGATGCGGTCTTATTTTTCATACCGTCAGCACCATGTCAGCTTCTCCCATCGAAGGTTATCTCACCAAGAAAGAGATCGAGGAAGCATTCAGCCGATCCCACCGTTCGTTGACCCGTGACTTCAGTCAAGCGGTCAGGGTAGGGGACTCAAAGATTCTCTCAAACCTCAAACTGCGAACCGACGATGGCAAGGAACTTGTGGGAACTGAGGTGACACTCGAACTGATTCAAGAGCTCTCCAATCAGGGACTCTCACCAACTTGGTATGCTCTGCGTGAATGGGTGCAAGAACATTACGATAAAGAGGCATTAAAAAAAGAGAAAAAACAATCTGAGAAAGAATCTCAAAGGGCAGAAGAATCAAAACCTTCACCTGCATTAACAGACAACGAACTGGTCTCCACTTTGAAATCACAAATCACTCGACTGGAGCAGGAGAATGATCGACGATCTAATGAACATCAGCAGGATAAGCAAGCGTTCATGGAACAGATCAAAATGTTCAAAGACATGTTCGACACGTTGAAGGAAGATCACACCGACACGAAAGAACTTCTCAAAGAGGTACATCAAGTGATGGGGAAGTTTGCAGATGTCAGTCTACTTGGTTCCCAGAGAGTCTCACCAGGTGATGATTTCCCAAAAACTGAGACACCAACTGAACAGAATCCAATTATTGATCTTGAAAATGACGCGACAATGGAAGCTGTCGTTGTTGAAGAACCGAAGAAGACAAACAAGCCTTCTTCGAAACAGGGGAGTAAGAGAAATGTTAAGAAGAAATCAATAGCTGCCACGAAGTCGAAAAGGAGAACTACTCCGAAAACAAAGGGGGTTGCTAAGACCAAACCCAAGCAGCACAAATGGTACGAGACACCAACCTTAAATCATTTCTTATCACGCAAATGAGATTCGACGGTTTCGAACATCTAACGGCAAATTATCTCTACTGTCCCAATCAATTCTTTGAAGTATGCCTGCCCCATCATTCACGGGGAACGGTTCGACTGGTAGCTTATCTGTTGCGAAAAACACTCGGTTGGCTCGATACAGAGGGGAGTCCCATCGAACAGGATATCAGCGTCTCGTATCGAGACCTCATCAATGAAGCAGGAATTAGCAGGGGAGCAATTCGCAAAGCATTAGATGAAGCGGTTGCAGGTGGATTTATCATTTGTATCCAACAAGGGAAGGCAAACGGAAATAATCAGTCATCAGAAACGGCTTGTTATGCACTCCGCTGGGATACCGACACTCAGTATCATAAGAATTTTGAAAAATTCAACGGGTTCTTTGCTGGTGAAGGATATCGCACACCAATTCCAAACAGTTTTTTCGATTTGATTGTGAAGCACGAGGCTCTTTCTGTGGTGAAGGTGGTCGGGACAGTGTTGCGTCATACAGTGGGCTATCAGAACCAGTTTGGGGGACGACGTCAAATCGCTCCGTTGTCGTACAGTTACATTCAGAAGTACGTGAATCTGAGTGATCGATCCACTCTCAGTGCAGCCATTCAGCATGCAATCGAAACGGGCTATGTTCACTGTGTCCAGAAAGGGGGCATTGATCCAAGTCACATTAAACGACGTCCCTCTACCTATGCCATTCGTTGGCATGAGCAAGCCAATGGTGAGGTGAACGGTTCAAAAACCAGACTGAAGAAAAGCCACAAGAAAATAACACTAACAAACAACAAACCGATCTACCTGTTGTTGCTGTTGTTGCTGTTGAAAATTTGGATTCGTTTCAGTTACTGCAACACGCAGGATTTGACGAGGATATTGCATTGGAATTGTCAGGGAGTAGGGGACTGGATGAGATCAAACAACAGATTGAATGGTTACCCCATCGAAACCCAGATCGCAATTCACTCGGCATGCTACGACGAGCCATTGAAGGAAATTGGTTGAAACCAGATTCCCTTCTCATTAAGGAAAAAAAATACCAGTATCTCCAGAACACTCATTCAGAAACTGTAGAGGCTGAGATTGAAGAGGAGCTGGTATCAGAAGCCAAGCAGGAGAAAAAACGTCGCAGAGAGCAACTATGGCCCATCTGGCATGAACTGACATTCGATGAACAAACAAGAATCGAGCAAACAGCAATAGAACAACTCAACAGCGAATTTTTCCGGGATCGATTCAACAAGAATAAAGAGTTTCGTTTGAGTCAATGTCTGGACGTTCTCTCAGTTCAGTTGGAATCGGGTGACAAAGAAATGAAGAATGGTTTTCATTTGATCGCACAATAATCCCGCAACTAACATCGCAAAACACCCCGCGTTTACCCCCGCAGGGAAGTGCGGGAGCGAAACCCTTCCGTTGGCGATTGGAAATCGACCAATGGGGTCTTGACAAAGCCAAGAAACACCTCTTAACAGGTGACACCACTCGCGGGCGGGAACCCGCGAGGCCGAGACTTCCGACACATTCCAGGGACGCAATGGCTCCACTCTCGGCCTCGCGTCTCCCTC
Source organism: Gimesia alba (assembly GCF_007744675.1). Lineage (NCBI taxonomy): Bacteria > Pseudomonadati > Planctomycetota > Planctomycetia > Planctomycetales > Planctomycetaceae > Gimesia > Gimesia alba. The sequence goes on from NZ_CP036269.1 coordinate 2,310,000, forward strand.
TGGTCGCCCCTCGTGGGTCACGCACGGCTCCCTGGGCAGGGGACGGCCGCGAAGCGGGATAAACTCAAAGCCTACCGGCTTCGGACACAATGACCGCGCAAGCGAAAACGGTGGATATTCAGTATGTCCGAGAATTCAAATCAGGCTCCCGACGAGTTTCTGGGACGGCGACTCGCCAACTTTCTACTTTGGTCTTTAACACCGATGCGAGTTGGGAGATTCTGCTTCGCCGCTGAATTTTGTCCAACTTCTGCATGTAGGAGTTGACGTCAATTACAGTCAGTTTTGGCGACCGGACAAACATAACGCCTGAGCTAACCGGGCGGCGGTCAGCGACTTGGACTCCAGAACACGCGCCCATCCGCCACTCCGGTTGAGCGATTTGTTAGCCAGTGTGTTTTACTTCACAAATGTAATCAGAAGCCCTTCTACAAGCTCATCAGTATTTTCCGGATCTTGGCCAAATATGTGAACGGCAACATCAACTTCGCTGATTTCGTCATCCTTGCCGCGGACTCCGGCGCGCGCACGGCGACAAGGTAGATGTTCCATGTTGATGGGAGTAGCATATATGCCGGGCACACTGGTAGGTTCCAGAAATGGGATTGCCCGCACCCGATAGTCTTTGTTGATCTCGGATGGCCCACAACGCACTTGAAGGTTCGGAGCGCGTTCGACAAATGCACGATCGGCGACGAGAATTACGGATCCGCTAAGGCTGTAAGCACCAGCGATCGGGTTCGACTTCCAGTGCACTATGTCAGCCTTTTCGTCGCGTGTTAAACGCGACCAGCCTTGGAGGGTGGTGGGAAACGTATTTGGTACTTCTGTGCGGAACACAACGTACGCATCGCTGCCGAATGCGCTTGCCTGACGGATACGTTCAAATGGGTGCTTAGTCACCGAGCCAGCGAATACGACGGTAAACTCCGGAACAGAATCACCAACATTGATAGTGCTTCGTAGTCCGGAATCGTGGTTGCCAAAGACGCTGTCAGTGAATCGCTGAAACTGAGGATGACGTTTGGCGTTGACATTGAATTCGACCACGTCGCCCTTAATGGAGTAGATCGCGTTCGGTAGTGGCCATTCCGCTATGGCATCGATGTCTTCAATTGTTCGAAGAAAGGGTGATTTCCATACCGGGGTTAGTTGAAGACGTTCGATGTAATTTCCGAGAAGCGACATAAATGTTTTGCGGTGTTCGCCGAGTAATTCCTGTGCCGATCGCTGAGGCAGGTTCAACGAGAGCATTACTGCAACGTTATTCCGCTTCAGGATGTAGATGATTGTAGGTTTAAAAGCGTCTGTGTTCATTTCGACGAACGACGGAGGACGCGACGACAGCTTGGGGGTAATCGCCTCTATTTTGTCGAAAGACTCCATTTGCATAACGAGTAATGCGATGGAGCACGAATTGAAGTGACCATATGACGCTGCAAAAGCATCAGTTGCACCGAGACTTTTCAGCATGGACTTGTCGCCCACAGTTCCGGGAGAATCCTTCATCTTGAGCGAGTCAAGAAATTTCTGGTCGATATTCGGCTTGAACTCGTCGGGCAATTCCGATTTAAGAAACACGTAATCGGCAAGCGTTTGCGGTTCGGTGACTGATTGTGGATGTTCGACACCAGAATCATCATTGCGTGTCGTATCTGCGGGTGGCGTTGTGTTTGTCGCGGGCTGCGGTTGATTGTTGCAGCCGGTTGCGGCGACGAGCAACGCGATAGATGCATGCAAAGCGATGAGTCGCATGAGTGCTCTCCAGTGCGGTGTTACTGGCTAATTATTGATAGATAGAATTTGATTCTGTCTAAATCTATCAGGATTTCTGCCTACTATCAATTGACACTATATGGACTTGTTTAAAGATGAAGCTGATATGGAACAAATACGTGCAAAATGACCGATTTAAGTCCTGATATGATGCTTCAAGGGCTTCATGTCACACATAGATTCTGGATAAAATGACAGTATCCTGCATGTGAGACCTAGCATGATTAACTACGTGAAATGGCCCCCTGAGTCGTACCTAGGTACAATTCAGAGGGCTATTTTATTAAAACTATCACTAATCAACAAATTCACTTTTCTTCGAGAAGCTTTTTGGGCCTGAACACTGCTCTGAAAAATTTGCTAAGTAAGATAAGTAAGAAAAGACCAAGAAACCCGAGTATTCCTGCAGCAATTACTTTGCTCTCAGCCATTGAAAGATTTGCTGTACGAGCCCAAAAGGAAGCCACCTTCTGGTGTGCCCCCTGAATCATAGTGATTCCTACTGTGGCATAATGTTTAGCAATGCCTTGCGCTTTCGAAGAATGTTGAGACTTCGAATCTATTAGCATATTGCTAGGAGATCTCGTGTAAGAGATGCTTCCCCTCTTCGAGTTGTATGAATTGATAGTCCGATGTCCTCGGTTACGAGAAGAACTTACTATCGTACGATCGGCTCCAGTTACATTTTGAATTAAGCTATTGAATCGGCGATCCTTTTCACTGCGACTAGGATTAAGGACCATATGTACGGCATCCCTTTGAGCTCGCCGAGTTTGTTTATCAGATTGAGGTGTTGCAAAGTCAATGACATTATCAGCAAACCGATCAATCCCACGGTTAATCTTTTGACGAGCCTTAGGGCTATTTTCAAGCCGGTTATGAACGTGATCAACCCGCTGTCTTAACCAACTGCCAACCGATTGACGTTTCTGGGCCAAGGCTTGAGTTGAGGTGGCCAGTATGACTACCAAGGTGATCAGTAAATGATTCAGAGTAATAGGACGAATTTGTATCTGGCCCGTCATGATACCCTCCAAATTATCAAGTGAATAAAGTTCCCAGGTCGTAAACTAAAAATCGGCCTGACTAATAGATTACTTGTCAGCAAAATCAACGCCGATTGAAACAACTATTTTGAGAAATTCTACCATTTTTTCCACAAGCAGAAGGTATAACAATAAATAGGTTTTTTACGATTGGAGCGATTATTTTTACAGGAGGACTTCTTAGTATTGGAAAACCATCAGAATGTATTCAATTTGACATCTCTGGAATCAAATCGACAATAGTGTAATGAGGCATAATAATGCTTAGAATTAGCCACTGACCAATTCCTATTTAAATTAGCTCACTAGACTAGTTTTGGATAACAAAACTTCTTGCTTAAGGTAAATCAGCCCTATTTGAAGTCAAGAATTTCATCACTAATTGAAGAGTGTGAGAAAGTCCTCATAATAAATTTTCAATTAGTCATTTCTCAATCGGCTATTATTATCCCAAAGAGGAGCTGTTGGATAGAAAATTTTCGCGCCGCGACTATCGAATCCAATCAGGATAAATCTGAATTGCCCAGCAATTCTTCCCGAATTTGCTGCAGCACTAAAAATATTCGTGCTACGACTCAACCTCACAACAGGGCTACTGAATCCTGGCTTTCGCTTGACCCCAATAAAGAAGTTGCCGTCCCCAATAACCAATGCACAGAAATACCACATTGCTAAAAGACTGAGTAATCGGAATACCTTCTGCTTGAGAGGCTTACGGACTTGATCTGGCTGATCTGTACTTAATTCATTCTGTTGTTGACTTGAGGATGTAACCATTTCCTGTGCTCCTCTCCTTATCTATAAATGCTACCCAATATTACTTGAGAGATTTCTATAGACGTGAATTAATATGATCGCCAATGTCAACGGTCAAATGACTTTGTGTTCTGTTGTATGAACAACTTCGCTTCCCACACGGGTGCCCTGTAGTCCAGTGGGCTTTGTGGTTTAATAGAATTGTAATCTCTTTGCTTATGTTCGATCAAAGTAATTCAAAACATATCCCCATAATTATTTAATTTAAATATCTATTCAAGGTATCTGCATCTTTTGGGACATCACCTGGAGCATAGTGTTTACGCGTGGTTTCCCAAGATGAATGCCGCATTACCCGACAGATTACCAATGGTGGGACGCAAGCATTTCTAATGCCGTTCACCACAAGGCATCCTCAGATCGTGGGCTGAAGCGTACTTAATTTGGCGTTCGTTTTAGCACATTTCTCAGCGTAACATCTTTTCGTAGCATAACTTTCTTACACCTTGTATTGAATTGCCATCAGCGAAAACAAAATACGGGATTGCCGTGCGAGTGGATGTTTACGATATATGCATGAGAGCCGGAAGTAACATTGTATCCCAATCTTCAGCAGTCACAGACTCCGGTTGTCGATTACGAAATTGACCATCTAAAAGATTGGTTGTCCAAGCAAGACGCACACAACACCGCTTTGCCAACTCCAGTATGGTTTGTTTCGAACCATTTTCGCCTTCTCGGTCAAGGTCAAGCATGACCGAAACATGTCCACCGGGAATACTGTTCGCCATGGATGCTAACTTGTCAGTCTGTGTTTCAGTGACGGTGTTGCTGCAGACTGCCAAAGCCGGAATGCCGAGCGTGTGCAGGTTGATTACATCGTTCGGTCCTTCGACGAGAATGATGCCAATTTGCTGGAGTTGTTCCGGGGTGGCCAGTTCGCGGAATTGAGGTTCGCCAAAGAGTTCTTGCCCTCTATGAAAACCTTTGACGAATTTGAATTTCTGCGGCTCTTTGGAACTGTCACCAGAGAGTTGCCATTTTTTGTGTTGGTCTTCGTAGTTCAGATTGCGACCGAACCAGGTCAGAACTTTTCCGTCTGCATCAGGATATCCATAGACGAAATGGCCGCGCAGCAGCCCCTTGGCATTGCTTGGTAAATAACCACAGCGGAACTTTTCCATGAACTCGGAAGTCATAAAGGGACGCTTTCGCACATAGGCGGCTGCTTGGGGAGACATATCCGCAACATCAGTTATAAACTGTTCATCGAGATTGACCAGTTCGCGTGCCCGTTCATTCTCAGAATCTTTCAAGGGGATGTTGAGGAGAGGGGATTCATCATCCATCGATTCCGTTGCTGGGGATTGGCGTGTTGATGGTGTTTCTGCTTTTGGTTCTGGTGTCCGCCCTGCTACAAGTGCTTGCAGGTCAGAAGCGATTTCCTTGAATTCCCGACCTTTCAGTTTTCCATCTGCTGGTTCTGAGTTGTGCTTCATCAGATACATCAGGTTGAGCAGGTTTCCCCGGACTGTGCAGCCATACTGAAAACAACGAAACACGGCTCCGTCCTGTTTGGCTTTGATCGAGAGAGCACGGTCACCGGTTTCCTGTTCTTTTCCGCAGGCGAAAATACATGCCATCCGGGTTTCATTCTGTGTTTGATGCAGTGCTGGTAAGGAAACGTTGTAGAAGCTGGCGATGCGTTCGACGATTTCACCGCCGGCAATCAGTTCCTGCTGCAACGAATCAACGTCAATGTAGCCACGATTTCTTTGTGCCATGCAAGTGAGAGTGTCAGCAAAGTGAGAGAGAAGATGTTACACTTGTCGCCAACGTATGACAACCAAATCAATCACGAAACTACGTTGGCAAAAAACGTCACGCGATGATGACATCCTGGTTGCCCTAGCTCGTTGCCCTTTGACTGCGGAAGAGATCCTCAAACTGAGTCAGACCTGGTCACAACCTTTCCAGAGTTTGCGGCGGGTGCAGGAACGCATGAAAGACCTGACCGCCGCAGGCCAGTTGCATTCGTGGCGCTATGCCACGACTGGCCCAGGTGGTGCCCGCCTGTATTACAAACTGACGTTGGCCGGTTATCGTACGGTGATGCAGGACGATCAGATCGAGCCACCCACGAAACGCTTCTTTCAAGAAATCAGCCCCGGACGGCATCGACATCAACGAGCATTGTCACAGTTCATCGTGCAGACATATGTCGCCGCTCATCATCGGGGAATCAAAGTCATTGATTTTCATCCGGAAAACACGTTTCGCATTGATTGCGGAGAACGTCCGCTCTGGCCGGATACTCGTTTTACCCTCGCATTACCGAATGGAACGCAGTTCTCTTATTGTGTGGAACTGGATAACAGCACTGAATCGGTGCTGTCATATAAAAGTGCCGACAGTATTTCGAGTAAAATGGGACGCTATCTGGTCGATATGGTCGTCATGCCTCAACCGTACCGTGTGCTCTTTGCGATTACCGGTTCACCAGATCGGTTACGGCATATTGTTGATGCTGCCAGTCAATACAAAATATCTGAACAATCCTTAGCGCCGTTTTATGTGGTGTTACTGGATGACTATCTGGCACATCCTGATGCCTTTTTTCGTCCCTGCTTTCATTCGCCTCAGAATAGGAATATTTCTCTGTTGCGATCACAGTCACGGCAGTTTCAGGATTCTTCAGCACTTCTGGAAAGACCGAAGGCACTGTGATAACGTGTGGCTCCTGTTGGCAGGCTCGTTGCTCCGATGGTGCTGAGTTTTTATCAAACTCGCCACTCCTGCTCGGACTGGTCAGCCACCCCCGAGCAGATTGCAAGCCACAACGAGGCAAAGCCCGCCGATGAAACATGCAACTTCTGACGCGGGTCCTTTGTAGTCGTGAAGCGATTATTTTTCTGAAAGGGTCAAGAAATCATTGTCCTTGAAAAGTCTTATTTGTTTGATAAAGCCAACTCAGTTTTGATGCTGTAGACTATCGTCCAACATGTTGATTTCGATCAGTGATACACCCACCAACGAACGGGGACCACGGCACATGCGGTCGATTCTGGCCACCATTCATCATGCGACGTCACGAAAGCAGCCTGTTTCTTTTATCATGGGACAATACGCCGGACAGGTCGGCTTATTTTGTCGATTTCCGGGGCTTTTGTATCGCCTGATTCAAAGTCAGTTTCACGCCAAATATCCGGATTGTTCCATTGAACTGCTGGAAGAGGATGCTCTGGATTGTCCCGTCGGGTTTCAGACCTGGGTCATGTCACTCCATTTACGTCCCGATCTCTTTCCGATTTTACGATACCAGCAGTTTGAAGATGGGATTCATAACGAAGTGGATGACCCCATCGGTGGCATCTTGCAGGCCGTGGCAGCGGGGGACTCTGATCTCCGGGCAAGAATTGAACTTGAAGTGATTCCTGCCCTTCCGCGACGATGCAGGCAGGTACAGTCGGTCCTGGAACGTTTAGCGACTCCTTTTTTTCGGAGCCATCGTTCGCTGGCCCGTCAATATGCATTGTATGCCAGCAGTCCCCAACGCTGGCAGCGAGTTTGTGCAGCCATGCTTGTTCGCATGATAGTGCGATCTGAAGATTCACGATTCAGTTTCGATGATGAACTGAGCAAGACTTCGTCCCGGATGCACGACAGTGAAAAAGATTTGCAGGCCGCGTCCGTCAAACTGGGGCAGCATCTGTTTGAAGTCCAATTGAAGTTAATTGCTCAAGCACCTCTGAACCAGCAGCAGGCTGCAATCAATAAACTGCACGAACTGGCGGCTGTGTTGAACAAATTCACGGAACCCCGGTTCGGTGCGTTTCAGCCTGCGAAAATCAGACAGTCCGAGACTGGTTTAAAGCAACCGGGCTTTCTGCTGTCTGATGAAGAGCTGGCAACCATGTGGCATCTGCCCACCAGTTCGGTACGCGATGTTTCCCGCATGGCGACACATTCCCGGCGGCTGGAACCGCCTGTAGAATTACCCCTCAAGAAAAGGGAATCTTTGGGTTCCAGAATTTGTGAACTGGGAAAAGTGGCCTTTCAGGATCAGCATGAACGATTCGGAATTCGCACAGAAGACCGGTTTCGCCATCTGTTTATCGTCGGGAAAACCGGGAATGGGAAATCGACGGTCCTGCAGAATGCCATTCTTTCCGACATGAATTCAGGAGAAGGGTTGGCCATCGTGGATCCACACGGGGATCTGGCCGATGCGGTCCTTGCAGCCGTACCGAGTCAGCGGACGAACGATGTCATCCTGATTGTCCCGAGTGATCTGGCATTTCCCGTCAGTATCAATCCGCTGGATGTCCCCCCGCCAATGGTGGATGTCGCCTGTGATGGAGTGGTGAGCACGTTTCGAAAAGTTTTCGGAACGGGGACGCATACGCCCCGTCTTGAGGATATTCTGTGGAACACCGTTCTGGCTTTGATGCTGGCAGGGGACTGTACGATTCTCGATATGCTGCGGATGTTTGCCGTCGATGATACGTTTCGCCGGGAAACACTTGCCAGGGTGACAGACCCGGTGGTCCGGAACTGGTGGATGACCACGTTTCCCAAACTGCGTTCTCTGAAAGGGGAGGACCCGTTTGCCTCGGTCGAGAATAAGCTGCGGCAATTACTGACGAATTCGGTGATCCGTAATATGGTCTCGCAGCCAAAGAGCAGAATTGATTTCCGAAAGGCGATGGATGAAGGAAAGATCATCATTATCAATCTTTCCAAGGGCAAACTGGGGGAACGAACGTCTTCATTTCTTGGCTCTTTATTCGTGACTCAACTGCAACTGGCGACTATGACGCGTGCTGCGATTTCAGAACAGGATCGCAGGCCGTTTTACCTGTATTGTGATGAATTTCAGCACATCGCGACATCGAGCTTTTCCGTATTTCTCTCAGAAGCCCGCAAGTACAAACTTGGTCTCTGTCTGGCGACCCAGTTTCTGGATCAGGTGGATCAACAGACTCTGCAGGCAGTGTTTGGGAATGTGGGGAGTATGCTGGTGTTCGCCGTAGGCCCTAATGACGCGGACATCCTGGCAGAACAACTGACCGGTCCTGTCAACGCAGCCGACTTGATCGCCTTGCCTAAATACCGGGCCTGTATTCGTTTGATGATTGATGGCATGTCCCGCCCTGCATTTACCATGGAGACCATCAAACCAGAAACGAACAATGTTGACCGTTCCGAATTCGTGAGGGAACAATCACGCCGTCGATATGCTCAATCAGTCAATTCTGTACAAGCGGTAATTCAGCGGTCTTTCACTTTGATTTGACAGGTTTTCATTTCGATGGCAGTCTGCAATGCTGATGGCAGCCTCTTTAACCAACGCCGAAATCGAAGCCCGAAATCAATTGATTCTCGATTTCCTCACCGCCGCCAAGGGAGTAGAGGTGTATTATCTGGACCTTGCCTACTTCTTGAATATGGAACCTTATGATACTAACTGCTGGATGCGGAAACATGCCCAGGGACGCTGGAAGAATGGCAGAAATGGACTCTGGTGGCGACTGATTTAGTAGTGGTTTTTCGGTAGATCTCCGAAAGGTGAATCTGAAATGAAGCCTCATTTTCTGGATGACAAGACACCATCCATACTGCTATACTAAGAGCATGTTAAAACCACGACTCACCAAAGAACAGCGGAATGCCCTCGACGAACACCACGGGCTGGTGGAAGTGGATGAAGAAGGGCGAAAGTACATCCTCATGTCGATTGAGATCTATCGCGACATGCTGGGGGTTGGTACGGATGAGGAGTTGGCGGCTTCCCTCAAAGCATTAGACGAAGGGCTGGCTGACGTTGATGCAGGGCGAACCCGTCCGTTCCGTGATGTCCTGTCCGAACTCGACGACGCATGACATTTCAAGTAGAACTCTCACGTCGGGCAGAGTCGGATATTAAAAGTGCCTACGCTTATATCCGTAAGCATGGACCGGCAGATCCGAAAGCCTGGAAAGCCGGTCTTGAGCAAAAACTGACTGGCTTCGAAACCTTTCCGGAAGCCTGTGGTTTGGCTCCCGAAAATGAGTTTGTCAAAGTAGAAATCCGCCAGGCTCTTTACGGCCCGTTTCGGATTGTCTTTACCATTCGGGAGCAAATCGTGTTTGTGCTTACCGTTCGCCATGCAGCCCGTCTTTCACTTCAGCGTGATGAATTAGACAAAATCAAGTAGCTGCCACTTCGCTGCGAAAGTTCTTGCCTCAGATTTCAGTCTCAGGCAGGCTACGCGGCCATGGCCAAAGAGCAATTCATTTATTCCCATACCCGGCAGCTATTCAATACGGTGGAAAGCGTTTCTCAGAGATCGGGCGTTAGTCGTGGAAAGGCTTTCGAAGACTTATTACAGGCGTGTGTTGCCGCTCTGGCCGCCGAAACAATGGAACCTTCCTATTTTGAGACAATCAAAGACCATTTAGAGGGGGCACAGGGAAAACGGGGCGTTGATCTGTTTCCGAAGTTCCTCGCGCAGTTGATCGAGGGCATGTCGGAGCAGGATCAAGATTTACTGGGTGATTTATTTGAGGAGGCCATTTCGTATGGGGAGAAGGGGCAGTTTATGACTCCGGAATCCGTTTCAGAACTTCTTGCGGAATTGACCGTCAATACCGAAGAAAAAATGAACCAGGGACATACAACTACAATCAACGATCCCTGCTGCGGGACTGGGCGGATGCTCCTGAAAGCGGGGGAGGTCAATCCCAAAGCGGAATTAGTCGGGCAGGATCTTGATGCGAGGTGTGTGCGGATCACAGCACTGAATCTCGGCTTACGAGGCAAGTATGGTTATGTTGTTTGTGGGAATTCATTGACACTGGAATCGAAGTTCGCCTACCGGATTGGCAGTTTCTACCACGAATCTCCCAATGGCAGACGTCGCGGTGTGATCCGTGAAATTCCACTTGAAGAGGCACCGATACCCTTTGTCTCTGACACGACACGACAAGCAGCACAGGATTTATTCGCTCATGAGGCGGTCCCACTGAAAACGAACCAGAAAAAGCAAATACCCTCCAATATCATTGAAGTTCCACAGTGGTTATTCCTTCTGGAACAGCGTATGGACAATGTGAATTCTGAAAAAGACACAGATCAAATCGAGAAAGAAGAACCGCCAAGCACTCGATCAGTGTCTGAACAGGACAACGCCAAAACACAGAGAAAATTGTTTTAAGCTGTCTCCTGTCTAAGGAAATATCAGCATTCTATTATAAATTTCCTTCCCACAGATTGACTTGTTTTGCCAACCGCCTCGACTGTCTGCTCGCAGTCTATCATCTCAGGACGTTTGGTAGCGAGCAAGTCGTTCACTCGCTCGTAAAAGTCACGAAAATGAATTACTTGCGCGATGAGTCAATATCTGGCATGCTGATCCTAAATGCGAGATCCCAACTCCAGTAACTTTGGCATCCTCATTTCCTATATTTTGCCGGGATTTATCGCGATGATCGGCATCAGTTTCCTTTCAGAGACCGTTCGTGTTTGGATTTGGGCATCACCTGACCACAATTCGACAGTGGGGGGATTTTTATATGTCACTGTATTCTCTTTAGCAGCAGGGCTCACGATTTCGACTTTTCGGTGGATGGTTTTTGACAGAATTCACCATCGAACCGGTATTCCAGAACCGAAGCAGAACTTTGGTCGATTTCAGGAAAAGCTTTCTGCCTATCAATATCTGGTTTTGACACATTACAACTATTACAAGTTTCACAGTAACATGATGATCTCGTTTGCCATTCTTTTTGTGTCTTATTTATTTTCCCATAGGTCTGTTTCACTTTGGGAAATAATTGGATTCCTTTTTCTGGAATGGTTGTTTTGGCAGGGATCACGAGACAATCTCCGCAAATATTATTCACAGGGCAATCTACTGCTCAAAGAAAGTAGTTCAAGTAATTCTGTTACGGATGTCCTGCCGGATACGATTGAATGAAACAGAGATTGAATATTGAACTCATTCTGCATACACTAAAACTACAAAGAGAAACAATTTCACATCCGAAGGAGATGATTGATATGATTTAGTGGTGAGAAACACCACAATTCCAATTTGAATTGACGCGCGAGCGTCAAGAACTGCTTCACGACAAATCGCCAACCTGGGCTATTGCCCTTGAACACGAAAGCAGCACTTGAAGCCGCGCCCCGTATGGGGCGTCGGCCATGTGTTGTTTCGTGTGCCCTTTGGCGAGGGTGTCGTGAGCGACCGTGGTACGGCGCTCCTTTTTTTGTGCGTTCCCGTTCCGCGGAATCGCCATCTGTTCTGCCTCGTGTGTCTGGAGAATTCATCGAAAGTGATGGTCACTTTCGAAATTTCTGAGCAGGTTTTCTGCTCAAAATGTCCAGAAGGAGAAGAGATTATGACAAATGGTAAATCACACGATCACAAGAATTCAGCCAGGACTGATCAGAAGGGCCAGGGACAACAGCAAGAGTCCACTCAATCATCCTCAGCAACTAAAGAGGGGAGTTCTTCGCAAAAATTGAGTTCTGAAGAAAAGTAAAGAGAGTAGGGCGGCAAACTATAATAATTTGCCGCCCTTTTTTAAAAACCGTAGATAGGGTTCATGGAGAGACTGGTTGCACCAATCAATTTGCCAGCATCCTACCTTGCATTCGTGATTGGGCTATATCCTCTTCCTACGAGATTACATTATCTCGATACTGCTGGAAGCAATGTGAAAAATGAAGTTCACACCATTGTCCTTGGCGAATGCGATTGCGGCACCGCGGTCTTTGAAATACAACGGAAAATCAACGCACCAGCGATTGGCTTG